>NZ_FSRM01000001.1:3842518-4482938 GCF_900141745.1 Paraburkholderia phenazinium | reverse complement strand
CGATTATTCAGGATGCGGTGGAGTTCGCGCGACTTGGACTCGTGATCGTCGACGAACAGCACCGTTTCGGTGTGGCGCAGCGCCTCGCGTTACGCGCCAAGGCGCGCAACGCAGCGGAAGGCGCCCGCGATTTTCAGCCGCATCAGTTGATGATGTCCGCCACGCCGATTCCGCGCACGCTGGCCATGACCTATTACGCGGACCTCGACGTCTCGACCATCGACGAACTCCCGCCCGGCCGAACCCCGATTCTGACGAAGCTCATTTCCGACGCGCGTCGCGAAGAAGTGATTGGCCGCGTGCGCGAGGCGGCGCTGACCGGACGCCAGGTCTACTGGGTCTGTCCGCTGATCGAGGAAAGCGAGACGCTGCAATTGCAGACGGCCGTCGAAACCTACGAAACGCTGGTCGCCGCGCTGCCGGAACTGAACGTCGGCCTCGTGCATGGCCGGCTTGCCCCGGCGGAGAAAGCCGAGGTGATGGACGCTTTCACTCGCAACGAAGTGCAATTGCTGGTCGCGACAACCGTGATCGAAGTGGGCGTAGATGTGCCAAATGCGTCGCTGATGGTGATCGAGCATGCCGAGCGCTTCGGCCTCGCGCAATTGCACCAGTTGCGCGGCCGCGTTGGGCGCGGCAGTGCGGCTTCCGTCTGCGTGCTGCTTTACACCGGACCGCTGTCGATCACCGCACGCGCCCGTTTGCAGACCATGCGCGAGACGACCGATGGCTTCGAGATCGCCCGCCGCGACCTGGAAATCCGTGGCCCAGGTGAATTTCTCGGCGCGCGCCAGTCAGGCGCGGCGATGCTGCGCTTTGCCGATCTGGAGCAGGACGGCTGGCTGATCGAACCCGCTCGCGAGGCGGCGGCCCATCTGCTGGAAAAGTATCCGGACGTGGTCACCCAGCACCTGGCGCGCTGGCTCGGGGCGCGTGAGCAATACCTCAAAGCCTGAGCCGGCGTCCGTTTGCGGGTTTTGAACAGCGCGGCGTTACGGTCGGTAACGTTTCCGGGCATTCCCTGTGCTGGGGGAGGTTGGCGAATTGGCCCCATAGGTGTATAACTGAAACCTATCGAATTCATCGCACTGATTGGTCCCCAATGACGCTCACTGAATTGAAATACATCGTCGCGGTTGCCCGCGAGCGGCACTTCGGCCGCGCGGCAGAGGCGTGTTTCGTCAGCCAGCCGACGCTGTCGGTAGCGATCAAGAAGCTCGAAGACGAACTGAATGTGCAGATTTTCGAGCGTGGCACGAGTGAAGTGAGCGTGACGCCGATCGGCGAGCAGATCGTCACCCAGGCGCAGCGCGTCCTCGAACAGACGCTCGCTATCAAGGAAATCGCCAAGCAGGGCAAAGATCCGCTGGTCGGACCGCTGCGCCTCGGCGTTATCTACACGATCGGGCCGTACCTGTTGCCCACACTCGTCAAGCAGATGATCAAGCGCGTTCCGCAGATGCCGTTGATGCTGCAGGAGAACTACACGCTCAAGTTGATCGAACTGCTCAAGCAGGGAGAGATCGACGTCGCGATCATGGCGCTGCCGTTCCCCGAAACCGGCTTGATGCTGCGCCCGCTTTACGACGAGCCGTTCGTCGTCGCGCTGCCGTCCGGCCATGCGTGGGAGCATCGCAAGAAAATCGATCCGGACGATCTCAAGCAGGAAACCATGCTGCTGCTCGGCAGCGGCCATTGTTTCCGCGATCACGTGCTGGGCGTGTGCCCCGAGCTGATGCGCTTCTCACAGAACGCGGACGGCATCCAGAAGACTTTCGAAGGCTCGTCGCTCGAGACGATCCGTCATATGGTGGCGAGCGGCGTCGGCATTACGGTTTTGCCGCGCATGTCGGTGCAGGAAGTGAAGCCGCACGCAGGCGGCATCGATTCCGGCCTGCTCAGCTACGTGGCTTTTGACGAACCCGTGCCGGATCGCCGCGTGGTGCTGGCCTGGCGGAAAAGCTTTACCCGCATGCCCGCCATCGATGCAATCTGCGACGCTATCAACGCCTGCGATCTGGCCGGTGTGAGCAAACTCGAACTTCCCGTCGCGGTGAATTGAGCGTTTCAAGGCAGGCCCAGCGCGATCAGGTGCCCCGGGGCCTGCCCGTATCAAAGGCCGATAGCGTCGGCCCCTATCGAATAGATAAAATTAATCAAATATTACTTTTCGATAGCATAGGTATAGTTTCCTCCATGGGTCGCCCGATTCCGATCGCGACCAACACGATATGGAGGAAATCATGACGCAGCCCCAAGCGCAGCAGCCCCAGCAAGTTTCCACCCAAAGCGCCACACCGGCGAGCCGCTTCGCCATGTCAGCGAATAGCGTGCGCACCGTCGCAGTCTCGTTGCTGGTCGACCGCGCGCTGAGTGCGTAAGACGTCGTCCGGTCGGGCGAGCTGTGCTGCGCAAAAAAACGGCGCACGGCCCACAGCCCTGTTTCCAGCCGTACAAAAAAACTCTCATCAGGAATACACGATGTCCGAAAGCAAACTTACCTCGGCAGCCGGCGCATCTGTCGCCGACAACCAGAATTCGATGACGGCCGGCGCCCGCGGCCCCGTGGTGTTGCAAGACGTTTGGCTGCTCGAAAAGCTGGCGCACTTCGACCGCGAAGTGATCCCTGAGCGCCGTGTGCACGCGAAAGGCTCGGGCGCGTTCGGCACGCTGAAGGTTACGCACGACATTTCGCGCTTCACGAAGGCGAACGTGTTCGCGCAGGTCGGCAAGGAAACCCCGCTCTTCATGCGCTTTTCGACGGTAGCTGGCGAGCGCGGCGCCGCCGACGCCGAACGCGATGTGCGCGGCTTCTCGATCAAGTTCTACACGGAAGAGGGCAACTGGGACATTGTTGGCAACAACACGCCCGTGTTCTTCATCCGCGATCCGCTCAAGTTTCCGGACTTCATTCACACGCAAAAGCGCGATCCGTACACAAACATGCGCAGCAACGTGGCGGCGTGGGACTTCTGGTCGCGTCATCCGGAATCGTTGCATCAGGTGACGATCCTGATGAGCGATCGCGGTATTCCGCAGAACTACCGTCAGATGCACGGCTTCGGTTCGCACACGTTCTCGTTCATCAACGCGAACGATGAGCGCTTCTGGGTGAAGTTCCACTTCAAGTCGATGCAGGGTATCGAAAACTACACCGACGCCGAAGCGGCGCAAGTCGTTGCGCAAGACCGTGAAAGCGCACAGCGCGATCTGATCGACAACATCGATAACGGCAACTTTCCGAAATGGCGTTTCTGCATTCAGGTGATGCCGGAAGCCGATGCGCTCACGTATCGCTACAACCCGTTCGATATCACCAAGGTGTGGCCGTACAAGGACTATCCGCTGATCGATGTCGGCACGATCGAGCTGAACCGCAACGCGCAGAACTACTTTGCCGATGTGGAGCAGGCCGCCTTCACGCCGGCCAACGTGGTGCCGGGCATCGGCTTCTCTCCGGACCGTTTGCTGCAGGGGCGTCTGTTTTCGTACGGCGATACCCAGCGTTACCGGCTCGGGATCAATCACCACCAGATCCCGGTGAACGCGTCGCGCGTGCAGCGTCAGCATTCGTTCCATCGTGACGGCGCGATGCGTACTGACGGGAACCTCGGTAGCACAGCGAACTACGAGCCGAATCGCTTCGGCGATTTCGCGCAGGACCGCAACGCGTCCGAACCGCCGCTTGCTGCGGGTGCCGTGGACCGTTACGACCATCGTGAGGACGAGGACTACTACAGCCAGCCGGCTGCACTGTTCCGCCTGTTCGATGCGGCGCAACGCGAACGCTTCTTCGGCAACATCGCGCGCCATATCAATGGCGTGCCGCAGGAGATCCTTGCGCGGCAGCTTGAGCATTTCCGCCGGATCGATCCGGCGTACGCAGAAGGGGTGATCGCCGGGTTGGCGACGCTCAATGAGAAAGCGAAGTAAGCATCGAACGAAGTATCACTGCGCCGGCGAATGAGGCCGGTGGGTGCAGCGGGCTCGGGCGGTCAAGTCAATACCGCCTGGGCCTTATCCGATAGTCACGGTGGGCGCATGGGCGTCTTGCCAGTTCGAAGTCGAAGGGGAACGGACATGGTTCATATGTTAAGCATCGGCAGCGCACGGCTCGCACGTGACGCACGGATTGTCTTTGGCGGCAACTTCTCGCGCAAGCTGATTGGTCTTGCCATCCTGACGAGCGGTTACGCGCTGATTGCATCGCACGCGCTGCAACACCTGTCGGGTCACTAGGACTGACTGGCGGAGCGCTGTTGCGCGCACGCAGCTTTACTCCTGAACTTTTTATATGGAGGTTGTCATGTCACTTCATTCCACCCGCAATACGTTGGCCGAAGCGATTCGGCGCAAGTCTGTCGATCTGCTCGGTCAGTCGCTCGTCACCGCGATTGACGTGCAACGGCAGGCTAAGCAGGCACACTGGAACGTGAAGGGTCCGAATTTCATCGCGCTGCATCTGCTGTTCGACGAGGTTCACACGGCCGCTATCGAGTGGGCCGATCTGAGCGCCGAGCGCCTGGTTGCACTTGGTGGTACGGCCGATGGCCGGGTCCAACACGTGGCCGATAAAACGCAGCTCGAGTCGTATCCGCTGGAGTTGACGGATGGCACCGACCACGTTCGCCAAATCTCGGCGGCGCTTGCGAAATACGGGCAGCAAACCGTAGCAGCGATCAACGAGTCAGGTGATGCTGGAGACCCGTCGACCTCCGATCTGTTCACGGAAATTTCGCGCGCAGTCGATGATTATCTGTGGAAGGTCGAAGCCCACAACTACGCAAAGTAGCGTGAGCGAGGTGCATAGGGTCTGCACATTTGTACGATAAACTGGCGGACGTTCGCAGATACATGGTTAGCGCGTGAGCGCGCCATGCGCTGCCTGCTGTTTCGTATCACTCTTTACAGGAGTCGTCATGGCCAAAAAAGAAACCGTACAACACATCAATATCGGCATTAGCGACAAGGATCGCAAGAAGATCGCGGACGGCCTGTCGCATCTGCTGGCGGACACGTACACGCTGTACCTGAAGACCCACAATTTTCACTGGAACGTCACGGGTCCGATGTTCAACACGCTGCACCTCATGTTCGAGACGCAATACACCGAACTGGCGCTGGCTGTCGATCTGATCGCTGAGCGGATCCGTGCGCTGGGCGTGCATGCGCCGGGCAGCTACAAGGAATTCGCGAAGCTGTCGTCGATTCCGGAGGCGGATGGCGTGCCGGCAGCGGAAGAGATGATCCGTCAGCTGGTGGAAGGCCAGGAAGCCGTGGTGCGTACCGCGCGCGGGATTTTCCCGGCAACCGAAGCGGCCAACGACGAACCGACCGCCGACCTGTTGACGCAGCGCATGCAGACGCACGAAAAGACCGCGTGGATGCTGCGCGCGATGCTGGCGTAAGCGGTCAGCGTATCTGAAGTACCGGGCCTCCCCGAATCGCATTCGTGGGAGGCTTTATTTTTTGTGGCCCGGATATACAAGGGCATTGGGACGCGCTGGCGCACGGCGGCGGCGTTCTGCGGCTTCCCTCGCGCACATACCTTAAAATGTCGTCACTGCCCGCACTTGACGACGCCCGCCCATGTTCGCCCGACTCCCTTTGTATCTGCGCCTCGTCCGCATGGACAAGCCAATCGGCAGCCTGCTGCTGCTGTGGCCGACGCTCAACGCGCTGTGGATCGCGTCGGACGGGCACCCGCCGCTGTCGCTGCTGGTGATTTTCGCGCTCGGCACGGTGTTGATGCGCTCGGCTGGCTGCGCTATCAATGACTACGCGGACCGCGATTTCGACCGCTATGTGAAGCGTACCGAGAACCGTCCCATCACCTCGGGCAAGATCAAGGCGTGGGAGGCCATCGTGCTCGCGGTTGTGCTCGCGCTTCTGTCGTTTCTTCTGATCTTGCCGCTCAATACGCTGACCAAGGAACTGTCGGTGGCGGCGCTGTTCGTCGCGGGTTCGTATCCGTTCACCAAGCGTTTCTTCGCGATCCCGCAGGCGTATCTGGGCATTGCGTTCGGCTTCGGCATTCCGATGGCGTTTGCCGCCGTGCAGGATCACGTACCGATGCTTGCCTGGCTGATGCTGCTGGCCAATGTGTTCTGGTCGGTGGCGTATGACACCGAATACGCGATGGTCGACCGCGACGACGACATCAAGATCGGCATCCGCACTTCGGCGCTGACCTTCGGCCGCTACGACGTTTTCGCGATCATGCTGTGCTATGCGCTGACACTCGGGATTTATATCCGGATTGGTCTCACGCTCGGTTTTGGCTGGTTGTACTGGCTCGGCTGGGTGGCTGCCGCGGGCTGCGCTGTCTACCACTACACGCTGATTCGCAACCGTGACCGCATGGCGTGCTTTGCCGCCTTCCGCCATAACAACTGGCTGGGCGGGGCGCTGTTCGCGGGGATTGCCGCGCACTACGCCGCGGCCTCGTTCTGAGCGCTCTTAACCTGGCGCTTCGCCGCGCCAACGCACGCCGAAGGGGACTTCCTGCGGCGCGAAGGACCTGCGGCGCCGCAGTGTTTTCGTAAGAACCCGGCGCGGGTCGGCGCGGCCAGCAGCAACGCCGCTTTATTGCTTGCCGAACTCGTCGCCCATTTCCTTGGCGCGTGCATCGGCCGCCAGCACGCCGCGCACAATCGCATCCTTGATCCCACTTGCCTCAAACGAAACGAGCGCCGCTGCAGTGGTGCCGCCTTTTGACGTCACCCGTTCGCGCAACACGCTGGGTGGCTCGTCTGACTGAGCCGCCAGTTGCGCCGCACCTGTGAACGTCGCAACAGCCAGCGCGCGGCCTTGCGCTTCGTCCATGCCGAGCTGGCGCGCGGCTTCCTGCAGCGCTTCGATGAAGTAGAACACGTAGGCCGGGCCGCTGCCCGAGATGGCGGTTACGGCGTCGATCTTCGCTTCATCGTCGAACCAGACGGTCTGGCCCACGGCGCCTAACACTTGAGTCGCCAGTGCACGATCCGCAGCGTCGACGCTGCCAGTCGCCGAAAGACCCGCCACACCCATGCCGATCAGCGCCGGCGTATTGGGCATCACACGCACAATGCGTTGATGGCCGTTGAGCCAGCTCGACATATCGGCGGTGCGAATCCCGGCAGCGATGCTGATGACCACCTGCGTCGCGCCCAGATGCGGCGCCAGTCCTTCCGCTACGACCTTGAGAACCTGCGGCTTCACGGCCAGCACGATCGCGTCGAACGGCGCGAGCGCGGCATCCGCGGCTGCGCCCGTGCGAATACCGAATTGCTGCTCGTTGCGCTTGCGCGCTTCTTCGTTGGGGTCGATCGCGTAAAGGTCGGTCGGCGCGACGCCGTGCCTGATCAGACCGCCGATGATTGCAGCGGCCATATTGCCGCCGCCGATGAAGGCAATTTTCATGATGTTCCGGGATGGTTCAGTGAGAGTAGTCGCGCGCGCCGAAAATTGCGGTACCGACGCGCACGATCGTTGCACCTTCGAGCACTGCGGCTTCGAGATCGCTCGACATGCCCATCGACAGCGTGTCCAGTTCGAGCCCATCGGCGCGTAGCTGCTCGAAGAGTTCACGCAACTGCCGATGCGGTACCCGTTGAGCGTCGATGGTTTCGGCGGGCTCGGGAATCGACATCAGACCGCGCAGGCGCAGTTGCGGCAGCGCGGCGATAGCGTGTGCGGTTGCTGCAGCTTCCGCCGGTGTCACGCCGGCCTTCGACGCTTCGCCGCTCACGTTCACCTGCAGACATACGTTCAGCGGCGGCAAATGGGCAGGGCGTTGTTCGGCGAGCCGTTGCGCAATTTTCAGGCGATCGACCGAATGCACCCAATCGAAATTTTCCGCGACCGGGCGCGTCTTGTTCGATTGCAGCGGCCCGATGAAATGCCATTCGAGCGAAGCGCGCAGATCGGCCAGCGTTTCGATTTTCGTCAACGCTTCCTGCACATAGTTCTCGCCAAACGCATGCTGTCCGGCCGCACGTGCGGCGCGGACATCTTCGGCGGGAAACGTTTTCGAAACCGCGAGCAGGGTGACCGAGCGCGGGTCGCGTGAGGCGAGTTGCGCGGCGAGAGCAATGCGCTGCTGAACCGCGGCGAGGTTGTGATCGAGATCGGGCATGAGAAGACGTCAGAAGAAATCTGCGCAGAGACGATATACCCGATTATACGGACCCGCGCTCCCCACTTTGCCCGTCACGCGTACAGCATATGCTCGACCAGTTCGATCCAGTGCGCCACCGGCGTCGATGTGCCGCTTTGCAGATGGGCGATACAGCCGACGTTGGCCGATACGATCACCTGTGGCTCCTGAGCCTGCAGCTTTTCCAGTTTCTGGTCGCGCAGCGCGTACGACAGCGCAGGCTGCGTCAACGAATACGTGCCGGCCGAGCCGCAGCATAGATGGCTGTCGGCCGGCAGGCGCACTTCGATGCCGAGCGCAGTAAGGAGGTGTTCGACCTTGCCGCGCAACTGCTGACCGTGCTGCAGTGTGCAGGGCGGGTGGAACGCTACGGTATGCACGGAGCGGCGGCGCGTCACCGCGACCAGCGCTTCCTCGAACTCAGGCAGAACTTCGGAGATATCACGCGTCATTTCCGTGATGCGCTGTGCTTTCCCGGCATACGCCGGATCGTCGCGCAGCAGATGTCCGTATTCCTTGACGGTCGCGCCGCAGCCGGAGGCGTTCATCACGATGGCCTCCGCGCCTTCTTCGACATGCGGCCACCAGGCGTCGATATTGGCGCGGATATCGTCGAGTGCTTCGTCGTTGTAGCCGAGATGCAGACGGATCGCGCCACAGCAGCCGGCTTCCGGGGCCACGATCGTCTCTACACCGAGCGCATCCAGCACGCGTGCCGTGGCAATGTTGACGTTCGGCATCATCGATGGCTGCACACATCCTGCGAGCATCAGCATCTTGCGCGCGTGCTTCCTCGCCGGCCATTCGAGCGGCCGCTGGCGCGCCGGCACCTTGTCGCGCAGCTTCTTGGGCAGGAACGCGCGCACGTGCTGGCCGAGCCGCATGGCCGGCGTGAACAGTGCGCTATTCGGCACGACGCTCGCCAGCACGCGCCGCAACATCCGTTGACCGAAGGGCCTCGTCACCTTTTCTTCCGTGATCTTGCGGCCGATTTCCACCAGCCGTCCGTACTGCACGCCCGACGGACAAGTGGTCTCGCAGTTGCGGCAGGTCAGACAGCGGTCCAGATGCGTTTGCGTACTACGGGTCACCTCCGCGCCTTCGACCATCTGCTTGATCAGATAGATGCGTCCGCGTGGGCCGTCGAGCTCGTCGCCGAGCAACTGGTAGGTGGGGCAGGTGGCCGTGCAGAAACCGCAATGCACACACTTGCGCAGGATCGATTCTGCTTCGATGCCGTCAGCGGTGTCGCGAATGAAGTCGGCGAGGTTGGTTTGCATCGCGCGCTCAGAAGTCGGGGTACAGCCGGCCGCGATTGAAAATGCGGGCTGGGTCGAAAGCGGCCTTCAGGCCACGGTGGATTTTCATTAACGGTGCGGGCAGCGGTGTGAACACTCCGGCGCTGCGGTCATAGTTTTGCCCGGTGCGGAAAATCGTTGCGTGGCCACCGGCCTGTTTGGCGCTGATGCGTACGGTTTGCGCGTCGGTGTCGGTAATCCACCAGCGCTGGCCGCCGCCCCATTCCATCAGCTGGGCGCCGGGTAGTTGCAGCGGCTCTGTAATGGATGGCAGCGCGAGGCGCCAGAGCGCTGCCTTCGGCGCGATGGCCGCGAAGAAGGGATCCGTTTGCTCACGCAGACCAGCCCAGAAACGTTCGGCCTCGACCGCGTCGACGACTTCGCCGCCGAGCGCCGAGCGCGCCGATTTGACCGCCGCTTCGGCGCCGCCGAGGCGCACGGCGAGCGTGCCGTGGCGCCAGGCGCTGGCCGTGATCGGCAGCGGGCGGCCACCCCACTCGTTGAGCTTGCGGACCGCGTCGGTGCCGTTCATGTCGAACTTGAGGGTGGCTTCGGCCTGCTGCAGCGGCAGCACCTTGATCGACAGCTCGAGGATCAGTCCAAGCGTGCCGAGTGAGCCGGCCAGCAGCCGCGACACATCGTAGCCGGCCACGTTCTTCACCACCTGGCCGCCAAAGTGCAGCACCTGGCCCTGACCGTTCATGATGACCGCGCCGAGCACGAAGTCGCGCGGCGCGCCTGTCGATGGACGGCGCGGCCCGGCGATTCCGGCCGCAATGCAGCCGCCGAGGGTGGCGCTGGGGCCAAAATGGGGTGGCTCGAAGGGAAGCATCTGGGCGTGGTCGGCCAGCGCGGCCTCGATCTCCAGCAACGGCGTGCCGGCACGCGCCGTGATGACCAGTTCGGCCGGATCATAGGAAATGATGCCGCGATGCGCGCGCGTGTCGAGGATGTCTCCCTCCAGCGTCTGCCCGTACCAGTCCTTGGTGCCACCGCCGCGAATGCGTAGCGGTCGGCCTTCGGCGGTGGCCGAACGGATACGTTCGGACCATGCGGCGACGGTGTCGTCCTCTTCCATGTTGTCCTGCGTCGTTGTGTTTTGCTCGATTGTACCGGTCGGGGACTGACTGACAACCCGGAGCGGACCCCTAGCGGGTTGTCCGGAGGCGGGGGCCGGAATGGCGAACGAGGCGGCCTGCGGGGAACGCGTTTCCGTGTCCGCTCGCCGCGCCTTCCACGCTTGCCGATGCCACCCGCCGTCTGTCGGAAGCCTTAGAACCGCGGCAGGTCCGGGTGCGGCAGTAACCCGCCGCGAACGTGCATCTTGCCGTATTCGGCGCAGCGTGCCCGCGTCGGGATACCTTTGTCAGGGTTCAGCAAGCCGGGCGGATCGAAAGCCCGCTTGACCGCATGGAACGCATCGCGCTCTTCGGGCGAGAACTGCACGCACATCGAATTGATCTTTTCGATGCCCACGCCATGCTCACCCGTCACGGTCCCGCCCAGTTCGACGCAGGTTTCGAGGATGTCGCTGCCGAACGCTTCGGCCCGGTGCCACTCGTCCATATCGTTGCCGTTGAACAGGATCAGCGGGTGCATGTTGCCGTCGCCGGCATGGAATACGTTCATGCAACGCAACTGATACTTCTTTTCCATTGCTTCGATGCGTGCGAGCAGCGGTCCGATACTGCGGCGCGGCACGGTGCCGTCCATGCAGTAGTAATCGGGCGAGATGCGGCCCGCGGCCGGGAACGCATTCTTGCGTCCGGACCAGAAGCGTAGCCGTTCCTGCTCGGAGCGGGAGATCTGGATGCGCGTCGCGCCCTGTTCGCGCAACACCGCCGTCATGCGGACGATTTCGTCGGCCACTTCTTCAGGCGTGCCGTCCGATTCGCATAGGAGAATCGCCGCAGCGTCCAGATCGTATCCGGCCTTGACGAACTCCTCGACGGCGCGCGTCGCGGGTTTGTCCATCATTTCCAGTCCGGCCGGAATGATGCCCGCTGCAATGATGCCGGCGACTGCATCTCCGCCTTTCACCACGTCGTCGAAACTCGCCATGATGACCTGTGCGGTCTGCGGCTTGGGGATCAGCTTGACGGTGATTTCGGTGACGATGGCGAACATGCCTTCGCTGCCGATCATCACGGCCAGCAGGTCGAGCCCCGGCGCATCGGGGGCGAGCGAGCCGAACTCGACCACTTCGCCTTCCATCGTAACGGCCCGCACGCGCAGCACGTTGTGCACGGTGAGGCCGTACTTGAGGCAATGCACCCCGCCGGAATTTTCCGAGACGTTGCCGCCGATCGTGCAGGCGATCTGCGAGGACGGATCGGGTGCGTAGTAAAGGCCGTAGGGCGCGGCTGCCTCGGAGATTGCAAGATTGCGCACGCCCGGCTGGGCGGTCGCGGTGCGCGCGTACGAGTCTACTTCCACGATCTTGCGGAAGCGCGCCAGCGATACCACCACACCGTGACGGATCGGCATCGCGCCGCCCGACAGCCCCGTGCCCGCGCCGCGCGGGACGATGGGCACGTCGAGCCGGTGGCAGATCTGCACGATTCGCTGCACTTGCGATTCGGTTTCCGGCAACGCCACTGCTAGTGGCAGCCGGCGGTATGCCGCCAGGCCGTCGCACTCGTAGGCGACGGTGTCTTCCTCGCGGTACAGCAGACAATGGGTCGGCAGCACGGCCATCAGTGCCTGCACAACCTCACGTTGGCGCTGCGCGAGCACTTCGGCCGACAGCTCGGCGGGTGCATTCATGGTTCCTCTCCTCGTACTCCGGTGCGCCGGGCGCGCGGCTTTGCCGCGCGAGGTATTACAGGTGCCAGCAGGGGCGGCCTATAGGGTGATCTATCGATGCCCTAAGCGGCCCACGCGAAAATCTTGCCGGGATTCATGAGGTTACGCGGGTCGAGCGCATGCTTGATCGAACGCATGGTATCGACGGCGACCTCACCGTGTTCTTCCAGCAGGAAGCCCATCTTGTGCAAACCGACCCCGTGTTCGCCCGTGCAGGTGCCGTCCATGCGCAATGCGCGCTGCACGATGCGCTGGTTGAGCCGCTCGGCTTCCGCGAGTTCTTCGGGCTTGTTCGGATCGATCAGGATCGCGACGTGGAAATTGCCGTCGCCCACATGGCCGACGATCGGGCAGGGTAGCGGCGAGGCCAACAGGTCCTGCTCCGTTTCGACCACGCATTCCGCGAGCCGCGAGATTGGCACGCAAACGTCAGTGGTGACCGCGCGGCAGCCGGGCTTCAGTTGCAACATTGCGAAGTAGGCGTTGTGCCGGGCGTTCCAGAGACGGCTGCGGTCTTCCGGCCGGGTGGCCCATTCGAAGCCTTCACCGGCGTTTTGCGCGGTGATTTCCTGCACCGTTTCCGCCTGTTCCTTCACGCCGGATTCGGTGCCGTGGAATTCGAAGAAGAGCGTGGGCGCCTCGCGCAGCGTGAGATTCGAATGGCGGTTGATCGAACGGATGGCGAGCGAATCCACGAATTCCACGCGTGCAATCGGCACACCCATCTGGATGGTCTCGATGACGGCACGCACGGCGTCGCCCATCGAAGGAAACGTGCACACCGCCGCCGAGACGGCTTCCGGTTGCGGATAAAGCCGCAAGGTGATTTCGGTAATGACGCCGAGCGTGCCCTCCGAGCCCACAAAAAGGCGCGTCAGGTCATACCCCGCCGACGACTTCCGTGCCCGTGTACCGGTCTTGATGACGCGGCCGTCAGCCAGCACCACGGTGAGGCCGAGCACGTTCTCGCGCATCGTGCCGTAGCGCACGGCGTTCGTACCCGAGGCGCGCGTTGCCGACATACCGCCGATACTGGCATCCGCGCCGGGATCGATCGGGAAAAACAGGCCCGTGTCGCGAAGCGCTTCGTTGAGCTGCTTGCGTGAGATGCCCGGTTCGACGGTGACGGTAAGGTCTTCCGCGTTGATCGACAGGACCTGGTTCATCTCCGACAGATCGATCGACACGCCGCCCTGTACCGCCAGCAGATGCCCTTCCAGCGACGAACCGTTGCCGTAAGGAATGATCGGCACGTCGTGCTGCCCGCATAATCTGACAATGGCCTGCACCTCTTCCGTATTGCGCGCGAAAACCACGGCGTCAGGCAATTGCGGATCGAACGGCGATTCGTCGCGGCCGTGATGGGCGCGCACGGCTTCGGCGATCGAAACGCGCTCGCCAAAGGCGGATTTGAGCGAAGTGAGGAGTTCGGCGGGGAAGGGGCGGCGCAAGGGTGCCGGCGGCGCGGGATGATTCACAAGGGTCTCCTGAAGACGGGCTTGGCGTCTGTAGCTTCTGATTCATTTTACGCCGAACACCGGGCTTTACGCCGAACCGCGGCACCTCGCCGGCTGGCCGAACCTATAATGGCCGCGATATCGGGATCGGCATCGGGCAGGCAGCCACGCGGATGCATCCCACACTGAAAGGACGGCACATATCATGGGTCACCGTTTGAGCAAGATTGCCACCCGGACGGGCGACGACGGCACCACGGGTCTCGGCGACGGCCGCCGTGTCCGCAAGGACGAGGCGCGGATCACAGCCATTGGCGAAGTGGATGAACTGAACTCGAATCTCGGCGTGTTGCTGTGCGAAAACCTGCCTGAGAACGTGCGCCTGGCGCTGACCGCCATCCAGCACGACCTGTTCGATCTGGGCGGCGAACTTTGCATTCCGGGCCACACGATAATCACGGACAAGCATCTTGCCCAGCTCGACGGCTGGCTTGATGACTACAACGCGACGTTACCGCCGCTGAAGGAATTCATCTTGCCTGGCGGCTCGCGTTCAGCGGCGCTTGCGCATGTGTGCCGGACGGTGTGCCGCCGGGCCGAACGCGCCATCGTGGCGCTTGGCCAGAGCGAGGCAATTAATGCCGCGCCTCGTCAATACGTGAACCGCCTGTCCGATCTGCTGTTTGTGCTGGCGCGCGTGTTGAATCGCGTGGATGGCGGCAGCGACGTCCTCTGGCAGCACCAGCGCGGCGCGAAGTAAGCCGCCCGGGTGCAGCGATAAAGACTCGAGGTGCGCGACGACGGCAGGTGCGAAGCGCCTTAGCCGATCTCCAGCGTGACCGGCTTGCCGATCCGGCTCATCATTTCGACCAGCGTATCGATGGTGAATTTGGTGGTCTTCTTGTTGACCACGTCCGACACGCGCGGGCGCGATACCTTCAGGATCTCGGCGGCATCGGCCTGCTTCAGATGGTGTTCGTCGATCCATGTAGACAGTTCGGTCATCAACTGTTCCTTGAGGAGCCGCGTGTCGTTGATTTCCTTTTGCGATACGGCGTGCAGCTGTGCGGCTTCCTCAGCGGGGAAACCCAGCTCGAGGAACAGGTTCGCACCCGGTTTCGTCACATGACGGATTTTGGTGTCGATGGTCATTGATATGTCCTTGTCTCGTTGATCACTGCGCGATAGCGCGCCTCAGCAATACCCCGGTCGTGCCGGCTCGTGACCTCGCTCTGTTTCTGGAAGCAGTGCAGCACATAAATGGCTTCCACGAACTTCGTCACGTACATCACACGGTAAATACCGTTCGCTTCACTGATACGGATTTCACGCGTACCGGAGCCGACGATAGCAAACGGTTTCCAGTCGTCAGGGTCGAGGCCGGCCTGAACTTTACTGAGTTGGAAACCGGCCTTCCGGCGTGCCTCGTCCGGAAAGGCCAATAAATCGTCAAAGCTGGAACCCATCCAGGAAATTTCTTTGTCCCACTGCATGCACGTCCTTAATGTATAAAATTGTATACCAATCCCCCAGAAGCAGCAAGATGCATCTGCTTCCACCATGGGTAGTGACAGTACAAGGACGTGACATAAACGAACATTCAGCCGGATGGCCAGTGCAAAGGCAAACGGCCCACCGACGTACGCCGGTGGGCCGTTTTGGCAGGTGGACGATCGCGCTTGCGACCGTGCTAATGCGCGCAGGCGAGCATGCGGTCGATCTCCCCTTAATTCCCGCTGCCGCGAGCGACGCGGCGCTGCTTGACCGCTTCGGCCAGGCCTTCCAGCACGCCGAGACTTTCGTCCCAACCGATGCAGGCGTCGGTCACGCTCTGGCCGTAGGTTAGTTCGCAGCCTTCTTTCAGGTCCTGGCGGCCAGCCACCAGATGCGATTCCACCATCACGCCGATGATGCGCTCGTCGCCGCCGGCGATCTGGCGGCCAATGTCCGCACACACCGGAATCTGGTTCTCGTGCTTCTTCGAGCTATTGGCGTGGCTTGCGTCGATCATCAGACGCGCCGCGAGGCCAGCCTTGCCGATATCGGCGCAGGCGCCGTTCACGCTGTCGGCATCGTAATTCGGCGTCTTGCCGCCACGCAGAATGATGTGGCAGTCCTCATTGCCGGCCGTCGAGACGATCGCGGAGTGACCGCCCTTCGTCACCGACAGGAAATGATGCGGCTGCGACGCGGCCTTGATGGCGTCGACGGCGATCTTCACGTTGCCGTCGGTGCCGTTCTTGAAGCCCACCGGGCACGACAGGCCGGAGGCCAGTTCGCGATGCACCTGCGACTCGGTCGTGCGCGCGCCGATTGCACCCCACGAGATCAGATCGGCGATGTATTGCGGGCTGATCATGTCGAGGTATTCGGTGCCGGCCGGCAGGCCGAGTTCGTTGATGCGCAGCAGCAGTTCGCGCGCGGTGCGCAGGCCGTCGTTGATCTTGAAGCTGTTGTCCATATGCGGGTCGTTGATGAGACCCTTCCAGCCCACCGTTGTGCGCGGCTTTTCGAAGTACACGCGCATCACGATCTCGAGCTCGCCCGCGAAGCGCTTGCGCTGTTCGACCAGACGTCCCGCGTATTCGAGCGCGGCCTTGGTGTCGTGGATCGAGCACGGTCCGATGATGACGATCAGGCGGTCTTCCATGCCGTGCAGGATGCGGTGCATCGACTGGCGCGAATGGTAGATCAGCTCGGACACCGACTCTTCGCAGGCGAATTCGCGGATCAGATGGGCGGGCGGTGTGAGTTCTTTCAATTCTCGAATTCGGACATCGTCAGTGTTGTGCGGGGGCATGGTGGTTCTCCAGGATTCAATTCGTAGCGTGCGTGTTGTGTTCGCTTGGGGCGAAAAAAAACCGCCAGACTCGCTGGCGGTTTTTCGGGAATTTCGGGTGCCTTACGTGCACTAACACCCCTCTCGATCCGCCAGCGGTCTGAGATGCCAGAAAAAGTAAAAATAAAACTTGGCGGACATGGCGAAGTAAGGTCGTGCGTCAAAAAGGGTGGATGACTTTATAACCCGGGTAGTCTCGATTGACAACCGGTGGGCGCCAAAAATGCGGATTATCCGCATACTTCGTGAAAAATTTGCACGAAGTATGCGTTTTTGACGATCAGGCCGTGCCGCCCACCGTCATCTTCTCGATGCGCAGGGTCGGTTGGCCAACGCCCACCGGCACGCTTTGACCTTCCTTGCCACATACGCCGACACCGGAATCCAGCGCCATATCGTTGCCGATCATGCTGACGAACTTGAGCGATTCCGGGCCGCTGCCGATCAGCGTCGCGCCCTTCACTGGATACGTCACCTTGCCGTCTTCGATCATGTAGGCCTCGGACGCCGAGAATACGAACTTGCCGTTGGTGATGTCGACCTGACCGCCGCCGAAATTCACCGCGTACAGGCCGTTTTTCACCGAGGCAATGATTTCCTGCGGATCCTTGTCGCCGTTCAGCATGTAGGTGTTCGTCATGCGCGGCATCGGCAGGGCTGCGTACGACTCGCGGCGCGCGTTGCCCGTTACCGGCATCTTCATGAGGCGGGCGTTCAGCGTGTCCTGGATATAGCCCTTCAGGATGCCGTCCTCGATCAGCGTGGTGCACTGGGTCGGATTGCCTTCATCGTCGATATTGAGCGAGCCGCGGCGATTCGGCAGCGTGCCGTCGTCGACCACCGTGACGCCCTTGGCCGCGACGCGCTCGCCGATGCGTCCAGCAAACGCCGACGATCCCTTGCGGTTGAAGTCGCCTTCGAGACCGTGGCCGATTGCTTCGTGCAGCAGCACGCCGGGCCAGCCCGGGCCTAGCACGACGGTCATCGCGCCGGCCGGGGCCGGGCGGGCGTCGAGGTTGACCAGCGCAGCGTGCACCGCGTCATCGACGTACTTTGACAACACCGCGTCCGTGAAATAGCCGTAATCGAAGCGGCCACCGCCGCCGCCGCTGCCGATCTCGCGGCGGCCGTTCTGCTCAGCGATCACCGTGACGGAGACACGCACCAGCGGCCGGATGTCCGCGGCGAGCGCGCCGTCGCTGCGCGCCACCAGCACCACGTCGTATTCGCCGGCCAGACCCGCCATCACCTGGGTGATACGCGGATCGCGGCTGCGCGCCATCTGTTCGACGCGTTCGAGCAGCTTGACCTTGGCGGTCGCGTCGAGCGAATGCAGCGGATCGGACGGCAGATACAGGTCGCGTCCGGCAATGCCGGTCAGCGAAGGGGCAACCTTGATCTTCTGCTTGCCGCCGCCGGCCTTGGCGATCGAGCGGGTGGCGAGCGCAGCCTGGCGAATGGCCTCGGGCGACAGATCGTCCGAGTAGGCAAACGCGGTCCGGTCGCCCGAGACGGCGCGTACGCCCACCCCTTGATCGATGCTGAAGCTGCCAGATTTCACGATACCTTCTTCAAGGCTCCAGGCTTCGCTACGGGTGGCCTGGAAATACAGGTCCGCGTAGTCGATGCGGTGCGTGAAGATTTCGGCGAGCGTGCGTGACAGCAGAGCTTCGTCGAGGCCGTAGGGCGTGAGGAGCACGTCCTTGGCAGTGGCGAGATTACGGATACCGGGTTCGATGATGTTCATGCGAAGTGTCTTCTGCTCGATACAAAGGGGTTCGGTTGGCGCACGCGCATCACATACATGGGTGGGCGGCGTCGGACTTTCAATGTCTGGTGCAGCTTTAACTCGTCAGTACGCGGTGACGCCAGGCCGGCAGGCTCTGCCGGACTTCGTCGATGCGTGCCCGTTCGAGATTGCCGGCCACCACGCCGGCACCTTCCTCGCGTACCGCGACGATCTCGCCCCACGGGTCGATCAGCATGCTGTGTCCCCATGTGCGGCGGCCGTTCTCGTGCTTGCCGCCTTGCGCCGCGGCGAGCACGTAACACTGGTTCTCGACGGCGCGGGCGCGCAGCAGCATTTCCCAGTGCGCACGGCCGGTCGTGTAGGTGAAAGCGGACGGCACCACGATCAGCGCGCAATCGCCCAGCCGGCGGTACAACTCCGGGAAACGCAAATCGTAGCAGACCGACAGGCCGACTCTTCCGAACGGCGCCTCGAAGGTGCGGACCTCGGAGCCCGGGCGGATGGTGCGCGCTTCGTCGAACGATTCTTCACCTTTTTCGAAGTTGAACAGGTGAATCTTGTCGTAGCGGGTGACTTCCTCGCCCTTTGGGTTGAACACCAGCGTGGTGTTCAGGACGCGGTTCGCTTCGGGCGCCGTGATCGGCAATGTGCCGCCTATTACCCAGACGCCGTGGCGGCGCGCCGCGTCGGAAAGAAAGCGCTGGATCGGGCCGTCGCCGTAGGGTTCGCGTACGCTGAGCTTGTCGGTATCCTTAAAACCCATGAAACAGAAGTATTCGGGCAGCAGGACCAGTTGCGCGCCGTCGGCAGCGGCCTCGGCAATGAGGCGTTCGGCTTCGGCGAGATTGCGGTCGCGATCCGGCGTGCTCACCATCTGCAATGCGGCGACGCGGAAGGACGGGCTAAGGGAGGGGGGATTGGCGTGTTGTTCGCTCATGAGCGTTTCGAAGACTCCCGGCTGGGCAACGCCGACCGCAGGCGCTGCATACGTCGATCAAGGCTGTACCGCCGCCGCTTCGCCACCGCGGGACCGCTGAACCCGGCGATACGGGCTCGCTGCGGGACTCACTGCGCTTCCACGGTCGAAGCCGGCAGGTCCATCTTACCGCGATCGCCGCGCACCCGCTCGACGTGGGGTTTTGACCACGAACCGGTGATGGCGTAGTCCATTGCGAACGCCTTCGAAATCGACTTCGACAGCGCGAGGTCCGCCACCAGCGCAGCGAGGCCGAACAGCGGATTGATCACCGTGGCCGCCACCACGCCAGCGCCCGCGCTGACGGTCGGCACAATGTGCACGTGCAGGTCCTGGGTCTCCTGCGCGAGATCCACCGAGCCCGCCATCTCGGCGCGGGCCGGCGCGGTCACCATCCTGAAGTTGTCGGTGCGGCCGATGCCGTCGCTGATCTGTCCGGTTCCGGTCACGCTTTCAAACGGCAGACCTTCGCCGATCACGTCCTTGAAATTGAGCGTCGCAAAGCGCGCAAGGCTTTGCAGGCTCAGCACGCCCAGCAGCTTGGCGACGCCCGGATCGACCTTGAGAATCTGGCCATGGCGCATGTCGACGGCCAGGTTGCCGTTCAGCGTCGGATAGTCGATGCGGGTCGGGCCGCCACGCCAGACGACCTTGCCCGACAGCGTGCCGCTGCCGCCCTTGAGCGTGCGCGGTTGGCCGAACTGCTGGAGCAACGCGCCGGCATCCTTGATATCGAGCTTGAAGTCGAACACGGTGCGCTTTGGCGTGTCTTCGTCGGCATTGGCGCCGAGCTGCGTCGAGGTGCGCCAGTTGGCGGTGGCGGTCAGCGTGGCAGCCGGGTTGGTGATGTCGAGCTTGTCCAGCTGCCAGACCGGCACGCCGTCTTCCTGGAAGTTATGCGCGTCGACTTCGAGACTGCCGATGTTGTGGTCGCGCACGATCAGTTCGTTCACCACCAGATCGATCGTCGGCATGTTCTGCGCCGGGGCCGAGATCGCCTGGCCGAGCAGATCGTTTTCGGTGGCAGACGGAATCACCAGGCGGGCGAGACGGGCCTGCAGCGTCCCCGGCGAACCTTTGACGGGGCCGGGCAGCCAGGCCACGTGGCCGGAAACCTGATTCGAGGCGATGTTGGCCTGCCAGTTGCCGTTGTCCCGCGATGCGCCGACGATCACGCTTTCCCAGTGGCGCTTGAGCAGCGTCAACGTGCCGATATGCACGGCAAAGCGGTTGGGCAGGAACTGCGTAAGCGTCGGGTTGGGGGCGCTCGCCGGGGTGCCGGGCGGCGGGGGCGTTTCCTTGCTGCGCATCTGGGTCACCAGGGCGCGCCATTGATCCGCGTCAAACGCGTCGATGTCGACCGCGGCGATCACGCCTTCGCTCGGCAGTTCAGCCGGCTTGTTGACACCGACTGCGCCGACCACCACCTCCGGCGGCTTGCCCGGCGTGTGGCGCAGCAGGTAGGTGGCGGCTATCGGGCCGAACTTGAGGTCGGCGCGTTGCAGGCCGGCGTCGCTTTCCGAGGCGGCGGGCTTGAAGGTGAAATGCAGCGGCATCGGTTGGCCGAGCGGCTTGTTGAACGGCGCGGGGAAGTCGAGCGCGAGGCTGGTCAGGTCGGAGTTGGCCGTGACATTAGGCAGATGCCCTTTGGCTCCCGTTACGTTTACCTCGTAGGGCGCGCTGCCGTTCATGCGCGTGAGCACCTGGGCGGCTGGTCCGTGCAGATTCAGACCGCGTGCTGCGTCGACGGCAATGTGGCCGTTCAGATCAAGCGCGTAAGTGCCGTTGTTCTGCACACCGCCGTTGGCGTGCACGTCACCGCCCATGAACTGGCCGCTCAAGTGATCGAGCTGGGCGGTGTGTTCGGTGAAATGAACCTTGCCGGTCAGTTGCGACAGCGGCGGCACGTTGTCGGTGCTGAGACGGTTGTTCTGGAAGCCGATCGCACCCTCGACGGCGATGTGCGGTTTCGGCGTACGCGGCACTGTCAGCTTCAGTGCCAGCGATGCGGGCCCTTCGGCCTGCACCTTTTCGCCGACATGCTTCGAGAGACTGCCGAGCGAACTCGCGTTGACGTAGTCGAGCATGTCGGCGAGCGGCCCGTGTCCATCGCCGTTGATGACCAGGCTCGATGCCTTGGTGCCCAGATCGTCGATCTTGCCGCTGACCTTGCCGAGCGCGACGCGCTTGTAGTGCGCGCGATCGACGTCGAAGCGCAGCACGTTCTCTTTCAGCGAGAACGTGCCGTCGATACCATCCAGCGGCGGCCACACATTCGGCGTCACGCCGTCTTTCATCATGCGCGGCGGGAAAGGTGACGGGTCGAACTTGCCGCCCTTGAACGGCGCCACGATCTGGAACACGCCGGCAGTTGGGTCGCGCGAGTAGGGGAATTTGGTGAGATCGCCGTGTATCTCGATCACCCCGCCGCGCGAGATGCCGGCTTGCAGCCCGTGACCCAGGTAGGTGCGCAGCTTCTCGGGGATGCTGGTGGGGAGGTAGCGGACGATCCGCGTGACCTGGGCGTGCTCGAACTTCGCCGTCAGGTCGAGTGAGCCGCGACCGTGGCCGGGATTGCTGTAGTTCGCGGTCGCCGAAGCGACCGCATCCGCATTGGCGACGCTCAGTTCCGGGACGGTAATGGCAAACGCCTTGTGGGCTTCACCTGGCGCCGCCGGCTTGACCGTCCAGCTGCCGCGACCCTTCAGGCGGTCGAATCTGAGGCGCGGGTTATCGAAAACACCAGGCAGCGTAAGGGCCACGTTGTTGGTGTCGATGCTCATGGCGCCATGATTTTCGTCGGCGTCGACGCTACCCCACAGATTTTCCACGCCAGGCAAGCCGGCCCGCGGGTGACCCAACGGGGTGAGCCCTGGCGGCGGCTCCTGGGCCGCGACGCTGATGCCCTGCAGGTCCGCCTTGAAGCGGTAGCGCACGATCGGTTCGGCGCCCCCTGCATTACGTTCGCTGGCCGCCTCGCCGGATTCGGGCCTGGCCCGTTCGACCTCGATCAGGTAGTTCGCCACCAGGCCGCGAGGGTCGAAGCGCACCAGTTCATTCAACAGATGTCCCGAGAGCGGGAGCGCGCGACTGAATTCGGCGAGTATGCCGAGATCGACACGGTCGCCGGTCACGCTAAACAACTGGCCGTGCTGTACCGATGCGCGGCGGTAGTGGCCGCTTAAAGTGGTGAGGGCCAGCGTGCGGGTGAGCGGCGTGCCGTCCTCGAGCGGCGGCTGGCCGAGTTCCGCGTGCAGGTGGTTCAGTTGCAGCGTGTAGTCGTCCGGTCCCGTCTCGACTTTCCAGGAAAAGCTCGCGACCGGCACGTCCAGGCGCGGCTGGGTCGGCCGCACGCGCAACGAGATATCGGAGCCGCTCAGCTCGCCGCTCGCCGAGGTCGTCCGGCCTTGGGCGAAGTCGATCCAGATAGCGTTGTCGATCCGGCCCGCGAACGTCTCGATTGGGAAATCCATGTAGTGGGCTAGCGCGGGCAGATCGACCGGGCCGGTCGACACGTAAGCCTGGCCGGTCCAGTTGATCGGCTTGCCGATAGCCGACAAAGGCGCATGTTTGAAGTACACGCGGAAATCGAGCGGGCCATGCAGGACCCGGCCGTCCGGCGGCGCCTGCAGCGCGAGGTGGTGGTTATAGCCGTCGTTGAGAATGGCCAGACGAATGTTCTGCAGCGCAAGTTCAGGTGCATCGTGGCGCGCGTCGTGCCACCTTAGCGTGCCGCCGCGCAGCACAATGGCCTGCTGGCGCAGTAGCCACGAGCTGAAGGTGTCATTGCCGGTATGGGTGCTCGGCGCCACGACGCCGGCGACCGAGAGCGAGCCGTCGCTGCCGCGCTCGATCAGCACGTCAGGCTGATTGACGATCAGGCTCGAGAGGATCGGCTTGAATTGCCACAGCGAACTCCACGAGACCGTGGCGGTGGCATGCGGGATGTTTAGCCCGACCTTGCCTTCGCGGTCCCGGATCATCAGGTTGGTGACGTCGATGCCGGGCTGGAAACCGGTCCAGTGCGGCGCCAGTTTGCCGATAGTGAGTTGCGCGTGGATCTTCTCGGAGACGAGGGTTTCGATGCGCGGCCGGAAAGAATCGACGTACGGCAGCAAGCCGTAACGCAGACCCATGAACAGAGCCGCTGCAATGAAATAAACGACGAGCGCGATCCCCAGCAGCACTCTCAGGGTGTGGCGCAGCACCACGTGGTGGTCGCCGCTCACTGACCTGACTTGTCCGGCTTCCTGTTGCGCGGCGGATTCGTTTCGCTCGGACATGCTGCGGCGGGGATGGGCGTATGGTAGTTTTGCGATCTGACGACGAAATGTAACACACGGGCCAGTCGCGACGAATATCCTTCAAAGCCTGTGCCCATGCCGTCTCGCGACCTGTGCGACGCGGCGCCTGGCTCCGTGATGAGATGGATACAGCAACGAACGATCCACACCCTTGATGACCCAAGCCACACTCCTGAGTTCCAGCTATTCACATTACGCAGCGCGCGCGCTGGCGGCTCGTCCCGAACTGGCCGAACGCATTGCGACCTTGGCTGCAGAACCCGTCACGCGCGAACGGATCGAAGCCCGCTTCGACGATCTGTGCGCGGCGTTGGCGAGTTCCGCCGATGGTTCGTTGACCGAAGAGGGTCTCAAATGCGCGCTTCGTCAGTTACGCACCGAGGTGTTTTGCGCGGTGATGGAGCGAGATCTGGCTGGGCGCGCCGATGTTGCGGAAGTCACCGGAGCCATGACCGATCTGGCCGAAACGACCATCCAGCGGGCGATGGCGGTGCTCTCCGCCGATCTCGAAATGCTCTACGGCGAGCCGCGCGGCCCCGAGGGCGAGCGTCTTGCGCTCGGCGTGGTCGGCATGGGCAAGCTGGGTGGACGCGAGCTGAACGTATCGTCTGACATCGACCTGATCTTCATTTACGAAGAAGACGGCGAGACCGCCGGCGGTCAGCGTCCGCCGATTGCCACACAGGACTTTTTCACGCGTCTCGGCAAACGCCTGATCGCCGCGCTAGCCGAAGTGACCGCCGACGGTTATGTATTTCGCGTCGATATGCGGCTGCGGCCGAACGGCGATTCGGGACCGCTGGTGTGTAGTCTTGGCATGCTCGAAGAGTATTTTTACGTGCAGGGCCGCGAGTGGGAGCGCTACGCCTGGATCAAGGGGCGGCTTGTGTCCGAAGGCAGCAGTGACGCTGCACGCCGCATGCAGAAGCAGCTCGATGCGATCTGCACACCGTTTATCTATCGCCGCTATCTGGACTTCGGCGTGATCAGCGCGATTCGCGCGCTGCATCTGCAGATTCGCCAGGAGGCGCAGCGCCGTGCCTCGATGCGGCCGGACAAGGCCGACGACATCAAGCTTGGCCGTGGCGGCATCCGCGAGATTGAATTTAGCGCCCAGGTGTTCCAGTTGATTCGCGGCGGCCAGGACGCGGGCCTGCGCGTGCGGCCGACGCTCGCCGTGCTGCGCCACGCCGCAACGCATGGTCTGATCGCGCCGGTCGTGTGTGTGGGGCTCTCGCAGGCATATCGGTTCCTGCGCGAACTCGAGCACCGGCTGCAGTATCGCAATGACGCGCAAACGCATGCGATGCCGGTGGATCCGGAAGAGCGCGCGGCGCTGGCCCGTGCGATGGGTTTCGACGATTACGCGGCGCTGATGGCGAAGCTCGACGCGCATCGCGAGATGGTCGAGCAGCAGTTCGACCAGATTTTCGCCGACAAGGTGAACGGCCGCGACGGTTGCGGTGCGCCGGAAGACGGTGCCGCGGTGTGGGTCTGGAGTAGCGCGCTGGCCGACGATAGTGCGGAAGCTGCGTTGCAGGCGCGCATCGCCGAACTGGGAATTCCCGAGCCCGCCGAGCTGCTCGCGCGCCTGCGCGCCGTGTGGAATTCGTCGCGCTACGCGGGGCTTGCGGAGCGTAGCCGGCAGCGCTTCGATATTGTCGCGCAGCGAGCGCTTGAAGCCGCGCGCACGCTGGAGCCGCCCGCGCGGCGTGGCGACACGGTGGCGCGCTTCTTCGACCTGCTCGAGGCCGTTAGCCGGCGCGGCGCGTATCTGGCGCTGTTGACCGAATATCCGCAGGCGTTGCACCGCGTACTGTCGGTGCTGGGCGCCTCGCATTGGGCGGCCGGTTATCTGATCCGCCATCCGCAACTGCTCGACGAACTGCTCGATGACGAAGCGATTGCGAGCCCGTTCGACTGGGCCGAGTTCAAGCGCACGCTGCGCTTGCGCCTTGCCGCGGCGGACGGCGTCGAACAACAGATGGATTTGCTGCGCCATGCGCACCAGGCTGAAGTGTTCCGCATCCTGCTGATCGATCTGGCCGGCAAGCTGAGCGTGGAACACGTGAGCGACCGGCTCTCCGAACTGGCCGATGCCGTGCTCGACGTGACGCTCGAGGCAGTCTGGAAGCAACTGGCCAAACGTCATCGCGAGGTGCCGCGTTTTGCCATCATCGCGTACGGGAAACTGGGCGGTAAGGAACTGGGCTACGCGTCGGACCTCGACCTGATCTTTCTCTACGACGACCCCGACGATGCGGCCGCCGACGTCTATTCCACCTATACGCGGCGTCTGATCACGTGGCTGACCATGGCGACCGGTGCGGGCACGCTGTTCGACGTGGACCTGCGGCTGCGGCCGAACGGCGAATCGGGACTGCTCGTCACCGATCTGGATGCGTTCAGGCGCTACCAGTTACGCGAGGGCGATGCGGCCAATACGGCGTGGGTGTGGGAACACCAGGCGTTGTCGCGGGCACGCTACTGCGCGGGCGATGCCGAGATTGGCGCGAGGTTCGAAGCGATCCGCGAGCAGGTACTGACCACGCCGCGTGAGGCCGGGCCGCTCGCCAAAGAGATTGTCGAGATGCGCGAACGCGTCGAAGCCGGCCATCCAAACCGTACCGAGCTGTTCGATCTGAAGCACGATCGCGGCGGGATGGTGGATATCGAATTCACCGTTCAGTATTGGGTGCTGCTGCACGCCGCGCGTGACCCCGAGCTGATCCGCAATACGGGCAATATCGCGTTGCTGCGTGAGGTGTCGCGCTTTGGGATGATGAGCGAGGAAGAGGCCGAGACGGTTGGCGCGGCTTATCGCACGTATCGCAAGCTGCAGCACAGGTTGAGGCTCGACGGGATGGAGAAGGCGCGCGTCGAGCCGGAGACCGTCGAGGCGGAGCGCGCGGCTGTGCTGGCGTTGTGGAAGCGGGTGTTTGGGTGAGGCGAGGGCGGGGGGCGCTGTCGTAACTGCCGTCTACGCCGCGAGCATTTCCTTCGCGTGCTTGCGGGTGGTGGCGGTGATCTCCAGGCCGCCGAGCATGCGTGCCACTTCCTCGATCCGGCTGGCCTTGTCCAGCGACGTGACGCTGCTGACCGTACCGCCTTTCTTGTCCGATGCCTTGGCCACCTGGAAATGATGGTCGCCGCGCGCTGCCACTTGCGGCAAGTGCGTGACGCACAGCACCTGGCGAGCGCGACCGAGTTGATGCAGCAGACGCCCGACTACTTCGGCGACGCCACCGCCAATACCGGTATCCACTTCGTCGAAGATCAGGGTGGGGGTCGGGCTGGCGGCGCTCGCGATCACAGCGAGCGCGAGGCTGATCCGCGCCAGCTCGCCGCCTGAAGCGACCTTGGCGAGCGGCCGGAGCGGCACGCCGGCGTGCCCGGCAACGCGGAATTCCACCTGTTCGAGGCCATGCGCTCCGCCTTCCGGCAGCGCGACGAGTGCGACCTCGAAACTGCCGCCTTTCATCGACAGTTCCTGCATGCCCGTGGTGACCGCCGAGCCGAGCGCCTTGGCGGCCTTGGCACGTGCTTTGGACAGCTGTTTGGCATCGGCCAGATAGGCTTCCTTTGCTTTGGCCTCGGCAGCGTGCAGGCTGTCCAGATCCGCGGCGGCGTCCAGTGCGGCCAGTTGCGCGCGACGCGCGGCGTGTTCCTCCGGCAGCGTCTGCGGCTGCAGACGGAATTTGCGCGCGGCCGAATGCAAGGCGTCGACACGTCTTTCGATCTGGGCGAGCCGGTCGGGGTCCAGTTCGAGCCTTTGCGCGTAGTGGCTCAGCGAATAGGCAGCTTCCTGCAACTGGATTTCAGCAGGCTCGAGCGCAGCGAGCGCATCGTTTAACGCTGGATCGATTTCCGCCAGGTCGCGCAGCTTCGAGACGATCGATGCCAGATGCGTGATCATCGCCTCGTCCGACTCGGAGAGGGCGTTGAGCGCTCCCTGCACGCCTTCGATCAGGTTGGCCGAATGCGACAGACGGTTGTGTTCTGCGTTGACCTCTTCCCATTCACCCGGCTGCGGGGCGAGCTTGTCGAGTTCGGCCAGTTGCCACGCGAGCCGCTCTCGTTCGAGTTGCAGTTCGCGATCGCGCGTTTTGGCTGTTTCGACCGCTTGCGCCCGGTCGCGCCAGGCGCGCCAGGCGCGGCTCACCGCGGCAGCCTTGTCGACCAATCCTGCGTGCGTATCGAATAGCTCACGCTGCGCATCCGGGCGCATCAGTAACTGGTGGGCGTGCTGTCCGTGAATGTCGACCAGCATTTCGCCGACCTCGCGCAGTTGCGCGAGCGTCGCCGCAGTGCCGTTGATGAAGGCACGCGAGCGGCCGTTCGCATCCACCACACGCCGCAGCATGACGGTCTCGTCGTGCGAACCGGCGCCGTTTGCACCGTGCGTACTATTCGTGCCGCTCGCCGAGCCTAACGCCTGCTCGTCGAGCCACTGATCCACCTGAGCGTGCGTTTCGAATTCCGCGGTGATATCCGCGCGGGCCTCGCCGGTGCGCACGACGCTTGCATCGGCGCGGGCGCCAAGCGCGAGTGCCAGGGCGTCGATCAGGATCGATTTGCCGGCGCCTGTTTCGCCCGAGAAAACCGTGAAGCCGCTGTCGAATTCAAGGTCGAGCGCGGCGACGATGACGAAGTCGCGTATCGAGAGGTGGCGAAGCATGGAGGTCGTCTGGTAGCTTGGGTTACCGGCTGCGGCCAGGTGCTCAGGGTTAGCTCAGGATCGGCGCAGTGTTCGTTCAGGATTCAGGATTCGGGATCGGTTCAGGGCTTGATGTCGTCTTCGTGCGACGGGTATTCATTCCAGTGCAGCTTCTTGCGCAACGTCGCGTAATGGCTGTAGCCGACCGGGTGCAGGAGCGGCACGGTATGGCGTGAGCGGCGCACTTCGATCTTGTCGTTGTGTTCGAGCGCGGTAAACGACTGCATGTCGAAGTTGACGTTGACGTCGCGGCCGGAGACGATCTGGATGCTGACCTTTGAGTCGTCCGGCAGCACGATGGGGCGATTCGACAATGCGTGCGGCGCAATCGGCACCAGCACGATGCCTTGCAACTGTGGATGCAGGATTGGCCCGGCTGACGACAACGCGTAGGCGGTCGATCCAGTCGGCGTGGCGACGATCAGTCCGTCCGAGCGCTGGTTGTACATGAAGCGGCCATCCACGGCCACGTGCAGCTCCGCCATTCCCGAGAAACCGCTGCGGTTGACCACCACGTCGTTGAAGGCCAGCGCGTGGTAGATGGGGCTGCCGCCGCGCATGATGCGCGCTTCCAGCAACATGCGTTCCTCGCGCTCGAAATTGCCGCTCAGCATCTGCGGCACGAGTTCCTGCATGGCTGAAATCGGGATGTCGGTGATGAAGCCGACCCGCCCATGGTTGATGCCGATCAGCGGCGTGCGGTACGGCGCAAGCTGGCGGCCGATGCCGAGCATCGTGCCGTCGCCGCCCAGCACCACGGCCACGTCGGCGCGGGCGCCGATTTCCGCGGGGCGCAGGGCGGGGTAGTCGGTAATGCCGATCTCCGCAGCGGTGTCCGCTTCGAACACCACGTCGAAGCCGCGCCTGGCGATGCACGCGGCGAGCGCGGTCAGCGGCTCGCCAATGCCTGGCGTGTTGTTGCGCCCGACGAGCGCGACGGTCTTGAACTGACTGGTAACTTGCATGCCGGCATTACACCATAGGTGAGGGCTGAAAAGAACCGTCCGCGGCCACATGGGTGGCCGGCGCCACGCGGGCGCGCCTGTCGGGCTGCAGGCCCGTGCCGGCCGGCCTGCGCAGGATTATCGGCAGAATGATGAACTCCTCGTGACAGCGGGATGGTATGCGTTGCGTCGAACCCGCAGGTGCGGGTTCGCGCCAGGGGTTGTGCGGGCAAACCGGCACATGCAGCCCATGCCTCGCCAACGAAGGCGTGAACGCTGTTATTGTTAGCGCTCGCGGTCGTCGCGTCATTAAGCTAAACTTTTCCGTCATGCTAGATCCCCGCGCACAAACCCTCCTCAAAACGTTGATCGAGCGATATATCGCTGAAGGTCAACCGGTCGGCTCGCGCACGTTGTCCCGCTACTCCGGTCTGGAGCTGAGCCCGGCGACGATCCGCAACGTGATGTCCGATCTGGAAGAGGCGGGGCTTGTCATCAGCCCGCACACCTCGGCGGGCCGCATTCCAACGCCGCGCGGCTATCGTCTGTTTGTCGACACGATGCTCACAGTCGAGTCCGCGGCGGACGAGGAAGCGGTCACCCGTACCGTCAAGACCACGCTGCAGGCGGGCGAGCCGCAGAAGATCGTTGCAGCGGCGGCGAGCGTGCTGTCCAGCCTGTCGCAGTTTGCCGGCGTGGTGCTGACCCCGAGGCGCAGTCACGTCTTCAAGCAGATCGAGTTCATGCGCCTGTCCGACAAGCGCATCCTGCTCATCATCGTCACGCCCGAAGGCGACGTACAGAACCGCATCATGGCGACGCAACGCGATTTTTCGCCGTCGCAACTGGTGGAAGCGTCCAATTACATCAATGCGCACTTTGCCGGCCTTTCCTTCGACGAAGTGCGCCGGCGCCTGCGCGAAGAGATCGACGAGCTGCGCGGCGACATGACCACGCTGATGCACGCCGCCGTCAAGGCCAGCACAGATGAAGCTGACGCCGGCGAGACCGTGCTGATCTCCGGCGAGCGCAATCTGCTCGAAGTGGCCGACCTGTCTTCGGACATGGCGCGGCTGCGCAAGCTGTTTGATGTATTCGACCAAAAGACCAGCCTCCTTCAGTTGCTCGACGTATCGAGTCACGCCCAGGGCGTGCAAATCTTCATTGGCGGCGAGTCGAATCTCGTGCCGATCGAGGAAATGAGCGTCGTGACCGCGCCGTATGAAGTGAACGGCAAGATCGTCGGTACGCTCGGCGTGATCGGGCCGACGCGCATGGCCTACAACCGTGTGATTCCGATTGTCGACATCACCGCGCGCCTGCTCTCGCTGACGCTCAGCCAACAATAAGCGTCTGCGCCCCGGTACCGCGGCACGTTTCATTGCCTTGCCATTGCCCGCATCTCCGTCGGGCAGGAGCCCGAATTGCATGCTGCAAATGATGCGATGCGGCGCGCGGCTTGCCAATCGGCCGAATGGCCAGGTATCGGCTGCGGACCGCCCCGCTATAATGACTCTCACCTGAACCGATTTCCCGCTGTACGCGGCTAGCCCTGTTGCCTATGCGTTTCGATCTCGAGCGGCCATCGCAACCCGCCACATCTCATCGTGTTGCGGTTTTGCTGATCAATCTGGGCACGCCCGACGCACCGACGCCACGGGCCGTGCGGCGCTACCTCGCGCAGTTTCTGTCCGACCCACGTGTCGTGGAGATTCCCGCGGTCCTCTGGCAGGTGATCTTGCGGCTCCTGATCCTGCCGGTTCGCGGGCGCTCGTCGGCCAAGAAATATGCTGCGGTATGGACACCGGAAGGCTCGCCGTTACGCGTGTTCACGGAGAAGCAGGTGGAAGGTCTGCGGCATCTGCTGCAGTTGAACGGCTACACGGCGATCGTCGACTACGCCATGCGCTACGGCATGCCAGGCATCCCGGACATGCTGAATCAGCTCAAGCTGGCGGGTGCCGAGCGCGTCCTGCTGGTGCCGATGTATCCGCAATACTCGTCGTCGACTACGGCTACGGCATTCGACGCTGCATTCTCGGCGCTCAAACGCATGCGCAACCAGCTGGAAATCCGCACCATCCGCCAATATGCCGATCATCCGGCGTATATCGCGGCGCTGGCGGCGCAGGTACACCAGTACTGGCATGCCCATGGACGCCCGGATTTCGCGGCCGGCGACAAGCTGGTGCTGAGCTTCCATGGCGTTCCCAAACGTACGCTCGATCTCGGTGACCCGTATCACGACCAGTGCCAGCAAACGGGGGCACTGTTGATGCAGGCGCTCGGGCTGACAACGGTGGAGTGCCGCGTCACGTTCCAGTCGCGTTTCGGCAAGGCTGAGTGGTTGCAGCCCTATACCGCGCCGACGCTCAAGGAGCTGGGCGCGGCGGGGGTGCGCCGCGCGGATGTGTTTTGTCCGGGCTTTACTGCCGATTGCCTGGAAACTATTGAGGAAATCGGCATGGAAGTCCGCGACGAGTTCGTCCATGCGGGCGGCAAGGAGTTTTACCGCATTCCTTGCCTGAACGCCTCGCAGGCGTGGATTGCGGCGCTGGGGGAGATCGTCGCCCAGAACCTGCAGGGCTGGCCGGTGCAGGTGGCCTCCGCGCAAGGTACGGTGCCGGCGTGAGACTGGTTGACGGAATCGTTTTCAACGCGCTTGATGCGCAACTTGCGACGCCGCTTCGTACATAGGGCGCCAGACTAGCTGATGAACTACAGGATTTCGACCGAACCCGGCGCGCGCCTGCGCATCGACAAGTGGTTATGGGCAGCGCGTTTCTTCAAGACACGCTCGCTGGCAGCGGATGCCGTTGACAAAGCTCACGTAAGGATTGGCGGTGCTGCAGTCAAGCCGGCCAAGGAGGTGCGGGTCGGCGATCTCGTCGAAATCGAGATCGAACGCATCGTATGGCAGGTGGAAGTACTGGGTGTGTGCGACGTGCGCGGCCCGGCGAGTGTGGCGCAGACGCTTTATGCGGAAACCGAGGAAAGCAAGGTGAAGCGGCAGGTGGAGCAGGAGCGGCGTAAAACGTATCGCGAGCCGGCCGCCGCTTTGCACGGGCGTCCGACCAAGCGCGACCGGCGCACTATCGACAAACTTTCAGGTGGGGATTGAACAGTTGTTCCATCGTCGCGTGCACGCCGCCATATTCGGTCGTGCTGTCGTTGACGGCCCCGGACATGCAGATGGTCGTGGTTCCCGCTACGAGCACCAAGGCGACCACGGATATTGCGAAGGTCAGTTTCACGGTACTCCCCCGAAATGATGCTGGACGAACGCGCGATGAGTTAAGTGAAGTGGTATATACCAGGTTAGGGTAAACGTGCCTTCCCGGGTGGACAGCTGAAGTTTAGGTCAGTCCACGAGGCCGCTCAATCTCTATCTGATTAATGGTTGTAACGAGGCATTTCTGCCGCACTGTTGCGGTGCGAAAAGTTCCTTTTGACCGCTTGAAATCGTGCTTTGAGACCCAAACTCAGTAGGCGATGAGCGGTGGTTTGTGTGGCGTTTCTGCAACGCTCAAGCGGGCCTTTCAGAGCACCACGCGGCCGCCCTTGGCTTTAACTTTTTTACGACTTTCAGCGACATGGAAAACACGCAAGAGAATCCGACGAGCCAGAATCCCACGCCCGCCGAAGAAGCCGCGCGCCAGGCTGCCGAGGCCAACGCAGCTCAGCCGGAAGTCAACCCGGCTGAAGCTGCGCCGGCCGGCGCCGAAGCCGCGTTGGCCGAAGCGCAGACCAAAATCGCCGAGTTGCAGGAGAGCTTTCTGCGTGCCAAGGCCGAGACCGAAAATGTGCGCCGGCGTGCGCAGGAAGATGTCACCAAGGCTCACAAGTTCGCGATCGAGAGCTTTGCCGAGCATCTGCTGCCTGTAGTCGACAGCCTCGAGGCCGCCGTCGCCCACTCGTCCGACGACCTGCAGAAGGTTCGTGAGGGTGTCGAGCTGACGCTGCGCCAGTTGAGCGGTGCGCTTGAGAAAGGCCGCGTCGTGGCGATCAATCCTCCGGCAGGCGAGAAGTTCGACCCGCATCGTCACCAGGCTATTTCGATGGTGCCGGCCGAGCAGGAGCCCAACACCATCGTCTCCGTGCTGCAAAAGGGTTACGTGATCGCCGACCGCGTGCTGCGCCCGGCGCTCGTTACCGTCGCCCAGCCGAAGTAAGCCGAAGTAGACCTCAGGCATCGCTCAGGCGCTCCCGGGCAGGCATCCCCGCTATCATGGCCAACCTTCCCGTCGATTCCACGGCTTTTGCCGTGTTCGAGATGCAGGAATTGAGCGCAGAGTCGTTCGACGCCGCGCTCGAAGCGGTTCGCGATGAGGTGGCGGTGGTGTTCTTCTGGGGACTCGACTGCTTCAACTGCGAAATAGCGAAGAAGGCGATGCTGGCGCAGCCCGACGCGATTCGCGCGCTCGGGCTTAGATGGTTTCACAGCAACGTCTACGAGCACCGTGAGCTGGGCCGCCGTTTCATGCTGCATGGCGTGCCGACGTGGTTCTTCTTTCATCGTGGCAAGCGGCTTGGCCGGGCGACTGGCTGGCACGGCCTCGGGCAGTTCGAGGCGGCGGTGGCAGCCGCCCGGGGGAAGGCTGCCGCAAAGGCCGTTTCAAAGGCGATGGATGGCGTGGCCGGTACTGGCGGTTAGCCGGGGTGGCAACAAGTCGGGCAAATCCCCGGCAACGCCAATCCCGAAGCCGCAGGCGATTGAAAAAAATTAAAGACCGCATTGCATTCAAGGTCTTGAAAACGATGCAGACGCACTTATGTTGAGTGCAGGTTTGAATTGAAGGCGGGTTGCCTTGCCGCCAGATGGGCACAAGGCAACCTACCGCAGCGATCAAAGTCAGGAGATTAGTAAAAATGGGCAAAATCATCGGCATCGACCTCGGCACGACCAACTCGTGCGTGGCGATCATGGAAGGCAATTCGGTCAAGGTGATCGAAAACTCGGAAGGCGCGCGCACCACGCCGTCGATCATCGCTTACATGGAAGACGGCGAGATTCTCGTCGGCGCGCCTGCGAAGCGTCAGTCGGTCACGAACCCGAGGAACACGCTGTACGCGGTCAAGCGCCTGATCGGCCGCCGCTTCGAAGAAAAAGAAGTGCAGAAAGACATCGCGCTGATGCCGTACAAGATCGTCAAGGCCGACAACGGTGACGCCTGGGTCGAAGTGCGCGATCAGAAACTGGCTCCGCCGCAAATCTCGGCTGAAGTCCTGCGCAAGATGAAGAAGACCGCTGAAGACTACCTCGGCGAGCCGGTCACCGAAGCGGTGATCACGGTTCCCGCGTACTTCAACGACAGCCAGCGTCAGGCCACCAAAGATGCGGGCCGCATCGCCGGTCTGGAAGTCAAGCGCATCATCAACGAACCGACCGCAGCTGCGCTCGCGTTCGGCCTCGACAAGAACGAAAAGGGCGACCGCAAGATCGCCGTGTATGACCTGGGCGGCGGCACGTTCGACGTCTCGATCATCGAAATCGCCGACGTTGACGGCGAGAAGCAGTTCGAAGTGCTCTCGACGAACGGCGATACGTTCCTCGGCGGTGAAGACTTCGACCAGCGCATCATCGATTACATCATTGGCGAGTTCAAGAAGGAACAAGGCGTCGACCTGTCGAAGGACGTGCTCGCGCTGCAACGCCTGAAGGAATCAGCTGAAAAGGCCAAGATCGAACTGTCGTCGAGCCAGCAGACCGAAATCAACCTGCCGTACATCACGGCAGACGCGTCGGGTCCGAAGCACTTGAACCTGAAAATTACGCGTGCGAAGCTCGAAGCGCTGGTGGAAGAACTGATCGAACGCACCATCGAGCCGTGCCGTCTGGCTATCAAGGACGCTGGCGTGAAGGTTGGCGAAATCGACGACGTGATTCTGGTCGGCGGTATGACGCGTATGCCGAAGGTGCAGGACAAGGTTAAGGAGTTCTTCGGCAAGGAACCGCGCCGTGACGTGAACCCGGACGAAGCCGTGGCCGTGGGCGCCGCGATTCAAGGTCAGGTTCTGTCGGGTGACCGTAAGGACGTTCTGCTGCTCGACGTGACCCCGCTGTCGCTCGGCATCGAAACGCTCGGCGGCGTGATGACGAAGATGATCAACAAGAACACCACGATCCCGACGAAGCACGCACAGGTGTATTCGACGGCCGACGACAACCAGGGTGCCGTCACGATCAAGGTGTTCCAGGGCGAACGCGAAATGGCAGCCGGCAACAAGCTGCTGGGCGAGTTCAACCTCGAAGGTATTCCGCCTGCACCGCGCGGCGTGCCGCAGATCGAAGTGAGCTTCGACATCGACGCGAACGGTATTCTGCACGTCGGCGCGAAAGACAAGGCGACCGGCAAGGAAAACCGCATCGTCATCAAGGCGAACTCGGGTCTATCTGAAGCCGAGATCGAAAAGATGGTGAAGGACGCCGAAGCAAACGCGGAAGAAGATCACAAGCTGCGCGAACTGGCCGATGCCCGCAACCAGGGCGACGCACTGGTCCACAGCACGAAGAAGGCGCTCACCGAATACGGCGACAAGCTGGAAGCGGCTGAGAAGGAAAAGATCGAAGCAGCGCTGAAGGACCTCGAAGACACGCTGAAGAGCGGCTCGAGCGACAAGGCGGCGATCGAAGCCAAGATCGAAGTCGTGGCAACGGCCTCGCAAAAGCTCGGTGAGAAGATGTACGCCGACATGCAGGCCGAGCAAGGTGCAGCAAGCGCAGCGGCCGGTGCCGCGGGCGCAGCGCCGGGTGGTGCCTCGGCCGGTGGTGCAAGCCAGCCGGAAGACGACGTGGTCGACGCCGAGTTCAAGGAAGTCAAGAAGGACTAAAGCCAGGTCGCCGTCTGACCGTAAAGCCGCACACAGCAATGTGTGCGGGTCGGCTGCAAAACGGTTTGTGTCCGTCTGTGGGGGCATAAACCTGCAAAGCGGTTATCGCGCCTGGTGAGCCTTTTTGGGCTCTCCGGGCACATTTGTTTTATGGAGGGCGTTGCTCAATTCGTGCAAACGAGGGGCGAGCAACGGCCGGACGAGTCGTAAGACTCCAGCATTCAAGAGGAGCCGCCGTGCCTTGCTGCGCGGCGGGCGTTGAACCGATATGGCGAAACGGGATTACTACGAGGTTCTGGGCGTCGCAAAGAACGCGAGCGACGACGAAATCAAGAAGGCTTATCGCAAGCTGGCGATGAAGCATCACCCCGACCGCAATCCGGGCAACAAGGATGCGGAAGAGCATTTCAAAGAGGTGAAGGAAGCCTATGAAATGCTGTCGGACTCGCAGAAGCGTGGGGCGTACGACCAGTATGGCCATGCAGGCGTCGACCCGAATATGGGCGGCGCCGGCGCGCAGGGCTTCGGCGGATTTGCCGATGCATTCGGCGATATTTTCGGCGACATCTTCGGCCAGGCGGCCGGTGGCGCTGCGCGCGGCGGCGGCCGTGGCGGTCCGCAGGTGTACCGCGGTGCCGATCTGCGTTACAGCATGGAAATCACGCTGGAACAGGCCGCGCACGGCTACGACACGCAGATCCGGGTGCCGAGCTGGGTGTCGTGTGAAGTCTGTCACGGTTCGGGCGCGAAGCCCGGTACCAAGCCGGAAACCTGCCCCACCTGTAACGGCGCGGGTTCGGTCCGGATGTCGCAGGGCTTTTTCAGCATTCAGCAGACTTGCCCGAAGTGCCACGGCACGGGTAGCCACATTCCCGATCCGTGTGTGAATTGCCACGGCGCTGGCAAGGTCAAGGAAACCAAGACGCTGGAAGTGAAGATTCCGGCGGGTATCGACGACGGCATGCGGATCCGCTCGGCCGGTAACGGCGAGCCGGGTATCAATGGCGGTCCGTCGGGCGATCTGTACGTCGAAATCCATATCAAGCAGCACTCGGTGTTCGAGCGCGACGGCGACGATCTGCATTGCCAGATGCCGATTCCGTTCACAACGGCGGCACTTGGCGGTGAAATCGAAGTGCCGACGCTGGCGGGCCGCGCGAGCTTTACGGTGCCCGAAGGCACCCAGTCGGGCAAGACCTTCCGTCTGCGCGGCAAGGGCATCAAGGGGTTGCGTTCGAGCATTGCAGGCGATCTGTATGTGCACGTGCAGGTCGAGACGCCGGTCAAGCTCACCGAGCCGCAGCGCGAGCTGCTCCAGCAGTTCGAGAAGTCGCTGGTCGAGGGCGGTGCGCGTCACAGCCCGCAAAGCAAGAGCTGGTTCGATCGTGTGAAGAGCTTCTTCGATTAATGGAAGTTTGAAGTTGGTGGCGGGCAAGATGGTGGATGATCGCGACGCCGTGTTTGCATTGCTCGACGATTGCCACGCGACGGCGGCGCGGCGCTCGAGCCGCCTGTACACGCGGTTTCTGCATGAGCGTGTCTGCGTGGATGCGGAGCAGCTCGATGCAGTATGCGATGCGGTGGCCGCTGATTTGCGGCGTGGTCTGCATGCCGTGATGCTCGGCGATTATGAGTTCGGCCGTCAGCTTGTGCTGCACGGTGCGCGGTCCTCCGGCGGCCAGTCCCGCCAGTCAGAGAATAAAACGCAGCGTGACGATGCCACGCTGCGTTTTTTATTGTTCGAGCAATGCGCGAAGCTCTCGCGTGACGAAGCCGACGCGTGGCTGGTGCAACGCGACGGCGGCGCGGAGCAACCGTCGGTAGCGGGTACCACCGCCGCGCGCCCCAGCGTCGATCCGGCGCAATTCGAAGCAGCCATCGCGGCGATTCATCACGCGCTTAGTATCGGCGATTCCTATCAGGTCAACTACACGTACCGGCTCAGGTTCGACGTCTTTGGCACGCCCGCTGCGCTGTATCGCCGGCTGCGGGCGCGGCAGCCGGTGTCGTATGGCGCGTTGGTCGCCTTGCCCGGCGACCGTTGGGTGTTGTCGTGCTCGCCGGAGCTGTTTGTCGAGAAAGCGGGTGTCACGTTACGCGCGCGTCCGATGAAGGGCACCGCGCCACGTACCCCGGACGATCCCGTCGCCGACCGGCACGCCGCCGAGTTTCTCGCCAACGATCCGAAAAATCGCGCGGAAAACGTGATGATCGTCGACCTCTTGCGCAACGATCTGTCGCGAGTCGCCGAGACGGGCTCGGTCAAGGTGCCAGCGCTGTTCTCGGTCGAACCGTATGCGTCGGTGTGGCAGATGACGTCGACTGTAGAGGCGAGGTTACGTGCCCAGACTTCGTTTGCGGACGTGCTGCGCGCTTTGTTTCCGTGCGGATCGATTACCGGTGCACCGAAGCATCGGACGATGCAGTTGATCGACAGGCTTGAAACCTCGCCACGCGGTTTGTACACCGGCGCGATCGGCTGGCTCGATGCCGCCAGCCACACCACAAACGCTTCTTCAGATTCGGCAAACGCGTCGGATGTCTCAGATGCCTCGGACGTGACAAACGACTCGCACGCTCCAGAAGTGGCGAGCGCCTCAAACCACACCCACAGCGTCTGCGGCGACTTTTGTCTGTCCGTCGCGATTCGCACCTTGACGCTCGATGCGCCGGACGGCAGAACCGGCACCCGTAGCGGCAGCATGGGCGTTGGGGCGGGCATCGTGCTCGACAGCGTTGCCGCTGACGAATACGCGGAGTGCCAGTGGAAAGCGAGATTCCTCACTAACGCCGATCCAGGCTTCGAGCTATTCGAAACGATGTACGCGACGCGTGAGGACGGTGTCCGCCACGTGGCGCGCCATCTCGCACGGCTTGCGGCGAGTGCGGCGTGGCTCGGTTTCAGGTTCGACGAAGCGGATTTGCGCGAGCGAATCGAAGCGCAGTGCGCTGCGCTGTCAGCCGGAGTACCGCATCGCGTACGACTTGCTCTCGCCAAAGGTGGTGCGGTGCAGATTAGCGCAGCAGCGCTGACGCCACTGTCCGACAATGTCGTCGGCGTACTGCTCGCCCCCGATCACGGTTTCACGGCCACCCAGGCGAGCGACATGCTGTTGCATCACAAAACCACGCGCCGGGCGGAATACGACCGCGGCTGGCGCAACGCCGAGGCCCTGGGTGCGTTCGACACGCTGTTTTTTAACGAGCGCGGCGAGTTGACTGAAGGCGGCCGTTCGAATGTATTCGTGAAGCTGGATGGGCGCTGGTGGACGCCGCCGTTATCGTCAGGCGTGTTGCCTGGGGTGATGCGAGGAGTGCTGCTTGAAGATGCGGAGTTGGATGCGCAGGAGCGTGTCCTGAGGCGCGCTGACGTATTGAATGCCGACGCGCTTCTTATATGCAACGCGTTGCGGGGTGCCTTACCGGCGCGTGTCGCAGGGTAGGATTCCGGCCACGACGACAGGCTCGCGAGGTTGGTGTACGGCAGCAGGTCGGTTAGGCGGCCGCTCCGCCAAAGCAGGTCGCGCTGCGTGTAAGGGAAGTAGCGCGGCGCTGAGACAAGCGTCATTCAAGCGCAGTAGATGAGCAACAGGCGCGCCACCCAGTCGACCAGGCGTACATGCCACGTGGATCGCGGCATGTCAGTGAGGTGCAAAGCGTGATCGCGGATTCCCGCGACGTTGATCAGGCAAATGGGGCTCATGGACGTTTCTCTTCGGTTTGCGGCGGAGCCGCGTAAATGAACCGAAGAAGATAGACGTCCAGGCATTCAACAAAAATCGGACGGGTCCCAAACCGTCCGGCACACCAATCTCAAAACGTATGTTCCGGGCCGGGGAACGAGCTGTCCTTCACCGCGCGCACATACGCTTCGACGGCCGCGAAAATGCTCGGCTGTCCCTGCATGAAATCTTTGACGAATCGCGGACGCTTGCCGGGGAAAATCCCGAGCATGTCGTGTAGCACGAGCACCTGCCCCGAGCATTCCACCCCCGCACCAATGCCGATGGTCGGAATCCGCAACTGCCTGGTGGCTTCGGTGCCGAGCTGAGTCGGGACCGCCTCGATCACGACCAGTTGAGCACCCGCGTCCTGAATAGCGAGCGCGTCGCGTAGCAACTGGCTTGCGCCGGCTTCCGTCTTGCCCTGCACCTTGAAGCCGCCGAATGCGTGCACCGACTGTGGCGTGAGGCCAATATGCGCACATACCGGAATGGCTCGCTCCACCAGGAAGCGCACCGTATCGGCGAGCCATTCGCCACCTTCCAGCTTGACCATCTGGGCGCCCGCGCGCATCAACTCCACGGAGCTGGCGAAGGCCGTCTCCGGTGTGCCGTAGGTGCCGAACGGCAGATCGGCGACGACCAGCGCTGACGGGCGTGCCCGCGCAACGCAGGCCGTGTGATACGCGATTTCTCCGAGCGTGACCGGCAGCGTCGTCGTCTGGCCTTGCAGCACATTCCCTAACGAATCGCCGATCAGCAGCACGTCGACGCCCGCGCGGTCCAGCAGTGCCGCAAAGCTCGCGTCGTAACAGGTGAGCATGGCGATCTTTTCGCCCGCGTCGCGCATTGCCTGCAGTTTCGGAACGGTAATGGCGTTCCTACTCGTTTCCTGCAAATAGCTCATGGGGTGTTCCGTTGGAAAAGGAGGAGGGCACCGTCGCTCAGAGCGACGTGCCTTTGACAAAGAATTCCTTGCGCCCGCGCATCGTCTCGATGCGTTCGACGAGCAGCGCAAGGTCCGCGTCCGAGTCGAGCGGATTCAGGTGTTCGGCGTTGACCGTCAGCACCGGCGTGCGGTCGTAGTGATAGAAGAAGTCGTTATACGCGTCGCATAGGGAGTGCAGGTACGCGTTCGAGATCTGTAGTTCCATTGGGATCGCGCGTTTCTGGATCCGCGCAAACAGCACTTCCGGGCTGGCCTGCAGGTACACCACAAAATCCGGCGCTGGGGCAGTGCCCGGACTTCCCGCGGTGGTTCCGCGCGGAGTCTGTGCATCGATCTGCTTTGCGAGTGCGCGATACAACTGCCATTCGTCTTCAGGCAGTGTCAACCGGGCGAAGATCTCGTTTTTCTCCGTCATGAAATCGGCGATCAGCGCTGTGCCCGCCGCGTACGCTGCCGCAACCTCCTGCGCCTGTTGGGCACGCTGAAGGGCAAAGTGCAGTTGCGCGGCCAGCGCGTAACGCCCGGTGTCGCGATAGAAGCGTTCGAGAAACGGATTGTCCTGTGGCCGCTCGAACACTGGTTGCATTGACCATCGTTCCGCGAGGCGTCGTGCCAGCGAGGTCTTGCCAACCCCGATCGGCCCTTCAATCGCGATATAGCGAAACGGCGGGCGTAGCTGGGGGGCGGTGACCGTCAGCGGAGACGTGCTCATGAGCAGCCGCCTTTGGTGGATTTGCCGCTAGTGCCGGCTTCGCTATCACTGCCGCCGCTCAACGCATTGAGCACCGGACACTGACACGGCGACTTCATCTTTTCGATACGCTGATCGGCAACGGCCGCGAGAAACGCGTCGGCGCGACCGTGTTGTGGAATCGTCAAGTCAGGGTCGACTTCGACGAGCGGCACCAGTGCGAACGCGCGCTCGATCAGACGCGGATGCGGCACGATCAGATCCGGTTCCTCGATCGAGTAGTCGCCGAACAGCAGAATGTCGAGATCGAGCGTGCGGGGGGCGTTCCGAAACGGCCGTTCGCGGCCGAAGTGCAGTTCGATCTTGTGGCACAGCGCCAGAAGATGCCGGACCGGCAGGGTGGTATCGAGCTTCACGACGCAGTTGTAGTAGTCGTCACCGCCCGCGTCGATGGGCGCAGTGCGATACAGGCTCGACTTGGCGAGCACGGTGATGGTGTGCTGTTGGGCGAGACACACTACCGCGTCTTTCAGGGTCTGGCGCGCATCCCCGAGATTCGCGCCGAGGCCGAGATAAGCAACCGTCATGGCATAACTTCCTGCGACTATCGTTCGACGGCGAGCAACATGGCCGCGTCAGTCTTCGTGTGAGCCTTCGTGACTCACGTCGTCTGCTGCGCGCTCCACGGTCGCACCGCCCTCCATTCCGTCGCCCGGTTTGCGGTTTCTGGCGCCACTGCTGCGCCTCCGGCGTTTTTTGGGGCTCCGGTCCTTCCCGCCTTGCGTGAGCAATGTCTCGCGCGCGACGGCGTCTCCTTCGATGAACTCCGTCCACCACGCACCGACCGACTCTTCGAGTTCGCCCGATTCGCAGCGCAACAGGAGGAAATCATACCCCGCTCTAAATCTTTGGTGTTCCATCAGCTTCAGCGCGCTGCGGCCCGAGCGCTTTTCGAGGCGCAACTGCAGGCCCCAGATCTCGCGCATATCCGATGAGAAACGTTTGTGGATGGCGAGTTTCTCGGTTTGCATGTCGAGCACTTCGTCCATCGCCCGGTGCAGCGCAGGCACCGGATATTCGCCGTTTGCCTCGAACGCCTGCCAGCGCTGCTGCACGTCGTGCCACAGCAGGGTAGCGAACAGGAAGCCGGGCGAAACCGGCTTGCCGGCGCGCACACGGTTATCCGTGTTGGTGAGCGCGAGCGTGATGAATTTCTCGCCGTGCGGCTGCTCGAGCACTACGTCGAGCAGCGGCAGCAGGCCATGATGCAGGCCTTCCTGGCGCAGGCGCTGCAGACAGGCAAGTGCGTAGCCCGACAGCATCAGCTTGAGCATTTCGTCGAACAGACGCGCAGCCGGCACGTTGTTGATCAGATCCGCCATTTCCTTGATCGGCGCGCGAGTCGTGTCTTCGATCTCGAAGCCGAGCTTGGCGGCAAAACGCACCACGCGCAGCATGCGTACCGGATCTTCGCGGTAACGGGTGGCCGGATCGCCGATCATGCGCAGCAGACGGGCACGCATATCGGCCATGCCGTTGTGATAGTCCAGCACGGTTTGCGTGGCCGGATCGTAGTACATCGCGTTGATCGTAAAGTCGCGGCGGGTGGCGTCTTCGTGCTGCTCACCCCAGACGTTGTCGCGCAGCACGCGGCCGCTGGCGTCGACCGCGTGGGTGCGGCGGTCGAGTTCGTCGCGCTTCAGGCGCCGCGGCGGCGCGGCGTCGGCGGCGGGTGGATCGACCAGGGCACGGAACGTGGAGGTTTCGATGATTTCCTGACCGAACTGCACGTGCACGATCTGAAAACGCCGGCCGATGATGCGCGCGCGGCGGAACAGCTTCTGCACCTGCTCGGGCGTGGCGTCGGTAGCGACGTCGAAGTCTTTCGGCGCGATGCCGAGCAGCAGGTCGCGTACGGCGCCGCCGACGATAAATGCCCGGTGGCCGGCCTGCTGCAGCCCCTCGGTGACGCGAATGGCGTTCCTCGAGATCAGCGCCGGGTTGATGCCGTGCACGTCAGCGGGAATGATCACTGGCACGTCGGGCTCGGGTGCGGCCTTGGTGGTGTCGCGTGACGCCGCCGGTTTGCGGCGCGGTCTGGCCGCAGAGGTAGTGCTGCTGGCGTCGCTATGGCCGGTTTTTGCCGGGGCGCGGGACGCTTCGTCTGCTTCGGAGGGGGCGGTGTTGTCAGCGGGTGCCGGATCCTGTCCGAACAGCTTACGGATAAATTTTTTGATCACGTGGGTTGAAAGAGTTCGAGGATGCGCCAGCCGTGCGCTTGCGCATGAGCGCGCAGCGTGTCGTCCGGATTGGTCGCAATCGGGTCAGTGACCTTTTGGAGCAGCGGGATGTCGTTATGCGAATCGCTATAGAAATAGCTGCGCTCGAAGTCCGACCATGTCTTGCCGAGCGAAGCGAGCCACGCCTCGGTACGGACGATCTTGCCTTCCTTGTAGCTGGGTGTGCCGGTGGGACGGCCGGTGTAGTCCGAGTGCGGCTGGCCGTCCACGGTTTCCGCTTCGCAGGCGATCAGTTTGTCGACACCGAACACGGCGGCAATCGGGCCGGTGATGAATTCGTTGGTGGCAGTGACCATACAGCACAGGTCGCCCGCGTCGCGATGCTGGCGCACCAGTTCGAGCGCGACCGGCACGATGGTGGGCTTGATCACTTCGTGCATGTACATCTGGTGATACTCGGCGAGCTGCGCGCGCGAGTACTTCGCGAGCGGCGTCAGCATGGCGACGAGATAGGCGTGAATGTCGAGCTTGCCGGCCTTGTAGTCGGCATAGAAACGGTCGTTTTCACGTGCGAAGTTTTCGGCGTCGACCATGCCGTGCTTCACCATGAAGCGGCCCCATTCGTGGTCGCTGTCGGTGGGGATGAGCGTGTGGTCGAGATCGAAGAGTGCGAGATTAGCCATGGGGGCCTATTTTACTTGAAGCGGCTGCAACGGTTGCCGTTCTCGACTCTTCAGTGTCCGCCGGGGATGCCAGCATGGCGCGCAGCAGCGGCAAGGTGACCGCCCGTTTCTGTTCGAGCGAGAAGCGATCGAGCGCGTCCAGCAAGGCCATCAGGCTGGGCATATCGCGCCGGAAGTGAGTGAGCAGGTAGGCCGGCACGTCGTCGGCGAGCGCGATGCCGCGTTCACGGGCGGCGTGCTTGAGCACGGCAGCCTTGACGTCGTCGGGCAGCGGCGCGAGGTGAAACACCAGACCCCAGCCGAGGCGCGTGCGCAGGTCTTCACGTACCGCGAGGCCGATCGGCGCCGCGTTGCCGGCCGCCACCAAAGCGCTGGTGGGATGCGCACGCACTTCGTTGAAGAGGTTGAACGCGGCGATCTGCTGGGCGCCGGACAGGCCGTCGCAATCGTCGATGGCGTAGAGCGCCACTCGCGGGTCGAAGGCAAACGCAGCGAGACTGCTCTGGGGGCTTGCAAAGCACGCGTGCCCGGGCTGTGCCTCGTGGACCAGCGCCTGCAGCAGATGGGTGCGGCCGCTGCCCGCCTCGCCCCAGATGTAGAACGAGCGATCAGCCACGGGTCCGGCTGCGAGCGCACTTTCCAGCCCGCGCAGCCGCGTGACCAGCTCTGCGTTGGAGCCGGCGAAGAAGTTGTCGAATGTCGAGGGCGGCGGGGTGCCGAGATCGAGCGTCAGTTGACGAAGCACAGTAGTAGAAACCGGTAATGAGAACCGCGGGTAGCCGTTGAGCGCTTGGGTCAGTTAGCCAGGGATCGTCAGTTCTTGTAAAGCGTGCTCGACAGATAGCCTTGCCGCAATTCGCGCAGGGCCACCGACAGGATCGCGCTAACGGGCAACGCCAGCAACACACCGAAGAAGCCGAATAGCTGGCCGAACGCGAGCAAGGCGAAGATCACGGCGAGCGGATGCATGCCGATGCGTTCGCCGACGAGGCGTGGCGTCAGGAAGAAGCTCTCGAGAATCTGCCCGACGCCGTAAATCACCGCAACCGCGCCGAAGCCATACCAGTCGCCGAACTGCAGCAGCGCGGCGACAAGCGCCAGAGCGAGGCCGGTGGCATAGCCGATATACGGAATAAAGACCGCGACGCCGGTGAAAATGCCGATCGGCAGCGCGATCTCGAAGCCGGCGATGGTTAGTGCGATCGCGTAGAAGACGGCCAGCACGGCCATCACGAGCAGCTGGCCGCGCAGGTACTGGGAGAGCATCCGATCCATGTCGCGGGCAAGCTGCACGGTCTTTTCGAGCCAGCGGCGCGGCACGAAGCCCTCGGCGCGCTCGAGCATGCGGTTCCAGTCGTACAACAGGTAGAACAGGACCAACGGCACCATCACGACGTTGCCGATCACGGTCATCATGACGTTACCGCTGGTGCGGATCGAGGTCCATGCGTAGAGGGCGACGGTTTGCGCGCTGCCTTCGAGCTGATTCATCACGAGATCGCGGATGCTGGCGAAGTCGAGCGAATCGGCGAGGCCGAGCAGGGCCAGTTTGGGTTGCAGCCAGGCGCTAACGTGCGTGAACAGCACGGGTACCTGCAGTTTGAGTTGCGGACCTTCCTTCTGGATCACGACCAGCACCAGCAGGATCATGATGGTGAGGAGCACGGTGAAGACCAGCATCATCAGCAGGGCGGCGAGGGCGCGCGGCACGCGCCGGCGCACCAGCCACGCGACGCCTGGCTGGAGGATGTAGGCGAGGATGGCGCCGAGCAGGAACGGCGTGAGCACCGGGCTGAGCAGCCAGAGCAGGATGCCGAGGCCGAGCGCGATAGCGACCCAGATGAAGGCGCGGCGCTGATACGGTGTCAGAATCGAGGAGTTCTGCTGCAAAATGGATTTCCTGAGGTACGACGGGGGTGAATATGTCCGACCAGGTGGCTGACAGCTCTGCATGGGACCAGAGTAGGCGCTGAAGCGCCAACTCTGGATCGGCATCGGGTAAAATCGCATTTTACCGACCTTCTTGCTCCTCCCCATGAATCAACCGAAATCCGCCCCTGACGCTCAAGGTCTGTCGTATCGCGACGCCGGCGTGGACATTGACGCGGGCGACGCCCTTGTCGACGCGATCAAGCCCTTTGCCAAAAAGACGTTGCGTGACGGTGTGCTGGGCGGCATCGGCGGGTTTGGCGCGCTCTTCGAGGTGCCGAAAAAATACCGCGAACCGGTACTCGTCTCGGGCACGGACGGCGTCGGCACGAAGCTGAAGCTGGCGTTTCACCTGAACAAGCATGACACGGTTGGCCAGGATCTGGTGGCGATGAGCGTCAACGATATTCTGGTGCAGGGCGCCGAGCCGCTGTTCTTCCTCGACTACTTCGCCTGCGGCAAGCTGGACGTCGGCACGGCATCGACGGTCGTGAAGGGCATCGCACAAGGTTGCGAACTGGCTGGCTGCGCGTTGATCGGCGGTGAAACCGCGGAAATGCCGGGCATGTATCCGGATGGCGAATACGATCTGGCCGGGTTTGCGGTTGGCGCGGTCGAGAAAAGCAAGATTATCGACGGCAGCACGATTACCCCGGGCGACGTGGTGCTGGGTCTGGCTTCGAGCGGAATTCATTCGAATGGATTCTCGCTGGTGCGCAAGATCATTGAGCGGGCGCAGCCGGATCTGTCGGCGGACTTTGACGGCCGTTCCCTGGCCGATGCGTTGATGGCGCCTACGCATATCTATGTGAAGCCGCTGCTTTCGCTGATGGAGCAGGTTGCCGTGAAGGGAATGGCGCATATCACCGGCGGTGGGCTCGTCGAAAATATTCCGCGAGTTTTGCGGGATGGGTTGACTGCTGAGCTCGATCATCGGGCCTGGCCGTTGCCGCCGCTGTTCTCGTGGTTGCAGAAGCATGGTGGTGTGGCTGACGCGGAAATGCACCGCGTGTTCAACTGCGGGATCGGGATGGTTGTTGTGGTTGCTGCTCAGGATGCAGATAAGGCTATTGGTCTTTTGGCTGCCGCCGGTGAGCAGGTTTGGAAGATTGGCTCTGTGCGTAATAGTGCCGAGGGTGAGGCGCAGACTGTGGTTGTTTGATTTTTTTGGCCTGCGCGGCGCTTTGGTGGTTGCTCTCGCTGCTTGGGCTTTTCCTTGCATTCCTGATGGTCTATTAGCGTCGCCCCGCACAGGGGCAACACAAGCAAACCGATAAGAATGCAAGGAGAGGCCAGCCCCAAAAGAAAAAAACCAAGGCGCCGCAGGCAAACCCTCCGCCTTAGGGGCAAAAAAATCACCGCCCAATCACCCCCTCAACAACCCCCAAAACCTGCTCAACCGAATCCCCCGCACAGCAATCCACAACGACCCGTTCGCTCATCCCCCGCAGCCAGGTAAGCTGCCGCTTACACAACTGCCGGGTAGCAAAAACCCCCTTATCCCGCATGGAAGCAAAATCCCCAACACCATCGAGATACTCCCACGCCTGCCGATACCCCACACACCGCATCGACGCCAACCCCGGATGCAAATCCCCCCGCGCCCGCAGCCGCTCCACTTCATCAATAAACCCGGCAGCCAGCATGGCATCAAACCGCTCAGCAATGCGTGCATGTAAAACACTGCGATCTGAAGGCTCCAGCGCCACCGGTACAAAACGCCACGGCAACGCCAAATCGTCAACCTGAGAAGGCGCAGCCAACAACTCGGACATCGGCCGCCCCGTCAACGTGAACACCTCCAGCGCCCGCTGGATCCGCTGCGAATCATTCGGTGCTAGCCGAGCAGCTGTGACCGGATCGACCTCCGCCAGCCGCGCATGCAAAGCCGGCCAGCCATCACGCAACGCCTGCGCATCGAGCGCGGCCCGCACTTCGGCATCAGCCCCCGGCAGGTCGTTCAAACCCTGTGTCAACGCCTTGTAGTACAGCATCGTGCCGCCCACCAGCAACGGTACCCGCCCACGCGTCGTAATCTCACCCACCAGTCGCAACGTATCCGTGCGGAATTGGGCGGCGGAGTAGGCATCGGCGGGATCGACGATGTCAATCAGATGGTGCGGTACGCGCTCGCGTTCTTCCGCCGTTGGCTTCGCCGTGCCGATGTCCATCTCGCGGTACACCAGCGCTGAATCCACGCTGATGATTTCCACCGGATGTCGCGCGGCCAGTGCCAGCGCAGCGGCGGTCTTGCCGGAGGCCGTCGGGCCCAGCAGGCAGACAATCGGAGTGACAGGGCGTTGCGTCATGAATGGCGGACCCGCAGCGCCTGCGGCTGCGGTAATAACGTGGCGGCGCGCAGAGTCATTGCCCGCGCATGAACAGTCGATCGAGGTCCGATAGCGTCAGCTGATACCACGTCGGGCGCCCGTGGTTGCACTGGTCCGCGCGCTCGGTTGCTTCCATCTGGCGCAGCAGCGCGTTCATTTCATCCAGCGTCAGACGCCGGTTCGCGCGCACCGCGTGGTGGCAGGCCAAGGTACCAAGCAGTTCGTGCTGACGCTCGGTCAGGACCCGCGAGCCGCCGTATGCGTGCAGATCGGTCAGCACCGCCCGGGCCAGCGCCTGGAGGTCGGCGTCCTTGAGCAGCGCCGGGACCGCGCGGATCGCGAGTGTCGTCGGCGACAGCACCGCCAGATCGAAGCCGAGTGCATCGAGCGTCTCGCGCTCTTCCTCCACCGTGCCGATTTCGACCGGGTCGGCCTGCATCGACAACGGAATCAGCAACGGCTGCACCGCAATCGCCCGGTCGGCCAGCGCATTCTTGAACTGCTCGTACAGGATCCGTTCGTGCGCCGCGTGCATGTCGACGATCACCAGCCCCTGGGCGTTCTGCGCCAGCACATAGATGCCATGGATCTGGCCAAGAGCGAAACCAAGTGGTTGTTCATCCGCGCTGTGAAATGCCGCGTTGCCGGCTGACGGCGGGGCGAAGAACGATGGCGTATCCGCACCGGAATCGCGTGCTTCCAGCGTGGTCGTGCCCTGCGCTGTCCCGACGCCGTTGTCCTTGCGGCCGCCGAATAATGCGTCGTAGAGCGCAAGCGGTTGAGCGACCGGCAGCGTGCCTTGAGTCATGCGTGCCTGACGCAGCCACGTGTTGCCCGCCTGGGCTCCAAAACCATTACCGCCGATGTTGCTGCTCCCGCCGGCGCTACCGCCCAAGCCATTCGCTCCGTACCCTGCGCTGCTAGCGCCAAGGCCGCCACCGGCGCTCCCGCCGGCGCCCGCACCTAAGCCACCACCGCCTGCTGCGGCTCCAAACGGCCCCGAACCACCCAACACCGGCTCAAGATGCGCAGCATGACCACCCGCGGTGGTCTCCGGCGACGCTCCTGCATGCCGTGCCAGCGCCCGCTGCACGGCGTGGAAGACGAACTGGTGGATCGAGCGCGAATCGCGGAAACGAACTTCGATTTTCGACGGGTGCACGTTCACATCGACGCCCTCAGGGGGCAGGTCGAGAAACAGCACATACGACGGGTAGCGATCGCCGTGCAGCACGTCTTCGTAAGCGGCGCGTACGGCGTGCGTCAGCAGCTTGTCGCGTACGAAGCGACCGTTGACGAAGAAGTATTGCTGATCGGCCCGGCCGCGGCTGGCGGTGGGCAGGCCGGCGCAGCCATAGACCGCCAGCGGTCCGGCCGATTCGTCGAGCGGCAGATGAGCCGTGGCGAAGGTCTCGCCCATGATCTTGCTGACGCGAGTGGCCGGATCGCTGGCGTTCCAGTGTTCGACCGCGCGGCCGTTGTGCAGCACCGAAATCGCTACGTCTGGCCGCGCCAGTGCGGTGCGGCGGATCATTTCGAGGCAGTGGCCGAGTTCGGTCTGCTCGCTCTTCAGGAATTTTCGGCGCGCGGGCGTATTGAAGTACAGCTCGCGTACTTCGATCGTCGTACCCTGCGTACCGGCCGCTGGGCTCAGCACGCCGGTTTGCGCTTCGATGCGCATCGCGTGCCGCGCTTCGGCCGTGCGGCTGGTGATGAACAGCTCCGACACCGACGCAATCGACGCCAGCGCTTCGCCACGAAACCCGAGCGTACCGACGGCTTCGAGTTCGGCGAGCGTGCGGATCTTGCTGGTGGCGTGGCGCATCAGGGCGAGCGTGAGTTCGCCTTCCGGGATGCCGCAGCCGTCGTCGGTGATCGAGATGCGCTTGACGCCGCCTTCGTCGAGCAGGATGCGCAGCGTCTGTGCACCAGCGTCGACGGCGTTCTCCAGCAACTCCTTAACGACCGACGCCGGCCGTTCGACCACCTCGCCGGCGGCGATCTGGCTGATCAGCAGGTCCGGCAGAGGTTGGATGGCCCGCAACGGACGTAGGACGGGCGCCACAGCCTGGGCGGCGGGATCGACAGGCGTTTCGGAGAATTCGGACATGGCGAAATTATAGCGACTTGCCGGGAAGCGGCAGGTAACCCGCTACGTCCGCTGAGCGCGGACTCATCTCCCGCCTGCTTGCCGGCGTCCGGTGTGCGTCTCCGTCCGCAGTTTTTTTATCGTAGCCGGGCACTTTCGGTATCATGGCGCGGTCAATTTTCGGCGCCTTCGGGCCTCGGATCGTTGCCCATTTCATCTCATGGCACGACGGCCTGCCCATTCGGCCGCTCGCACCACTCGCTCAATAAGGGACGCTTTTGGACACGCTGCTGCAGTTCGTGAATCTTGTCTTGCATATCGACAAGTTTCTGGGGGTTTTCATTCAACAGTACGGTGCCTGGGTGTATGCGGTGCTGTTTCTGATCGTGTTCTGCGAAACCGGGCTCGTGGTGCTGCCGTTTCTGCCGGGCGACTCGCTGCTGTTCATCGGCGGCGCGTTCTGCGCGAGCGGCGAAATGAACCTCGGCCTGCTGATTCTGCTGCTGCTGGTGGCGGCGGTCGGGGGCAATACGCTTAACTATCTTATCGGCAGGGCGATCGGACCCAAAGTGTTCGACTCGCATATTCCGCTGCTCGAGCGCTTCCTCGATCGGGCAGCGCTGCAAAAGACCCACAACTTCTACGAAAAGCATGGCGGCAAGACCATCGTGCTTGCACGTTTTATCCCGGTGGTGCGCACGTTTGCACCGTTCGTCGCGGGCGCATCGCAGATGACCGTGAGCCGCTTCCAGTTGTTCAACTTCGTGGGTGCGTTGTTCTGGGTGCTGCTGCTGGTGCTGCTTGGGTACTTCTTCGGCAACATCCCGTTCATTCGCCAGTACCTGAACGTGATCGTGCTGGTCGGTATTGGCGCGGCGGTTGTGCCCGTGCTGCTCGGTGCACTGTGGAAGATGCTGCGCAAGCCCGCGCCCAAAGCGGGTGGCCGCTAGGTTCCAGCTCGCGACAGCAGAAGTAGCGCCCGCTCCGGAGTAGCGCTCGCGTCGGACTTAGTTCGCGGCGCGACGCACGAGTGGCGTTTCCGGCGTCGGGAAGCCCGCTTCGCGGAAGGTCTCGATGATGGCCCGGTTAGTGTCGAAGTAGACCTGCCAGTAGTGGTCGGTATGCGTGTACGGACGCACGCATAGCAGCGGACCTTCCGGTGTGAAGGAGAGCACTTCGATATCCGGCGCCGGACTGTCCGCGACGTTAGGAATCTTGACGATCGCCGCCCGCAGTCGATTAGCCGCGTCGATCGGATCGACGCCGTTAGCGATCTTCGCCGTCAGCTCGACCCGACGCACCGGCAAGACGCTGTAATTAGAGATCGTGTCGGAGAAGATCTTGTTGTTGCCGACGATCGTGGTGACGTTGTCCGGCGTGATGATGGTGGTGCCGAAGAGGCCTAGCTCCTGAACAGTGCCCGTAACGCCGCCGGCCATGACGAAATCGCCGACCTTGAAGGGGCGCAGCACCTGCATGAAGATGCCGGCCGCGAAATGGGCGAGCAGGCCGCCCCACGCCGTGCCGATGGCGAGACCGAGGCCGGCGAGCAGCGCTGCGAACGAGGTGGTCTGGACTCCGAACACCTGCAGGATCGCGAGGATCAGCAGCAGGTTCAGCAAGGCGCCGAGGATCGAACCGAGATAGTGCGCGAGGGTGGGGTCGACGCGTCCATTGCGCGACAGCAGCTTGCGTAGCAGGCCGGTGATCACGCCGATCACCCAGCGGCCAATAATCCACAGCACAATCGCGCCGAGGACCTTGGTGCCGAGGTCGATGCCTCGGGTCATGAGGAAGATGCGTACGGTGTCGAGATTCAAGATGGCCTCGCTCGGGTCGGTTGCGCGTGACTGATGACGAAAATACTTCGATTCAACACAGTAGATGCAATGCCAGATGAGGAGCGAGATCCTTTCACTCTCGGTCTTCGCAAGTTATAGCCGACGGCTCGCGCGTGCGCAAGGACCATTCCTGCCCGTATGCGAAATGGTTCGCGGGTATTAACGGCGCGCGTGATCCGCGCTATTGTTTCCCGCGAGTTTCCCGCGAAAGTTTCCCTTGAAATTGATTTAACGATTTGATGAGGTAGACCATGGTTCCAAACAGAGACGTTCATTTGATCCCGGCAAACCTCGCGGCGCTGCGGCCTACCCAGATGACGGTGGGCTATCGCGAGGTCACCTTGAAGCGCGATCACTGGAAGACGTTGAACAAGAAGGAGCGCAGCGCAGCAATCGACTCGCACTCGTTTCCTGCTGTGCTGGGGCCGGAGAAGCTTTACTACATCGTCGACCATCATCACCTCGGACGGGCGCTGCTCGAAGAGGGTGTCAAGCAAGTGAAGGTGATGGTGCTGAAAGATCTTTCCTGGCTCGACTTTGAGATCTTCTGGCGCATGATGGAACACAACCAGTGGGTCCATCCGTTCGGCGCCGACGGCTCGCGTTACGAATACGAACACCTGCCGAAGGAGATCACCGAAATGACGGACGACCCCTATCGCAGCCTCGCTGGCGAGCTACGTAATGCCGGCGGCTATGCGAAAGATGCGACGCCGTTCAGCGAATTCCTGTGGGCCGACTTTCTGCGGCCGCGGGTCCCGGCGAGCAAGATCGCGAAGAACTTCGCGAAGGCGCTCGATCTTGCGAAGGCGCTAGCCCATAAGCCTGAGGCGCGTTATCTGCCGGGCTGGTCCGGTGTGATCAAGGCCTGAGGAACGCGGGTGGTCCGATGCCGGTGCGACCGATGCGTTACTACATCGGCAGGTGGGACTCGGTGTAGGCCGAAGTCCGGATGACCAGTACGTCGTCGGTCTTGGCCTTCGCCCTGCGGACTCGCGTGCGGCTGGCGCAGTAAAGCGCTAGCGCACAGGCAAGTGCATAAGCGCTCGCACGCTCGACGAATGCGCTGGGCGTGCTGAATTGGCCGTAACGACTCCGTGCGTCTGCGAATACCAGAAAGGTCAAAGCCGCATCGAACACCAGGGCGGTCGACGCCAGCACGAGGTAAACATAGCCGCCGTTCAAGGCGAGATCCGGCCGGGCGAGATTGCATAGGTGACACGCGACCAGCAGCGTTGCGAGGATCACGAGGTTCGCGGTCAGATCGAACAGAAAGTTGCTCATGGTATCGGAATGAAAGCGCGGGTTTTTCGGCTGTGCCGTTGTGTGTGTCATGCTGACTGGGGCACTGCGCAACACGTTGTTGACTCACCGGGCGCGATCATTACATGTCTTGGTGTCTCGATAAACGAGAAACTTCGGAGTCCAATTGAGTTGGTTTTTCGGGGTGGCGTAGGTATATGCTGCGCTGGAGTGGGGCGCTCCTGCGGAAGGGATCCGGCTTTCTGTCAGAGTGAGGTGACGAGCGCTGTGGGTGCGAGATAGTGCGGCGGCACTAGTTTGATTGGATATCTCGAAGCGGTACCCGACGACGATTTACGCCGGCTTGCCGGGACCGGTCGAACGATTCTCCGGACTCTCCCTTTCGATTTGCAGAGAGAAGCGGCTTCGACAGCCCAAGCGAGTTTTGGCGATCTGCGCATTGCGCGCAGCCACTGGGTTAGACGAACCCGTAAACGGACAAAGGGTTACAGGCCCAAGGCCTGTAACCCTTTGATTTTTCTTGGTAGGCCGTACGGGATTCGAACCTGTGACCAACGGATTAAAAGTCCGCTGCTCTACCAGCTGAGCTAACGACCCAAAAGAGAAGCGGAATTATAGCGATACGGCGTGCCGCCTGTCAACCCGGCAGCTGTCGCGCCTCTCGCCGGAAAGCCCAGAGCAACGACTGCCCCGGGCTTTCCGGCGAGAGGCGCGCGTGACGTTTAATTCGACACTACGCGTTTGCTGCGAGCTGCAAATTACTTGATTTGCGACAACTTGCCTTGCGCCGACTGCGCGACGTCCGAGCTGCCGTATTGCGCCACGATCTGCTCGAGGGTCTTCTTTGCTGCTGCTTTCTGACCTTGTTCGAGCTGATTGTTGGCAATCGCGAGCAGCGCTTCCGGCGCACGCGGATGCTGCGGGTAATTCTTCACGACGCCTTCCCACGTAGCCGTCGAGCCCTTGTAGTCACGCAGTGCATACAGTGCGTTGCCGAGCCAGTACTGCGCGGTCGGCTGATAGGGGCTCTGCGGATACTTGGCGATGAAGCTGCGGAAGGAGGCCGCCGCACTCTTGAAGTCGCCGTTGCGGAACTGCGTTGAGGCCGCATTGAACGCATCCGTCTCGCCAGGCTGTACCGTGCCTTCTACACCATCCACGGTCTGCTGCTGCGGCTCGAATTTCTTGAGCCGCGTGTCGAGATCGGTGTAGTAGTCCTTCTGCTGCTTTTGCACTGTGGCGAGCTGGTTTGCCATGTCCTCGTTCTGTCCGCGAAGCGTCGCGACCTGCTGGTTGAGCTGATCGAGGCGGTTGGACTGATCGAGGATGGTCCGCTGCGCGGCCGACAACTGACTCGACAGGCTATCGGTCTTGGTACGCAGATCGAGAATCGCCTGACGGGCCTGGTCGTCGTCGAACATGCCGGCGTGAGCCGGCACGGCCGTCAGGGCCGAGCCCGCCACGCAGGCGGCTGCAGCAAAGCGCAGCCAGGAGAAACGTTGCGTCATACGGCTCATCACCTATTACTGTTGGTAGACGAGATCAGCGCGGCGGTTTTGTGCCCACGATTCTTCGTCATGACCGGTTGCCTGCGGCTTTTCCTTGCCCAGACTCACGGCTTCCATTTGCGAATCCGGCACGCCAAGCAGCGACAGCGCGCGACGGACAGCTTCAGCACGCTTCTGGCCGAGTGCCAGGTTGTACTCGCTCGTGCCGCGTTCGTCGGTGTTGCCCTGGATCAGCACGTGACGTTCCGGATGTGCCTTCAGATAACGCGCGTGTTGTGCCAGCAGCGACTGGTATTCGTCCTTGACCGAGTAGCTGTCGAAGTCGAAGTAGATGCTGCGCTTGGCGAGCGGGCTGTTCGGATCGTTCAGCTCGTCGACGTTCACCTGTGCGACTGCATTCGGGTTCGGTTGAGTTGATACAGCGCCGCCCTTATTGGCGTTCTCGTCGAGCTTGACGCCCGAATGACATGCAGCGAGTGCACCGACCAGCAATGCGGCAAATACGATACGAAGTTTAGACATCATTGTTACTCTCCTTGTGTGTTATTGCATAAACGGGCCCCAGGACGGCTCGCGAACGACGCCGCCCTGAACGGACAGGACCTGCCGAGTGCGACCGTCGGTCGATACTGCGGCCAACACGCCACGGCCGTTCACCTGTGTGGCGTAAAGAATGTACTGACCATTCGCCGCGAAGCTCGGCGATTCGTCATGTGTTGTGTCGGTCAGGCCGGTTGCGGAACCGGACTGCAAGTCCTGAACATACAGCTTGAAAGCGCCGCCCACACGCGAGATATAGGCGAGCTGCTTGCCGTCCGGGCTCACGCGCGGGCTCGTATTGTAGCTGCCCGTGAACGTGACCCGCTGGGCCGCTCCGGCGCTTTCGCCCTGGGCCGGCATCTTGTAGATCTGCGGTTGACCACCACGGTCGCTGGTGAAATAAATCCACTGTCCGTCAGGAGAGTAGTTCGGTTCGGTGTCGATCGAGCTGCCTTGAGTCAGCCGGCGCAGACCGCTGCCGTCCGCATTGACGGCGAAAATCTGCGTGTTGCCGGTGCGCGAAAGCGCCACAGCCAACGTGCGTCCATCCGGCGACCAGGCCGGCGCACTGTTATTTCCCTTCTGGTCCGAAACGATCACACGACGGCCCGTGGGCAGATCGTGGATGTAGACGATCGGCTTTTTCTTTTCGAAGGACACGTAGGCGACCTTCGTGCCGTCAGGCGACCAGGCGGGCGAGATGATCGGCTCGGGGCTCGACAGCGCGATGTGCGCATCCTGGCCATCCGAATCGGAAATCTGCAACTGGTAGCGGTTGCCGGTCTTGATGACGTATGACAGACGGGTGGCGAACACGCCGCGATCACCCAGCAGCTTCGCATAGATGTAGTCCGCGACCTTGTGCGCGCTCATCCGCAGGCCGCTTTCAGGGCTCACCAGCACGAGGCCGCCAAGGCTTTCGCCCTTGACCGTGTCGTACAGTTTGAAGCGCACTTCGTACTGGCCGTTCGGCAGGTGGTTCACGCTGCCAGCCACGAACGCGTTGGCGCCCTTGGCCTTCCAGCTACCCAGATCGACCGAATCGGTTTCCGAAACGGGCGCGCTGCCGGCGTCGACGTTGGTGAATTTGCCGCTGCGTTGCAGATCCTGGCGCACGATCGTGCTGACCTGTTGCGGCGAGTTCGCTTCATTGGCGAAATTCGCCGTCGCGATGGGGAACTGGGTAGCTCCGACGCCCGTAACGAGGACGTTAAGTTGGGCGTGTGCGGCGCCGCCCGCTGCAATCAGGCACGACGCCACCAATGTCCGCAGGCCTAGCTTGGTCATCAAAGTCATGCTGTATGGATTCCCAAAAAATACGATTTCTATCACGGTATGACAGCAGACAGACCGGGAAACTCTCAATTCGTTCCCGGAGACGCCCCGCTGGACGGGGCGTTGGGCCTGCTATCAACCAGCCGGGCGTAAGGTAATCTTGAAGCTCGACGGCGTTTTACCATCAACATCGACCGGCATCGGATCGGACGCCCTGACGGCTCGCTCAGCGGCTGCATCCCACTGGGGATTGCTGCTGGGACGGGTGACCGTCACGTCCAGTAGCGTGCCCGTAGGCGAGCAACGTACGGAAATTTCGGTTTCCAGACCTTGCGTATCACCCGACCAAACGATGTTGGGCCGCACGCGCCGTCTGACCTTGTCCGCATACCCCGGCGAAGTCGACGTGCCGCCAGAGCCACTACCGGTGCCGCTCTTCGCAAGACCGTTGCCCGTCGAGCCTTCGCCCCCGGCCATACCTTGCATCTGTGCAAGCCGCGCACGACGCTCCTGATCGAGCTTCTTCGCTTGCGCTGCGTCGGCCGCCGCTTTAGCCGCCTTCGCCGCCTTCTGCTCATCAGCCTTCTTTTGCGCGTCGGCCTGGGCCTGTTGTTGCTGCTCCTGCAGTTGCTGCTGCTTCAACTGATCCTGCTTTTGCTGATCAGCTAATTGCTGCTGCTTGAGCTTGTCAGCCTGCTGCTGTTGCTGCTTCAGCTTGGCGGCCTGAGCTTTCTGGGCGGCCAGCTGCGCAGCCTGGTCGGCGAGTTGTTGCTGGCGCTTCGCATCGGCCTCCTGCTGGGCTTGCAGCTGCTGCTGTCGCTGCTGTTCGGCAAGCTGGGCCTGGCGTGCGGCTTCCTGCTGCTGACGTTTCTTTTCCTGCAACGCAATATCCGCCTGTTCATCAGGCAGCGGCGGAGCAGGGGCTACCGGCACCGGAGGCGGCGGTGGCGGCCGCGGCGTCGTGACGTCGGGCACCTCCGTCCACAGTTCGGCTTCGGCGCCCGCGGGCGTGCTGTTCTGCCATTGAATGCCGTGGTACAGAAAGAACGCAAGCAGCGCATGCATCACCAGCGCGAGCGCGAACGCTCGCCAGGTACCGCGTTCACGCGGCGGCTGGAGCGGGTAAGTGGAATTCTTGCGGATCATTGCGATTTGACGAGCAGGCCAACGCGCTTGACGCCGCGAGCCTTCAGGTCGGACATCACGTTCATCACCGCTTCGTACTTCACCGTCTTGTCAGCGGCGATCACAACCGGCTGGTCCGGGTGCGACTGCTCGCGGTCGGTGACGAAGCTATCGAGATCCGCCCGCGTCATGCTTTCCTGCTGCATGGCGCCATTGTCGTCTTTATATTTGACGTTCATGTTGCCATCTGCGCGGATATTCACGACAACCGGCGGTGTCTGCTGTTGCGGAGCGGCCCCGCCGACGGTAGGCAGATTGACGATCGACGGTGCGACGAGCGGCGCGGTCACCATGAAGATCACGAGCAGCACGAGCATCACGTCGATATACGGTACGACGTTGATATCGGCCATCGCGCGGCGCGAACGGCTGCCGCGCATACTGGAGGAGCGACTGGAGGAACCGGCCATCGTGGACTCCTTAGTGCGCCTGACGTTGCAGGATGTTCGAGAATTCTTCGATGAAGGTCTCGAAGCGGATCGCCAGACGGTCGATGTCGTGCGCGTAACGGTTGTAGGCCACCACCGCCGGAATGGCTGCGAACAGGCCGATTGCCGTTGCGGTCAGCGCCTCGGCGATACCTGGCGCGACGTTGGCGAGCGTGGCCTGCTGGACGTTGGCGAGGCCGCGGAACGCATTCATGATCCCCCAAACCGTGCCGAAGAGACCGATGTACGGACTGACCGAACCCACCGAGGCGAGGAACGCCAGATTGGCTTCGAGCACATCCATCTCGCGCTGGAACGCGGCGCGCATCGCGCGGCGGGCGCCGTCGAGGATCAGGCCCGGGTCGTTAAGTCGCTTTTCCTTGCCCTTCAGGAATTCGCGCATGCCGGACTCGAAGATGCGTTCGAGCGCACCGATCGTATGGCGGTTGTTCGCAGCGCTTTGATAGAGCGCCTGCAGGTCGCCGCCGGACCAGAAATCGCGTTCGAAACGCTCAGTCTGCGCGCGTGCGCGGCGGATCGCAAACCACTTGCGGAAGATGAAAGTCCACGACAGCAGCGACAGCAGCAGCAACAGTGCCATCACTGCCTGGGCCAGCAGACTCGCATTAAGAACGAGAGAAATGATCGATAGATCTTGTGTAGTGTTCATATAGGTTCGCTGTAACGTCCCGGAAGGGGGCGTCCGGCTGCAAGGTCAGTCGAAGCTTGCCGTGAGGAAACCGGAAGCTTCGGCAGACCGCGGGCCGAACCATGCTTTGTGTTGCTTGATCGATACGAGTTCACTGGCCCCGTAACAACGATGTTCAACCGTTGTCCGTTGACACGTTGCACATACTTACATCGGCCCCTCGACGCAATGCGGCGAGGACAGATGCAGGAATCGCGGCAGGGCGCAGCGTTACCCGGTCGACGCAGCCGACCCGAATGGTCCCCGTAGCAAGCAGCGTGCCCTCGCGCCAGGCCTCCTGGAAGAAATCGACCGACGCGCGGCCAATTCGTTCGGGGCGGCTAACAATTTTGACGAGATCGTCAAGCCGGGCGGGCGCGAGATAGTCGAGCGCGGTGCTGCGTACGATGAACAGGGCGCCCGTTTCCTGCACCAGGCGGTCCTGCTCGACGCCGCATGCTCGTAGCCATTCGGTACGTGCCCGCTCGAAAAACTTCAAATAATTCGCGTAGAACACGATGCCGCCAGCATCGGTATCTTCGTAGTACACGCGAATCGGCCAGATGAAGCCGATTCCCGCATCGGGCTCGCTGGGGGACATATTCATGCGGCGCATTTTACCCGGAACGCAAAACCCCACGTTATTTCGTGGGTCAGTCCGGATAAGGCGGCCTTAGCCGCGATGCACCGATAACCCCGCAAACGACTGCGCGACGGGCATCAGTTCGATCGTGTTGACGTTGACGTGTGCCGGGCGCGTCGCGGTCCAGTAGATCGCATCGGCGATGTCCTCGGCGGTCAGCGGCTGCACGTTCTGGTAGACGTTGGCCGCCTTCTCGTCGTCGCCGCGAAAGCGCACGTTGGAAAACTCGGTACCCCCGCACAAGCCAGGCTCGACATCGGTTACGCGCAACGGCGTGCCGGCCAGATCGGCGCGCAGGTTCAGGCTGAACTGGCGCACGAAAGCCTTGGTGGCGCCGTAGACGTTACCACCCGCATACGGCCAGTTTGCCGCCGCCGAACCTAGGTTAAACACATGGCCGCATTTGCGCTCGACCATCCCGGGTAGCAATGCATGCGTGACGTGCACGAGCCCGGAGCAGTTCGTGTCGATCATGGTTTGCCAGTCGTCGAGGTTCGCGCGTTGCGCAGGTTCAAGGCCAAGCGCGAGGCCCGCGTTGTTCACCAGCACGTCGATCGCCGCAAAGCTCTCCGGTAGCGCGGCGGGCACGGCGGCGACGGCGGCACGGTCGCGCACGTCGAGTTCGAGCGGCAAAAGCGCGTCGCCCAGTTCGTCGGCAAGCGCCTGCAGACGGTCTTTACGGCGCGCGGTGGCGACGACGCGATGGCCGCCCTTGACGAAAGTACGGGCGATGGCAGCGCCGAATCCTGCGGACGCCCCGGTGACGAAGACGATCATTGCGTTTTCCTGATGGGGAGAGGGGAAAGTCGCCAAGCCTACTTGCAATGCGGCGCTGCGGCAAGAACGCCCTTGCCGCCAGTGGAGCGTCTCCGGGCGCGCGGAGGCGGCATGAGAGACCGGTGGGTCATTCGCGGCCGGGCCGTCCGCCTCGGCGGGCGTTACGGGTGCCGGGACGGCTCCTGCTCGTTGCGGGATTTCGTCTGATGTTTGCAGGGCGCTTGCCCCTGCGGGCCACGCGGCGGGCCGGTTGCCTATTCCAGGCGGTTCCAATAAACTAACGCGCTCATCCCTGCGTGACTGGCGATAGAACCAAACAGGTTCAAGGTGGAGCGTCCCACCGTGAAGCGCAGGGTGCCGTTTTGCCGTTCGCCTGGGCAGCCGTGATCCGCGCGCAGTCAATTGCGCCGCCGGTGGCTGTCCTGCCTCGCGTGTGCGGCTTATCTTCATCCGCCACGTCAGGGCTGGCACAGCCGCCAGCAGCGCCGCGTACCCACTACGCTTTCTGCACGAAATTCGGCGCACGATCCGGTCAACCTGAAAACACTCAACGGAATCCGTATGTTTGACAGAGCCCAAAGCACCATCGCCAACGTCGATCCTGAACTCTGGAAAGCGATCGAGCAGGAAAACCGCCGTCAGGAAGACCACATCGAACTGATCGCGTCGGAAAACTACACGAGCCCGGCTGTCATGGCTGCGCAAGGCTCGCAGCTCACCAACAAGTACGCGGAAGGTTATCCGGGTAAGCGCTACTACGGCGGCTGCGAATACGTGGACATCGTCGAGCAGCTCGCTATCGACCGCGTCAAGGAACTGTTCGGCGCTGAAGCTGCGAACGTGCAGCCGAATTCCGGATCGCAGGCGAACCAGGGCGTGTTCTTCGCCATGCTCAAGCCGGGCGACACGATCATGGGCATGAGCCTCGCGCACGGTGGCCACCTCACGCACGGCTCGCCGGTCAACATGTCGGGCAAGTGGTTCAACGTCGTCAGCTACGGTTTGAACGAAGCGGAAGACATCGACTACGACGCGGCTGAGAAGCTCGCTCAGGAACACAAGCCGAAGCTGATCGTGGCCGGCGCCTCGGCCTTCGCGCTGCGCATCGACTTCGAGCGTCTGTCGAAGATCGCCAAATCGGTTGGTGCGTACCTGATGGTCGACATGGCGCACTACGCCGGTCTGATCGCCGCGGGTGTCTACCCGAACCCGGTGCCGCATTCGGACTTCGTCACCACCACGACTCACAAGAGCCTGCGCGGCCCGCGCGGCGGCGTGATCCTGATGAAGGCCGAGTTTGAAAAGGCGATCAACTCGGCAATCTTCCCGGGCATCCAGGGTGGTCCGCTGATGCACGTGATTGCCGGCAAGGCCGTTGCGTTCAAGGAAGCGCTGTCGCCGGAATTCAAGGAATACCAGCAGAAGGTTGTGGACAACGCCCGCGTGCTGGCCGAAACGCTCGTGAAGCGCGGTCTGCGCATCGTCTCGGGCCGTACGGAAAGCCACGTCATGCTGGTCGACCTGCGTGCGAAGCACATCACGGGCAAGGCAGCGGAAGCGGCGCTCGGCGCGGCGCATATCACCGTCAACAAGAACGCAATTCCGAACGATCCGGAAAAGCCGTTCGTGACGAGCGGTATTCGCCTCGGTTCGCCTGCCATGACCACGCGCGGTTTTGGCGTGAAGGAAGCGGAGCAGGTGGGTAACCTGATCGCCGATCTGCTGGACAACCCGGAAGACGCGGCGACGATCGAACGCGTTCGCACGCAGGTCGCCGAGTTGACCAAGCGCTTCCCGGTCTACAAGTAAGCGATGCGCTGCCCCTTCTGCCGGCATGACGATACGCAGGTCGTGGACTCGCGCGTATCCGAGGACGGCGCCGCGATTCGCCGGCGCCGCCGCTGCCCGGCCTGCGACAAACGTTTTACGACGTATGAGCGGGTCGAGCTGGCGTTGCCGTCGGTCGTCAAGAAGGATGGCAGCCGCACCGAATTCGATCGCCGCAAGATCGTCGCGAGCATGCAACTGGCGCTGCGCAAGCGCCCGGTTGCGGCGGACGCGGTCGACGCGGCTGTCGCCCGTATTGAATACCAACTGCTGGGTAGTGGCGAGCGCGAAGTGCGCAGCGAGCGTCTTGGCGAACTCGTGATGAACGAGTTGCGTGCGCTCGACACGATTGCCTACGTGCGCTTTGCTTCTGTCTACCGGCGTTTCGAGGACGTGTCTGAATTCGAAGACGTCATCGAAGAGTTTCGCCGCGCGGCGACGCCGCCCAAGCCTACCCGCAAGCGCTGATTGTTCGCGCAATAGCATCTTTTATTCTCCCTGTAGTCGTCACCGACATTGTTGCGGGTGACGCCGCTCGTCCGCTACCTGGCCGTTCGGCAGATTGTCGACGCACTCCTGCTTGCGTAAATTGATCGCATTCTTTTGAAGTTGAGGAATGCAGATGAAGCAGGATGCAGATTTACCGCGCGTGGCCCGCGGTTTTACGTTGATCGAAACATTGGTCGTGGTTGCCGTGCTGGCGGTCATTGCGGTTATGACGACACCATCGTTCGTCGCGTGGCATACGCGCGACCAGGTCGATGCGCGTGCGCGAGCCCTCCTTTCGACGTTGTCATACGCGCGCAGCGAAGCCGTCAGGCGCGGTGTGCGTGTGACTGTGTGCCGGGTCGACGCGGCGCGGCACTGTCTTGCCTCCGGGCAAGCTTGCCGCACCGGATTGGCGGACTGGTCATGCGGATGGGCAGTGATGGTCGAGCGCGCTGGAACGCCATCGGTGTTACGTGCGCAGGCCGAACTGGCTGCGGTGAGTATTGCCGGGATCGAGACGAATCTCACGTTCACGCCGCCCTCCGGTCAGTTGATCGGCAGCTTCCGTAACTTCGACATCGCACCGCACGCCGCTTCGCGGGCGACACAAGGGCAGTCGTGGCGGCGCTGCATCCGTATCGCGGCGGGTGGACGGCCGCGCATCGTCGACGGCGCATGCGGAGCAACGTCATGAACGCTGCACAAGCCAGATGGTCGCGCGGCGCATCGCTGATCGAGGTCATGCTTGCGGTTGCGCTGACAGCAGTCACGGCCCTCGGCCTGATTGCGACGCAGTTATGGATTGCGCGAGACACACGTGCTGCAGCACTGCGGGAACACGCCGCACTTCTGTCGGACGCCTTGGCGGAAGCGGCACGCGCACCGGCAGATGGCGACACCGCCTTGCGACAGTGGAGCGATCGCACCGCGAGTCTGCTGCCGAAGGGCGACGCGTCGATCAGCGAGCACGGCGGGGGAGTCTCGTTCGCGCGCGTCATATGGTCGGCTGTGGCCAAGACGCCCGCATCGGTGCAGGTGATAGACAAGCCCGATTCGTGCGGCGATCTGCCGGTTGCCGCTGGACTGTCGTGTTCTGTCGTGGCGTTTGTCAAATGAAACTACGTGCCATTTTTCCGCGCGGCCATACGCTCGTCGAAGTGACGATTGCCCTGGCGCTGGGGCTCGTCGTGACCGCTGGCGCCGTTTCGCTGTATCGCTCGCAACGGGCAGCGTTTGGCGAAGCCGGCGACGCGCTACAGATGCGCGAAGCGGGTCTGGCAGCGCTTACGGTGATCGGTCAGCAGCTCCAGATGACCGGGTTCATTCCCGTTGACGCACCTTTGCCGCAACTCCGACCGACTCTGTTCGGATGTTCGTCTGCGAGGCCCACGGGCGCCGACGACAACCCCACGTGCGAAGCGCTGGCCAGTCGGTCGGACGGCATTGCGATTCGGTATGTCGGCGATAACGTTTCGACGTGGCCGTCGTCGACCGGGCAGTCGACCGATTGTCTCGGCCAGGCGGTGAGCATCGGCGACGCAGCATTCGGTGCGGGCCGCATGTTGATCGTCAATCGGTTCTATGCGAAGCAAAGCGGCTCGACGAGCGAATTTGAGCTGTATTGCGACGGCAACGGCAAATCCGGTTCGGCGCAGCCGCTGGTGGAGGGCGTCGAGCGTCTACGGATCCGGTATTGGCTCGCGGGCGCACAAAGCGCGCTGGATGCGTCCGCAGTCGCAACAGCCCAATGGGCGAACGTCGTTGCCGTAGACCTCTGCGTGCTGGTGCGCGGTGCACCGCAGGGCCGGCGCGTGCGTTACGTCGATTGCGACGGTGCGAGCGTCATCGGAACGGACATGCGCGCGCGGCAGGCCTTCTGGCGGCGTGTGGCGCTTCGGAACAACGAAGGCGACGCGTTATGACGACCTGCCAGTCAAACGACCCGGCGTCGGTGGAGCGGCCGCTGGCGCAAGCGTCGCTGCGCTTTCCCGGCCTACGCCGTGCCTCGCATATGCCCGATCACGGCGCGTCCACCCAACGCGTGCGCGGCGCAGCCTTGCCAATCGTCCTGTTGATCTCATCGATGATGCTGGTGACGTCGGCCGCCTCGTTCGAAGCCTCATTGGCGGCGTCGCGCTCCACGAACAACCTTCGGGAGACCTTGCAAGCCTTCCACGCCGCCGATTCGGCGCTTACCTTATGCGCCCGGGCGGTTCTGTCGGGCACGGCACCCGTCGTCGGTGGAATCGCAATCGCCGCCGAGCCAGCCGGATGGAAGCTCGAGCCGACCTTCTCCGCCGGAGCTTTTACACCAATTGCACAGTGGCCCGGCTCAGTCTCTCCCCCGCAATGCCTGGTGGAAGCCTGGCAACTGACAACGCGTCCCGAGGCAAAGGCGTATCTGCTAACCGCACGGGGATTCGGCCGCACCCAGGAGACGCAGACGTGGCTGCAACTGGAACTGGTCGTGGACGGCGAGAAGATCGAGCGGCACTGGCGGCGGGTCGCTGCACGCCCGTTTTAGAGAAGTAACGGTATGAATGAGCACTATTCACATGCGAACTCGAAAGCGCATCGTTCGGCCTTCAGGGCCTTCGATGCCGCCAAGGCTTTCACGCTGCTCGAACTGATCATTGCGCTCGCAATCGCCGCAATACTGGTGGTCTACGCTGTGCCGTCGTATCGCGGACATGTCGCCCGTTCGCATCGGGTCGACGCAGCATCGGCGCTTTATCGGGCCGCGCAGTTTATCGAAGCCGGCGCCCCCGGCGAGGTGAGTCCGCTGCCGGTCGGTCTGGATCAGGCGCCGCCTTTCGGGACAGCGGTCTACCGCTTGCGCACGCTTCCAGCAGACGAAACAAACGGTGGCTACGCGGTGGAGGCTAACCCCACAGAGACAGGGCCGATGAGCGACGACCCGTGCGGGAGTTTCATACTCGATGCAACCGGCTCACGGGCCAATCGCACCGCAGAGGGGGTGGCAACGGCAGACTCAGACGTCTGCTGGAATACGAGATAAGTCCATCGTCCTGAAGGGCCGCCATCCGGATCCAGCCAGTCACGAGCCGCCCGCGCCCGCCAGACGCCAGACTCAATCCACACGCTCGCCCACGACATCGCCCGTCGTCCGGCGCGACTCGTTCTTCATCTGTTGCCAGATGCGATACGCTTCCCATGCCGCCAGCCCAAGGCTGCCCCACTTGAGCACCGGCTTCGCGCTCGCCACGACCGTTGCCCGCAACGGCTTGGCAAGCAGCATCGAAGCAATCGAGCTGATCAGCGGATATTCCTTCAGCAGCGAGCCAATCCCCGCGCTGGCGCTCCGGGCTTTACCCCAGCGCATGCCGGCAAAGCCCGGCACGATGAACTTGAGCCAACTGAAGTGCGTCACCGCCTGACGCAAGTCGACCGTGGCCTGCGCGAGCTCCATGCGCTCGACGTCCGCGCGTACCAGCAGCAGTTCCTTGCGCAACGCGCGCAGATGCGGCGCGCTCAGATCGCGGGCGGCCGGGCGTTTGCTGCGAAAGGCGGTATCGGGGTGGCTGGGGCTCATGATGTCTGGCAGCAGGGGTAGTCGGGAGGGCCAACGGCGCTGGCGCGCCGTCGCCGGGCCTGGATCAGGATGTCACGGTTTGCGAAATATCTCGCGGTCCTTTTCGAACTCGGCGAGCGTGGCTTCGAACACCAACGGTGCATTGTGCAAACCGCTGCGCGCCTTTAGTGCACAGGCGACCGCCGCGATTGCATAGACGGCGGTAATGCCGGCCAGCGCCTGCCACCGGTAAGTGTCCCAAAAGGCGATCGCAATCAGCGCCGTGAGCGCGATCAATGCCATGGTGGCGAGCATCATGGCAGCGAGTCCGAGAAACAGCACGCCCAGAAGGCGGTCTTTTTCCTCGGCGAGTTCGATGCCGATCAGTTCGAGCCGCGTCTGCAAAATCGCAAACACGGAACTGAGGATGCGGCGCAATGGACTGTGCTCCACGCGCTGCGATTGATTGTCGATCGTCATGGCTTGAGCGCGTTGCCTGAGATGCGTGAGATGCGCCAGAAGAAGCGGACCGGCCATGGCTGCGCCGGTCAACCTGAGTCAGCGGCATGCCGGCAAAATCGCCCGGCAATACCGACTGTTTTTACTTGCGGTTGATCAGCAGGCCGACCAGAACACCAACGCCCGCGGCGATGCCGATCGAAGCCCAAGGATGCTCATGCACGTAGTCATCCGTTGCACGGGCAGCCTTCTTGCCTTTTTCGACCACCACGACCTGCACGTCAGCGGCCTTTTCCTTGGCCTGTTTCAGGCGCGTCAGCGCCGTTTCACGCAGTTCGGAAGCGCGTTCGCCGGTGGCGCTCGCGGCCTGTTTCAGCAGGTCTTCAGCGTCCGCGAGGACGGTTTTGATATCCGACATCAATCTCTCCTTGTTGACTTCCGACATTTACAGCTCCCATCTTGGTATGTCATGCGTGAATCGTAACCAAAGAAACGTCAGGTGGCGAGCGCAGCAGGCATATGCCGACTAACGCACGAACCATTCCCGGTTGATCCGCGGGCCGCCGAGCACGATTTTTTTGCTTCGTGCGCGCGCGTGGCTGGCCTCAGATCATGATGGAGTTGATCTGTCCCGCAAAGTTTCCTCTATTCCAGCGGAAATTACAAAAACTCATAAAGTTGTGACGCGATGTTCGTTCGTGGTGTACGCGCGCTCCCGTATGCTCTAAATTTGCGGAGTACCGCAGGCGTAAGCCTGAACGGACCGTCCAAACAAACTAAGGAGCATGCATCATGAGTCTACGTCTTGGCGACATCGCACCGGACTTCGAACAGGAATCGAGCCTGGGCCGTATCAAGTTCCACGAATGGCTGGGCGATAGCTGGGGCGTGCTGTTTTCCCACCCGGCAGACTTCACGCCTGTTTGCACCACCGAGCTTGGGTTGACGGCAAAGCTTGCCAGCGAATTTGAAAAACGCAATGTAAAGACCATCGCGCTCTCCGTCGACAACGCGGAATCGCACAAGGAATGGATCAAGGACATTAACGAGACGCAGGCCGCAAGCGTCGGCTTTCCGATTCTTGCCGATGGCGACCGCAAGGTCTCCGAGCTGTACGACATGATCCATCCGAACGCAAACGAGACGCTCACGGTCCGTTCGCTTTTCGTGATCGATCCGAAGAAGAAGGTGCGTCTGATCATTACGTACCCGGCCAGCACCGGCCGTAACTTTGACGAAGTGCTGCGCGTGATCGACTCGTTGCAGCTTACCGACAGCCATCAGGTGGCGACGCCGGGTAACTGGAAGCAGGGCGATGACGTCGTGATCGTGCCGTCGCTGAAGGACGAGGAAGTGATTAAACAGAAATTCCCGAAGGGCTACAAGGCACTACGTCCGTATCTGCGTTTGACGCCGCAGCCGAACAAGTAAGTCGCGTAAGTTCTACGGCAATGTAAAAGGCCAACCGCTTGCGGTTGGCCTTTTACGTTTGGAGATCAACTGGGCTGAACTCGCCTCTCCGCCGCAAGACGGTCAGAAGAACGCCTGTATCCCCGTCTGCGCGCGACCGAGAATCAACGCATGGATGTCATGCGTACCTTCGTAGGTATTTACAACTTCGAGGTTCACCAGATGCCGTGCGATACCGAATTCATCGGAGATACCGTTGCCGCCCAGCATGTCGCGGGCGAGCCGCGCGATCTCAAGCGATTTGCCGCATGAGTTGCGCTTCATGATGGAGGTGATTTCGACCGCCGCGGTCCCTTCGTCCTTCATACGACCGAGGCGCAGCACGCCTTGCAGCCCGAGTGTAATTTCGGTCTGCATGTCGGCGAGCTTCTTCTGGATCAACTGGTTAGCGGCGAGCGGCCGGCCGAACTGCTTGCGGTCCAGCACATATTGGCGCGCGGTATGCCAGCAGGCTTCGGCAGCACCGAGCGCACCCCAGGCAATGCCGTAGCGCGCCGAGTTCAGGCAAGTAAACGGACCCTTGAGGCCGCTCACCTTCGGCAGCATGTTTTCTTCCGGCACAAACACTTCGTCCATGACGATCTCGCCGGTGATCGAGGCGCGCAAGCCCACCTTGCTGTGAATCGTCGGCGCGGACAGGCCTTTCCAACCTTTCTCCAGAATGAAGCCGCGAATCGCGTCCTTGCCGTTCTCTTCGAGTTTGGCCCACACGACGAACACGTCCGCGATCGGCGAGTTGGTGATCCACATCTTTGCGCCAGAGAGTGAGAAGCCGCCGTCGACCTTCTTCGCCCGCGTGACCATGCTGCCCGGATCGGAGCCGTGATTCGGTTCGGTCAAGCCAAAACAGCCGATCCACTCGCCGGTGGCGAGCTTCGGCAGGTATTTGGCCTTCTGCGCATCCGAGCCGAATTCGTAGATGGGCACCATCACCAGCGACGACTGCACCGACATCATCGAGCGGTAGCCGGAATCGACGCGCTCCACTTCACGCGCGATCAGCCCGTAGCTGACGTAGTTGAGGCCCGGGCCACCGTATTCCTCGGGAATGGTCGGTCCGAGCAGCCCGAGTTCGCCCATTTCACGGAAGATTTCGATGTCGGTCTTCTCATGCCGGAACGCTTCCAGCACGCGCGGCTGCAGCCGGTCTTGCGCATAGGCTGCGGCGGCTTCGCGCACCATGCGTTCTTCTTCGGTGAGCTGCTGATCGAGCAACAGCGGGTCTTCCCAGTGAAACTGCGCGGCGTCGGCCATGATGCGTATCTCCTGAATCGAATCTTGAGTGACTTGAAACGCTTGACTTGAGTTCCGCTATGCGAAACAATGTTTTGCAAATGAGCCTTGAGTGTATCATCCGCTGATGCCTGCATCTACTCCCCTCGATCCCCTGGACGAGCGCAAATTTGTCGTCGCACTCGCTCGCGGCCTTGACCTCCTGCGCGCGTTCCGGCCCGGCGAGACCATGCTCGGCAACCGAGATTTCGTCGAACGCACGGGCTTGCCGAAGGCCACCGTCAATCGTCTGGCTTACACGCTGACGGTGCTGGGCTATCTGCGTCTCGACGAGACGTTAGGCAAATATGCGCTCGACGCCGGGGTGCTGTCACTTGGCTTCGCGCTGCTTTCGGGTACCGACACGCTCGAACTTGCCCGGCCGCACATGCGCACATTCGCTCGCGAGGTGGGGGCGGCGGTGTCGCTGGGATGTCGCGACGGCCTCGACATGATCTATCTGGAAACGATCCGCAGCGAGACAGCGCTCACGCTTGGCCTCGCGTCCGGGTCGAAGCTGTCAATGCTGACCAGTTCGATGGGGCGCGCGTATCTCGCGGTCCAACCGCTCGATATGCGCACGGCTTTGCTGGCGGAGTTGAAGAATGCGGCCGGCGAGGAGGGCGCCGCGCTGGTGGCGGATGCGGAGAAGGAGATTGAAGCGTTCTCCCGTGAACGCTGCTGCTACTCGTTTCGCGACTGGCACGACGATGTCAATGCGGTTGCGGTGCCGTTTCGCGAGCCGCGCGAGGGTCGCTGGATGGTGCTGAGTTGCAGCGGGCCGGCTTCGTCGATGGGGGAAGAGGTGTTTCGCGAGACGGTCGGGCCGCGTCTGAAGGCGCTGGCGCGCCGGCTGGGAGATACGGGCTGATGAGGCATCGTGGCATCGCCGCATGAAGTGTCATGTCATGCATGTCATGGCATCGCGAAAGGCGCTTCCTTCGCCTCGTGCCAAGGCCTCGCAGCAGGAGGACACGTTCCGCCGAACCTCAAACCGCCCCATCATGACTGTGCACCGCAAACAGCGGCCCCTGCACGAAGCGCACGTCATACTGCTGCAGCAGATCGAACTGTGCTTCGGTTGCCACCCGGTTGAAGATCAACGGTATCCGCAGCCGGTTCGCATAACCCACTAGCGGCTTCACCATCGCATCGCGCAACGCGAGGCCCGCATCCATCTTGATGAAGTCGAGCCGCGCCATGTCGGACACAGAGAGAATCTGACCGGCATTCGGCAGATTGCCCGCCACCTTGAACCCATACCGCTGATAACTCTTCGTCAGATAGCCGAGGAAGGTGCGGTGCGCGACCGCTGCCGCCGGCAACTCAATGACAATCCGCGATGGATTGAGCCCAAACGAAACCAGCACCGTCGAGAAGTGCCGGCCGTGGTCGTACTTCACGCTCTTCAGCAGACGTTCGTGGACGCGCAGAAACAGCAGCCCGTGGCGTTGCGCGCCGAAGAAATTGATCGCGTGCAGCGCGCGCGACATGCGATCCAGTGTGACCAGTTGCGGGTCATCTTCGATCCGGTCGAAAGGGGCGAGCGGGTCGAAGGGCTCGCCGTCGAGCCTCCGCGTGACGGCCTGGAATCCGAGTTCGTCGCCGAACCGGTCCACGCTCTCCGGCGCGGAAGATAGCGACTGGGCCAGCGCGTGCACGCTGATATCGAAGATCGGCTCATAGGCGCTTGCGAGTTCGAGCCCGTCGAAATGAGCGACCGCGGTGTCGTGATGGATGCCCTCGCCCAGCGTCAGATACTCGCCGAGAAACGGATGTTCGGCGGCACGTGCGACGAGTTGGGGGACAGTCTGCGGAATCATGAGTGGTTGTGGTGGCGCATCGTTGGCGCGTCGAAGCGCGGCCCTGGGCCGCATCTATTGATGGTAGCAGTCCGCACAACGGCGTCATGAACTAATTGCTGATAACCATATGGGGTTCGTATGGAAATTCAGGGTTAACGTTAATTTCACTATTCGTAATTCGTTTTACCATTCGTAAATTGCGGGATAGCCGCGATGGTGAAGCCATGTGCGCCCGAGATTGCGGAGCCGTACGCGCCACTAAACAGTCCGATGCAGTCAGGACGAGGAGACGACTCGATGAACGCCCAACCAGGGTCTGCCAACGTAATCGAAGTGGAGCGCGTGCTCGGCGAAACGCATCACCCGGCATTTCAGTTGATGTTGCTCGTGTTGTGCGGCTTGTGTCTCGTGATCGACGGTTTTGACGCGCAGGCGATGGGCTATGTGGCGCCGAGCGTGATTGGCGAATGGCACGTGTCGAAGGCGGCGCTCGGCCCGGTGTTCAGTGCGAGCCTGTTCGGGATGCTGCTAGGGGCGCTAGCGCTGTCGGTGCTGGCTGACCGCATTGGAAGGCGGCCAGTGCTGATTGGCGCGACGCTGTTCTTCGCATTGGCGATGCTGGCGACACCACTCGTGACGACGATCCCCGCCTTGCTTGCGCTGCGCTTCGTCACGGGCCTCGGGCTCGGCTGCATCATGCCGAACGCGATGGCGCTGGTCGGCGAATTCTCGAGCACCGCGCACCGCGTCAAACGGATGATGCTGGTGTCGTGTGGCTTCACGCTTGGCGCGGCGCTGGGCGGCTTCATCAGCGCGGCGTTGATCCCGACGTACGGCTGGCGTGCGGTGTTCTGGGTAGGCGGCACGGTGCCGTTGCTGCTTGCCTTCGCGATGCTGGCGGCGTTGCCGGAATCGCTGCAATTTCTGGTGCTCAAGGGCCGTCACGAACGCGCCCTGCGCTGGCTCAGCCGGTTCGATCCGAGTCTGCCCATCGGCGCTGACACGCGCCTCGTCGTGCGCGAAAAGGCCGCGAGCGGCGCGCCCGTTGCGGAACTGTTTCGCGCCGGCCGCACGCCGGTGACGCTGATCCTGTGGGCCATCAGCTTCATGAACCTGATCGATCTGTACTTCCTGTCGAACTGGTTGCCTACCGTCATGCACGAGGCCGGCTATACGCCTGCCACAGCGGTGATCGTCGGGACCGTGCTGCAGACCGGGGGCGTGGTGGGGACGCTACTGCTCGGCTGGTTTATCGAACGCTTTGGCTTTGTACGCGTGCTGTTCGTCTGTTTTGTCGCTGCCACTTTGACGGTCGGCATGATCGGCATGGTCGCTCATGCGCTGCCGTGGCTGCTGGTCGTGGTGTTCGCCGGCGGCTTCTGCGTGGTCGGCGGCCAGCCTGCCGTCAATGCGCTCGCCGGGCATTTCTACCCGACCTCGTTACGCTCGACGGGCATCGGCTGGAGTCTGGGCATCGGACGAATCGGCTCGGTGATCGGGCCGCTCGTCGGCGGTCAACTGATTGCGCTTAACTGGTCCAACGCTGCGCTGTTTCATGCGGCCGCCGTGCCGGTGCTGTGCTCGGCGTTACTGGTAATTGCCTTGGCCGGTGCGACGCGGCAACGCGATGGCGCAGCGGCGCAAGCGTTCTAAAGACAAGCCGAAGAGGGCATCAACGTGGCCTGATAAAGGCAAGTGCGATCTGGAAGCGGTCTAAAAGCGGCTTGCGGCTTGCCACAGGCCGGAGTTTTAACGGAGAACCTGCATGAACAACCCCACATACAAGCCTTCGAACGTGACTCTCGGCGGTCACGCGAGCGGGCACGCCGGCCAGCGGGTCGACCACAGCGCGCGCCCTGACATCGTGCCGGGCTATCAATCGGGCTTTGCCAACGAGTTCGCCACCGAAGCGCTGCCGGGAGCGTTACCGCAAGGCCGCAATTCGCCGCAGCGGGCGCCCTACGGTTTGTACGCCGAGCAACTGTCGGGCACGGCCTTTACCGCGCCTCGTAGCCACAACCGTCGCTCGTGGCTGTACCGGATCCGTCCGGCGGCGGTGCATCAGCCCTTTACCGCGCTGCCTTCGCACCGTCTGGTCGCGAACTTCCACGACGTGCCGCCGACCCCGCCCAACCAGTTGCGCTGGGATCCGCTGCCAATGCCTGCCGAGCCGACCGATTTCACCGACGGCTGGGTGACGATGGCCGGCAACGGCTCGGCCGAAGCGATGAGCGGCTGCGCGATTCATCTGTATGCGGCCAACCGTTCGATGCAGGACCGCTTCTTCTATAGCGCCGACGGCGAGCTGCTGATCGTGCCGCAGGAAGGGCGTCTGCACATCGCAACGGAGCTGGGGCTGATCGACGTCGAACCATTCGAGATCGCTGTAATCCCGCGTGGTGTGCGCTTTGCTGTTTCGCTGCCGGACGGCACAGCGCGCGGCTATATCTGCGAGAACTTCGGCTCCTTGTTGCGTCTGCCGGATCTGGGGCCGATCGGTTCGAACGGTCTCGCCAACCCGCGCGACTTTCTCACACCGCAAGCGGCATATGAAGATCGCGAAGGCGCCTTCGAACTCGTGGCGAAGCTCAACGGCAACCTGTGGCGTGCGGACATCGGCCACTCGCCGCTCGACGTGGTCGCGTGGCACGGCAACTACGCGCCGTACAAATACGATCTGCGCCGCTTCAACACGATCGGCTCGATCAGCTTCGATCATCCCGATCCGTCGATCTTCCTCGTGCTGCATTCACCGAGCGATACGCCCGGCGTCGACACGATCGACTTCGTGATTTTCCCGCCCCGCTGGCTCGCTGCGGAAGATACCTTCCGCCCACCCTGGTTCCATCGCAATGTGGCGAGCGAATTCATGGGGCTGGTGCACGGCGTCTATGACGCAAAGGCCGAGGGCTTTGTGCCGGGCGGCGCGAGTCTGCACAACTGCATGTCGGGTCATGGTCCGGATGCGGATACCTTCGAGAAAGCTTCGCATAGCGACACCTCGAAGCCGCATAGGGTTGGCGACACGATGGCTTTCATGTTCGAAGCCCGCACGCTGATCAAGCCGACTCGTTTCGCGCTGGAAACGGCGCAACTGCAGGCGCATTACTACGAGTGCTGGCAAGGTCTCAAGAAACACTTCAACCCGGAGCAGCGATGAAGGTATCGAGCGATCTTCAGGCGACGCTCGATGCGTCGCGCAAAAGCTGGATCGAAGCGGCGAACGAGCCCGCGTGCGACTTCCCGATCCAGAATCTGCCGTTTGGGATTTTCAGCGACGCGCACGAGGGCGCGCCGCGCGCGGGTGTGGCGATTGGCGACACGATTGTCGACCTGGCGGTGCTGCAAGCGGCCGGTTTGCTGCGTCTGCCGGGTGCGGCAGCAAGTCAGGACGTTTTCTCTCGCGACACGCTCAACGATTTCATTGCCCTCGGCCGCGACGCGTGGCGCAGCGTGCGGATCCAGTTGAGCAGCCTGCTCGCCCGCGAGACCGCTACGCTGCGCGACGACGCTGGCTTGCGCGAACGAGCGCTGGTGCCGCAGGCCGACGCCACGCTGCATCTGCCGGTACAGATTCCTGGCTACACCGATTTCTACTCGTCGAAGGAGCACGCGACCAACGTCGGTTCGATGTTCCGTGATTCTAAGAATGCGTTGCTGCCGAACTGGTCGGAAATGCCGATCGGCTACAACGGGCGCGCTTCATCGGTGGTGGTGAGCGGCACGCCGGTACGGCGTCCGAACGGTCAGCTCAAACTGCCCGACCAGGAGCGCCCGGTATTTGGTGCGTGCCGCAAGCTGGATATCGAACTGGAAACCGGCTTTATCGTCGGTCGCGGCAATGCGCTTGGCGAGCCGATTGCGTGTGCCGACGCGGAGGACCACATCTTCGGCATGGTGCTGCTCAACGACTGGAGCGCACGCGACATCCAGCAATGGGAATACGTGCCCCTCGGACCGTTCAACGCCAAGACTTTCGCCACGACCATTTCGCCATGGATCGTCACGCTCGACGCGCTCGAGCCGTTCCGCGTTTCACAACCGATGCAGGAACCTCAACCGCTGGAGTATCTGCGGCATGACGGTGCGCACGCGTTCGATATTGCGCTCGAGGTCACGCTACGTCCTCAGCAGGCGCAACAGGCGACCACCATCTCCCGTACCAATTTCCGTCACATGTACTGGACGATGGCGCAGCAGCTGGCGCACCACACTGTATCAGGCTGCAACGCGCGGGTGGGCGACCTGATGGGCTCGGGTACGATCAGCGGACCAGCCGAAGACGCGTATGGCAGCCTGCTGGAGCTGACGTGGAACGGCAAGAATCCACTAGAGCTGAAGGAAGGCGGCAGACGTGCGTTCATCGAGGACGGCGACGAACTGACGCTCGCAGGATGGTGCCAGGGCGATGGTTACCGGGTGGGTTTCGGCAAGTGCGTCGGGGAAATTCTGCCGGCGCACACGCACCAGTAGAAGCAGGAAACGCGCTGCGGGTTATCCGGCCACCGCAGCAGGCGGAGTACGCCGCTCCAGCGAAGCCGACCACAGCGTCAACCCAAGCGCGCCGAGCGCAGCGGCGACGCCGACCCACGGCAGCGTGGTCAATGGCGCGCCCGCGCCAATCGCCATGCCGCCGAGCCATGCGCCGGTGGCATTGCCCAGATTGAAGGCACCCTGATTCAGCGTGGAAGCGAGGTTTGGCGCATGACTCGCACGATCGACAATCAGCATCTGCAGCGGCGGCACGATTGCAAAGGCGAGCACACCCCACATGAAGATCGTGGCCATCGCGGGCACGGCCGAGTGCATCGTGCCGGCGAAGATCGTCAGGATCACTACGATGGCGAGCAGGAACGCCACCAGCGAAGGCATCAGGCGCCAGTCGGCGAGCTTGCCGCCGAGCGTGCTGCCCACCGTCAGCCCGAGGCCAAACAACAGCAGCACCAGCGTGACGGCATGCGGCGTCAAACCGGTGACGTCTTCGAGGATCGGCGTGATGTAGGTGAAGGTGGAAAAGAGGCTTGTCGAGGCCAGCACGCTGATGCCAAGCACCATCACCACTTGAGGGTTTTTCAACACGCTGAACTCGCGCAGAAGGCTCGCCTTCTGCATCTCGATCTTTGCGGGCAGGCACACGGCCAACGCTGCGGCGGCCAGCATGCCGATGACGGTTACAGCCCAGAACGTGGCCCGCCAGCCGACGGCCTGACCTAGCGCGGTGCCAAGCGGCACGCCGAGCACGTTGGCGAGCGTAAGACCGGTGAACATCAGGGCAATCGCCTGGGCCCGCCGGTTCGGCGCCACCAGGCCGGCTGCGACCACCGAGCCGATCCCGAAGAAGGCGCCATGGCAAAACGCCGTCACGATGCGCGCGACCATCAGGACACCGTAGTTGGGCGCCATGGCACATAGCAGGTTGCCGACGATGAACACGCCGATCAGGCTCATCAGGGCTTTTTTGCGCGGCATATTGGCGACCGCGATGGCGACGATCGGGGCGCCGATCGTCACGCCGAGCGCATAGGCCGACACCAGCATGCCGGCTGCGGGGATCGAGACGGCGAGGTCGCGTGCCACGTCGGGCAGCAAGCCCATGATGACGAATTCCGTGGTACCGATTCCAAACGCGGCAACAGCAAGGGCGAGCAGAGGCAAAGGCATGATGTGGAGATCGGTACGAAGGCTGCGCATTCCACGCATTGCCGGCGCGCGTTTTCGAAGTGAGAGCGCGAGCGCAGGCAGGGCAAACAAGTAAGGGATTGTACCTAAGCCAAAACGGCGTAGGTGGGGCGCGATCAAGTTGTTGTTTTTCGTTGAAGGCGTTGCCCCGCAGGGCTGCCGGCGAGGTTAGCCGCCGCCGGGTTCAAGTGCGTCGCCATGTCGTCCGGCGCCCTCGGCAAAGCGCAGCGCGCCCGCTACTCCCTCTGCGAATACCGCTTGATATCCTCCCTCGCCCTCGCGGCGGAAGGCCTCGGACAGATCGGTGAGGGTGCTGTTTTCGAGGGCCGAGCAACGGTCCGCCAACAATGCGGCCTGGGGAAGTGTCGCCAGTTCCGCGGCAAGCTTTTCGGCAGCGGTGCGCGCGGTGCCGGTTGCCACTACCCGATTCGCGAGCCCGAACGCCAGCGCTTCCTGCGACCCGACTGCGCGCCCCGTCAGGATCAGATCCAGCGCGCGCGACAAGCCAATCAGCCGCGGCAGCCGGATCGTGCCACCGTCGATCAGCGGAATGCCAACCCGTCTGCAGAAGACGCCTAGCACCGCATCCTCTTCGACCACCCGCAGGTCGCACATGGCCGCGAGTTCGAGGCCGCCCGCGACGGCGTACCCGGCAATCGCAGCGATCACGGGCTTGGTGAATACCATGCGGGTCGGACCCATCGGCCCGGGACCGCTGCCGTTGGCGTGCAGTTCGTTGCGACGGGTCTCGTCGCCGAGCGCGGTGAGGTCGGCGCCTGCGCAGAAGGTGCCGCCCGCGCCGAACAGGACCGCCGCCCGCCACGCCGACTCGGCTTCGAAACGCTCGAACGCCGCTCGCAACGCGTCCGCAGTCGGACGGTCCACCGCGTTGCGGCGCGCGGGCCGCTCGAGCACGATCGTGGCAACCGCATCGTTTGCTTCGATCCGCACGTGGTCGCCGAAGTGTTCTGAAGTCATCGCCGTCTCCACTGTTATTCGTCTTCGCCACATACGCCATATACGCCACATGCTGACTGATTAATGCAGGGCGTTGTCACATATACTTCACAGGGCACCCGTAGCGTAAGCGCTTTTTTAGCGTGCCGCGTGCTGGTGCACCGGCCCATTGAGTCTGCACCTGTTATTGTCCATGTCATCACCCACGCCGACTCTCGAATCCTCCATGGCGGAACCTATCTGGATCGTTCCGCTGTCTGAACATGCGTGGTACGACCACGTCCGTCTCAAGCGTGTGTTCGTCGCCGACGGCACCCGTCACCAGGTGGTGCTCGTCGATGCGCGCAAGCTGCTCGAATGCGCCGATCGCGACAATACCGACTACGTGCTGAAACCCGTCAACGAATGGCACACCGGTAAGGTGCGTGGCATTCGCGAGTTTCTCGATCCCGCCAATCCGCGCATCCCGCAGATGCCATATGTGACCATCTCGAAGCGCCGCGCGCCGGGCCTGATGGGTTGGCTCGGACTCGAGCACGAGGGGGTGGTGGCGTTCCGCAATGGCCAGCATCGCGCGCGCTATCTGGCCGAAGCGGGCGCACGCTGGTTTCCGGTAGAAGTCCACGAGCGCGAAGTCGCGTTGCTGCGTGAAGTATGCGGCGCCGCGGACGACGCGCGCACGGCGGTTCGCACTGCGATGGATGGGCGAGGGCGCTAGCCGCGCGCCTGCACCATGTTGCGCGGCGTACCGGCGAGCCATGCGGCCACGTTGCCGAGTGTCGTCTGCGCGATCTCGTTCATCGCCTCGCGGGTGAAGAACGCCTGATGAGCCGTGACGATCACGTTCGGGAACATCAGGAGGCGCGCCAGCACGTCGTCCTGCAGTGGCCGGTTGGAATGGTCCTCGAAGAACAGGCCGCCTTCTTCCTCGTAGACGTCGAGCCCCAGGTTGCCGAGCTGGCCGCTCTTGAGCGCGCCGACCAGCGCATTGCTTTCAACGAGGCCGCCCCGGCCCGTGTTGATCAGCATCGAGCCGCACTTCATTTTGGCCAGCGCGCTATCGTCGATCAGATGGTAAGTGTCTGGCACCAGCGGACAGTGCAGACTGACGACATCGCTTTCGGCAAGCAGCGTGTCGAGCGGCACGTAGCGCGCGCCAAGCGCCAGCAGATCCTCTGCGGGTGTGCCGGGGTCGTATGCGAGGATCTGCATGCCGAAGCCGGCCATGATGCGCCCGAACACCCGGCCGATCATGCCGGTGCCGACCACGCCGACCGTCTTGCCATGCAGGTCGAAACCGAGCAACCCATGCAGCGAAAAGTCGCCTTCGCGGGTTCGCGCTGCGGCGCGCGGCAGGCGCCTGTTGAGGGCGAGAATCAGCCCCACCGCATGTTCGGCGACGGCATACGGCGAATAGGCCGGTACGCGCACCACGGTGATGCCCAGGCGTTCAGCCGCAGCCAGGTCGACGTGATTGAAGCCTGCCGAACGCAGTGCGATCAGGCGCGTGCCGCCGGCATGCAGCCGCTCCAGAACCGCTGCGTCGGCACAGTCGTTGACGAACGGGCAGACCACCTCGAAGCCGTCTGCCAGCACGGCGGTTTCCGCGTCGAGATGCGACTCCTGAAAGTGCAGATCGTACCCATGCGCGGTGTTCGCTTCGCGAAATGTCTCGCTGTCGTACTGACGGCTACTAAACAGGATCATGCGCATGGGAGCCTCCACCGACGGGATGCCGATAGTTTAAGCCCCCCGCGGCGCATGCAGACCGGTGCGCATTTCTTTCGCCATGGGTGGTGGCGTCTGTGCTGGCGGTTCCGGCATGGATACGCCATTCGTGTCCGGCATGCGTGAGGCGTCGACGGCGGCGTCCGCAATACCTGCGACGTCTGCGGCGTCGGATGGGTCCCACGGGCCTGCCGCCACACGGCTGAAATGTTGGAGCGTATGCTCCACGAACGAGCGTGTCCTCGCCGGCAGGAACTGCCGGTTCGGATACACGATCGACACCTTGAGGTCGGGATCGTCCACGCGATGATCCGCCATGATTCGCTTCAAGGTACCGGCGGCGAGATCGTCGGCCACCATCTGCCATGGCAGGATCGCAATGCCCATACCGGCCAGCACCCCAAGCCGCACCATCTGCGCGTTGTTGACGGAATACACCGGTTGAAGTGTGATCTCTTCGGTGCGATGCGAAGGCCCACTGAAATGCCAGGTGATGCTGCCTTGCTCCGATGGCAGCGCGACAAACGCTTGCAATGCCAGTTGTTCGGGCAGTTGCGGCTCGCCGTGCTCGGCGAGATACGCAGGCGCCGCGCAGACCACCAGCGAATGCGTGCCGATTGGCCGTTCGACCAGATCGTGGCTTGGTGCCGTGAAGCCGGTGACGATACCGACGTCGTACCCATCTTCAATCAGGTCGACGCGCCGGTCGGTCAGCGTGAGCCGCACCTTGATCTTCGGATACAGCCTGCGAAAGCTGTCGAGCAAGGGTGTCAGCGAAAGCAGCGAGAGCGCACCGGAAGCGACGAGGCGCAACGTACCGCCAGGCTCGGCCTGGGTATCGCCCAATGCGGTTTCCAGACGGTCCAGTTCTTCCAGCAGCCCACGGCATCCTTCGAGGTATCGCGTGCCGGCCTCGGTCAGGGCGACATTGCGGGTGGTCCGATTGATGAGCCGGGTTTTCAGATGAGCTTCGAGCGTGGCGATGGCGCGCGTGACCAGCGCGTTCGACACCTCGAGTTGCTGGGCGGCGCGGCGAAAGCTCTCAGTCTCGGCCACCCTGACGAAAACGCGCATTGCATGAATCTGGTTCATTGAAAACCGCCCTCGTGTATTTGTTGGAAGGCCACGTTATGAGCCACGTAGCGGCATGCGGGCCAACTCGGAATCGCCCGGGATCCTGGTCTTGCGTCTTCTGTTGAAAATAATATTGACTATTTCAAAAAATTACAATATTTATTGATAAGGCATGCTGAATTTGGAAGTGTGTACATTCCGCCACCTGTCTGTAATGAATTAGGGATTGGCGGAATTATTCTGAATTAGTCAAACAATTCGACGGTGCAATCATGCCCATAACCTTTGCATAAGGTGTTGGGCCACTTCACGAGGCAATCGATGCGTGTCGTCAATATGAGCTTTACTGCACGTCTTCACCGCGCTGCCGCATGACGGCGTTAAACGTCTTCATGGCCCGTCACGAAGGTGCAATAAAACCTGAATCGAATGGTGGATGTTGCGCCCCTTTGATGTAGTAGCTCGTCCTGGCTCAAAAATATCCCGAAATGGGCTTTTGAGAATTTCAAGGCTATTTTTTCTCATAAATATTCTGAATTCACCGTAAAGAGACGAACCGGAACATGATCGGCGAATTGCTCAGGTCGCAACCGGAAATCGCGTTGTTCGCGAGCCTTGCGCTCGGATATTTCATTGGCTCATTCAAGATCGGACCCATTCAGCTTGGCGGTGTCTGCGGTACGTTGATCGTGGCGCTACTGTTGGGTCAAACCGGCGCCCGCCTCGCGCCCGATCTGAAAAATATCGCTTTTGCATTGTTCATCTTCGCGCTGGGCTTCACCGGCGGTCCGCAGTTTTTCGCCAACATCGGACGTGGCTGGCGCTATGGACTGCTGTCGATAGTCGAAATCGTTTCCGTGCTGATCCTCATCATGGTCGCGGTGTTCGCGCTGCGTCTCGATGCGGGTACCGCCGCCGGGTTACTGGCGGGCGCTGCCACGGAGTCGGCAGTGATCGGCACGGCTTCCGAGGCGATCTCCAAACTTGGTCTTGCCGACGCCGAAACGGCGCGTCTGCAAGCCAACATCGTGACCGCCTATAGCGTCAGCTACCTGTTTGGCCTGATCACAATCGTGCTGTTTACGAGCCAGTTTGCGCCGCTGCTGCTGCGCGTCAATTTGCGCGAAGAAGCGGAACGCGTGTGGCACAAGCTCGGCGGTGACGGTGCGCTAGACGAAGGACAACGGATGGGTGCGCCTGCTTTGGTGGGGCGGGCGTTTCGCGTCGGTCCCGCAGCGGGATTGTCGATCGGGGTGCTCGAACAGCGTTACGGTTCCAATCTGACAGTCGAACAGGTCGACCGGAACGGCGCGAGTGTGGCCATCGCCCCTGGTGTGCTGCTGGCAGCCGACGATCTCGTGCTGGTGGCCGGCCGCCGCGAGGCGCTAGTCGCGGCGGCTGCGGCAATCGGCACGGAGGTCGCTGATGCGCGCTTTGGCGCGCTGCCGGTCGAGCGCGTGGACGTGGTGTTGACGCGGCGCGAGGTGCACGGGCAAAGCGTTGCCCAACTGCGCGAACAGGCGGGACCGGAGCAAGGGCGAGGTGTCTACATCGCCGCGGTAACACGTCTCGAAACGCGGATTCCTGCCCTACCCGGTACCGAACTGAACCGCGGTGACGTGCTGACCCTGGTTGGCGCGAAGGCGGATGTGGCGCGCGGTGCGCGTCAGCTCGGCTATGTGCTGCCGCCTACCCAGAAAACGGATTTCGTCTATCTCGGACTGGGCGTGTTGGCCGGCATGGCGATCGGACATCTGGGCGGCCGGATCGGCGGTGTTTCGGTTGCATTGGGTACAGGAGGCGGCTGCCTGCTGTCCGGTTTGCTGTTCGGCTGGATCCGCTCGCGCTATCCGCTGATAGGCTCGTTGCCGTCCGCCGCCGCGCAGATCCTGAAGGACTTCGGTCTTGCCACCTTTATTGCTGCGGTCGGTCTTTCAGCTGGGCCGGATGCGATCAAGCTGGTTCGCGAATACGGCGTCGCGTTGCCGTTCGTAGGGATCCTGATGGTGCTGATTCCTGGGCTGCTGTCGCTGTGGATCGGTCGCATGTTTCTCAAACTGGATGCCCCCATGTTGCTCGGTGCGATCGCCGGGCAGCAGTGCAGCACGCCGGCCATCAGCGCGCTGGTCGGCGTCACCGGTAATTCGACGCCGGTGATCGGCTACACGATCACCTACGCACTTTCCAACATTCTGCTGCCGTTGATGGGGCCGGTGGTCGTCGGCCTTGCGGGCAAGTTCGGATAAGCACAGTGACAGCAATAGCAGCACAGACGCCGCGCATGGAACGGATGCCGCGCGGTGCACGAAAGCGCATCGCACGAATGCGCGGTGTATGACGCGCGGGGCAGGTTTGGCGCATGGCTAGCGCAATCAAGGGCGCAGATGGGAGTGCAGCAACGTTGACTTCCATCGGCCATCACACCGGGCAGTCCGGTCAATATTTATTGCGAGGGCAAGATGGACTGGCTACACAACATCTTTCATAAGTCACCTGAGATCGCGTTGTTTCTTTCCCTGGCAGTGGGCTACTACGTCGGCCAGATCAATTTCGGCAAGTTCCAGTTGGGCGGTGTGGGCGGTTCGCTGCTTGCCGCGGTGGTGATCAGTCAGGCCGGGGTCACGATCGACAATGGGGTGAAGTCCGTGATGTTCGCCGTGTTCATTTATGCGGTCGGCTACGACTCCGGACCGGGCTTCTTCAACTCGCTCAATCGCAAGACGCTGCGCGAGATCGCGATGGCGATTTTCCTGGCCGTATCGGCGCTGATCACGGTCATTGTGTGTGCGAAGCTTTTTCACCTCAACAAGGGGCTCGCGGCAGGGCTCGCGGGCGGTGCGTTGACCCAGTCGGCCATCATCGGCACAGCGGGTGACGCGATCGCGCGGCTTGATTTACCGCTCGATCAGATCAAGTCGCTGCAATCCGACGTGGCAATTGCCTATGCCGTTACCTATGTGTTCGGCTCCTTGGGGGCGATCATCGTCTGCGTGAATATCTTGCCGAAGTTCATGGGGCAGGGCTTGCGCGAGGCGTCGATCGAGGCCGAAAAGGAGTTGGCCGGCAATGCGCCGGCACAGGCAGCGGGGCAACTGTCAGCGTTGCCGGAGGTCGTAGGGCGCGCGTACCGGGTGGGGACGGGCGCGGGTCGCAAAGTCTCCGAGATCGAACTGGCGCAGAAAGACATGATCACGATCGAGCGCGTCCGGCGTGGCGGCAAGGCGCTCGAGCCGGCTCCGGATCTCGTGCTCGAAGCGGATGACGTGGTGCTGGTAGTAGGGCGCCGCGAAGGCGTGGTCGGCCTGTGGAATCTGATCGGCGACGAACTCGCGGAAACCGAGGGCGTCAGCATCGTGATGCAGACCCGTCAGGGCGTGTTCACACGCAAGGGCATGAATCACACCACGATCGCGGAAGTGCGCCAGAACGTGGATCGCGATCTGCGTCACGGCGTGTATATCGAGGGCGCGACGCGTGCCGGCCAGCCGCTGCCCATCCTGCCGGAAACCCGGCTTGAACACGGCGACGTGATCACGTTTTACGGCTCGCCGAAAGACACCAAACGTGCGGTCGATGCTGCCGGCTACGAACTGCCGTACAGCAACAAGACTGACTTTATCTACATGGGCGTGGGCCTCGTACTCGGTTTGCTGATCGGTCTGGTTGTGCTCGATGTGGGCGGCATTCCGCTGACGCTTGGCTCGGGCGGCGGTTGCCTGCTGGCCGGCCTGCTGTTCGGCTGGATGCGCGGCAAGCATCCGATGTACGGCGTGCTGCCCTCGGCTGCCTCGCAATTGCTGAAGGACTTCGGCCTCGCCGCGTTCGTCGCGGTCGTGGGCCTGAACTCCGGTTTGCAGGCAGTGGTCACGGTCAAGCAGAGCGGCATGACGATCTTCCTGCTCGGCGTGTTCGTCACGCTATTCCCGCTGCTGCTGACGATGCTGTTCGGCCGCTACGTGCTCGGTTACCGGAACGCCGCGATTCTGGCCGGTGCACTGTCCGGCTCGCGCAGTGCGAACCCCGCGTTCGGCGGTGTGCTCGACAAGGCGGAGAGCGCCGTGCCCACCGTGCCGTTCGCCATCACTTATGCGATCGCCAATGTGGCGCTGACCCTGCTTGGGCCGCTTGTCGTGGGTCTCGTCTGACGCCGGCTCACTCTCACAAGGTTCGATCAAGGCTTGATTCGCAACCCTTAATTCCTTCACGCCGGCGCTGCCGCAGGAGCGCGCCCGCCGGCGCATCCCACCCTTGAATGGAGAATGCATCATGGCAAAAGGCAAAGGCGAAACCGAACAGGACAAGCTGGCAGCACTCAGCCCGTTCGAACTGAAGGATGAACTGATCAAGGCCGCCGGCGGCGGCGCGGTAGAGCGTCCCGCAAACGTCTCGATGCTCAACGCCGGCCGCGGCAACCCGAACTTTCTGGCAACCATTCCGCGCCACGGCTTCTGGCAACTCGGTCTCTTTGCGATGCGCGAATCGGAGCGCTCGTTCGCGTATATGCCCGAGGGTGTGGGCGGCTTTCCGCGCCGCGAAGGACTGACCGAACGTTTCGATCTGTTCCTGCGCGAAAACAAAGGTGTGCCAGGTATTGATTTTCTGAGAGGCGCGGTTTCGTATGTGCGCGATCAACTCGGTCTTTCCGCCGGGGATTTCCTGTACGAAATGTGCGAAGGCATCCTTGCCTCGAACTATCCGGTGCCGGACCGCATGCTGAAGCTCTCCGAGGTGATTGTCGGCCAGTACCTGCGGCGCGAGATGATCGGCAAGCATCCGTTTGTCGGCGAGTTCGACATTTTCGCGGTGGAGGGCGGCACCGCGGCGATGACGTACATCTTCAACACGATGCGCGAAAACCATCTGATCAAGGCTGGCGATACGATCGCGCTCGGCATGCCGATCTTCACGCCGTACATCGAGATTCCGCGTCTGAACGACTACCAGCTCAATGTCGTGAATCTCGAGGCTACGGTGGAAAGCGGCTGGCAATATTCGAACAAGGAGCTCGACAAGCTGCGCGATCCGAAGGTGAAGGCGTTCTTCCTCGTCAATCCGAGCAATCCGCCTTCGGTTAAGATCAGTGACGAGAGCCTTCAATACATCGCCGAGATCGTCAAGGAACGCCCGGACCTGATCCTGCTCACCGACGATGTCTACGGCACCTTCGCCGACGACTTCGTGTCGCTGTTTGCGCTGGCGCCGAAAAACACGATCCTCGTGTACTCGTACTCGAAATACTTTGGGGCGACCGGCTGGCGTCTCGGCACGATCGCGACGCATCGCGACAATGTGCTCGACAGACTGCTCGCAGAATTGCCGAAGGACGTGAAGAAGGAACTGCATACGCGCTACGAATCGATCACGACCGAGCCGGACAAGCTCAAGTTCATCGACCGGCTGGTGGCCGACAGCCGCACCGTCGCGCTGAATCACACGGCCGGTCTGTCGACGCCGCAGCAGGTGCAGATGGTGCTGTTCTCGCTGTTCTCGTTGATGGATACGCCGGACGCGTACAAGAACGCGCTGAAGCGCCTGATCCGCAGCCGCAAGGAGGCGCTGTACGAAGAGGTCGGCATCTCGTTCAAGGACGACGATCCGAACCAGGTCGACTACTACACGATTCTCGATATCGAGTTCCTCGGGGAACGGATGTTCGGGCGCAAATTCGTTGAGTGGCTGCTCAAGAATACCGAGCCGAGCGAATTGCTGTTCCGGCTCGCGCGCGAGGCGCGGGTGGTGCTATTGCCGGGCAAGGGCTTCGGCACGCAGCATCCGTCGGGGCGGGTGTCGCTCGCGAACCTCAACGAGTCGGACTATCGCCAGATCGGCCGGGCGATGCGCAGGCTGATCGAGGAGTATGTCGAACGGTACAACAAGGACACGGGCGGCAAGCTCGACAAGCATGCGGTGAAATAAGCACAAGCGCGGGCAATCTGTCCCGTGCTGGCGGGCGACTAGCACTGTCAAAAAACTTGCACAATCGCCCGGATCGGTTAATGATCGTCGTTCAGGATGTGAGCGGCCTCGCCAGCGTCAAGATTGGCGAGGCCGTTTGCATCTGGGCAGCCTGACGTGTTCATGCGTCGCTTCACGATCATGAGCGCGTTCAGCCTCTGCCGCACTTTGAAATCCTCCGTACCGATCAGATCATGCCGACCACATCTTCCACGCCCGTCCCCTGTCCCGACGTCGAATCGCTCGACGCCATCCTCCCCGAAGAACCGTTGCTGATGATGGGCGCCGGCCCTGTGCCGATTCCCGCCGCCGTCGCCAAGGCCAATACGGTGGTGATCAATCACCTCGGCAGCACGATGGTGAAGGTGATCGGGCAGGTGAAGACCATGGCGCGCTACGTGTTCCAGACGCATTCGAAGTGGGTGCTGGGTGTGGCGGGTCCGGGCTCGGCCGCAATGGAAATGGCTATCTCGAACCTGGCCTGGACTGGCACGCGCGTGCTCAGTATCAAGAATGGCTTTTTCAGCGAACGGATGGCGGAGATGGGCCGGCGCGTCGGCGCCGAGGTATCGATGCTCGACGTAGCGGACCGCACGGTCGCGAGTCTCGATCAGGTTGCCGAAGCGATCCGCCGCGAGCGGCCCGAGATCGTCACGATCGTGCAGGGCGAGACCTCCAACACGGTCGTGAATCACCATCTTAAGGACATCGCCGCGCTGGCGAAGGCGGCCGGTGCGCTGGTGATCGTCGACGCCGTCTGCACGCTCAGCACCATGCCGCTCGAGATGGACGCGTGGGGCATTGACGCGGTGATTACCGGTGGGCAAAAAGGGCTTTCGTCGATTCCGGGCGTCTCGCTGATTGCTTTCTCGGACGCGGCGTGGGCGCGCGTGAAGGGTCGCAAGGCGCCGAACGCCCACTGGTGCCTCGATGCCTCGCTCGCGGAAAACTTCTGGCACAACGCTGGCTATCACTACACCGCGCCGGTCTCGGGCGTGCTGGCCTTGCATGAGGCGCTGCGTCTGGTGTGCGCAGAGACGCTTGAGAAGCGGTTTGCGCGACATCTGAAGTGTTCGGTGGCGCTGCAGGAAGGCATTACGGCGCTCGGTTTGCAACTCTATGCGCCGCAGGAATGCCGTCTGAATTCCGTGGTCGGCATCGAGGTGCCCGGTACCTTGAGTCCGGCGGATATCTGCGGCCACATCTCGCGTCAGCATCAGGTGGAAATCTCCGGCTCATTCGGCTTACCGATTGTGCGGATCGGGCAGATGGGCGAGCAATGCCGCGAGCACAATCTCTTCCGCACGTTGCATGCGCTCGGCCGCACGGTGCTGGATCTGGGCGTCGCGGTCGATTTGCCGGCGGGCGTAGCGGCGTTGGAGAAGTCGCTGTCCGGCGGCGCACGCGGCGCGGCGGCGCGTTAGATCACCTCAATGTGCGGGCGGGCTGGCGAGTTGCCCGCTTTTGCGCGTCAGATCGCCGCAGATGGCGTCAGCTTTTTTGGAATAGAGCCTCAAACTGCGACTGCAGGTCACGTGCCAGGTTTGCGTTTCCTTACTATTATTACAACTGAACGATGACGCAAATCAAGGCTAACAGGGCAACAGTGATTTCTCATGTGAGGTGTCACGCCCCGCCTGTAAAGGGGGTACCAAATGAGCAAGACCATCCATCACGAACGTCTCGCGTTACTGGAGACTATCGCCACCGAAGTACTCGGCATCGACACGCTTGAGCAGACCGGAAAGTTGACGAAGGATCTGCATGTCATCCATATCGAGGACCTCGCCCATGTGCTCGAGGCTGCCTACGATGCAGGACTAGTGGTCGGGCATCGCGTAGCCCGCGGCGGCGACGCCGATCCGCAAACATCGCAAGAAGTTTTCTTTCCTTGAACGCCTGAACGGCAGCAGGCTCGCCCCAAACGGGGCTAAGCCTGTCAGTCAGGTCGCAGCGGGCGCGTTTGGTACGCGGGCGTTCCGCAGATACAGCATGGTCGACAGCGCCACGGCTGCAGCCGCGGCCACCGCGGCAAACAGGAACACCGAGCCGTAGCCAAATTCACCCGCAATGTACCCGGCGAGCGGTCCGGTGATCCCCAGCGACAGGTCGAGGAACACCGAGTAAGCGGACAACGCCGCGCCGCGGCTAGCCGGCGGCACGAGGCCCACGGCTTCGACGCCCAGCGCTGGAAACACGAGCGCAAAACCAAACCCGGTCAAAGCGGCCCCAGCCAGCGCGAAATGGGGCTCGGGCGCGAGCCACAGCATCAGCAGGCCAACGCATTCGAACGAGAACGACGCAATCGCCACCCGAAAGCCGCCATACGTCTTGATGGTATTGGCGAACAACAGGCGTGCGCCGATGAAAAGCGTGCCGAACACGGTTAGTGACAACGCCGCATTCGGCCAATGCCGCGCCGCATAGAACAGTGTGATGAAGGTCGCGATCGAACCGAAGCCGGCCGAGCCGAGCGCGAGTCCGATCCCATGCGGCAGCACGCGCATGAACACGCTTCGGTACGACATCCGTTCGCCGTGCACGACCGGTACGGGCGCGATCAGCCGCGCCAGATAGTAGCCAAGCGCAGCCAGCGCGATGACCACGATACCGAGCGCCGTATAGCCGACCGTATGCGCAATCGCCACGCCGAGCGGCGCGCCGATGGCCAGCGCTCCGTAGGTAGCGATGCCGTTCCACGAGATCACGCGGGCGTTGTGCGACACGCCGACTCGCCCGATCCCCCACAGAATCGCCCCCGTCCCACACAGGCTTTCGCCGAAGCCGAGTACCAATCGGCTCAGCACCAGCAGCGCGAGGCTCACGCCTGGCCAGTGGCCGCACAGCACGGCGAGCAGCAGCATGATGCCGCTCGTGCCGCAGCCGATCAGTCCGATTGCCACGGTCCGCTTCGGGCCGAGCGTGTCCGCAGAGCGGCCAGCGAGTGCACGCGAGGCCAGCGTGGCCAGATACTGCACGCTGATCGCCGCCCCGGCGATGATCGCGCTAAAACCGAGGTCGTCGTGGACGTAGCCAGGTAGCACCGCCAGCGGAATCCCGATGGTCAGGTAGCAAATAAACGTGAAAAAGACGACCGGAATGATCTGCAGAGTGGTCGCAAATTCGCTGCGCGATGTGGCTGTGTCGGCGGACATGGGGAAAACGAGACTTGAAAACGGCGGAAAGCCGTGATTTTCCCATGGAACCGATTCCCTTGCAGGATTTGCTTAATATTTTTCGCGTCAAAAATACGGCGGCGGATCGATATAGAGGTGCGATTTTGGCGACTGGCGGGCGGTCAGGCCCGATCTGAGAACTGGCGATATGGCTGAAATAACGTATTGAGCATGAAAATACGGCAATAAACCATGCTAGATATAAGTCCGATTCGCTCAAAACCTATCTCCTTATCGTCCAAACGATATGTCCCGCATGTGCTCCTCGCTATGGGTTGCAGATATTGACGGTGATAGCGTTCGAATCATCAATGCAGCACTGTCCCCGCGGACATAGAACAATCCCCGAGTAAGAGACATGACCCAGCCGATCCGCTTCTACCACCGCAACGCGATCCGTGAGATCACGAACGCTCCCGTCACCCGCACTGTGCTTCAGTACCTGCGCGAAGATGCGCACTGCACCGGCACCAAGGAAGGGTGCGCCGAAGGCGACTGCGGCGCGTGCACGGTCGTGGTAGGCGAGCGCGACGAAGCCGGCGGTGTCAACTTCAAGGCAGTCAACGCCTGTATCCAGTTCCTGCCCACGCTCGACGGCAAGGCGCTCTTCACGGTCGAAGACCTGCGCCAGCCGGACGGGTCGCTCCATCCGGTACAGGAAGCGATGGTCGAATGCCACGGCTCGCAGTGCGGCTTCTGCACGCCGGGTTTCGTGATGTCGATGTGGTCGCTGTACGAAAAGCACGGCCACGAACACAGCTGCGCCAACAAGACGGTGCCCTCGCGCGATGACATCAGCAACGCGCTGACCGGCAACCTGTGCCGCTGCACCGGCTACCGGCCGATCGTCGACGCAGCCGTGCGCATGTTCGAAGCTCCCGCGCCGAAGGCACCGGTCGACGTCGCCGCGCTGTCGGACAAACTCGCCACGCTCAAGCGCGGTGAGACGTTCCATTACGAATTCGCCGGTCAGCAGTTCGACGCGCCACGCACCGTCGAAGCGCTCGCGCAGATCAAGGCCGCGCAACCGGCGACGCGCATCCTTGCCGGCAGCACCGACATCGGTCTTTGGGTCACCAAGCTGATGCGCGAACTGGGCAATATCGTCTACGTCGGCCAGATCGAAGCGCTGCGCCGCATCGAAGTGTCGAACGACTGGATCGAGATCGGCTCGGGCGTGAGCGTCGAGACCGCGTACGCCGAACTCGCGAAGCACTATCCAGAGCTCACGGAAATGTGGAAGCGCTTCGCCTCGCTGCCGATCCGCAACGCGGGCACGCTCGGCGGCAACATTGCAAACGGCTCGCCGATCGGCGATTCGATGCCCGGTCTGATCGCGCTGGGTGCCCACGTGGTGGTGCGCGGCGGCGAGATTGAGCGCGAGATGCCGCTCGAAGATCTGTACCTCGCGTATCAGAAGAAGGACATGGCCGAGCATGAGTTCGTGGTCGGCCTGAAGGTGCCGACCCGCACCGGCGTGCGCCAGAACCTGCAGTTCCGTACCTATAAGCTCTCCAAGCGTTTCGACTCCGACATCTCGGCGGTGTGCGCCGCGTTCTCGTTTATCGCGGACGGCGATACGATCCGCGAGCCACGCATTGCGTTCGGCGGCATGGCCGCGACCTCGAAGCGTGCGACCCACGCCGAAGCAGTGCTGCGCGACGCCGAATGGCACGAGGCCACCGCGCAGGCAGCGATGATCGCGCTCGGCAACGACTACGCGCCGCTCTCCGACATGCGCGCCACCAGCAACTACCGCCTCGACGCGGCGAAAAACACGCTTTACCGCTTCTGGCTCGAAACCCGTCCGCATAACCCGCTGCCCAAGTCCGCGCTCGACGTGCGCGCGGTCCTTGCAGCCGGCGCGAACGCCTGAACCCGTCCTACGGATACGGAGAACGACTCGAATGAATCAGCAAGCAGAACCGTTCCTGAAAGACATTCAGGACCTCGACAATTTCGCCCAGGTGCATGTCTCGCGCCCGCATGAATCCGCGCATCTGCACGTGAGTGGCCGCGCCACCTATACCGACGACATCCCTGTGCTGGCCGGCACGCTGCATGCCGCGCTCGGCCTGTCGCCGAAAGCGCATGCGAAGATCGTCTCGATGTCGCTCGACAAGGTTCGCGCCACGCCGGGCGTGGTCGCCGTCTTCACGGCGGAAGATATCCCCGGCGTCAACGACGTGGGCCCGATCATCCACGGCGACGATCCGATTCTCGCTGATGGCGTGGTGCAGTATGTCGGCCAGCCGATGTTTATCGTGGTTGCGGTTTCGCACGATGTGGCCCGCCTCGCCGCACGCCGCGCCGAGGTTGTCTACGAAGAGTTGCCGGCGGTTCTCACCGCGCAGCAGGCGCGCGCCGCCAATCAATATGTGCTGCCGCCGATGAAGCTCGCGCGCGGCGAAGCCGGTGCGAAGATCGCACGTGCTGCGCACCATGACGCGGGCGAAATGCTGCTAGGCGGTCAGGAACAGTTCTATCTGGAAGGCCAGATTTCGTACGCAGTGCCGAAGGACGACGACGGCATGCACGTCTATTGTTCGACGCAGCACCCCACCGAAATGCAGCACCTGGTGGCGCACGCGCTGCACGTGCCGTCGCACAACGTGCTGATCGAATGCCGCCGGATGGGCGGCGGTTTCGGCGGCAAGGAATCGCAATCCGGCCTGTTCGCCTGCTGCGCGGCGATTGCCGCGTGGAAGCTGCTGTGTCCGGTCAAGCTGCGTCCGGACCGCGACGACGACATGATGGTCACCGGCAAGCGCCACGACTTCCACTACACCTACGAAGTCGGTTACGACGACAAGGGTGTAATCGAAGGCGTGACGGTCGACATGACCTCACGCTGCGGTTTCTCCGCTGACCTGTCCGGCCCGGTGATGACGCGCGCGCTGTGCCACTTCGACAACGCCTACTGGCTGTCCGATGTGACGATCGACGGTTTCTGCGGCAAGACCAACACGCAGTCGAATACCGCGTTCCGTGGCTTTGGCGGTCCGCAAGGCGCGTTCGCGATCGAATACATCATGGACAACGTCGCGCGCTCGCTGGGCGAGGATTCGCTCGACGTGCGGCGCCGCAATCTGTACGGCAAGACTGAGCGTAACCAGACGCCGTATGGCCAGGTGGTCGAAGACAACGTCATTCACGAACTGATCGACGAACTCGAAGCCACCAGCGACTACCGTGCGCGCCGCGCCGAGATCCGCGAGTTCAATGCCAGCAACGAAGTGCTGAAGAAGGGCCTGGCGCTCACGCCGGTGAAGTTCGGCATCGCGTTCAACGTGACGCACTTCAACCAGGCCGGCGCGCTGGTGCATATCTACACGGACGGCTCGGTGCTGGTGAATCACGGCGGCACGGAGATGGGGCAGGGCCTCAACACGAAGGTCGCGCAGGTGGTCGCGCATGAGCTCGGCATCAGCTTCAACCGCGTGCGCGTCACGGCGACCGACACCAGCAAGGTGGCGAACACGTCGGCTACGGCCGCTTCGACCGGCTCCGATCTGAACGGCAAGGCGGCTCAGGACGCCGCTCGCCAGTTGCGCGAGCGCCTGGCTGCGTTTGCCGCCGAGCGTTTCGGCGCCGGCGAGGTGAGCGCGGCGAGCGTGCGCTTCGGCCATGACCGCGTGAAGGTCGGCGACGCCGTGCTGCCGTTCGAAGAGATCATCGCGAAGGCCTACCTGGCCCGGGTGCAGCTCTGGTCGGACGGCTTCTACGCGACGCCGAAGCTGTACTGGGATCAGTCGAAGCTGCAGGGCCGCCCGTTCTACTACTACTCGTACGGCGCCGCGGTTTCGGAAGTCGTGATCGACACGCTCACTGGCGAAATGCGTGTGCTGCGCGCCGACGCGCTGCATGACGTGGGGGCTTCGCTGAATCCGGCGCTCGACGTCGGTCAGGTGGAAGGCGCCTTCATCCAGGGCATGGGCTGGCTGACGACGGAAGAGCTCTGGTGGAACCCAGGTGGCAAGCTGATGACGCACGCACCGTCCACGTACAAGATTCCCACGGTGAACGACACGCCGCCCATCTTTGACGTGAGGCTCTTCAAGAACCGGAATGTGGAGGACAGCATTCACCGTTCGAAGGCAACCGGCGAGCCGCCGTTGTTGCTGCCGTTCTCCGTGTTCTTCGCAGTCCGTGACGCCGTGGCGGCTGTGGGTGACTACAAGGTCAATCCGCCGCTCAACGCGCCTGCGACGAGCGAAGAGATCCTCAAGGCAGTCGTCGCCGTGCGCGCAGCAACAGCTGCCGCGCCCGCGATCCGACAATAATCGGAGCTAACGGGAATGCTTGCGATCAACGCACCTTCTCTCATTCAGATCGGCCGTCGCAGCAGCCATGCTGCGACGCGCCCGGCGCCGATGCATATCGTGCTGTTCGGCGCCGGCCATGTTGGGCATGCGCTGATCACGCTGCTGGGAAGTCTGCCGTGCGTCGTGCAGTGGGTGGACGAGCGCGACGAGCTGTTTCCCGATGAAGTGCCCGCCAATGTGCAGGTGGAGGCGACCGACTCGCCTGATGCGATCGTCGACAGCGCGCCCGCCGGCGCCTACTTCCTCGTGATGACACACAATCACGCGCTCGATTTCTCGCTCGCTGCACGCATCATGCGGCGGCGCGATTTCACCTACTTCGGGATGATTGGCTCGAAGACCAAACGGGTGAAATTCGAGCGGCGTTTGATCGAGCGTGGCGTCGATCCGGAACGGATGGTGGAGATGACCTGCCCGATCGGCGTGGCTGGAATTGTCGACAAGGCGCCGACCTCGATCGCGATTGCAGTATGCGCGGAGCTGTTGCAGGTGCGTTCAAGTGAAACAGCGCGCGTGCCACGCGAACTCTGCGTCAGCGTTTGAACCCTCGTCCCCAACGCCCGGAACTTTCTACCGCTCCGCTTCCGAAACTTCCCGCTGCACCGCAGGCGCGCGCTTCACGCGCCGCGCCTTCTGCGACACCAGTCGCTCCGACACGTCCGACATCAACGTCCGCAGCCAGCCGATATCGCTTGGCCTGTCCGGCTGCGGATGCCACAACTGATAGCACTTGATGCGTGGAAACGGAATCGGCACGTCCACGACCGCGAGCGGCAGCATGTTTGCGTAGTGCATCGCAAAGCGGCGCGTCGTGGTGAAGATCAGGTCGGACTGCAGCAGCACCTGTGGCACGAGGCCGAAGTAGGGCAGTGTCGTGACGATGCGGCGCTCGGCACGTGCCCGCGCAAAGCCGGTATCGACGGCGCCGCCCCGCGCGCCGCTATACGGCGTGGGTGCGAGATGCGGAGCGGCGAGATAGGTTTCGCGCGTCATCGGCCGCTGCGCCAGCGGATGATCAGCGCGCATCAGGCACACCACCGTATCCGAGAACAGATCGCTTTTCTCGAAGCGAGGATCGGGCTTTGGCCAGTTGCCGATCACCAGATCCAGTTCGCCGGCCTCTAGCGCGGTAGCGTGGTCGAGCGTGGGGTTCAGCGAATCGATTTCCAGACGCGCGTGCGGTGCCGCCTCGCGAAACTGTGCGATGACGGTCGGCATGAAAAAGTCGTTCAGATAGTCCGGGGCCGCGACCCGGAAGGTGCGTCGCGAGCGGCCCGGATCGAAGTCGCCATGCGGGGTCGCGACAAAATCCACTTCACGCAGCACTCGTTGCGCGGACGGCAGCAGCGACGCGCCGTATTCCGTCGGCACCATGCCGGATTTACCGCGTACGAGGATCGGGTCGTTCAGCGTTTCGCGCAGCCTGCGCAGCGCGGTGCTGATGGCAGGCTGGGTCTGGTTCAGGCGCTGCGCCGTCAGCGTGACGCTTCGCTCGACGAGCAGCGTACGCAGCACGCGTACGAGCCAGATATCGAGGGAGGCAGCGGTGTCGTCCATGGATCAGGTGGGCGGATCAGACTCTGTGAGTGCGCCGTTTGGAGCCCCAGCCGAAGAGCTCGCGAAGCGGGGCGCGAAGTCTATAACCTTAGGCCTGTTTGCCGTGCGCCCGCCATAGCGGGCGCGGTATGGCCGGGATCACACACCGCGAGCCCGGCAGTACCTGCGGCGAGCTCGCAAGCCTACATCCCGGAGGGCAGCGAACTGATGCGCTTCACTTCCTTCGATTCAAGCCAGTTCGGCGTGCGCGCGCTGTACAGCACCATCGGCAGGGCATCTTCTCCCCAGAACAACTGGTCGTTAAGCCAGAAGGTCGGCACTCCGAAGACACCGAGCTGGATCGCATCCGCCGTGTTGCGGCGCAGTTGCGCCTTGATCTCTTCGTCCTGGATCAACTGGGGACCGTCAGGCAGGCCAACCCGTTCGCACAGCGCGGCAAAACCTTCCTCGCTTGACGGATCGCGCCCTTCGCGCCAGATAAAGCGAAAGATCTCGCGTGCGCAATGGATGTCGGCCTTGGCGGCGACGGCGAGCAGCAGCGGTTTGGTCGAATCGAACGGATGGGCCGGCGGCATCTTGAACGGGATGCCTAGCTGATCCGCGCGAAACAGCGCGTGACGATACATGTACACGCGCTTGGTGGGCACGCCGTAGGCGGGACGCTGGCCCCAGTGCTGGTACAAATCGTTCAGTACAACCGGCGTGAAGACGAACGGAAATCCCGGCCACTTGTCATGTTGCTCGAGCAACAGATACGTAAACGGCGAGACGAAGTCGTAAAACCACAACGGTTGCCTGGCGTCGATGCCATTGGTCATAGGTGTCTCCCGGATTGCTCGGATCTGGACGGAACGTGCAGGTTTTATAAGCGTCCGCTACGCGTGTCTGCTACGCGCGTCTGCTAAACCATCCAGTCTGCTGTGATCTTACGCGGAGCCGGGGCCGAGTGCAGCGCTCGTTGCACCGGCCAGACATCTCACGCGGTCTGAGGCGGCGCAGCGGACGGCCCACCCGAGGCGCCCGGCGCGTCGGAATCGTCCTCGCCGCCCGAGGCACGCGCCGCTTCCTGCGCAGCCTCGTGTTCCTGCTGCAGCGTCAGCCGTTGGCGTACGAAGCCAATATGCTCGCGCAGCACGTAGAACTGGTCCGCATAGGCGAGCGGCATCTTCAGTCCGTTGACCGATCCCTCGATCTCGTCGAGCTTTTCGATCAACTGTTGACGCTCTTCGGGCGAAGTGTCGTTGAGCGCGCCGCGTTCGAGGGCGATCAGTGCGCCATACCAGCGGTAGATTCGCGACTTGACCCGCCACGCGTACAGCGCCGGCACCAGCCGCAGCGCCGGCACCAGCAACACGATCAGCGGCACCACGACGACCAGCAGGCGGTCGGCGAGGCTCGCGATCCAGAACGGCAGTATCCGGTACAGGAAGCTTTTGCCTGACTTGTAGTAGCGCGCGGCGTCGTCGCTGATCGGGAAGTCGTGCGCGAGCGGTGCCGGGAATTCCCCCGCACGCTGCATGACGTTAGCGCGGCCGTGCACTTCGCGGGCCGCTTCGATCAGCAGATCGGAAAGCGCCGGGTGCAACGAGTCGCGCGCCACCAGTTCCTCGGTCGGCGCGACCATCTGGATCGGCGCCGGCGGCAGGTTCTTGCCGAGGTCGAAGGCGCCCATCGGCAGATGGATCTCAGTCAGGTAAGGAAAGCGCCGCGCATAGGCTTCAGCCTGCGTGAAATTGTAGAACTGCACGTTGGGTGTGCGGTAGAGCTTGCCCATCACCGGCGGTTGCGCGGAATCGCCCGTCAGGAAGGCCGCGTCGATCTGACCGGAGACCAGCGCCTGGGCGGCGTCGTCGCCAGACAGCGGCAGCAGGGTGGTGGGGCCGCCCGGCTCGATGCCGTTCGCCTTCAGCAGGGCCAGCGCCAGTTCGCGCGTACCGCTGCCCTCGGCGCCGATCGCGAGCCGCAAGCCCTTGAATTCCGACAGCCGCGTGGCGGTGCGGCCGTGATAGAAGATCGCGAGCGGCACGTAGGCCACGCTGCCGAGCGACATCAGCCCGTCAGGCACCGGTCCGGGGGCGACACCGTCCTGCACGAAACCCACGTCGACCTTGCTGTCCGGATTGGCGAGGCGCATGAGGTTCTGGGCCGAACCCTCGGAGGTCAGGACGTTGAGGGTGATGCCGTTGCGCGCGAGGATGGTCTTGTACTTTTGCGCGGCATTCCAGAACGAACTGCCCTCGGGACCGGCGGTGATGGTCAGCGTGTGGGGCGGCGCGGGCTGGATCAGGCGCACGGCTACCCAGATGGCGACGGCGGCGATCAACACAATCGGACCGAACGACACCGCGAGATCGCGCCAGGAGATGGCCACGAAACGGGCGACCAGGCGGGGCGGTTTGCGGCCGGAGGAAGACTTCATGGGCTGACGTGAGGGCTACGGATCGTTCGATGAATGCGGTGGCTATAGGCACGCGGGGGGCACGCAGGGCACGTGGCGGCTCGCGGCAAAGCCCGCAGCGGCATGTTCGCGCCGATGGTACATGAGATTGTCGCGGCTTCGGCGCATGAGCGGTGGGGATGGGCTGACAAACCCGTAACAAAACGTGAGATGCGCGTGAGATGCGCGTGTGATGCGCGTGTGATGCGAGCGAAACTTGCGTTAACTGCCCTTGAATCGCGCTCGAGATAGCGGCAAAACCGCATAACACCGGCCTGCAACCGGCACGCAATTGACGTAAAACCCAGGAGAAACCCACCTGAAATGGGGTCCACAATGCCTCCGAACCTTACGCGCCGGGCCGCGGACCCTCGCTAAACCCTTTGCGCTTCTCGCGCGCGTAGATTAAATTGTGCATCGCTGCCGCGTTTCAACGTTTGCGCAGCGCGACCCGGCGCGACAAAGTAGAACCGGGCGCGTTGGCGGACCTCACGGCATGCTGGCTCGTGCATCGCAATGCGATCGCCGGGCCGGCCACTCTCGCCTCTCGCAACTCCGTGTCGAAGCCCAATCGGCCGTGGCCCAGCCGTGCCTTGTCGCGCGCTGTCATGGCAGTCCGAAGTCGTAACGAAGCCGCTTGGTAGATGCGGTCATAACCGAAGTAAAAGGAGAAATCATGAAATCGGTCGATTTTCTGAAGGCGCTGGGTGGTGTGGTGGCGGTGGTGATAGCGTGCAACACGTATGCGCAATCAAGCGATGCAATGGCTGCGTCGGGCGCGATGGCTGCCCCGAGTGCCAAGGCCGTCAAAAAAGAAAACCGCACACTGGGCCGCAAAGTGCGCAGCGCGCTCGCCAAGGCTCAGGGTATCGACGTGTCGAGCATCTCTGTGCGCGCTCGTGGCGGCGCAGTGACGCTGACGGGTTCGGTGCCTGACCAAGGCCAGATCGACAAGGCCGGTGACGTCGCCAAGGGTGTCGACGGCGTGACCTCGGTGTCGAACAAGCTGACGGTGGTGCTGCCGAACTGATGGAGGCCGTGGGCGTGATCGCCGCGGCCGGATGATCGGCCGTGGCTCGCGCGCCGTTGCAAGCGGCGCCGGCCTGCAGGCCCGTGAGGCTCCTGCAGGTTCGGCCTGCACAGGTTTCCTGATGATGACCAGCGCCTGAGCGCGTCGCGCTCGGCTATACCCAGAACGGGCCCCGATGAATCGCCGGGGCCCGTTCTGCTTTTGGCGAGGCGATGCGCCGTGGGTAGCGCGGCATGGCGTTCCGGTGCTGGCCGACGCGAGCTATATCCGTCGTGCGCTGTGACACACAAATTTCGCTGGTTGAAGCGTACTGTTGAGGTTGGGAGCCGGCCTGCACCCGGAACACACCCGGAGCGAACCAAAATGGACGCTATGCTTCAGCGCTACACGGACCTGCCAATCGGCGAACGGGCAGCCTTTGAACTGGTGTGCGCACGGCACGGCTTCGCGCCGGCGCATTTTGAAATCACCGGGTCAGCCGATCCGGACGACGTCGCCCATCACCGGCGTCTCGTGACCGTGCGGCGCGGCGGCTGGGCGCAGTCGTATCGCGTCGATGACGCCGGCCATTGGGTGCGCCAGTTCGAAACCGATCTGACCTGCCGGTTCTTCAAGTAGAAGTCGAGCGGCAGCGGTGAACCGGCGTTTGCCCGGGCGTACCGGGCATATACGGCGAGGTAAGGCGAGGGTCTTCGCAGCGCCCTCTGCTGGCGGCGTGCGTCAGGAAAGCACCAGCCTTACGCCCACCAGCGTCAGCGTGGCGGCGAGGACATTACGCAGCAGCGCATCCGGCGCTCGAGCAGACAGATAGCTGCCGATCGCGATACCAGGCAGCGAACCCACGAGTAGCGACAGCAGCATCGACCAGTCGATCGAGCCGAGCAGCCAATGCCCGGCACCGGCGAGCAGCGTGAGCGGCACGGCATGCGCGATGTCCGAGCCGACGATCCGCGTGGTGGGCAGGCGCGGATACAGCAGCAACAGCACCGTGACACCGATCGCCCCGGCGCCCACCGAGGTCAATGACACCAGAACCCCCAGTACCGCCCCGGTCAGCACGGTCAAACCGAGCGTGCGGCCTTGCGTGAGTGAGCTCTGGCGGCCTGCGCCGAGTTTCGCCAGTTGCGGCCTGAACACCAGCGCCACCGAGGTAATCAGCAACGCCGCACCGAGCACGATCTGGATCAGCCGGCTCGCGCCCGGCGTGTCCATGCCGTAGCGGTGCAGGAGGATCAAGGTGACGGTTGCGGCGGGGACGCTGCCGGCGGCGAGCCGGGTTGTCACCTGCCAGTCCACCGAACCCTTCAGGCCGTGCACGAGTGTGCCGGTTGCCTTGGTGGCGGCCGCGTAGAGCAGATCGGTGCCCACCGCGGTAGCGGGATGGACCTTGAACAGCAGGACCAGGATCGGCGTCATCAGCGAGCCGCCTCCGACGCCGGTCAGCCCGACGAGAAAGCCGACAAACAGGCCGGAAAAGGAATACAGCAGTTCGATATGCGGGAGTGACATGGAGCGGACCGCTGGCGGCCGTGTGGGGTTGCGAACCGCATCCGAACGCCGGCGCGCCCCACGGCAAACGTGGACGCGGCGGCGCGAACTGGCGCGGCAAAGGCGCTATTGTCGCAAAACTGGAACGTGAGCGTGCCGGGTGCGTGAACCCTCAGAGCGCGCGGCGAATCTCGACCACGCCGAATACCGCCAGCGCCATCCCCACGCCGCGATCGATCCACCTGCGCAGTTTGCTGCCGAGGGCATGACGGGCCAGCGTAACGGCCGTGACGAGGCAACACCACCATGCAATCGAACCGCAGAACACACCGGATACTGTTGTCAGCGCAACGGTCGTCGAGAACGGGCCGCGTGGCGCAAGCGTCGTGAATAGCGCGGCGAACATGATGACGGTCTGTGGGTTTGTCAGCGTGAGAAGCAGTGCGCTCGCATAGGCTCGCGCCGTGCCGGCGTAGCTGTTGCGGGCGGAGCTGCCGTCGTTTGCGGCGTTAGCGGGCGTTTTCTGCAGCAGCGCGCGCATTCCGAGGTAAAGCAGGAACAGGCCGGCGGCGAAATGCAGTGGCCGGTCGTAGGCGAGCATGAAGTGCGATAACCCGACCAGTCCGAGTGCCGCGACGAGACCATAGACGGCATCGCCGCTGGCGATTCCAATGCCGATGGCGAGTCCCGCTTGCGGGCCTTCGGTGAGCGTGCGACGGATGCACAGCATGCCCATCGGTCCGACAGGTGCCGCAACCGCCAATCCGACGCCCGCAGCGGTGAAGAACAGAGCGGTACTCGACATATGAGTTCCTTGCTGGTTGACCAGAAACTAAAACGGCGAGCCGCGGGGACTTTCGTCCCCGGCTCGCCGTAAGCAGCGCTGCACCGTTAGGTGCGGCGCATGCCGGCGTTGATTAGCTCAAGCTTAATGCTTCTTCGTTGTCGACGACGAAGCGGGCGCTACCCGAATGGGCGGCGAGCCTGACGGCAGGGTGGTGGGCGTCGGCTTTTTGGCCTGCTTCGGTTTCTTGACTTCGCGATTACTGCGCATCTGACCTTTTGCCATGACAGGACTCCCTTTTGCGTGTGTGCTCGTCGAAATTGTTCGAGCCTCCACTCAGTGTGCGCTGAATTGCGCGCGCTGTCGCGCAACATTTGCGCCAGCTGGGTGCCGTCGTTTCAGACAGGAAGCCACCCGCGCTGGCTGTTGCGCTCAGGCGACGCAAAACAGGTGAGACAACGCACTTTATTTAGCGTTATTTCGCCTCTAACGCGTGTGAATATCATCCATCCGCCAAATGTCTGAAATCGCCGATTGATCTTTGTGCACCAGCAGATCATATTGCGCTAAACCTGCTGACCTGTAAGCAGGATCTGCCTGTTCTCGCAACGTAGGTAGCGGTTCGGACAATGCTTAGTGATATAACCTCCGATCAGCGCGATTCGACACAGTGCCGGCACTGTGGTGTGACACTAGCCACCAATCTGCTGTCCTGTCCGTCTTGCGGGGCCAATCAGCTCGATCCGCTCGGCTGGTATTCGCCGTCTGCCGCATCTGCCAGCGTCCGTCTTCCTCCTCCCGCTTCCTCGATCGCGCCGCAACTGGCGGCGCCTGCGGCGTGGAACACGCCGGCGGGTGTGGAGGACGACCGGTTTCACGCCAAATATGATCCCTGGCGTGCGCCCAGGCGATCTCCGTTTGTCTGGGTCATTGCGGGACTTGTGGTGTTGTTCCTCGTGGCGGCGGTGGCCGGGTATATTGCCTTGCGGCCCAGTAGCCCGGTGATTGCCGTGGTGCCAAAGGCGGTGTCCGGCACGGTGTTGACGCAGGAGGCCGTGCCGCGCGCTGCGGTTCCTGCGCCAGCCGCGGCGAGTTCTGTGGTGACGACGGCGCCGTCTGCGCCTGCGTCCCTTGCGGCGAAGCCCGCTTCGCCCGCGACGCTAGCGAAGCCCTCTGCGTCTGTGCCGCTCGCAGCGAGGCCGGCAACGCCTGCGCCGCTCGTAGCAAATCCTTCGCTTGCGGCTAATCCCTCTGCCTCCGTGCCGCTTGCAGCTAAATCGAATCCTCCTGCGTCACTCGCGACGAAACCCGCTGCGTCCGCAACGCTCGCAGCCAAACCCGCCGCGCCCGCGTCGCTTGCGTCGAAACTGCCTGAAGCCGAGACCGCCGCACCTAAAGCAGTGGCTCCGAAGCCGGCGTCTCAGCTCGCGAACTTACCGCCTGCGGTAGCGCCGAGTCGGACCATCACTCAGGCTGCGGTCTCACCGGCTCCGGTTGCGCAGAATCCGGCCGCTCAGAATCCGGCTGCGCACGTCGCAACTGCACAGAGTTCGGCCGCCCGAAGCGCAGCCGTGCAGAGTTCAACGGCACCGCGCCCGATTGCGCAAACGCCTCCCGTGTCGAAGCCTGCCTCGTCCACACCTGCCATTGCAACCGCCTCCAGGCCATCGACCGTCGTGCCCAAGCCGGCGCCAAAGACTCTGGCCGCTGCGCCGCATCCCTCGACGTCGTCAACGCCTGACGTCAAGCGCGATGCCATCACGAAGGCCAACGTCAATGGCAAGCCAGATCAGGTGCGTCCAGAGGTAACGAGGAATCTTCAGATCGCTCGGGCGATGCTGCAAAAGGACAACCTGACCGCAGCCGAGTCGCATCTCTCAGCCGCCCTCGCTACGCAACCGAAGAATCAGGAGGCGCTCGATATGCGCACGGATCTGACCGGCCGCGAACAGCAGCGCGACGCCGCGCTCGATGTCGCGCGGGGCTGTATGTATATGGAGCGCTGGAACTGCGCCTGGCACAACGCCGGCAACGCTCTGGTCGTCGATTCGGGTAGCGCGGAGGCGAAGAGCATCATCGCGCAGGCCATGAATGAGGCGCAGCCGCCCGCGAAATCAGCGGCAACTCCGGCGCAGCCTATCCAGTCGCATGAGCCGCCCGACCACCATTGAGCGCGGGTTGCTGACGCGCGATGGTTCGAGCCGGGCGGATGCGGACGTAAGCGAAACCCCGCGCCCGACAACGACGAAAGGCGATTTCCATCGCAGCAGCTAAGCGAAGTCCGACGGACCAGGTTCTGGCACACCCGGCGGCGTGTCGGTATCGCCAAGCGAGCCGGCGCTCGCATTGCCTTTATTCTTCTCTTTCTCCTCGGGCTCATCCGCCGGCTTTTCGGGCAGCGGTTGATCGAGGCCAGGTTCGACGGGCGTTGGGAGGGCGTCGCCAATGGGTCTCGAAACGTCAATCGGAGGGCCATCAGCGGGCTGCTTCGTGTCCTTCTCTACATCGGGAGAATGGCTCGTCACGTGGATCTCCGGGCAGGAATGGGGATAGTTTACAAGCCAGCAATCCCCGTACCACTTCCCCTCCTAAACCTGCCAGCCCAGACTGACATCGACCTGCCTAGGCACGCGCAAACACCCACGCAGACCCGCTTATTGGGAATTCGAAGCAACCTGCAATTCACCCCACATCACGAGGATTTTCTGAATGCTGCGCGCGTAAGCGTCGCGCAGCTTCGGTGATTCCGAGTGGTACGCGCCGATCGCGCGCCACGTGTTGCCGTACTTGACCATCTTCTGCTTCAGCAGCCACGCGGCCACGTAGACGTTCACGCAAGGGTCGGTGAGCGCGCGGTGGGGCACCCCCTCGCGGGCCAGGTCGCCGAAGTGGATGGAATTGATCTGCAACTGGCCGACGTCGATCGAGCCGTTCGCGTTGCGGTTGATCGCGCTCGCGTCGCCTTTCGATTCGAACCACGCGACCGCTCGCAGCACGGACGGGTTGACGCCATGATACGCGGCGGCCTGATTGAAGCAGTCTTCCTGCGCGTGCACTGCGCCGCACAACAGCGAAACGGCGAGTGCTGCGTACGCATGCCGCAGCAGGTTGTGGCGGGAGCGGCGGCGCAGTAGCGCCGCGGCGATAGGTAAATGGTTGGACAACACGGGTCATGCCTCCGCGTGCTTGCGATACGTAATGAAGCCCGGTGTTAAGTGGGCGTTCGCGGTTGAACAGGAATTGCGCGACTTACGGGACTTGCGAGACTTAGCGAAATTGCGGGAACTGCACGAACGACGGGAATTACGTGGGTTGCTACGACTGTGGGTAGTAGGGCGTTATTTGGCCAGGGCGAGATCGAGTTGCTTTTCGATGTTGCCGAGGTACGCGTGCGATGCATCCGACACAACCATGTGCGGGACCGGCGCGATGCTCTTGCGGTCCGGTATGCGGATTTTCTTTTTCCGCTGCTGCGAGAGTTTGGGCTGCGGATCGTCTTCGTCGTCGCTGTTCGGCGGCAGCATCGCCAGGGTCGGCAACGGCGGATAGACCTTGTCTGATGCGGCGGGTGCGCCTGGCATGACGAGCGCGCTTGCAGCGGCGGGTGGCGCTGCGCTGGCGGGCTGGCCCGCAAACGCGGATGTCGCCAGCAGCAGACTCGTTGCCATTACGGATAGGCGATACATAAACCCAGCTTCCTTATGGCGTTGGCTTGATCGACACGCTGTACGGCTGGTTCGCGCCTGCCGTCAGGTTGTCGAGATTCAGTTTCACCGCATGTTGCGCGGGCACGCCTCGCCAGATGGCCTGGTTGAGGTACGGCAGGTCCTGCCCGAGCGCGGTCACGAGAATCGTCGTCGGCTGTTTCTGTGCCGCCGCCAGCGTGCCCACTTTGGCGAGCACGGCGGTCAGTTGCGGATCGCGAGCGCCGAGCGCATCCGGCGGGATCGTGAAACTCATGATATCGGTCGAGACAGGCGCCTTCTCTGGCTGCGTAGCGGTAACCGGGGGCACTTGCGCGCATCCGGCCAAAGCGAGAAGGGCCACGAAAATCAGTAGCGGCTTCACAAGATGCTCCCTCAAGTGGCATTGACGCTATAAACGCGTTTTCGGCAGCCTGGGCGGTGAACTTGATATGCAATTCGCAAACGTTTGGCAAAAAAGAAAACGTGACTCAATAATGAGGGCCAGGCGTGCGTCTACGGCTTCGCAGTGCGCGTCCGGAAGTGAAGTTGCCCTGCCTGTTAAACAGGCAGGAAAGCTGCTTTTTGTCGGATGAAAGGCGATGGGCGCGGAATAATAAAATCAGACAAGACCCGTCGCTCCGGACGTCATGACGACGGAGCGTAACGGTCCGATCCATCCTTGGAGCGAAAAAGATATGAGCGGTAAGGTCAAGGAGCTTGCAGCACAGCTCATCAGAAACTTCAACGATGCCGAACTGGGTGCGGAGGTTCGGCCGCCACTGTATGAAACGCTGTGTACGCGTCTCGCAATGGGTACGGCGGCGCAGAAACTCGGTGCGTCGATCGATATCGTGGCGCCGGGCAAACGCTCGTGTCCCTATCATTTTCATTACGCGCAGGAGGAGATGTTTGTGATTCTCGAGGGCGAGGGCACGCTACGGGTGGCAGGAGAAATGTTGCCGATCCGCGGTGGCGATGTCATTTTCATTCCGCCGGGTCCTCAGTACCCGCATCAGATCATCAACTCGTCTGCTGCACCTTTGAAATACCTTTCGATCAGCACGCGCGACGATCCGGAAGTAGTCGAGTATCCCGACTCCGGCAAGTACCAGGCAATAGTGCGCGGCGCGGGAGCGAGCCGCGCGTTCGTCGGCATTCAACGCAAGGAAAATTCGCTCGATTACTGGGACTCCGAGCCCTGAGCCCTGAGCCCTGAGCCCTGAGCGTGGAGCGTGGAGCGAACTGAACGCGCAGCGAGCGAGTTGGAGCAGTTAGAGCGCAAGCAGGATTATGCGAGCGCACCGCGGTATTTTGGAGGCAGCGACGCGCCCCGAAGATTGCAGATAGAATGCGGCCTCCGCGCGATCCAGGCGGTTGATCTCGATCTTGCGCGAAGGAGTGCGGTTGTGAATCCCAGCCATACCGTCAGAAAAGCACGGCCTACCGATCTCCCGATGGTCTACAAGGGTGAGCTGAACTACATCCAGACGATCGAACCCGAGCACGAGCAGCGTTGGAAAGATGCGATGCATTCGCATCTGCGGCAGTGGACCGGTGCGCTCGAGCGCATGTCCGTCGTCGAGCAGGATGGCGTGCCGGTTGGATACTGCTTCTGGGAGATCATCGACGATGCGGCGTGTCTCGCATCGATCCACGTGGTGCCCGAATTGCGGCAACGCGGACTGGGCCGGCTGCTCCTCGATCACTACATGAACGACGCGCGCACGCAGGGCTTTGCGAAACTGACGTTGAGCGTGTTCCGCGGTAATCCGGCCCAGTTTCTGTACGAGTCGGCCGGATTTCAATGCGTAAGGAAAGGCGAGGAGTACGTGGACTACGTCTATCCGGATGTCACGGCGTCAACCGAGGACTAGAATAGGGACCCCGCGTTAAGGAAACCATCCATGTCCCTCTCGCAAGAAGCCAATCCTCTACTCGAAGAATGGCAAACACCGTACGGCTTACCTCCGTTCGATCGCATTCTCCCTGAGCATTTTCCCGCCGCCTTCGACGCCGCGATGCTTCAGCACAAGCGCGAAATCGAAGCCATTGCCACGGCCGCGCAGGCCCCCACCTTTGAGAACACCGTAGCCGCGCTCGACGCGTGCGGCCAATTGCTACTCCGCGTCGAACTGGTGTTCGACAATCTCTCGTCGAGCGAAACCTCGCCCGCGTTGCAGGCCATCGAGCTTGAGTATTCGCCGCGTCTGGCGGTGCATGCAAGCGCGATTTACCAGAACGAAGGTTTGTTCACGCGACTGCACGCTCTTTACGAGCGGCGCAGCAGTCTCGGCTTGTCGACCGAGCAGCAGCGCTTGCTCGAACGCTTTCATCTGGACTTCGAGCGCGCAGGCGCCACGCTCGGCAAAGACGACAAGGCCCGCTTCGCTGCGATTGCCGAAGAACTGGCGACGCTCACCACGCAATTTTCCCAGAACGTGCTCGCCGATGAGTCGTCGTTCGCCTTGACAGTCGCAGGCGACGACCTCGCTGGCTTGCCATCGTTCGTGCTTGCCGCCGCATCGCAGGCGGCGCGTGAGCGCGGGTTGCCCGAGGGCGCTCACGTCATCACGCTGTCGCCTTCGCTTGCCGAGCCGTTCCTGACGTTTTCCGAGCGCCGTGATCTGCGCGAACAGGTCTGGCATGCACGTCGCCAACGCGGTGCCTATGCGGGCGATCACGATAACCGCCCGTTGACCGCGAAGATCGTTGCGCTGCGGCAGGAGCAGGCCGCGCTGCTCGGTTACGCGACGTTTGCCGACTACAAGCTGGCCGATCGCATGGCGCCTTCGGTGGCGGCTGTCGATGAACTGCTGCAGCGTGCGTGGAAGCCTGCTATCGCCAAGGCGCAGCATGATCGCGAACAACTGACGGCGCTGGCTACTGAACTGGGGCAGCCGACGCCGATTGCCGCGTGGGACTGGCGTTATCTGTCCGAGAAGGTGCGGCAGAAAAGCTTTGCCATCGACGATGCCCAGGTCAAGCCGTATTTCTCGCTCGATGCAATGCAGGCTGCGATGTTCGATTGCGCGTCGCGGCTCTTTGGCGTGCGCTTCCAGGAACGCCACGGCATCCCGCTCTATCATCCCGATGTCCGCCTGTGGGAAGTGACGGACTCCGAAGGAAAGATGATCGGCGTGTTCATCGGCGACAACTTCGCGCGGCAGACCAGGCGAAGCGGCGCGTGGATGAGCATCCTGCGCTCCCAGTCGGGCCGCAACGGCGGTACGCTGCCGATCGTGCTGAACAACAACAACTTCGCGAAGGGCTCGCCGACGCTGCTCGGCTTCGACGACATCCGCACGCTGTTCCACGAGTTCGGACACGGCCTGCATGGGCTGCTGTCGAACGTGCAGTATGAGCGGCTCGCGGGCACGCGAGTACTCGCGGACTTCGTGGAACTGCCGTCGCAACTGTTCGAGAACTGGGCCCAGGAGCGCGAGGTGCTATTGCGTCACGCCCGGCACGTTGAAACCGGTGAACCAATTCCGGCGGAACTGCTTGAGCGCCTGCAGGCCGCAAGCCGCTTCAACCAGGCCTTCACGACCGTGCAGTATGTTGGCCCGGCGTTGATGGACATGGCCTTGCATGCGCGAACCGATACCACGCCGGTGGATATCACGCAGTTCGAAGCGGAGCAGGCTGAAAAGATCGGCATTCCTGAAGATATCGGCATGCGTCACTATCTGCCGCATTTCAAGCACCTGTTTTCCGGGGACCAGTACGCGGCGGGCTACTACGTCTATATGTGGGCCGAGGTGCTCGAGGCCGACGGCTACGCGGCGTTCGAAGAGACGGGCGATCCGTTCGATCGCGCGACTGCGGAGCGTTTGCTGAAGTGGATCTACAGCGTGGGCAATTCGATCGATCCGGGTACAGCGTTCAGGACGTTCCGTGGGCGCGAGCCAGCGGTCGAGCCGATGCTGCAAAAGCGTGGTCTGCTCGACGCGGCTGTGCCGGGTTGATCTGTCGAGTGGCGAGCCCTTCGCCACTCACTCGTTTACTCAACTCACCACTCACGACTCACCACGGGTTCGCCCCGCTCGAATTGAAGAACCCGCCGGTGGGTCCGTCTTCCGCCAGCAAGGCAAGACGAATCGCTTCGGCCGCTCCCTGTTCGATGGTTTGATAGCCGCGATGCTGATTGAGATCGGTCGCGGTAAAGCCAGGATCCGCTGAATTTACCTTGATCGGCGTGTCGCGCAGTTCGGCGGCGAGTTGCACTGTGAGCATGTTCAGCGCGGCCTTGGAGGCGTTGTAGCCCAGAAACTTGACGCTCGCAAACTCCCAGGCGGGATCGCCATTCAACGTGATCGAACCCAGCCCGCTGGACACGTTGACGATGCGCCCGGCTTCCGACTTTCGCACAAGCGGTAGCATGGCCTGCGTAACCGCAAGCGTGCCGAAGAAGTTGGTCTCGAAGACGCGCCGTACGGTATCGATATCCGCTTTGGTCGGCGGACCGTCGCCTGCAACGGCGATGCCCGCATTGTTCACAAGCACGTCGAGCTTGCCGGCATGCTTTTCGATCCACGCGGCCGCGTCCCGCAGAGTCTCGGGACGGCCGAGATCGAGTTCGATGAATTGCACATCCAAACCCTCTTCCTTCAACTGCGCAGCGGCTGCGCCGCCGAGTTTGGCGTTGCGTGCGCCGAGCAGCACGCGAATGCCTTTGCGCGCCAGCGTCCCCACGATTTCCAGTCCGATTCCCTTGTTGGCGCCTGTGACCAGCGCGATTTGTGACGATGAACTTTGCATTGCAATCCGTCCGTACTTGAAGAATGGTTTAGGATTCCAGTTTATGAAGGATTCTTCAGCTTTACCATTCGCATATGGATAGCAAGCACGCCCGGGCGCTCACGCCAAGAAAGACGCCACGTCAGGCCCGTTCAACGGTCACCGTCGACGCGGTATTCGAAGCCACCATTCAGGTTTTGCTGAGCGAGGGCGCGCAGCGTCTGACCACCACCCGCGTGGCGGAGCGGGCCGGCGTCTCGGTGGGCACGCTGTACCAGTACTACCCGAACAAGCAGGCGCTTCTCTATGCGGTGATGCAGCGTCACCTTGAACACGTCGCCGCAGCCGTCGAGCAGGCCTGCGAGCGGCATCATCACGTACCGCTCGGTACGATGGTGCAGGGGCTCGTGCATGCATTCGTCGCGGCCAAGACGGCTCGCGTGGACGAAGCCCGGGCGCTGTACCTCGTGGCCGCCGAGCTGAACGCCGCCGAACTGGTGCTAGAGATCTCCGGACGGACGCGGCGCGCGACCTCGGCGATGCTGGCAACGGCGACCGACGCCTCGTTCGAGGATCTGCCGACCGTGACCTTTATGGTCAACAGCGCCATGGTCGGGTCGACCCGTGCGGTGCTCGAGGGCCGCGCGCCGCCGAAAATGCTTCGGGTGCTGCGCGAACAGCTGATCACGCTATGCGAGGCTTATCTGAAGCGCGTGGCGCTGCCCGTGACGGCGCGAGGCGAGAAAGCGCGCAAGACTGCGTGAAAGGACAGGGTGAACAGCTCGTTTCCGATGAAAAGAGCGCGTCGTCAGCCTCGCCTGCCGAAATTTGGCGTGGTCAAATTGCGTCCCCATTGGCTGTTTGTACTTTTTGTTGTACGGCGTGCGCCTGATTGTTGGCGTGACGAGCAAGGATGTGTTTCCCCGCTTTGACGAAGCGTTGCCATTTCGGGCCCGCTGGCCCCGCGAAGCGCCCGCGCCTTGCGGGTAGCGAAAGCAAGGCCGGCAGCGCGGAAAGCGTTGCCACACGGTGCTTTCGCCCGCCTGACAAGGCAGATCGCAGGCGCAGCGAGTGACTCCCGAATCCACCGGATCAGCACGGCCGAGGCAGCCCGAAAGCCGACCATTATGTCAAGGTCTGGAAGCGTATTCTGGTAAACACGCCTATACTCACGGGCGCGCCCTAAAAGTAGTCCGTGGGCCGCGTCGGAGTCCGGTGCGCATTCGTCTGCAGTTCCCGACGGTGTAATCCAGCTGGCTCAGCGCGACCGACGCTCTGTTTATCAATTCACCAAGCACCACCTCAGATATGTCTACATCGCCGAAGATCATCTACACCCTTACCGACGAAGCGCCGGCTCTGGCGACCTACTCGCTGCTGCCGATTGTGAAGGCTTTCACGCGCTCATCGAACGTCGCTGTGGAAACACGCGACATCTCGCTGGCCGGCCGCATCATCGCCGTGTTCCCGGACTATCTGACTGCGGAACAGAAAGGGTCCGACGATCTCGCCGAACTCGGCGCGCTGACCACCCGTCCCGAAGCGAACATCATCAAGCTGCCGAACATCAGCGCTTCGGTGCCGCAACTGAAGGCCGCGATCGCCGAACTGCGCGATCAGGGCTACAAGCTGCCGTCCTATCCGGATGTCGCGACGACCGACGAAGAGAAAGACGTCAAGGCCCGCTACGACAAGATCAAGGGCTCGGCCGTGAACCCGGTGCTGCGCGAAGGCAATTCGGATCGCCGGGCGCCGTTGTCGGTCAAGAACTACGCCCGCAAGCATCCGCACAAGATGGGTGCATGGAGCGCGGACTCGAAGTCGCACGTCGCGCACATGAACAACGGCGATTTCTACGGCAGCGAAAAATCCGCGTTGATCGGCGCAGCCGGCAACGTGAAGATCGAACTGACTGCCGCTGATGGCAGCAAGACGGTTCTGAAAGAAAAGACCGCGGTGAAGGCTGGCGAAATCATCGATGCTTCGGTACTGAGCAAGAAAGCGCTGAGCAGCTTCATCGAAGCGCAGATCGCCGACGCGAAGGCCAACAACGTGCTGTTCTCGGTGCACCTGAAGGCCACCATGATGAAGGTCTCGGACCCGATCATCTTCGGCATCGTGGTCTCGGTGTTCTACAAGGACGTGCTGGCCAAACACGCGGATGCGCTGGCGAAGGTCGGCTTCAATCCGAACAACGGTATCGGCGACCTGTACGCGCGCCTGAAGGATCTGCCGGAGCAAACGCGGGACGCGATCGAAGCCGACATCAAGGCGCAATACGAACAACGTCCGCATCTGGCGATGGTTAACTCGGACAAGGGCATCACGAGCCTGCATGTACCGAGCGACGTGATCGTCGACGCGTCGATGCCTGCCATGATCCGCGAGTCGGGCAAGATGTGGGGGGCCGATGGCGCGCTGCACGACGCCAAGGCAGTGATTCCGGACCGTTGCTATGCCGACGTGTATCAGGCTGTGATCGAAGACTGCAAGAAGCATGGCGCGTTCGATCCGGTCACGATGGGCAGCGTGCCCAACGTCGGCCTGATGGCGCAAGCGGCGGAAGAATACGGCTCACACGACAAGACATTCCAGATCAAGGCGAACGGTGTGGTCCGCGTGACCGACGAAGCCGGCACTGTCCTGCTCGAGCAGAAGGTTGAGGAAGGCGACATCTTCCGCATGTGTCAGACCAAGGACGCGCCGATCCAGGATTGGGTCAAGCTGGCGGTGAACCGCGCCCGCGCGAGCAACACGCCAGCCGTGTTCTGGCTGGACGCAGCCCGCGCGCACGATGCGCAGATCATCAAGAAGGTCGAAACGTACCTGAAGGACCACGACACGAGCGGTCTGGATATCCGTATCCTGACGCCGGTCGAAGCCACGAAGTTCTCGATCGACCGCATTCGTGCCGGCAAGGACACGATCTCGGTCACCGGCAACGTGCTGCGTGACTACCTGACCGACCTGTTCCCGATCATGGAGCTGGGCACGAGCGCGAAGATGCTGTCGATCGTGCCGCTGATGGAAGGTGGCGGCCTGTTCGAAACGGGCGCTGGCGGTTCGGCGCCGAAGCACGTGCAGCAGCTCGTCGAAGAAGGCTTCCTGCGTTGGGACTCGCTCGGCGAATTCCTGGCGCTCGCCGCTTCGCTCGAACATCTGAGCAACGCGTATCACAACCCGAAGGCGCAGGTTCTGGCGAAGACGCTCGACCAGGCTACCGGCAAGTTCCTCGACAACGACAAGTCGCCGGCGCGCAAGGTTGGCGGTATCGACAACCGCGGCAGCCACTTCTACCTGGCCTTGTATTGGGCCGAGGCGCTGGCTGCGCAAACGGAAGACGCTCAGTTGCAGGCTCAGTTCGCTGGTGTGGCGAAAGAACTGGCTGCGAACGAAGCGAAGATCGTTGAGGAACTGGCTGCAGTGCAAGGCAAGCCGGCAGACATCGGCGGTTACTATCGTCCGAATACCGACCTGACGAGCAAGGCCATGCGTCCGAGCGCGACGCTCAACGCGATCGTGGATGCGGTTGCGTAAGGTTCGGCTTCGGTTGAAGCTGGCTGGACGTTAGAGCTGGAGGCAGTAGAAAGGAAATGGCGCCCTCGGGCGCCATTTTCGTTGTGGCGGGGCGTGCCTCGCCGTGATCTGTTCAACTGTCGTAGGCGGCCCCACCTAAGCGGTCCCACCTAGGCGGCCCTACCTAGGCGGCCCTATCTAGGCGGCCCTATCTAGGCGGCCCCATCAAACGTGAACGATTTCCCAGTCGCCGATCTTCTCCGGTATCTCGAGCATCGAAGTATCAGCCTCGGAGAGATGCGGACAGCACACACCATTGGCGAGGTCGTCGGCGGCCTGCTGAGGGCTGGCAAATGCGCCAAGCGTCTCGTTGCCGAACGAAGCTTCCCAGCCGTCCTTGCCGGGCAAAATGTAGAACGATCCTTCCGTCGAACCAAAGCGAAAGCCTTTCATTTTTCGTCTCCCGATCATCGTAAAAAAATGCATTTGCCTGGCTGACCTGCGTGCGGGACGCGGGCCGATCCTGGGATGGTCTTCGCGGGTCGGCTACCGTGGCCCGCTAAAACCAGTCGTCCAGAACGCCGGCTCATGTAAAAGAGTCTACGTGAGCGAGTCGCCAGGACAGCACGGATAGTGAGATCGGCATATAAAAAATTATCTATAAAAAACAATAACTTATTGTATTTGTTCCGGATTGTGGAATGTGGGACGGCATTGCGAAACGGCTGGTTTGTGCCATGCACCACGATTTTTTGTAGTGCAATGGATCGTTCCACATCGTGAAATTTCCCGATATTTGGTCGTTCGGTGCGGCGCTTCGGGATGGACCGTTAAGGGAGCGCTTCCTCCTTCGTCCCGTCCTGACCGGCGGAGGAAGCAACAACGCCCCGGCAAATGCGTTGGGAATACCCGTTCGGGCATAATGCGCCGATGTTGATGACCTGGTGAAGCTGACATGCTTTATGACCAATCGTGGATGGGTTACGGCATCGTCGGCGGTATGGAAGCGGGAGCGATTGCGGCGGTGATCGGATTCTTTGTGCTGCTGCTGCTGCACTGGCTGACGCGCAAGCAACCGTGGAGCCATGGCCGCGTGCTCGCCGTGGCTTATCTGCTGTCCGTGCTGCCCAGTTCCAGCGGCGATTTGTGGAACATGTTCTATTTCAACTACGCTGACCTCCAGTCGCCGGCTCTGATGCGCGCGTCCCTTGCCGGGATTCACGATCCGGACGGCATCGGCACACGCGTGCTATGCGAGTTCCTGGGTGTGGCGGTGGGAGTATCGTTGGCTTGGGCTTTGATGTTTTGGCGTGATCGTGCGCGCGCCGGCAGCGCATGACATCGCTTCATGCGATAGGTAGATAACCCGGTCGTTCAGCGGAAAACCCGTATGCCGCCTGACGCACGGGCATCTGCCTGAGCGAGGGCTTTACGTGGCGCTGCTGTAGAAAACGTCCAGCGTCGGAAACGCGGCCTGCCCGCGCAGGCAGTCCCACAGGTAGATCGCGAATCCCGGGTCTCCGGTCCAAAGCGAATAGCGCAATTGTCCGTAAGCCGCTTCATCAGCCTCAGTCTGCGCAATGCCATGCATCGCAAATGCCCTCGCGCGCTGGAGCCATTTGACGTCGCCGGTACGCTGGTAGAGCACCAGAAACGCATAACCATTGCCGCCCGTCCCGTGACACAGGTTAGAGCCCTTCGCTAGCGGCCCCGCAGCCCATGTCGCCTCCCCACCCGCAAGCAGCATCGAATCCAGTTCACGGCTCGGCAACTGCGCGAGGCAGACAATGAAACCAGGTGCGCCATGGCACAGCTGCATGAGCCAGCGCGGCGTGCGGCCTTCCGGTAGCGTGAGAAACGCGCGCCAGTTTGCGTGGTTGTCCTCGAGTGTCGCGGTGCGTTGCACGGTATTGACGATGCGTTGTTCCCATTCGCTCCAGCTGGCAGCGTCGAGCAGATGGCGACCGCGAATCAGCGGCAACGCAGTTCCCACGAAACCATGCACGCCGTCGAGATAAGTCGTCTGCGAGCCATACATGTCCTGCGTCCAGTAGTGGCAGCCATGTTCCTCCGACCACTTCAGTTCGCTCGCAAGTTGCGCAGCGGTCTTGCGAAACAGCTCGGCCCAGCGTTCGTCCTGAGTGTGCTCATGAAGGAACGACGCGGCGAGCAGCGTGCCCGGCGAACCCCACATGAGTTCGCGGGTGGGATTGTCGAGATTGCCATTGATCAGATCGGCAAGCTGCCCGGCCAGCGCTTCGCTCGGCGTGCGTCCGTATTCGAGCATCAGCCACGGCGTTTCGCCCATCATCCACGAAGCGAAGAATGTGCACTCTTCCTTTTCGAGCCACCGCCGATTCAACGTGCGCAGCGTTGCCGTATGCGCCAACGGATCGCGCTGAAGCTTGACCGCGCCAACCGCTTCAAGATAGCCAAGTGCCCAAACGACTCCACACGCGCCGTGATAAAGCGGCGTTAGCGGCGCGCGTGGATTATCTTCATCGCTGCCGTCGCGAGGGTGGGCTGGCCACAGTCCGTCCTCGTTAATCTGAGTTTCCGTTTGGCTGACGATCCGGGCGATGCAATCTCTCACCCGTGTTTCATCCCATTCGATTGCTTGCAGAGGCTCGTGACGGCTCGGATCGAAAAGCATGCATACCTCGCTAGAAATAGAAAAGAGGGTGGCGTCGCGCGGGCATCAGCGGATGTCATGCGCGGCGAATCGATGGGCGCGTCGAACGTGTGTTGAACGTCGAATCCGCTTGCGCAACGACTGACGCTGTCCGATCATTTAGCCCTCGCCGCCCTGACCGATGCCGATGATGCCTCAGGACGCGCACGTTGTCGAAAGGCGCCAGATTCCGCATCATTTACGCGGTGTGCATCGATGCGTTCAACATGAATTAACTCGGAGGAGGGAAGGCATGACCTACGCGCTTTATTATTCGCCCGGCGCGGCGAGCATGGCGGTTCACTGGATGCTGCTCGAGGCGGGCATTCCCTTCGAGGCCCGGCTGATCAATATCGACGAGGGCGCGCAACACGACCCCGAGTATCGGCGTCTCAATCCAGCAGGCCGCGTGCCGACGCTCATCGTCGACGGTGTGCCGCGCCACGAATCCGCCGCCTTGCTGATGTTGCTCGCCGAGCGTCATCCGGATGCCGGTCTTGCGCCGGCGCCCGGCTCACCTGATCGCGCCGAGTGGTTCGAGCTGATGGTATTCATGGCCAATACCGTGCTCCCCGCCATGCGTGACTGGTTTTACGCCGACGAGGACGGCGACCCCGCTGGTGCCGAAGCAGTGCAGGCGCTCGCGCAGCGCCGTATCGAACAGTCCTGGGAGCGGCTCGACGCGCTGGTCGCCGACGGTCGCAACTGGCTGGTGGGTGGAAAGCTCAGTACAGCAGATTTTCTTGCGGTGATGCTGATGCGCTGGTCGCGCAATCTGCCGTGCAAGGCTACGAACTGGCCGTACCTGGTGCCCTATATCCAGCGCTTGCGCGCGCTGCCGTCGTTTATCGAGCTGAACACGAGAGAGGGCTTGAGCAACTGGAGCAATCCGGCGAGCTAGCGCGAACCAGGGACGCGTCTATCAGTCGACGCGGATTCCAGAACCACGAGAGACAGCAGCAGCGCCGAGGTTAGAACCCCGCCTTTATGATTCCACTAGTCGAAGGGTTACGAGTCGCGGTAATCTTGCCGCGCCTCGTTCCTTTGGAAGCGTAAATGACAGCAACGAAGAGTTTGACACTGACAAAGAATTTGATACCAACAAAGTCTGTTCTTGCCTTAACGCTCGCAGTCGCGTTTGTCTCCTCCGCCGCCTGTTCGCCTGCATGGGCGGCCGACGGCCCGCCTGTCGCCCCGGTACGTCCCGTCACCGATACCTACTTCGGCACACCAGTAGTGGACAACTACCGCTACATGGAAAACCTGAAAGACCCTCAGGTCCAGCACTGGATGAAAGCGCAGGCCACCTACACGCGCAAGGTCCTCGATGCGATTCCCGGCCGTGCTGCGCTGGCGAAGCGCATCCTTGCACTCGGTGGAAAGGATCTGCGCCGCGATGCATTTACACGCCGTGGCGAGCGGCTCTTTTACGAAGTGATGGACCCAGGCGCCAACCTCCCCAAACTCGCGTATCGCGATGGCATCAACGGCGAGGAACACGTTCTGGTCGACCCGGCGAAGCTCGCGAAAGATCGCGCGCATCACTACGCGCTCGACTGGTTCTCGCCGTCGTGGGATGGGCGTTACGTGGCCTATGGCGTTTCCGAAGGTGGCTCGGAAGAGAGCGTGCTGCACATCGTTGATCTGAGCACCGGGACGCAGCTCGCCGAGAGCATCGACCGTACTTCCGATTGCGTGGTTTCCTGGCGCGACGACAACCGCTCGTTCTTCTATCTGCGCTATCCGAAGATCGGCCCCGACACGCCGCCATCGCAATCCGAATATAACGCGGTGACGCGCCTTCACGTACTTGGCCAGAATACCGATGGCGAGGGCGACGTGGCGGTGTTCGGCAAGGGCGTATCCGCGAGTCTCGATGTGCCGGAAGGCCAGGCGACCTACGTGTTGCTGACGCCTGATTCGCCGTACGCGGTGGCGGTTGCCAATCACAACATGGACGACGCGCCGAACTCGTTTTACGTCGCACCGCTCGCGCAGATCAATGGCTCGCAGACCCCGTGGCAACAGATCGCCGCGCCCAGGGATGGCGTGACCGCTGTGCGGCTGCATGGCGACAAACTCTACTTCCTGTCGAACAAGGGTGCTTCCCGCTATCAGATCCTGTCGACGCCGCTCGCGCATCCGGACATCGCGCATGCAGACGTGGTGGTGCCCGAAGGCCCGAACGTGATCGACTCGTTCTATCTCGCCAGCGACGCGATGTATATCAGCGAACGTGCGGGCCCGAGCTTTCAGCTCAAGCGCGTATCGTTCGACGGCAAGGACACGCAGACGATCGGCTTACCGTTCGAGGGCAGCATCTCGAGCCTGACCACTGATCCGCGTCAGCCGGGCGTCCTGTTCGACCTGCAGGGCTGGGTCAAGGCGCCGCGCGAACTGGCCTACGATCCAGCTACCCATGCGGCTACCGACACCGGCCTGATTCCGCCAGCGAAGACCGAGTCGGACGACATCGAGGCACACGACGAGTTCGCTACCAGTTACGACGGCACGCGCATTCCGGTGTCGATCATCGCGAAGAAGGGCACGGTGCGGGACGGCTCGCATCCAACCATCGTGACGGGCTACGCCAGCTATGGCACCTCGTCGGATCCGTACTATGACCCAACCTTGCAGGCGTGGATCGAGCGCGGCGGCATCGTCGCGGTTTCCCATATGCGCGGCGGCGGCGAGTACGGCGATGCGTGGCATCGTGCCGGGCAGAAGCTCACGAAGATCAACACGCTGCTCGATTTCGTCGCCTCGGCGCAATACATGGCCGACCAGCACTACACGCAACCGAAGTTGCTTGCAGCGAACAGCGCAAGCGCAGGTGGCATCGTGATGGGCGGTGCGCTCGAGATCGACCCGGGCCTGTTCCGCGTGATTCTCGATGACGTCGGCGACTCCGACACGCTGCGCTCCGAAACCGAGCCCAACGGACCGCCGAACGTGCCAGAGTTCGGATCGACCTCGACAGAAAGCGGTTTTCACGGCCTCTATTCGATGAGCTCCTATGCTCACGTGCATGACGGCACACCCTATCCGGCGGTGTTGTTCACCACTGGCGCCAACGATCCGCGGGTGGCGTCCTGGCACATGCTGAAGATGACGGCGCGCGTGCAGGCAGCGACCAGCAGCGGGCGCCCGGTGCTGTTGCGGGTCGACTATGACGCAGGCCATGGCATCGGCTCCAGCCTGTCGCAAGAGGCCGATCAACTCGCCGACGAGTGGTCGTTCGCACTCTGGCAGATGGGCGAGCCTGGCTTTCAGCCGAAGCATTAGCACGATGATGGCGCTTTATTGACCCTCTAGTCGTCCAGCCGCAAGTCGGGGTAATCTTGCGGCGCCTCATTCTTTTGGAAGCTCGAATGAAACAGAACAAGTCTTTTCTGGCTGTAACGCTTGCTGCTACCCTGCTCGCCGCCAACGGTGCGGCGCAGGCTGCCGATGGCCCGCCGGTGGCGCCCGTGCGCCCGGTCACCGATACCTACTTCGGTACGCCGGTGGTGGACAATTACCGCTACATGGAAAACCTGAAGGACCCGGAAGTCCAAAGCTGGATGAAAGGGCAGGCAGCTTACACCCGTAAGGTGCTGGACGCGATCCCCGGTCGCGCATCGCTTGCACATAGCATCGAATCGCTGATGGGCAACGATCTGCATCGCGGCGAATTCATGCGTCGCGGTGACCGGATCTTTTATGAGGTGCTGGAGCCGGGCGCCAATCTGCCCAAGCTCGCGTATCGCGACGGCGTGAACGGCGAGGAACACGTCCTCGTCGATCCGGCGAAGCTCGCCACGGACAGCGCGCATCACTTCGCGCTCGACTGGTATTCGCCATCGTGGGACGGTCGCTATGTCGCTTACGGCATCTCCGCCGGCGGCTCGGAAAAGAGCGTACTGCACGTGATCGATCTGCAGACCGGCAACGACCTCGCCGAAGTGATCGACCGCACGAGCGATTGCGTCGTTTCCTGGCGCAAGGACAACCAGTCGTTCTTCTATCTGCGCTATCCGAAACCCGGCCCGGACACGCCGCTCTCGAAGACCGAGTACAACGCGGTGACGTACATCCACGTGCTCGGCCAGAACACCAACGGCGATGGCGACGAGGCCGTGTTCGGCCGCGGCGTCTCGCCGAAGCTCGATGTTGCCGAAGGCCAGGGGACCTATGTGTTGCTGGCGCCGGATTCGCCGTACGCGGTCGCGGTGGTGAATCACAACATGGACAACAACCCGAACATCTTCTACGTTGCGCGGCTCGATCAGATCCATGGCGCGGATACGCCCTGGAAAAAGATTGCGGACACGGATGACGGCGTAACGGATGTGCAGCTGCGCGGCGATCGCCTGTATCTGCTGAGCGAGAAGGGCGCTTCGCGCTTCCAGATTCTGTCGCTGCCGGCGGCGCATCCGGATCTCGCAACGGCCGATGTAGTCGTGCCGCAAGGCACGAACGTGATCGACGCGTTCACGCTGGGTAGCGACGCGATGTATATCGGCGAGCGGGCGGGCGGCAGCTTCGAGTTGAAGCGCGTGTCGTTCGACGGCAAGGACACGCAGTCGATCGATCTGCCTTTCGCGGGCAGGGTAGCGGGCCTGACGGCCGATCCACGTCAGCCGGGTGCGCTGTTCAACCTGCAGGGCTGGGTCAAGGCGCCGCGTGAGTACGCCTACGATCCGAAGACCAACGCGGCCACCGACACTGGCCTGATTCCGCCTTCGAAGACGGAATCGGACGATATCGAAGCGCACGATGAATTCGCCACCAGCTACGACGGTACGCGCATTCCGGTGTCGATCATCGCTCAGAAGGGCGTGAAACGCGACGGCTCGCATCCGACCATCGTGTTCGGCTACGGCAGCTATGGGTTGTCGATGGATCCGGTGTACCGTCCGCAATGGAAGGCGTGGGTCGACCACGGCGGCATCGTCGCGGTGTCGCATATGCGCGGCGGTGGCGAGTACGGCGACACGTGGCACCGTGCGGGTCAGAAGCTCTGGAAGATCAACACCATGCTCGATTTCAACGCGAGCGCGCAATACATGATCGACCAGCATTACACGCAGTCGAAATACCTGGGTGCGAACAGTGCGAGCGCCGGCGGTATCGTGATGGGCGGCGCGATGGAGATCAACCCGGCGCTGTTCCGTGTGGTGATGGACGACGTGGGGCTGTCCGACGCGTTGCGCTTCGAAACCGAGCCCAACGGGCCGCCGAACGTGCCTGAAATGGGTTCGTCGTCGGATGAGACGGGCTTCCATGGTCTCTATGCGATGAGTGCTTATGCGCATATCCATGACGGCACGCCGTACCCCGCTGTCATCTTCACGACGGGCGCCAACGATCCGCGTGTGTCCTCATGGCACATGCTGAAGATGGCGGCGCGCATGCAGGCAGCGACGAGCAGTGGCCGGCCGGTGTTGTTGCGCATCGACTTCGACGCGGGCCACGGAATGGGCTCGAGCATGTCGCAGCGTGCCAACCTGCTGGCCGATGAGTGGGCGTTCGCGCTGTGGCAGATGGGTGAGCCGGGCTTCCAGCCGAAGCACTAAGCCGGTGGGGGACTGGGCGTCGGCGGTTCGGCGTCTGGTCCCCGTTTGCGTTGTGGCGGCTCGCGTCTCGTTGAGGAATCGATCTTGAGACTAGCCAGGCGTTTTGCGCTCGCTGTACTCGGCATCGTCTGTGCGGGCGTGCTTGCGCTTCTCTTCCTGCATCACGACGGCTCGATAGAGACCGACATCTGGATCGACAGTCCGCCGCAGACGGTCTGGAAGGTGCTTGCCGCGACGGCCGATTATCCGCGCTGGAATCCGGAGATCTCGCGGCTCGACGGTGAGCTGGTTGAAGGCAAGGTGATCGAGTTTGCCGAAGGATCGGGTCAGGATGCGATGGTGTTCCGCCCGACCGTGCTGACGGTTCGTCCCGGGCAGGAATTGCGCTGGAAAGGGGCGCTGTGGGTTCCGGGGCTCTTCGATGGGGAGCACCGGTTTCAACTCGAAGCGTCGGGCAACCGTACGCACTTTATTCAGAGCGAACAGTTCACGGGGATTCTCGTAGGAAAGCTGAGTGACGATGCCTTGAAGGATACGGCTGAGAGTATGAAGGCGATGAATGCCGCCTTGAAAACGCGTGTGGAAGCGTTGAATGCGAAGTAGGCCACGCGAAAGTGGGCCGCCCAAAAAAGTCGGCAACTCGAAGAAGTCGACCGCTCGAAAACCGGACCAGCCTCGAACATCCGGGCTGATCCAGTCAAACAAGGTCGTTAAGCGCTGACGCTCGCCCGCTTGGGCGTCACCAACGACACCACAAACGTCACGACAATATTCGCTGCCAGCGCGATCAGGCCGATATACAGCGGATAGGTTGCATCACCGAGATGCAGCGCAAATACCGGCTTCAACCCCTGCGAAATCGCCATCCCGCTACCCAGCACGATTCCCACCAGCCAGCCGAGGAACAGACCGGGCGTATTCAGGCGGCGCGTGTACAGCGAAAACACGATGGCCGGGAAAATCTGCAGGATCCATACGCCGCCGAGCAGCTGCAGATCGATCGCGTACTGCGTGGGCAGGAACACGATAAACAGCAGCGCACCGAACTTCACCGCTAACGAGACGATCTTCGCAGTTGAGGCTTCCGCGCTGGACGACATGTCCGGCGACACGATCGGACGCCACAGGTTGCGCGTGAACAGGTTCGCCGCACCAATCGACATGATCGCCGCTGGCACCAGCGCGCTGATCGCAATCGCCGCGGCCGCGAAGCCGACGAACCACGACGGGAACAGCGTGCCGAACAATGTCGGCACAACGTCTGAAGCCGACTTCACATGCACGCCGGCCGCGATCGCCATATAGCCGAGCAGCGCGATCAGGCCAAGCAGCAGCGTATAGGCCGGCAGGAAAATCGCATTCTTGCGCACCGTCGCGGCGGAAGACGACGACAACACCGCCGTCATCGTATGCGGATACATGAACGCCGCCAGTGCCGAGCCCAGCGCGAGCGAGGCATACGCGGTGAACTGCGTCGGCTTGAGGATGATGCCGGTCGCACCGCCCTTGGCCTTGAAATACGTATCCGCCGCATCGAACACGTGCGCGTAGCCGCCGAGTTTCGCCGGAATCAGCCACACGGCCGCGATCACGACGATATAGATCATGATGTCCTTGACGAACGCGATCATCGCCGGCGCCCTCAGGCCGCTGGTGTAGGTGTAGAGCGCAAGGATCACGAAGGCGACGATCAGCGGCATTTCGCCGGTGACGCCCAGACCCTTGATCACCACCTGCATGCCCACCAGCTGCAGTGCGATATACGGCATGGTCGCAACAATGCCCGTCAGCGCCACCGCACCCGGGAACCACTTGCCACCGTACTCGCCCTGCACGTAATCGGCCGCGGTGATGTGATTCTTCGTATGGGCGATCTGCCAGAGCTTCGGCATCACGGCAAACACGAACGGATAGACGATGATGGTATAGGGCAATGCAAAGAAGCCATACGCACCGACCGAATACACGAGTGCCGGCACGGCGATCACCGTGTAGGCGGTGTAGAAATCGCCACCCACCAGGAACCACGAAATGATCACGCCGAACTGCCGTCCTCCAAGCCCCCACTCATGCAACTGCGTGAGGTCGCCGCGCTTCCAGCGCGCCGCGAAAAAGCCCACGACGGTGACCAGCAGGAAGAAGAAAATGAAAACGGCCATGGCGACCGGATTGACTGGAATCGCATCGCTCATTTGAGCCCCCTGTAGACAACGTAGATCAGCAGGGAGGTGAGCGGCACCCACAGGAACTGATACCAGTAGAAGAACGGGAAGCCGGCGAACGACGGATGCGTGTCGTTATAGAACGGCAGCCAGAGAAGCGCGATATACGGTATCAGCAGGATGAGCCATAGCCAGGAGCGGCCGGCCGGAGCAGTAGTTTTCAAGAGATCCCCAAGATTGTATGTAGTGGAAACGGGTATCGGTGGTTTCGCGTCAGCGCAGGACTTGTACGGCATCCGTGTCGGTGACGGTAGCGCGCATTATCTTAGAAAATGTGGCGGGATGCTCTGGGCAGGACCGCTACGCCGTGCCTAAGGGTGCCGGAGTGTATCCGCGCCGCGCCTCTACAGGCAAAATAGCCGGCGATGCGACCCGCATCGAAAGCGATGCAGGCCGGCACGTAAAAGGACATCCGACACCGGGCAATCCGGCGCCAAACCGGTCCAGGCGAACATGAAGCGCCTATGACAAAACGACACAAATATAGACGAACGATCCACAGATCGCGCGGGCCATTCCGTTTACGATCCGTGCTTACCGGCACTGCATATCGCGCTATCGCGCAGTCCTGTTAGCAATGCGTAGGGTGCTGCGCCAAACAGTCCTCGTACTGCGGCCTGGATCGACGGCGCATGTAATTAGGCATACATATAAAGCGAATTCGACGTGCTTGAAATCATTCAAGGATTGGATGTGAGTTTGAACCTGTCGTCCAATGGCCCGGCGTTCACGGCTTGCGAAACCCGGCAAGGCGTGCCGCTTGGATATGTCAGTGAAAAGCTGGCGCACGCGATCATCGATACGCATGCGGCCGGCGTGGCGCATCCTGAGGCCCGCAAGCGTCTGGCCCACGTCATGTATTCGCAAACAAAGGCGTTTCTTGCGCTGCACAACGTGCTGGCCGTCGCCGATGCACCCGGCTTGCCCGAACAACTCCTCGGGATGGAACGGCACGAACTGCACAGCTGGATCGCCGCAGTCGTGACCCATGGCGATCTGCTCGGAGCCGGCGAGGGCTGACTACCGGTACAAGTGACTCGCCGCCGGCGTAGGCTTCCGTCAAGCTTTCCGTAAACGTCCGTAATGAAACCTGTAACGCGAATAATATGCTCCGGTTCTAGACTCCTGCTGGTTCGGAAAGCGGAAATTACTGCTGTTCTGGACTGGCAAGCGTTCTCCCCATCAGTGGGCGCGTCATCCGGATTGAGCTATGTGGCCTACCGTTCAGCCAATCTCTCGCGTAGCGTTGGTTCTTTCGCCAGCAATCGGCGACTCCTTGCTGATGATGACGATCGCGCGAAATCTTCAGCAAAACGGCATCGCCGTGACCATTTTCGGCCGGCAGATCCAGTCGCTGGGCGCGTGGTTTCCCGAAGTCGAAACTCTCGATGACCTCTCGGTCGCGGACCTGACAGCAAAGCTTTCCGGGTTCGACCGGGTGATCCAGATGCACAGGAACAAGCCGTTCGTGGGCCTCGAGCAATATCACCCGCGGGTTAGTTTCCTCGATCACATCTGCCGGGTGCGGTCCTCCGAATCCATGGCCGACCGGCTGGCGAAGTTTTGCGTCGACGAGTTTGGCCTTGCGGGCGCCGACAAGAGCAACGGCATGACGCCGCCGCCAGGACTGCAACACCGGAAATACCCGCTGCGCGTGGCGATTCATCCCACCGCCAGCACCGCCGACAAATGCTGGCTACCGTCGCGCTTTATCAGACTCGCGATCCGGCTGCGCGAACTGGGCTTTAGCCCTGAATTCGTCGTAGCGCCCCAGGAGCGCGCGGACTGGCTCCATATCGAACGCCTCGGCCTCAAGCTGCCCGATCTCGGTTCGCTCGATAACGTCGCCACCTGGGTCTACGAGTCCGGCTGGTTCATCGGCAACGACTCGGGCATCGGCCATTTGGCCTCCAGCCTGCACATTCCCACCTTGTCGCTGTTCATGCGCCGCGGCATTGCGCGGACCTGGCGGCCGGACTGGGGGACAGGGCAGGTACTGATAGGCAGCACCTACCTGCCAACCGGATTCCTGAAAGAGCGGTACTGGAAATACATGTTGTCGGTCAGGCAGGTCTCCCGCGCATTCGAGCAACTGCGCGCCAGCTTAAGCTTCGCATGAAGCCCCCCACGTTTTTCAATTTGCCCGGAACCGCGTCTGGATGCGCCCCATTGGCGGCGCTCGACGTGCCGCGCGGCACACCTCTCCCGATCTGCATCTCTCCGATTTAATGACTTCAAAATGCCAGGCTGTCTTTCTCCACACCGGTTATCGAACGGCCGGAACGTGGCTGTGGTCGTGTTTTCGTAAGCTCGACACCGTCACGGCCTACTACGAACCGCTGCATGAGATGCTGGCGAGCATCGATCAGGAGAAACTGGCGACCAGTACCGCAGATAGCTGGCGTTCCGGACACCCCGCACTTGAAGCCCCTTATTTCGCGGAGTATGCGCACCTGCTGGAACCGGGCGTGAAGGGTATCCCCGGTTACGAAGCGGCTTTTTCGGTCGATCGATTCGACCGCCAGGTCCCGGAGGGCGCCGGGCGCATCGAAGCTTACGTGCGCGGATTGATGCGCGCAGCGCACGAGCAGGGCCGCGTGCCGGTGCTGAAGTTCTGCCGCTCGCTCGGCCGGCTGGAATGGTTCCGCACCACGTTTCCGGACGCCGTGCACATCGTGGTCGAGAAGAATCCGATTTCGCAATGGCAGTCCTGCTGGCACCTGTTTGCCGCGTACCGCAATCCGCACTTTGTGGCCGTGCCGTTTGCCGTGCTGGCGTTGAACCGGGATGTGCCGGTTGTCCAGCAGACCATGAGCGCGCTGGGTGTCGACTTGCCTCCGCAGCCAGATGGTGCGGTTGCGCAGACGATGGAGTCGTACCTCACGCTTTTTAAGGAGCATGTGGCGGCGATTACGCCGCTGCAGGCTTACCGCGCCTTTCTCGCGCACTGGCTGCTGACGCTAAGAGACACGGCGAAGTACGCCAATGCGATTTTCGATTGCGATCTGGCGGCACATTCCCCCGCGTATCTGGAGGGAGCGGAGCGTTGGATCGGCGAGCTCACGGGCATTCATCCATCGCTGCGAAGCGCGCGCAGGGAGGAGGCAAGCGAACGCGGCAACGGCTTCGATGCGGTCGAAGGTTTGCAGGTTCACCTCGAAGCGCTACAGGTCGCGAGAGCGCTCGCCGCCAGCGGCGGCACCGAGGCAGATACGCTGACGTTCTGGACCAGCAAGCTGGCGCAGGCCACCCAGACGATGGCATTCGGTGCGGCCGCGAACTGGCCGCAGCCGCAGGTGGGGGCAGGTCACGCGACCCGCGTGGTAGATGTGGCGCTGATCGACGGTGCGGGCATCGACGACGTGCTGCTGGGCGAACTGGCCTCGACCCGGGCCGCGTTGGCGGAAGTTAAAAGCGAGCTCACGCGCGTGCAGAATGCCCCGTTGTGGCGGCTGATAAGATATGTGCGAAAGCTGCGGGCGCCGAAAATGTTTCGCCGCGCTCGCCGTGGTGCGAGGCGTCATGTGGGCGCCTCGCCGCCCACATCCGCCCGTCACTCGTCAAAAAGAGCGCAATGATAGAACGTCACATGGTGTCGACCGCATTCGAGATTCCCGGTTACCGGGTTGAACAGTCACTGGGTATCGCGCGCGGCATCATTGTCCGTTCGCGTTCCGTGGTGGGTTCGATCGGCGCCTCGCTGCAGACAATCTTCGGCGGCAATATCTCGCTCTATACCGCTCTGTGCGAACGCGCACGGCAGGACGCCTATGAGCGCATGGTCGCGCAGGCAACGGAACTCGGTGGCAACGGCATCATCGGGATGCGCTACGACGCGACCGAGATCGCCTCCGGTGTGACGGAAGTTCTCTGCTACGGAACCGCCGTGTACGCAAGGCCGGCCGGCTAGTCAGGCGCAGCGGGCCTTGCCTGCGGTTGCACGGCTTTCACCTATTTCGCAATCCGTAGTATCTCCGAAGCGAGCTTGGAGAAGCACGGCGTCATATCCGATGGCGTCAGCGCGCTGCAGTACACGCCTACCGGCTGCTTCGGGTTGTAACAACGCGACAGAGAGTCGGTCGTGTTGGCCATGCACTTCAACACATTCTGGCCGATTTCGTTATTCGCACCTTCGGGTTGCAGAAGCTCCGAGCCGCGGCCAATCGCGTAGACATAGGTACCTTCGTTGCGGGCGACATTGGCCATTCCTTCGGCAATATTGCGTGCTGCATTGTTCACGTTCGCGTAGTTCACCGTACTGGTCACGACGCGCGGCGTATTGGTGATCACCGGAATGGTCTGGTTGTTTAACCATGACGTGTTGTGTGCGTTGTACCAGGTGGGCAGCGCCGTAATCACATTTGACGCATTGCTGCTGTAGCAGGGGGACGGCAAAGCCTGGCTTTCGATATTGTCTGCGTACAGCCCAGATGGAGGTAGCGGCGTCTTCTTATCGGGGGTGATGACAGTGCCCGCGGTCAGACCGCAAGTCTTGTTAATGGTCGGGAAAATCGAGGCAAAGCTATTCGGTGCGCCGTCCGAGAAGAACACGATAACGCGCAGACTCGATGGTTGCGTGATCACAGTGTTCAACTGATTGAGCGCATTCCAGTAGGCCTCTTCCGAATTGGTGCTGCCGGCGAAGTTGAGTGCATTGATGCTCTTGGTCATCGCCGCCATATCGAAGCCGCGGGCATTACCGTTGAACGGCTGGTCGACCACCGTGCCATAGGCGAAGTGAATCAGCGAAACACGGTCGGTGAGCGGATCGAACTGCTGCAGGAAGGTGATCGCCGCGGAACGGACTGCGGGCGGCACGGCCGAGTCGGTCGCCATCGAGCCCGTGGTGTCGATGATCAGCACGAGGTCCAGATCCTTTCTCACGGTCTGGGATGAGCTCGCAACATTCAGCAGATTGAAGCCGAACAGGTGCATGAAGCTGACCGGCAAGGTGGCTTGCGCGGCCGTGTCGATCGTAATCGTGCCCTGGTTGAAGGCCACTGAGGGCGTATTCATGGTGACGGTCGTGCCGAGATAACCCTTCGGGTAGTTGGCGGCAAAAAACGTCTGCGCTGCCGTGACGGCATTGGCCGATTGGGTCGCCTGATTGCTGCCGGTGGTGACGGCCTCGCCGGCGGCAATGGCGGCGGCATCGGTGGCGGCGTCGAGCTTGGCCTTGACCATGTAGCCCATGCCTGCATCCACGGCGAGGCCCAGGATGCCGATCAGCAGAACGATGGAAGCGGCGACGATGATGCTGACCGCACCGCGCTGTCTATATTTGCTGTTACGACTGCTGGATCTGCGTCCAGAGTAGCCGGTTGTTTTCATCATGCCCCCGCAGGCCGGTCAAAACACATTCATCGAGTACAGATTGGGATTGAGTACCGAGGTCGACACCCCGAAGCCAAAGTTGGCCGAGCCGAACACGTATTGCATCTGGTAAAAACTCTCCACCACATAGACGATCTGGCCGGCCATCAACTGGCCCGTCAGCGCGTTCGCAGTGGGCGCGGCGAGCCCCGTGCCGATCCCGCTGCAACTGCCGTCGCTGCCCCAGTTACCCGAACTGCAGTTCCACACGGCGCTGGTCGGCGCGTAGGTGCTCTGCTGGCCATTGGGTTGCCATTCGTACTGCGCCAGCACGATGTTGCGGACCGTGCAGTTGGTGCCCTGCGCGTTGCAGTTCTCGTTGTCGCCCATCACCTCGGTAATGTAGATCATGCCATGATCGACCATGTCCAGCGGCGGCGTGGTGGCAGCCAGATCGTTCATGATGGTTTCCATCGGAAACGTCAGCGAGGCCCGCAAGGCCAGGTTGGCGCCTTCGCGGCTGAGATTCACGAGGATCATGTTTGCCTGAATGTTGCGCGCCAGATCGTACGTAGGCACCGCCAGCAGCAGAAGCATCGGCAACAGGACGGCAAATTCGACGGACGCAATGCCGGACATCGCGCGCCGGCTGGTCAGGCGTTTGAAGCGACGGATTGGGCGGCTCGGTTTCATCAGAACCCCTCGTTGCGCATGGTGGCCGCGACGCTGAACGAGTACACGCCCTTGCTGAAAAACGGCGCAATCAGCGGCGTCAGCAGCGACCAGTTGCAGTTCAGTTGCAGCACGACGAGATCGCCCGGACCACCGAACATGTTCGCGCCGTAGGTGGCAGGCGTGCCGTTGACGGTGACCGAGATGGTCGGATTGACCAGCGAGTACAGCCCCATCGACGAACTTTCGATGTCCTGAATCACAGCCAGATAGCGTTGCTGGTTGGCGGTGTTGGGATCGAGATTGTCCTGACCAGTGACGGCATAGCGCGCGCCTTCGTGCACGGCGTATTGCATGGTCAGGTTGACCCAGAACATCAGACCTAGGTCGATGATCATGCAGATCACGAACAGTAGTAAAGGCGCGATGATTGCGAATTCCACCACGGTCGAGCCGGCCTGTCCCTTGCGGGAGCGTCGGGTCATTCGTCTTCTTGTCGGTCCCATCTTGTATTCCCCCGCTGCAACATCCAGTTTTGGTCCGGCTTTTTTATGGTGCTGATTTTCTTGGCGCTGACTGCGTTTCGGCTTTGTGTCATCCGCCGATTCCGCTTACAGTCGGCAACATCACGCGGTAGATCTGGATCACGGCCGGTCCGAGCAGCACGATCAGGAGCGCCGGGAAGATGAAGAACATCAGCGGAAACAGCAGCTTTAGCGCGACTTTCGCGGCGCGCTCTTCAGCAAGGTGGCGGCGCTTGGTGCGCAGCATGTCGGTGTGCACGCGCAGCGCAGCGCCGACGCTGGTGCCGAATCGCTCGGCCTGCACCAGCATTCCCACCAGTGTTTCCACATCGGCTACGCCGGTGCGCATGGCGAGATTGCGCAGCGCCTTCTCGCGGCTCGAACCGGCGCGCAGTTCCAGCAGCACGAGCGAGAATTCGTCACTCATCACCTGGCTCTTGACGTGGATCTCATCGGCAACGCGCAGCATGGCCGCGTCGACGCCAAGACCAGCTTCGACGCAGACCGTCATCAGGTCGAGCGCATCGGGCAGGTTCTCGAAGATGTCCTGCTGACGCCGGTCGATCTGCCGGCTCAGCACGACGTTTGGCAGGTAGTAGCCGAGTGTCGCCAGCAGCATCAGCAGGGCGGCGACCATGAGCAGGCTGTTCGAGATGCCGCCGGGCAGGCTGCTCAGCATCAGCAGGGCGATCAGCGGCAGGCTGAGCGCCAGAACCGTCTTGGCGGCGAAATAGACAGCCGGCGCCGAGGCGCTGCGCCAGCCGGCGTTCATGAAGCGCGTGCGCAGCACCGACTTGTCCCAGCCTTCGGTCGGCAGAGAGAGCTTCGCCACGTGCGCCGAGGCCTTGGCAATCGTCTCCTTCCATTGCGGGCGCTCATCGCCTGACGCGCCGGCAGCGACTGTGGACCGTTCGCCGAGTCCGGCGGCCCCGGCGCCGATCGCGTCCAGACGCCGCTGCAGGACATTGGGACGCGTGATAATCATCGCGCCCAGCGCTGCGCCGAAGACGATGACGAAGGTCGCGCCCAACAACATGAGCTGCATTGTGTTCATGATTTCCTCGCAAACGTGCGGTTCATTGCCGCGTGGCTAGACGTGAATCCGGACGATCTTGCGCATCCAGACAATGCCCAGCAGCATGCTGACGAGCGACGTACAGATCATCTTCACGCCGATCGAATCCTGGATCAGTCCCATGAAAAACTCCGGGTTGATCAGCATGATCACGCCGGCGAGCGCAAACGGCAGCACACCGAGAATCCATGCCGACAGGCGCCCTTCGGCCGACAACACCTTCACCTTGCTGAGCAGCTTCATGCGCTCGCGGATGATCTGGCTGATGTTGTCGAGAATCTCCGAGAGATTGCCGCCTGCCTCGCGCTGGATCAGCACCGCGATCACGAAGTAGCGCAGGTCCATCACCGGCACGCGCGTCACCATGTTCTTCAGGGCATCGTTCATGGCGACCCCGTAGCTGATTTCGTCGAAGGTGATGCGAAATTCGCCGCCGAGCGGATTGGGCAACTCCTCGGCCACCATGCCGAGCGAACTCGGAAACGAGTGACCGGCGCGCAGCGAGCGGCTGATCAGATCCGCTGCTTCGGGCAGTTGCGTTTCGAGCTGGGCGATGCGCTTGCTGCGGCTGCGGGAAACAAGGCCGAGCGGCAGCAGCGCGAACACGGCCACCAGGGGCAACGTGATCATGGCTGGCAGGCCGAAGAGGGCCGCAGCGAGCAGCGCCACCACCGGCAGCGCGAGGGTGTAGGCGAGAAACCGTGCCACCGACCAGTCGCGGCCCGACTGCATCAGCAGACGGTCGATCGAATGGACGCGCGGAAGTTTCAGGAGCAGTTGCGTCAAGGCTGGCGAATCGCTCAGCATGCGCGCCTTCAGGATCGACATCGAACCTGAACTGATCTGGCCGCCTGCCGACATCGCGCGAATGCGCTGGTCCAGCCGCTTGACGACCGGGCCGTGGTTGCTGTTCCACCAGAGATAGCCCGCTTCGATCAGCAGCACTACGGCGATAAACAGCAACACTGCAAAGCCCAGAAATAACCTGTTCATGATGCGCTCCCGGATGTCCTGATATGCGGCTCAGACTTCATAGCGCTTTTGCGGATCGTAGATATGGTCGGGCACGTTCACGCCGAACGCCTGCAGGCGCTCGCTGAACTGTGGTCGTACACCGGTCGCGCAAAAGTAGCCCTTGATGCGGCCTTCGCTGTCGAGTCCGGTGCGCTTGAAGGTGAAGATCTCCTGCATGTTGATCGTGTCGCCTTCCATGCCGGTGATCTCCTGAATGCTCATCAGCTTGCGGCGGCCGTCGGTCAGGCGCGAAGCCTGCACGATCACCGTGATCGCCGAAGCGATCTGCTGACGCATGGCCTTCGGCGGCAGCGCGAGGCCCGCCATGCTGACCATGTTTTCGAGGCGGGTGACAGCGTCGCGCGGTGTGTTGGCGTGGATGGTCGCCATCGAGCCTTCGTGGCCGGTGTTCATAGCATGCAGCATGTCGAGCGCTTCGGCGCCGCGCACTTCGCCGAGGATAATGCGGTCCGGGCGCATCCGCAGGGCGTTCTTCACCAGCGAGCGCTGGCTGATTTCACCCTTGCCTTCGATGTTCGGCGGGCGCGTTTCGAGGCGCAGCACGTGATCTTGGCGCAACTGCAATTCGGCGGCGTCTTCGATGGTGACGATCCGCTCGTCGGTCGGAATGAAACCTGACAGCAGGTTCAGCATCGTCGTCTTGCCGCTGCCGGTGCCGCCCGAAATCAGTACGTTGATCTTCGCCTTGATGAGCGCTTCGAGCAGCTGCACCATCGGCGTGGTGAAGCTCTGATAATTGATCAGGTCCTGCACCTTCAGCGGATTGGCCGCGAAACGGCGGATGGAGAGCAGCGGCCCGTCGATCGCCGAAGGCGGGATGATGGCGTTGATGCGCGAGCCGTCGGCGAGACGGGCATCGACCATCGGCGTCGATTCGTCGATACGCCGGCCCACCCGCGAGACGATCTTTTCGATCACTTTCATCAGGTGCGCGTTGTCGTAGAACTGGACGTCGGTGACCTCGAGCTTGCCGCGCCGCTCCACGTACACGTGATGTGCAGTGTTGACGAGAATGTCCGAGATGGTGGGGTCTTTCAGCAACGGTTCGAGCGGCCCGAGTCCGAGCATCTCGTCCTTCACGTCCTGCACGAGCGCACGCCGTTCGACGTCGTTCATCAGGATGTTGCCTTCTTCGATCAGCTTGCCCACCAGTTGCGCCAGCTCGCGTCCTACCTGTTCCGGCGAAAGATGCTGCAGCTTCTCGAGTTCCACGCGCTCAATGATCGCCTCGTGGATCTCCATCTTGAGCTGCTGATACGCACGGCGTGCCATGCCGCCGGTCGGAGCCGTTTCAGCGGCGGACGGTGCGCTGCGCACCACAGGCGGCTCCGCGAGCGCGTTCACGTCCACGAGAGCCAACGTCGGCTCGATCTGCGCTTCGGCAGCTTGTCTGAAGAGGTGTTCGCGTAATGACATGGCGATGCTCCGGTTCTTGTTTCTGGATAGTCCCGGCGTCAGGCCGGGCTGTGCTGGATGCGCGCCTTCGAGCGGAACAGCCGCGTCAGTACGGCACCGCTCGCTGCCTTGGGTGCCGGTGCGAGGCTGTCGGCCAGTTCGGCAAGGCTTTTCGAGATCGCGCTGTTCTTGTGCTGCTTGAGCACCGGCATGCCCTGATTGACGGAATCGATCACCGCGCTCGAATCGTTCGGCAGCAGCTTCGACGCCTTCACGCCCAGTACGTCTTCGACGGCTTTGAGGGCGATATGGCCGCGCTTGTCGTGCCGGTTGATGAGCACGCGTACGCGATCGGCCGGATAACCTAGCGACTGGAACAGATGCAGGAGGCGTTGTCCGGCGCGCAGATGCGGCACGCTCGACTGCACCACTGGAAAAATCAGGTCGCTGTGATCGAGTGCGAAGATCGAGACCGGGTTGACGCTCTGACCCACGTCGAAGATCACGAAGTCGTACTGATGGCGAATCAGCGCGACGATCCGTTCGAGGTGCGGGAGCTTGACGTCGCCAGCCTTGACGGGATCGCCCGCGCCGGCCAGCACATCGAAGTTCGGATACGCATGCGTCAGGCAGGCATCGAAGAACGAGGCATCCAGACGATCGATCTGCGCGCAGACATCGGCGATGGTGGCGGGCGGATTCTTGTCGCAGACCAGATGCGCGGCATCGGCGAACTGCTGATTCAGATCCACGAACAGCACACGCTTGTCGCGCAGCGTCGCGAGGGCATAGCCGAGGTTGACGGCGAGAAACGTGGTGCCGCTGCCACCCTTGCATGACACGAACGAAAGCACCTGACCCTGGCGATGATCGGTCTCGGCGCGGCGTGCCGCCACGCGCTGGAGGTCGGCCACGAAGCTGTCCTGATCGATCGGCCACGGCGCAACGTTACGCACGCCGGCGTGCATCGCCTGGATCAGCACATCGTGCGAAGGCGACGGCGTGACCAGCGTGCAGGCCAGTTCGCGATGACGGCTCGAAAGCTTTTCGAACGCGGACAGATCGTCCTGCGTGAGGTGATAGCCGTCGAAGATCAACAGAGCGGTGGCGTGCAGGGTGTCCTTGTCGGCGCAGATCTGCTGCAGGCCGGTCGCCACCGTCTTGAGCTGATGTCCGATACCGCTCGCGGCGATCACTGCGGCGATCTGCTGGGTACGCCCAGGGTCCGATGAAACTAACAGGATGTTGATCATTTCTTTGCTCCACTTCACGGGGTTCGCGGCCCGAGGTGCTGCTCCCGCGGGGGTGATTACGGCTGGCTGGGGGTAAGGCTGGTCGAGCCGAGTCCGACGCCATAAGGCGAGGTGATACCTAACGGCTGCGTGAACGACTTGTCGTAGCGGAACATGTTCAACGTGGCCGCGTTGCCGTCGATGCCGCTGACCGGATCGGTGTTGTTGGCGGCGTTCGGGTTGAGCACTTGCGCGGTCGTAATCTGCTGGACGGTCTCACCGAAGTGCGCGTCCCACTGCGGCGTCGACGTCAGGCAGCCGGCCAGAGTCAGGGTGATACCTGCACAGAACGCGGTGCGGATCAATTCTTTGAGCTTGTTCATGTTGGGCCCCAGTTCAAGGTGAAGTTCGTGAGCGCTGTTGGAAGACTCAGGGCGCTTTCGCGCTGGCGACCGGCATCGTCACGCCGTGATCGGGTACGGGTTCGGGCAGTGCCGAGGCGACGGGAGCCGTGACCGCAATCGGGGTCGTGACCGCCGGCGCAGCGGGGGTGGCCGGAGCGCCGGAGGGTGCCGGAGCGATTGCCGTTGCGTTCGAGCCCGCTGCCGTGCCTGTGCCCGTTCCTGCCGCCGGCAGCGCGGCTTGCGGTGCGCCCGCAGCCGGTGCCGCTGCGTGCACCTTGCCTTCCATGTTGCCGGTCAGGATCACACCAGCTTCGCTGACGTCGCCGAAGCGGTCGGTAGGCAGTGTGTAGTTGGCCGGCAGCGGCTTGACAAGGTGTGGCGTCACGACGAACACCAGCTCCGTGCGGTCCTGCTGGAAGTTCGTGCTACGGAACAGTGCACCCAGCACTGGGACTTCACCGGCGCCCGGCAGTGCGTTGATGGTGCCCGTGACGTTGTTCTTGATCAGCCCGCCAATCGCGAAGCTCTGGCCGTCCATCACCTGCAGGGTAGTGGAGGCGCGGCGCGTCGTGATGAGGGGCAGCACGGAGGTCGTGTTGCCGCTCGACGAGGTAACCGTGGCACCGGTCGGCGACAGTTCGGACACTTCAGGCGCCACCATCAGGTTGATGCGGCCGCCGTCGAGTACGGTGGGCATGAAGGTCAGGCCCACGCCGTAGTCTTCTTCCTGGAGCGTGATCGTCGTCGTACCGTTGGCGGTCTGGGCGACGGGGATGAAGATCTTGCCGCCGGCGAGGAAGCTGGCCTGCTGACCGCTGATCGCCATCAGGTTCGGTTCGGCGAGGATCTTGACGAGCTGGTCGCTCTTTTGTGCGTCGAGCGCGAGGCCGAATGGCAGCTTGTTGGACTTGATCGCTGCAGCCTGGCCCGCGCCGCCGCTCAGGAAGTTGGCAAGGAGACCGAACGACCAGCTGCCGATGCTGCCGTTGAGGTTGGCTTGCGCACCGAATTCATCTATCAGCGTCTTCGACACTTCCGCGACCTTCACCTCCAGCATCACCTGCTGCGGTGCAGCCACCGACAACATATTGATGATGCGCAGGTTCTTGTATGCCAGATCGCGCTGACCGCCCGCGCTCGAGCCACTGCCGGCCGGAGCGGCGGCACCGGATGCGCCGTTCGCCGGCGCGGCCTGCACGACCGCCTGGGTCTCGCGCTGCAGGAAGGCGTTAGCAATTTCGACGACGCGCTGCGCCTTCATGCCGTCGGATACGGTGCCGCTCAGTACGAGGCTGTCGGCCGCGGCGCTGACGCGCACGTCGTGCTCTTCCGGCATCAGGGAGGCGAGGGTGGCTTGCAAACCACTCGGGTCGACGCCGACCACCACGTCGATCACGCTGCAGGAGCCGCTGCGGCCCTGCACGATCATGTTGGTCGCACCGATGTCCGTGCCGAGCACGTACAGCGTCTGCGGCGAGACCAGCATGGCCTGGACGATGTTCGGATTGCCGACGGTACGGGTACGGACGGATTCGGGCAGGTTGACCATCGTCGACTTGCCGACGGGCACGTTGACGGTGCTGTGGTCGCGCACTTCGCCCGTGCAGTTCAGGCCTTTGGGTTGACCGGCTTCTGCGGCTGGGGCGGGGTGGCTCACGCCGATCGTCACGTTGACGCCGTTCGCGGCGAGCGTGAGCGGCCTGGCGGTATCCGAGCCTGCCGATTGCGCCTCGACCTGCGCGCTGCACAGGGTCAGGCAGGCCAGTGCGACCAGCGTGATCCGTCCAAGGTGGCGCGTGGTCGCGCGGTGCCGCTGGTCCTGCTTGCTGCAGCGCTTTGCGCCGTCGTGATGGTGGTTCATTTGCATTCCCCCGAATGAAGCCGTGAGCGCCCATCAGCCAGTCTTTAGCTTGATTGGTCAGCCCGATTGGTCAGCTATGCTGATTTCTTTTTTGTGCTGCGTTTAGTGCGTTCTGCTCGCGCTGCCCGGTCCGGCTGCTCGGTTCAATCAAAAGCATTCCTGGCCGTTCTGCGTGCCCGTGATCACCCGGATACAGTTGCCGGACACATGCGCTGCCACTCGCTGGACGATGCGCACGGTCTTCACTTCGGACTTCGGTGCAGCCACCGCGATGGGTTCCTTCAGCAGCGAAACCTTGGTGGCTCCACCGGTCGTGTCCTCAGCGGTGTCTACCTGATTGCGCAGCACCAGCGAAAGGGTGCCGACGCTGCGTGCCAGGTCGATCTTCTCCGCCTGGTCCGGTGAGACTTCGAGCGTCACGGCGTTGACGACGCGCGGCTTGGTGTCGTCGCGTCCGACTTCCTGCGCGACGGCCAGCACGAGAATCTTTTCCAGAACGATCTTCGAGATGTTGCGGTCCTGCGTATCGTTCGCTGCGGCCGTGCTGTCCTTCTGCGTATTGACGATGATGTCCACGTAGTTGCCAGGCAGCGCGAAACCGGCCACGCCGATCACGTCGTTCACGCGAACGGTAATTGCCCGTTTGCCTTCGCCGATCACCGCCGAGAGTCCGCCCAGCGTGCCGACCGGCGCGAGCTTGGAATCGAGCAGCGGTTCGCCGCGTTGCGCGCTGGCTTTCAGTACGCGGCCATCGAGCTTCTGCGGGTCGGTGAAGGCGCCTGCCGGAATGCTGTCGGCGGGCCAGTCGACCAGTTTGAGATATTCGGGCGTCAGACGTTGTCCGAGGCTGATGTCGTTGAGGGCGACGACCACCTTGGTCGACGGGGCCGTCTGGGTTTGCATCCAGCGCGACGCGAACAGCACGGCCGCCAGTGCGGCGACGGTCGCGACGGTCAGCATCGCCAGTGCTCTCATATTTTTCATGTCGTACTCCTTTGCGGATTGACTCGACAGGCTCGCGCCTGCTCCCCCGAAATCCGGTGAGTTAGTGCAGCAGTAACATTGTTGCCGTCGTGCCCAGCGCAATCGCGACGCCGTAGGGCAGTCGTCCGAGCGAGGTTTCCTGCGCGGCTTGTGTCTTGTGGTGCGCGAAATTGGTACACATCAGGAACAGGCTGTTGCCCGCCTGGCTCAACTGTCGCCGTTGCACGACCAGGAGGAGTGCCCAGACGCCACCCACCAGGAAGGTCGCCAGCGCAACCAGCAACACGTTCGAAGGTCCGACGAAGGCGCCGATTGCGCCCATCAGCTTCGCGTCGCCCGCGCCAAAGGCGCGCAGCATGTAGAACGGCAGCATTACCGCGATACCAGCGGCGAGTCCTTGCAGCCCAAGCCAGAGTCCCGCTGTCCCGCCATGTGCGATCCACTGCACCGGCACCGCCACGATCAACCCGAGCAGGACCAGCTTGTTGGGGATGCGCCGCGAATGCAGGTCGAAACCGGCGGCTGCGATCACCAGAGCGAAGACACACAGCCCGGTTGGAAACGCGAAAGTGTCCATGACGAAACCTGTTTTATTTATATTTCAGATTCTTGCGGTCCGCGTGGCCAGCGCCCGGTTGGGCGGCTGGCTACGCCACATGCGATGCTCCGGGTGGGTGGTCGTCGACGCCGGCAACGCGTGCCGTTGCGTCGACTGGACCGCCCGGAGAATCTACGCGCTCAGCCGTTCACGTTCTTCGCGGCGGTCGTCAGCTGCGCGCCGATGTTGGTGAACAGCGTGTTGAGCTGTTTACCAGCGGTCGTTGCGCCAGCGATGATCATCACTGCGATCAGGCCAGCCAGCAGGCCGTATTCGATTGCAGCAACACCTTCTTCTTCACGGACAAAGTTCTTCACTGCGTTGATGATCGTGTTCATGGTCAGTCCTCGTTGTGTTTAAAAAATTTCTAAGAGAAGAAAGCACCCGCTGCGGGCCGGGCACACAAACATTTGCCGCTTACGCGGCGCGGGCAAAGTGCGGATGAGGCTGGTATCTGCTGGTAGCGCCTGCGAAGCATTATTGAGGAGTGCTTAGCAGATACCGCCGGCTGAACCATCCAGACCGTCCCTGCCTCGTTCCAGGTGCTGGTGGGCCCATGAACTGGTCCCCAGCGTGGACTCCAGGTTTCGCCTCGCCATCTATCGGCATACCGCGTCCTGAAGTCCGTTGTTGCCGCTTGACTGTTTCCCCCGACAGCAGTCAAGCGACACCTGAATCTACTGCGTTGCTGCATTGCTGCTTGGTGCAGGACATATAGCGACGATCGTGCCAGGGAGTGCCAAAGCCTTGTCGCTATTGGGCCAGGCGCCGGTTAGCCAAAAACGGCCAGAATGTTTAAAACGACGTTAGTAAAAGTTGTTTCAGAATGTTTCTGCGATCAAAACGCGAAGTTCGCGGGATGCGGTGAGTTCTGTGCGCAGGCGCACATAGGGTTTCGAGCAGGGTGCGAGCCGTGCAAAATGGCTAAGAACGGCATGCCGACTGGCTCTGCGGCCAGTTCGCAAGACGTGGTACAGGCCGCCGTTCCGGGAAAAGGTGCGCTAGCCCACAGAGACGGAAATGTCTCAATCGCGAGACGGGCAACGGGTTGTGTAACAGACCGGTGGCGGAAATCGCCGGTCGCGCAAAGGTTTGCCTTGGGTAGGCAAGACAATTAATTTCCAGGGGAATCGGTCAGAAGTGCCCGTGGATATTGGGTCGAGGTCAAAATTGCTGTATCTGACGCAAAGTGAAAAGCGTCGATCGTCTGTCTTCTCAAAGTTGCAACGAAGCGAGGTTTGAGTGTCTCAAGAATCGACGTTTGATTCATCGCGCAGTACGTACTGTTGCGGCCGCAACCAGGCCATCAAGGGGTAATTTGAAGCCTCCTTCGAGGCGCATTGCGAATGTCGTCGCAGCTGGCAATTATCCCGTCATCCCCAACGCTATAAACTCGCCTACATAACGACGCAAAAAAATCGTTTTGCACTCCACTCCGCCGCGACGAGGTTAACGCTCGCACGCGGCGAAACTTCTCGCTACACTCGTTCTCTGACCTTATACAAAGCAACGCGTGTTCATATCGCTGCACGAACACGCAACATCAGGAGATCGACAATGCGAACCAGTGCCCGGAATCAGTTTGAAGGCGAGGTGGTGGAGCTCAAGCACGGCGCCGTGAACGATGAGGTCACGCTGCGCACGAAGGACGGCCTCGAAATCGTCGCGGTCATCACGCATGGCAGTGCGACATCGCTCGGCCTTGCCGAAGGCAAACCGGCGTTCGCGCTAGTGAAGGCTTCGTCGATCATCGTAATGGTGGACGTGAAGAGTAGCCAGGTGTCGGCGCGCAATTGCATCTCGGGGACGGTGTCCGCCGTGACCAAGGGCGCGGTCAATGCCGAAATCGAAATTGCGGCGCCCAATGGCGCGCAGATCGCGGCCATCATCACCAATGAAAGCGTCGACCGCCTGGGTCTCGCAACCGGCAAATCCGCGACCGCCATTTTCAAGGCGTCGAGTGTGATCGTGGGTGTCGATCAATAACGAGGTGTTGCGTGAGGCGAGGGTTTGCCTGCAGTCGCATACCCTTCGCCCGCTTGCTTCATCCCATCGTCGTCACTTGATAGGAAAGCTGCGCACATAACTGGTCCCGCCGGATGACGGCCCGCGATCGACCGCATACAGGACATGATGCGCGGCATCGATCGCGACGCCTCGGGCATCCTGGAAGTCGTTGGCCATCACGCTGACCGTGCCGTCCGGGGCGATCGCGCAGAGGCCGTTCTTGTTGCATTTCGTATAGAGCCGACCCTCGCTATCCACGGTCATCAGATCGGGGCTATCTACGCGTGCAAACACGGTAGGCGTCACCGGCGCCGGAGAGCTCAGAAGCGCACCCAGATTCGCCTTCAAGATATTGCCGTTGGCCTGATCGGAGACAAACACGTTCCCCCCTGATACGGCAATCCCAACTGGTTTGCCGAGCCCTGTGAGCAGATCGCGTTCGGTTGCGGCGTGGGTCGCCCCGTCATAGGTCACCAGACTCAGGGCACCTTGCGGCGGGTTGCTGCCGGTCTTGATGAACCAGGTAGACAGGAGCTGGCCAGGCGCAAGTTCAACCAGTCCCAACCTGCGCCGGGCCGGGTTGGGTCCGCTTAGCGCCACGGCTGTGCCATTGCCGCTGACTTCGAATATCGCGCTCGCGGTGCCAAACCCGAACCGTTCGGCGAGCAAGGCGCCTGACTGCGCGAAGGTGATCTGGCTGAGGCTTTTACCTTGGGCCACTCCAACCGGAATCGCTGCATATGGCGAGAATGCCCCTCCGTGCGAGGACAACACGCTGCTGGTGCGGTCATCGGTGATGAAGAGCGCGCCATCGGCTGGCCGCACGGCAATCCCGTTCGGCAACGCATCGACGGCGGTTTTCTGCGCCTGGACAACGGTTTGAGGGGTACTGCAACCGGCCAGCGCTGCGACAAAGCTAAACGTTGCGATGACCGCTGCGGTTTTGCGCAGCCTGACAGGCGATGCAAGCATGTTTTCTCCAGAGGGCTTCAGCCTGATTAGACGGGAGACGCACAACTCGCGTTACACAAGGGCGTCGGGTTCAAGCTAAGGTACCAGCGACCGCCGACTGGCGCACGATCACTCGACACTCGTCAGCAGTTCGATGCTGTCGAGCTGCGCCGCGCAGGTGTCGCGCACTATCGACACGAAATCCTCGAAGTAAGGACGGCCCGCTGTCCCCTTCGGCGCGATGGCGTAAAGCTCGCTCCATAGTCCGCTCGTGCCGACGCGTTTCGCCAGCACATAGTCGTGGTCGACGTAATTCTTCAAGCCCCAGTTCGGCAACGCTGCGATACCCCGGCGGCTCGCCACCAGTTGCATGATCGCAATGGTCAACTCGGCGGTGCGGCGCTCGAGCCGGATGCCGGCCGGCTCCAGCACCTCGCGGATCAGGTCGATGCGCGCTTCGGGAACCGGGTAAGTGATGAGGGTTTCGCCGCGCAGATCTTCAGCGGTCAGACGCCGCTTGCTGCGCAGACGGTGTTCATTGGCAAGCACTACCTGGATTTCAAACCTGAACAGCGGTGCGATGTCCAGATTGCGCCGGGTGGCCGGTTTTGATCCGATCACCACATCGGCTTTTCCCTCACTCAGGAGCCGCATCGGATCTGCGTGAAATCCCGCCACAAGGTCAACCTCGACCTCCGGCCAGCGGCGCCGGAACTCATCCATCACCGGCATCAGCCAGTCGAAGCACGTGTGGCATTTCAGCACGATGCGAAGCTCGCCGCGCACTTCTTCCTTCAGGCGAACCAGATCCCGTTCAGCGGCCGCTACTCCCGCCACCGTTTCGCGAGCGAGAGCCAGCAGCCGTTCGCCTGCCACCGTAAAGCGCAGACCTTGCCGGGTCCGCTCGAATAGCGATACCTCGTAGTGGGCTTCCATGTCGCGGATCTGGTGGGATAGCGCGGACTGACTGAGATTGACGCGCTCGGCGGCCGTGACGAGCTTGCCCGAATCGGCGATCGCGATCAGGGAGCGAAGATGGCGCAGTTCAAGCATGCTGCCGCCCGCGGTGGCCGTAAGCCGAGGTGTCTTTGATATGAATGTGGCTCATACGATAATGAAAAGATGTCGCTTGATGAATCATAGCGTGCCTCTCAAACTGTGCGCCATTCAGTCAAGGATCGGCAATGGCTCGCACCCACATACATGGCTTTCCGCGCATCGGCGCGCATCGCGAACTCAAGTTCGCCCAGGAGTCGTTCTGGCGCGGGGAGTCTGACGACGCGTACCTGCGCGGCGTCGCGCGGGAATTACGCGCGCGTCACTGGGAGCAGCAACGCGCGGCAAAGCTGGACTTCGTGACGGTCGGCGATTTCGCGTACTACGACCCCATGCTGAACCTGACCGCATTGTTGGGCGCGCTGCCCGAGCGCTTCGAATTCGAACCGGCAGCGTTGTCGTTGGCTCAGTACTACGAACTGGCGCGCGGTAACAAGGCGCAGCCGGCCATGGAAATGACCAAGTGGTTCGACACCAACTACCACTACCTCGTGCCGGAACTGGGACCACAGACGACCTTTAACGGTGGCGTGAACTGGTTCTTCGAAGAGATCGATGAAGCGCTTGCGCTCGATCTGCCGGTCAAACCGGTGTTGATTGGGCCGATCACGTATCTGTGGCTGTCCAAGAGCCAGACGCCGGGATTCGACCGCTTGTCGCTGCTGCCGAAGCTCGTGATCCGCTACTTACGCATTCTTGATGAGTTGAAGCGGCGTGGTGTCGAGTGGGTACAGATCGACGAACCCGCGCTGTGTCTCGACCTCGACGCCGAGTGGCTCGAAGCGTTTTCAGCCGTGTATGACGTGCTGGGCGCCGCAGGCGTGAAGGTATTGCTCGCCACCTATTTCGACACCGCCGCCGATCACGCCGCGCTCGTCGCGAAGCTGCCGGTCCACGGCGTGCATATCGATCTGGTCAGGGCTCCGCAGCAACTCGACACGTGGCGCACGGTGCTGCCGAAGGACAAGGCGCTGTCGGTCGGTGTGATCGACGGACGCAATGTCTGGCGCGCTGCTTTGCGCGAAATCGTCGGATCGTTGCAGCAGTTGCATGACGAACGCGGCGACACGCTCTGGATTGCGCCGTCGTGTTCGCTGCAGCACGTCCCCGTTTCGCTCACAGTGGAGAAGCGGCTCGATCCCGAGGTGAAGACGTGGTTAGCCTTTGCGACGGAAAAGCTCGCGGAAATCGGTACGCTTGCGCTGGCGCTGCACGATCAGGCCGCGGCCGAGCCTTCGCTTGCCGCCGCGGACAAGGCTCTCGCTGCGCGGCGCGCGTCGAAGGCGGTCACGAACGTGCTGGTGCAAAGAAAGATTGCGGCTGTGACGGAGGCGATGGCGAGCCGCAAGAGCCCGTTCGAAGCCCGCAGCCGCGTGCAGCGGCACGCCCTGAAACTGCCGCTCCTGCCCACCACAACGATTGGTTCGTTCCCGCAGACGCCCGCGATCCGCCAGGCCCGCGCGGCTTATAAGCGCGGCGAATTGCGCGCGCTCGACTACCTCGAACGCATGCGCGCCGAAACGGCCACGGTGATGCGCAAGCAGGAGGAACTCGGACTCGATGTGCTGGTGCACGGCGAGGTAGAGCGCAACGACCTGGTCGAGTTCTTCGCTGAGAAACTGTGGGGCTATGCGATCACCGAAAACGGCTGGGTGCAGAACTATGGTTCGCAGTGCGTGAAACCGCCCATCATCTTTGGCGACGTATTTCGTCCCGAACCGATGATGGTGGATACCGCCTGTCACGCACAGTCCCTGACGGACCGTCTGGTGAAGGGCGTGCTCACAGGACCGGTGACAATGCTCGAATGGTCTTTCGTGCGCGACGACCAGCCGCGCTCGACAACTGCCTTGCAACTGGCACTGGTGATTCGCGACGAAGTGAACGACCTGGAACAGGCTGGCATCCGCATCATTCAGATCGACGAGCCGGCGTTCCGCGAAGGCCTGCCGCTACGCAAGGCGGATTGGACCGCCTATCTGGAATGGGCGACGCAGGCGTTCAGGATCGCGTCGAGCGGGGTCTCGGATGCCACGCAGATTCACACGCATATGTGCTATTCGGAATTCAACGACATCCTGCCATCGATTGCGGCGCTGGACGCGGACGTCATCACGATTGAAACCTCGCGTTCCTCGATGGAACTGCTCGACGGCTTCGGCGAATTTGCCTATCCGAATGGAATTGGGCCCGGAGTCTATGACACGCATTCGCCGCGTGTGCCGAACGTGGACACGATGGAGCGCTTGCTCGAGCGCGCCTGCGAGGTGATTCCTGCCGGGCGTTTGTGGGTGAATCCGGACTGCGGCCTGAAGACGCGTGGCTGGCCGGAAACGGAGGCGGCCCTTAGAAACATGATCGCGGCAGCGCGATCCATGCGGAAGAAGCTCGAAGAAACGGCGAAGGGGGAGAAGCGGGAAAGCGCGAGCGAAGCAGCAGCCTGACGGCGCTGGCTGCAGGCTTGCTGCACGCGTGATGGCGTTGCCGCCATCACGCGATACTCACGTCAAACCCACATCACCCAGCTCAGACCTCAGCGACGCGGCGACGGCGCAGGAAGTCGGAGATCGAGCTGACCACGTCCGGCTTACCCTTGTTACCGTCGATATACGGGCTCCACGGCTGCGCGCGCACAGTCGTCTTGGTGCGCCACACGACGTTGAACTGACCATCGGCGCGCACTTCGCCAATCATCACCGGCTTGTGCAGGTGGTGGTTGCCGTCCATCTCGAGCGTGAAGCCCGACGGCGCTGCAAACTTCTGGCCGATCATCGCCACGCGCACCTTGTCGACATCGGTGCTCTTGGCCTTTTCGGCCGCCTGCTTCCACATATGGATACCGACGAAGGTCGCTTCCATCGGGTCGTTCGTGACGCGCTTGTCGCCGCCCGGCAGGTTGTTGTCCTTGACCCATTTGGCGAACATCGCCTTGAACTTGGTGTTCTCCGGATTACGCAGCGACATGAAGTAGTTCCACGCAGCGAGGTTGCCCACCAGCGGCTTCGTATCGATCCCGCGCAGTTCTTCTTCGCCCACCGAGAACGCCACCACCGGCACGTCCGTCGCTTTCAGGCCCTGGTTGCCCAGTTCCTTGTAGAACGGCACATTCGAGTCACCGTTGACGGTCGAGATCACCGCGGTCTTGCCGCCCTGCGAGAAGGTCTTGATGTTGGCGACGATGGTCTGATAGTCGCTGTGACCGAACGGCGTGTAGACCTCCTGAATATCCGCTTCCTGAACGCCCTTCGATTTCAGGAACGCGCGCAGGATCTTGTTGGTCGTACGCGGGTACACATAGTCCGTGCCGAGCAGGAAGAAACGTTTGGCCCCGCCGCCTTCTGCACTCATCAGATATTCGGTAGCAGGAATCGCCTGCTGGTTCGGTGCGGCACCCGTGTAGAACACGTTGCGTGACATTTCTTCGCCTTCGTACTGCACGGGGTAGAACAGCAGGCCGTTGAGTTCCTCGAACACCGGCAGCACCGACTTGCGCGACACCGAAGTCCAGCAGCCGAACACCACAGCACACTTGTCCTGCGTGATCAACTGGCGTGCCTTCTCGGCGAACAGCGGCCAGTTCGAAGCCGGGTCCACGACTACCGGCTCGAGCTGGCGGCCATTGACACCACCGCTTGCGTTGATCTGTGCGATCGTCATCAACGCGGTATCTTTCAGCGACGTTTCGGAGATCGCCATCGTGCCCGACAGTGAATGCAGAATGCCTACCTTGATCGGACCGGTGTCGCCTTGTGCGAACGCGGAAGGAATCCCGCCTGCGACCCCTGTCACACCCGCAACCCCTGCTGCCGATGCGACCTTCAGAAACTCACGCTTGTTCATTGATCGTCCTCTGCCATTTTGAAAGTTGGATATCGCCTTGAATACAAGGCGCAGTGCTTGAGCAACTTCCAAGCCAGGCGGGAGATGAGGAACGGGAGGCTTTGCCACGCTTGCGAGGTCGAGAGACGCTGTGTGACAGCGGTGCGCACGACGCGCCACGCTGGTGCGTCGTGCACGTATCCAGGGATGGCGAAGGCGCTAGATCGTTTCGCGCGCACCGTAACGTTCGCGCGCGGTCTGCATCATATAGAGCGTGATGCGTTTGACCTCGGCCTGACTCTCCGCGATATGAGCACGGATCATCTGCTGGGCGTCCGACGCTTCGCCAGCAAAGATCGCCTTGAGAATCGCCGCGTGTTCCTTATAGGTTGCCGCCACGCGCGGTTTCTTGGTGAAGTCCAGCCGGCGGATGATGCGGATGCGTTCAGTGATGTCCTCATGCATCCGCGCCATTTCGTTGTTGCCCACGGCGGCGACGAGACGTCCATGGAAGGCTTCGTCCAGCGCGGCGACGGTGGCGGGATCGTCAAGCTGCTTCTTCACGGGCACGCACCAGATCTCGCGCAGGGCGTCGAGCCGTGAGGTGGCGTCCAGCTCCACGAGCTTCGCGATTGCGGAAGTTTCCATCATGACGCGCACTTCGTAGAGGTCTTCGAAATACTTGAAGTCGAACGCGCGGACCTGCCAGCCGCTCTTGAAGTTGACATCCACGTAGCCTTCGCGCTGCAGCCAGAACAGCGCCTGCCGGACCGGTGTGCGGCTGACCTGCATACGTGTTGCGATATCGCCTTCGCTGAACTTGTCGCCTGGCAGCAGGCGGAAGTCGAAGATATCGGCCTTCAGTTGCGTATAGATTTGCGCAGCAAGGTTGCTGGCGCTTTTCGCCGACGCAGTCGGCGCGCTGTTGTCCACCATCAGTATTTCCAGGTGCGTGAGGGGATGCGGCTAGCTTGTTCCAACGGCAACGGAAGATCGCGAGCTTGGATCATGATACGCGGCTTGCGATGGAATGTTTGGACGATTCCGGCGCGCAATGAGAGAAGCTAACGCGCGAGCCAGGCAGCCCAGCCGCCGAATGCCGTGATGTCCTGCGCATCCTGCAGGGCGTAAGGCTCGCAGATGAAACCCTTCACCTGTCTGCCGTCCGCGAGCGTTACAGTGCCGATGCCAAGTGGTGCAGGGACGCCAGCGACGAAAGAACCAAATGCAGTCGCCGGCACGTCCCAGAGTTCCAGCTGAATCGGTGCGCCGCTTTCGGAACGCAGCAGCCCTGGTTTCGGCGGAGTCGTGTTTGCGAGCGAGAAGAGACGATAGTTGCTCGCGGTCGTCGTGCTCTCCGCGAAGCTTGCGCCACGACTCGTCAGTTCATGGTTGAGCGGCATGCCGCGCAAATGGGCACCGACGACGGCGACGCGAATGGTGTCGCTCGCCGCGCTGCGTTTTGCCTCAGGCGCTGGTTGCGCGGCACCGGACTGCGCGGCACCCGACTGCGCAGCCTGCGGCATTCCAGTCGCTCCACGCGGCAGCCCGGTGGCCCGATGCCATTGCGCCGCAAAGTCAGCCAGCGCGCGTTCCCGCCACGCCTCGCCAATGAAGGTAATCCCAAACGGCAGTCCGTCTTCGCGGAAGTTTGCCGGCGCGGCCACTGCGCTCCAGTCGAGCAGATTGACAAAGTTGGTGTACTTGCCGAGATTGCTGTTCAGACGTACCGGATCCGCCAGCAGTTCGGCGATCCTGTAGTGGGCTGGGGCTGTCGGCACGACGAGGGCGTCGAACTGCGCCAGCATCGAATCGGCGCGGCGTTTGAGATCGGCGAGACGGTAGATCGATTCGAAGGTGTCGGTGGCGGAGAATTCCTTGGCCTTGAAGATGATGTCGCGCACAACCGGGTGAATGTCGGCTTCGTTCGAGCCAGCAAAGTCGCGAATCGCCGCATAGCGTTCCGCTACCCATGCGCCGTCATACAGCAGCGCAGTGACGTCGTCGAAGAGCGAAAAATCGAGCGGCACGCAGATCGCGCCGCGCGCTTCAAGGTGTGCCACGGCGGCCTTGAAGGCTTGCGCGGACAGTTCATCGCCGAAGAATTCCGGCTGTGACGGGACCGCAAAACGCGGCGCGGCGGGAACGCGCCACTGAAGCGCGGAGGCGGGCGTTTCGCGGGACAGACCGTCGGCCAGATCGAGCGAGGCGGCCAGGTCGTACACGAGCGCGGCGTCGTCGAAAGTGGTCGCGAAGACCGACACGCAGTCGAGCGTGCGGCATGCCGGCACCACGCCTGCATTGCTAAACGCGCCACGAGTAGGTTTGATTCCGACGATATTGTTGAGGCCCGCAGGGACGCGTCCCGAGCCGGCCGTATCCGTGCCCAGCGAGAAAGGGACGATGCCGCGCGCAACTACCGAGGCCGACCCCGAACTCGAGCCGCCCGAGATGTACTCGGCGTCGAAGCTGTTGGCCGGGATGCCGTAAGGGGAGCGCACGCCCACGAGGCCGGTCGCGAACTGATCGAGATTGGTTTTACCAATGACGATTGCGCCGGCATCGGTCAGCCGCTGCACGACCGTCGCGCTGCGCCCTGGCGTATAGGCGAAGGCAGGGCAGGCGGCTGTGGTCTCGAAGCCGGCGGCGTCGATATTGTCTTTCGCGGCGAATGGCACGCCATAGAGCGGCAGCTTCGTCAGATCGCCACCCACCGCGGCCAGCCTGCCCTCGAGGCCCGCGAGCTGCGCTTCAAGCACTGCTTGCGTCACGGTCGATATCCATGCGGGGTCATCTTCGGGCGTCAGTCCGTGGACCAGTTCGCCAAGCAACTGGGCGGGCGTCGCACCGTCCCGATACGCTTCCTGCCAATCCGAAATTGTCCATCCGCGCATCTCGTATTCCCTCTTGTGTACAAGTTCAGGGGAATTGTACTCAAGACTCATGCCAACCGCGCGGGGAGGCTGTCACGCCTTTTCAGGGCAGGGCGATACAGGCATGGACGCCATGCCCGAGCCGTTCTCGGATGCACCCGTCTGGCGCGAAACGCCCGATCGTTGGGCGTCAGAACCGCGCTGGTGCGATGTTGCAATGACGCGTCGATTGGCGGGAATTATTCCGGTCCCCGTTAGATTCGCAAGTAGAATGCGCGCAAACGACTCGTGGAAGCTGGTGCAAATCCAGCGCGGTCGCGCCACTGTGACCGGTTTCAGTCCGAACCGGAAGTCAGACCTCGGCGTCGTTGTCTACTATTCAACTGTGGGGCGCGCTATCCCCAGGATTCCAATAATGAAGCTTCGTCATCTCATCATCAGCTCCGCGCTGACGGCTATCGCTTGCCAGATCGCCCACGCCGACGACTCGTCGTCAACCCAGGATCAGGCCGTCGCGCAAACCACGCTACCGAATATCCTCGTCACTGGCGACACGCAGCATCTGCCGCAATCGTTCGATCAGCGATACGCCACGACCCAGGTTCTGACTCGCGCAGATCTCGACCGTCTTTCGCCCATTGACCCAAGCATCACGCAGGCGCTCGCTACACTGCCCGGTGTGACCGTTGCGCAGAACGGCGGCCCAGGTTCGCTTGCGTCCGTCAGCATCCGTGGCTCGGCGGGAAATCAGGTGGCCGTGTTTATCGACGGCATCCGGGTCGGTTCCGCGACCAGCGGTCAGGCCGAGTGGGCTGATCTGCCGACCTCCGCATTCGACCGCGTGGAGGTGATCTCCGGTCCGGCAGCCGCTTCGTTCGGCGCCGATGCGATGGGTGGCGTGATCCAGCTCTTCACGAACCACGCTTCCAATCAGCCCAATCAGACCACGGTGTCGGTGGGCGGCGGGTCGAACAAGACCTTCGATACGCAGGTCCGCACATCGGGCTCGGTCCCGTCCACCGGCGCGCTCTCGGCGTTGAGCGGGCTGACCTACTCGCTCGGCTTGCATGACTACAACACGGCGGGGATCGATGCGACGCAGCCGGTTGTCTTCGGTCACGAAGACGGCCGTAACCCGTACCATGCACAGGACGTGGATGGACGCCTGGGTTACGCGCACAACAACTGGTCGCTCTCCACGTTCTTCCTGTATCACCGCTCGGATCTCTCCTACGATGACGCGGGCGGCGACGACCGGCAGGCCGATTATCAGCTGACGACGGGCGCCGCGTTCCATCTGGATATCACGCCGTTCACGCAGCTCGATCAGTCGGTCGGCTACGCCACGGACCGCGAGTTCCTGTATACGAATACGCCGGGCATCCCATCCGATGAGATCGACTCGACGCGCCTGAGCACGTCGACCTCGCTGACGCATCAGGAGCGTGGGCCCGCGCTGTTCAACCTGCCGCTGTCCGGCGAGACCAAGCTTGCCTACGACTTCTCGCGCGAGCAGGCCTTCCTGCCATACGACATTCCGTCGGGTGTGCCGACGCGCGACGATTCAGCGGTTTCGCTGCATCAGTCGGCGACGCTCGGCCCGTTGACCGTGTTCCTGGCAGGCCGTCACGAGATCATCGAGGGGCAGTCGGTCAATACCGGCAACGTTGCCTTGTCTTATGCGATCACGCCGGTTTATACGGCGCGCGTTTCGTATGGCAATGCGTTCCGTCTGCCGACCTTCGACGACCTGTACTATCCGGGCTACGGGAACCCAAACCTTCTGCCGGAGCGCAGCGATACGGTTGAGGCGGCGCTGGATGCCGCCACGTCGTTCGGGACCTTCACGGCGGCGGTGTACGACACGCGCGTTCACAACCTGATCGAATACGACTCGGTGACCTTCCTGCCGGTGAACGTCGGACGCGCGCATATTCAGGGCATCGACCTGTCGTACAAGGGCACCATCGGCAAATCGACGCCGGTGAGCCTCTCGGTCGGTTTCCTGAATCCGCAGGACGTCACGGATCAGACCTGGCTTAACCGCCGCCCGCGTCAGACGTTCAGCCTGAACATCGATCACATGTGGGACGAGTTCCACCTGCACGCACTGAGCACGGGCATCTCCGTGCTGTACGGTGGATCGACCTTCGACGATCAGGCCAACTCGATCTATCTGCCATCCTATACAACGGTGGGCCTGCGCGCTGCGTACAAGGTCAACTCGCATCTCACCGTGTCCGCCAATCTGTCGAATCTGTTCAACCGGCAGTACGTAACCGCGTACGGCTACAACACGTTGGGCCGGACGGCGTTCGGCAAGCTGGCTTACACGTTCTAAGGCAGCGTTCCAGGCGGCGTTCCAGACGGCGTTTTAGGCAGCGTTCCAGGCGGCGTTTTAGGCGGGGGAGCCGCGCTTCGGCCGGCGGACGGCTCGCAGCTTGCCGCTGCGTCCGCCGCCGCAGAAGAACTGCTCGGCTCCGTCGGACTCCAGCCCGGACACGTGGGTGCCGGGCGGCATTTCGAGACTCTCCACGACTTCGCCACTGCGTGGATCGACGTGTCGTAGCTCGCTTTCGTTATCGTCCCATGTGGCGTGCCAAAGCTCTCCGTCAACCCACGTCACACCGGTGACGAAGCGGTTCGATTCGATGCTGCGAAGAACCTTCCCGGTTTCGGGGTCGATCTGAAGAATCTTCCGATCCCGATACTGCCCCACCCACAGCGACCCTTCGGCCCACGTGAGTCCTGCGGCATCGTCGCCGCCAGGGGCCGGGATCGAGGCGAGCACACGGCCGGTCTGCGGATCGATCTTCTGGATGTGATGATCGGCGATCTGGTACAGGTGCTGACCGTCGAAGGCCGTGCCTGCGTGCGCGGCGACATCGAGCGAGCGCAGCGTCTTGCCGCTCTGCGGATCGAGCACGTTCAGCCTGTCTCCGCTCGCAAACCAGACGTGCGCACCATCATAGGTGACGCCATGCACGCCATCGATACCCGGAAATGGGCCGTATTCATTGACGATTTCTGCTGTTGCACGCTTCATGGCGTCTCCCTGGCTGGTCACCTGTCGATTCCATCATAATCAACCGGTAGCGGCGCGGGGAGTAACAATGTCGTCGTGAATCCCGGCAGGGCCGGGGTCATCCAGCGACGCGCCCGTCCACGTCCAAACGACTGCACCTTGCCGGCCGCCGCCAGCGAGTCGAGCGTCCGCTGTACGGTGCGCTGGCTGGCGCCAAGCACAAGCGCGAGCGCCGAGCTCGACCACGACTCACCGTCGGCGAGCAAGGCGAGTACCACCGCATGTCCTTCTTCGACGGGTCGCGCCAGCACCACGATTTCTCGTGCCCGCTGCGGCGCCAGGGCAAAACCGGCTCTCGTTGCATTCACGCTCGCCAGCGTCCCGAGCAATGTGCGAAGCCGTCCGATTTCGACGCGCAGGCGTACGCGATGCGATTCGTCGGGATGCCGGGTGCGGAATGCCTGCGAGATCAGCCTGTCCCGTGGCACGTCGGACGGCCACGCTTCGGCGAGCGCGCGTGCAAGCGCGAACAACACAGGACGCCTTGCGAGCGAAACGACGGTGTCCGCTTCGCGCACGGCATAGTGGCATGCATCGACGATGAGCGTGTCGGATGCCAGCAAGGCTTCGACTTCGGCAAGCAGAAGAGGGCGTTCCTCGCCACACGCAATTAACCTTGCGGCGGGCGCGTTCAATACGAAGAATGCGTTTTCGACCTCGGCCTTCAACGCAGGGATGCCCGCGCGGTGCGCGGCGTATTCGGCCTGTTTGAGCGCGGCAAGGGCCGTTTGCGTGTGCAGGCGGCGCATTGCTATACCTGCGACGACCAGTTCGTGAGCGGCCCTGAGTCCGGGCGGAAAGGGCGTGGGGTCAAGTTCGGTGAGTGCGTGCTCAGCCTCGTCAAGGCGCCCGATCAGTAGCAGACGCCGCATCTCGAGATACCGCGCATACGCCGCATTAGCCCGGTCGCCGCTCGCTTCGAGCGTCGCCCGTGCGGCGTCGAGCGCCTTGGTGGGCCAGGCGAGGTCGCGCGAGGCGAGCGCGATCTCGGCTTCGGCGACCACACATCGAGCCCGGGATACGGCCTCTCCTGCACCGAAGGCGCGTGCTGCACTGCGCACCAGCGCCCTGGCTCGCACGAAATCGCCGAGTTGCGCCATCGCGATGCCGCGTAGCGCAAGTGCGGGCGCGTCGTCGCGCAATGCGATCCGCTTCAGCGCGCCGAGCGGGTCGCCGGCCGCGAGCGCATGCGCCGCGGCTGAGACTGGCGAGTCCATCGGCTGCTCTAATCGCGTCACACTTGTCACTCCCCCTCCTGCGGTGCCCGGGATTAATCTAGCACGACACCCAAGCCTCTCAGCGGATTTGGGAACGGAACAAACGACACAGGACACCTAAGGAGCGAATCATGACGACGACACATGCAACCGGGACACGCGAAGAATGGCTGGCGGCGCGGCTCAAATTGCTCGCAGCGGAGAAGGAGTTCACGCGCCGCGGCGACGAACTGGTGCAGCAACGCCAGGCCCTGCCGTGGGTGCGGATCGACAAGGCGTACCGGTTCGATACCGAGCAAGGCAGCGTATCGCTGGCGGAGCTTTTCAGTGGACGCTCGCAGCTTCTCGTTTATCACTTCATGTTCGGGCCGGACTATAAGGCCGGGTGCCCGTCGTGTTCATCGATTGCGGATGGGTTCGACGGCATCGCCGTTCACCTCGCGAACCATGACGTCACGCTCACCGCTGTGTCGCGGGCGCCGCTGGAGAAGCTGCTGGCCTACCGGCGGCGCATGGGATGGACGTTTCCGTGGGCGTCCTCGGCCGGGAGCGATTTCAACTTCGACTTCAATATTTCGTTCACCGAGGCGCAACAGCGTGATGGCGAAGTCGAATACAACTACCTGCGTGGCCGGCATGCGATGGATGCGACACCGGCACCCGAGCCCGTTGTCCAGTTTGCAGCTAACTGCGGAACCGACGCGCAAACGTACGCGCGCGACCGGCCTGGAATGAGCGCTTTCATACTCGAGGATGGCGTCGTGTATCACACGTATTCCACCTATGCGCGCGGCGTGGACGGCATCTGGGGCATGTACCAGTGGCTCGACCGTGCGCCGAAGGGACGCAACGAGACGGGCGTCTGGTGGAAGCGCCACGATGAGTACGCCAGGGGTTGAGCGCGGTGATGAGCGACGTTCGCGCAACCGGTCAGCGGACACCGCGTGGGGCGTTCTTGCGCCACGCGGTTTTCCAACGCGCCGGCTTCACTTTTTACGGCATCTGCGCGCTGCTGTTTGCAGCAAGCGCGACGGTGACGCTCATGTGGTGCGCGTCGATGTCGGCGATGGGCGGGATGCCGATGCCAGGCGGCTGGACGATGTCGATGGCGTGGCTGCCGATGTGCGGACAGACATGGTCCGGTGTCGCGGCATCGTTCCTCGGCATGTGGCTCGTGATGATGGTCGCGATGATGCTGCCATCGCTCGCGCCCGCGTTGTGGCGCTATCGTGAGGCGTTGGCCGGGGCAGGTCAGATGCAGCCTGACCGGCTCACCCTACTGGCGGGCGTGGGGTATTTCTTTGTCTGGGCCTTGTTGGGGCTGGCTGCTTTTGCGGTGGGCGCCGCGCTGTCGGCGCTGGAGATGCGGCTATCGGTGTTGGCGCGCGCCGTTCCGGTCGTGGCCGGTATGGTCGTGCTCGGAGCGGGGGCGCTTCAGTTCACTAGCTGGAAGGTCCGCCACCTTGACTGCTGCCGGGAAGCTCCGGGGTACGGTGACTGCGAACTGCCAACGGATGCCGGCGCAGCGTGGCGATACGGCCTGCGCCTTGGGCTTCATTGCAGCTACTGCTGCGCTGGCCTGACGTCGATCCTGCTCGTTGCCGGGGTCATGAATGTTTGGGTGATGGCTGGAGTAACAGCGGCTATCACCATAGAGCGTCTCGCGCCATTCAGCGAAGATGTCGCGCGCGTGATCGGCGTTGTGATTGTCAGCGTGGGCCTGGCTCTGGTCGGGCGAGCCGTAGGGTTGGGATGATCGGACCAGCCGTCCGTTTCTGCTGATGGCAAATCGGAAAGGCCGGGGTTTGAACCGGCTCGTCACTTGATATCTCCGCGCACACGGCCACGATTGCCCGTGGCCGTGTGCGTCAATATCAAGTCGCCGACGCGCTCAGCGTCGTGTTGTACGTGGTGCCCGTGATCACCACATTATTCAGCGTAATACCGCTGACATTGCTCACGAAGATCGGACCCGGTGCCGCCGACGCAGACGTCGAAGGCGTCGTCGGGGCTGCGCCGGTGCACACCGGCGAGCCGAGGTTGCAGTTCGAGATCGTGACGCCGCTGATCGGACTTACGGTCGGCACCGGCAGCGGACCGTTGTAGTCGACCGCCTCGGGGCCCTGCATGACGATCGCCTGGAAGCACGAGTTCGACCCGGCGACGAAGCCCGAAGGCATTGAGTACGATACCGCCCCCGACACATCGCTCGCGTTCACGTTCGAGATGTTGATGTTGCTGATCACCGACGGAGTCCAGCGTACCGCATCGCCGGACGGGCTGTAATCGCAGTCGAACGTAATCAGGCCGCCTTGACCCGTGGACGGGTTCGTCGCAAGACCGGTCGTTCCGGTACCGGTGATCTTGCTGATGGCGGCGCCGAGCGCGCCGCCGCCATATTTGCCGGCGAGGTTCACACCGTTGGGCAGCGTCACGCCATTGATCCACACGTTTTTGATGTACCCGCCGCGGTTCATGTTGGTCTTGAACCGCAGTGCGATATTTAGCGGATTGCTCGCCCAGTTCTCGTTTTGCATCGTCAGATTGCGAGCGTAGACGTTCTGCACGCCCGCGCTCAATTCGCTGCCGATCGTCAGGCCGCCGTGGCCACTCTGCATCGTACAATTCTGCACGACGATGTTCTGCATCGGACCGTACTCGGTGTCGAGGTACTTGCCGGACTTCATTGCAATGCAGTCGTCGCCGGTGTTGAACTGAACGTTCTGTACGAGCACGTAGTTGCACGCGTCCGGATCGAAGCCGTCGTTGTTCGGGCCAACGCTGTCGGCAAACACGCCGTCGATCACGACGTTCATGCAATCGGTTGGATGGTGCTGCCAGAACGGCGTGTTCTGCGTGTGGTAGTTCTGCAGGAGCACGTTCGTGCACCCGATGAACTCGATCATGCATGGACGCAGAAAGTGTCCGTTGCCGAAGATGCGGTCCTCGAACGGCACGCGCAGCTCGGACAGCGCGGGCAGATAGTTCTGGTCCTGGTTCCAGCCCGTGCCTGTGAGCAGGTCCATCAGCGAACCCGTCACACCGTACTGATTGGTAAAGGAGACGTTTGCCTGCGGGTTCTTGATCTGGGAAGCGGGGAGGCTCGTCAGTGGGACGTTGTTCGGATTCGCATAAGCCTGCGATGGCGTCGACGAACCCGCACAGCCATACGTGTTGCTGCTGCCCTTGTAGGTCCACCAGCACGAGGTCGGCGGCTGATTGCTCAGTTGTATCGGCGTCATCGCCTGACCGTTCAGCACGCAGGTGTTGTCGTCGGCGGTCAGTGCAATGTTGGTCTGGCGGAACGCATAGATCGGCGAGCCGAAATTCAGACAGTCGTTCGCCTGCCAGCGCGTGTGGTACAGATTGCCGTTCGCCGTCCTGTACGGACCGCTCTTCGCGTAATCCGCCGGGTTAGGGCTGAAATAGATCGTGCAGCCCGACTCCAGATGGAAGTTCACGTGGCTCAGGAGCACGATCGGACCGCCGCAATACCAGTTGCCGGCCGGCACCACCACGCGGCCGCCGCCGGCACGATTCGCGTCCATGATCGCGGCATTGAACGCGGCGCACGAGTCGTGCTGCGTGCCCGTGTAGTCGCACGGCACCATCACGTCCGAGCCGGGGCTTTGCAGGTCGCTGGTCGGATGCGCCGTCTGCTCCGTGCCGCCGGTCACCCAGGGAATCTTGCCGCCCGGCCACGCGGTCGACGAAATCAGCGCGGAGGCGGGCAGCGTGCGCGCACCGTAGCTCATCACGTGAAAGTCTGCGCGGGAGAACATCTCGGGCCTGATGTAGGCGAGCCTCCTGATGACGGCCGTGGCCTCGCCGGCTGGGCCCCAGATTGGGTCGGACGCGAACGGGTGGCCGGGTTGTGGCGGAAGCTGGTCTCCGGGACCTGAAGGAAACGGAAACATGGGGTCTGCCGCTACCGCTGCGCGGCCGGTCGCGAGAAGGGTTGCACCTGCGGATACTCCGGCAAAGGCCATAAACGCGCGCCGGCCAGGCGAGGCGGGCGCGTTGTTGTGGGGTGCGGGGAGCGGAGTATCGTCTTTGTCATGCGCTGCCATTTGATTCATCTCCTTTTGTCTTACCGATAAGTGGTCATCCATTCGTCTTCCAGGGAGCGACGTGGCGACGCTCGTGCGCGGCGGAATGCATAGACGCAGTGACGAGATCGGGCAGGACCTTCTGATGGGATCCTTACTGCTATTGTTGTAAGACGATGTGAGAATTGTCAATCAAATGTGACCTGGTAGTGGTACTGATAGCGCAAGTTGGCGGGCATGCCTGAAAGATGCCTTACAACGCGGCGAGGGACGCACCGTGGCGGCAAGCCTCAACCGCGGAGCGCCACAGTAACCACAACGAGAGCCGAGAAGACCAGCGCCGGGGCGAGATGCCCGAACGACTCGCGGTTTCGCACCAACGTGAAGAGCACGGCGATCAAAATCGCACCGGCCAGCATCAGGCCCAGAACTCTGGTTTGTTGTCCAAAAAGAAGTGCCGCGCACAACAGCTCAAGTGCGCCACAGAGCAAATGAAACCATGCCGGGTAACCCCAGCGCGCGAAGTCGCGCTTCACCGCGCCGCGTCCCGCGAGATTGACCACCCCGGCAACCGCGAACAGAACCGCTACGATCATCGCGAGAATCGACTCGAAAGATGCACTGTTCCACGCCATGGTCATGCTCCGTTGACTTGCTGGAAGTGCTTTTGCGCAGAGAGATCCGCAATCAGGCCGGGGCCGCGGGGCGTCCACGCAAGAACTCGCCGGGCATGCTGGCCGCTTACTGTCTGATCGAGTGCCAGTGCGTCAGCGAACGGTCCCAGCGATTGGCGAGCATCGTCGAGCGGCCAGGGTTCGACGCGATCGGCGCCGACCGAGGCCCGAATTGCTTCACCTATTTCGGCAAGGGCAACGGCCTCTTCCGAGACCACGTTGAAGATCTGTCCCGTGACTTGTGCGTCCCCGCGTGCCGCCCGCTCCATCGCGCTCAGATAGGCCGTGGCGAGATCATCGACGTGAACGGCAGGCCAGTGGTTGCGACCATCGCCTACGATCCTCACACTGCCAGTTTGACGGGCCATGCCGGCAAGCATGCCAAAAACGCCGCCACCGTCGCCATGCACCATCGCCGGCCTGAGGATCACTGCAGCAATCGAGCGGCTTGCTGCTAGCGCCTGCACCTGTTGCTCCACTGCGGGGCGCCAGGCGATGAGTGGCGTCGGATTCAGCGCCGATGCTTCAGTCGCGGCTTCCCCCTCCGTATTGCCGTAGACCCAGGTGCCCGACGTATAAACAAATGCCGCGCCCGGATGCAGATGCGAAAGCATCGCGACAGCCGCGGCCTCATCAGCAGCGCCGGCGGAAGCATCGTTGGTCGACGCGGTGTGCACCACCCCATCAGCGGCGCCTGCAATCGCGGCGAAAGACTGTGGCTCGCGCAGGTCGCCGGAATGCAGTGTCACACCGAGGCGTGCCAGTGCGCTGGCGGCCGCCGAACTGTCCTTGCGAACCAACGCCGTCACCTGATGGCCGAGGTTGATAGCCTTGCGCGCGACCGCTTGCCCGATAAAGCCAGTACCACCTGTGATGAACAGTTTCAAAGCGTTCTCCAATGTTTGGCTGCGAGTTGAATAGTCGTACAAACGAGACTAATCAGTCTCGTTTCCGCAAATCTAAACGAGACTGACCAGTCTTGTCAACTACTCGATGATCTGCTATTTATCTCGCATGGACACTTCTTCTCTCCCCGACCTGAGCCCGCTGCAACGCCGTAAGCGATTCGCCATCCTCGACGGTGCAAAAACCGTTTTTTTAAGCCAAGGTTTCGGCCTGGCAACGATGGACGATGTCGCCTCGGCCGCCGGCGTCGGCAAACAGACGGTCTACCGCCACTTCAAGTCGAAGGAGGCGCTCTTCGTTGGTCTGGTCGGCGAGATGTGCGCTCAGGTGGGCGCGTTGCTTGCCAGCGCTCAGGGCGAGCAAACCGATGGCGCACCCGAAGTTGAGTTGCGCGAGTTGGGATGGTTGCTGGCACGAGGTCTTATTACGCCGGATAATTTGCGGCTTTACCGGGCCATCGTTGCTGAGGCCGAGCGTCTTCCGGAACTTGGCCAGGTGTTTTACGAAAATGGTGCAAAGGTCGTGCGTGCCTTCGCCGCAAAGATTCTGCGCAAGCGGTTTGACGAGTCGACTGCTGCCTTGCGGTCAGCGACATTCGTTCAGTTGGTGCTTGGCGACGCGTATCTGGAACTGTCAATTGGCTACACGGTGCCCGATGTTGAAGCACGCTTTGCGCTGCAGATCGACGAGGCGGTAGCGGCTGCACTTCGCTAAGGAGTACCGCATAAGATGTCGAGTCGCTGCATGCGGAACGCAACAGCGTGTAGCGTGGGAAGCAGGACGGTGCCTGTTGATTTACTGAATCAATTCATCACGCCACTGGCGTGGCACTCTATCCTGCGATCGCTGTGCTTACTTCGTCACCGCGCCTGCGTTGCGCGCGGTCCGGCTCCCCGAGACTGTCTACCGTCCACGTTTCGGGCAGCCAGGCGACCGTCTGGAAGCTGCGGAAGTCGGCGCCCTGACGGTCATCGGTGAAGCGCAGCTCAATGCGGCCATGCTCACGGCGGATGAAATCGCGCACCGCGTCCATGCCGACGCCGCGTCCCGACACTTCGCTCACCGTCTGCGCGGTGGAGAAGCCCGGACGGAAGATGAAGGCGGCGATGGTCTCGTCGCTCGCCGCTTCGTCAATGCTGAGCCATCCGCGTTCAATTGCCGCGCGGCGGATCTTCGCCAGCGCGAGGCCGCGTCCGTCGTCGCTGACCGTGATCTGCAGCGCGTGGTCGTCAACGCCCATCTCCAGTGCGATCGTGCCCGGCGCCGGTTTGCCTGCGGCGATGCGCTCGTCCGCCGGCTCAATGCCGTGGTCGACGCAGTTGCGCAGCAAATGCGTGAAGACATCGCACAGCACACCGCACGCCTGGCTGCGGACCCGGTAGCCGTTGTCGTCAATCCGCACGTGCGGCACTTCCTTGCCGAGCTCCTTCGCGAGCGACGGCAGCGAGCCGAGTACGCCGCCGAGCGCTTCGCCGAGCGTCTCAGTACCGAGCAGCCGAAGCGTGCGGTGCATCGACTCACGCATCTCCAGCAGCGCCTGCGGATCCGATGCATCTGCCCCCTCGAGCATTTCGAGGTGTTGCTGGATCAGCGCGATGTCGACCATCAGGTAGCGCTCGGCGCTGCTCGCGGCCTTGCCTCCCTTGCGGCCGAGGCTCACTTCGTTGATCGTCGCGTACGCTTCGAGCGCGGCCTTCACGCGCCCGAGGTCGGCGATCAGCGCCTGCTGGTCCCAAATGTGATCGCCTTGCGCCGTGCGCAGCGCGTCATAGCGCTGCTCGGCGTCGTGCACGATGCTCGTGAGGTGCTGGAAGCTGTAGGTGCGTGCATTGCCCTTCACCGTATGCATGTTGCGGAACAGCTTCGCGACCGCGTCCAGATCGGGCCTGTCATGCTCGCGGATGATGCGTTCGTTTTCGTGGATAAAGCCGATCGAGCTTTCCACGAACTGGTGGAACTTCTCTTCGCTCACCGCAAGGATCTCGCCGATCATTTCGAGGCGGCGGCGCTGCTCGCCCGCTTCGGCGGCAAGCGCACGCAGCTCGGTTACGTCGCGCACGCACAGCATCAGGCGCACGACGATGTCGTTTTCGCCGATGATCGCCGACCAGCTCAGGTCGAGAATTTTCACGCGGCCATCGGCCATCGTCTTCGAGATTTCGTTGACAAGCAGATGCTCGTTGAACGCGAAGTTCATGCTGTCTTCGCCGAGGCACGCGTCGAGCGCGGCCTCGATCTGCGCACGCGCATCGCTGCCCACGTCGGTGTTGTCGAACACGAGATCGAGCAGCGGCTGCCCCGCAATGTCGGTCGTCTCGAGAATTGCTTCGAGGTACGCCGAGTATTCCGGATGCACGATGCCGCCGTCGACGACGGTCAGAATGCCTTGTTGCATGTTCTGCAGCATCGCCTGGATGTCGGCGGTTTTCTGTTTCAGCTGGAGCGAGCTCTGCTGGATCTCCTCGACCATGGCGGCCAGACGCTCACGCATGAACTCAAGCCCGACCATCAGGCTCGTGCCATCGCCAGGGCGCGTGCGGATGGCCGTCGAGAGGTCACCAGCGGCAATGCGGGCAGTGAGGGCAGCGGCAACCCGCGGCTCTCCGCCGAGCTGGCGCAGGATGCCTCTGGCGATCACGAGCGAGACGATGAGCGCGATGAGCGACGCGAACAGGATGAAACCCGCGACCGTGAGGATCGTGTGGTGATACGCGGCCTGCGCGGCGGCGCCCTCTCTCGCGGCCGCGGCATCGTTGCCCGCCACAATGGCCTCCAGTTCGCGATCAAGCGCGGCACGGGTTTGTGCAGCCGCCCCCATGATCTGCTGCGAGGCATCCGCCTGATTGCCGTCGGCCAGCGCGGCACGGATCTTCGCGTCGATAGCAATGTAGTGTTCGAAGAAATCGGCCACGCGTCGGACGCGCGCCACGTCATCGCCCGAAGCGAGCGCGCGATAGCCGGCGAGCGCGTTACGGAACATGCCGATGCCGGCGTCGGTCATGTCTGTGCCGTGCTTTATGTCTAGCGGCGTGTTCGCCCCGACGGCGAGAAATTCGCCCAGCGCGATCTCGCGCGTGCTCGCGGCCATCTGCAGGCTGCTGCGCACCGCGGGTAGCTGGATTCCCTGCAGCGCTGATACCCGGCTGTTACCTGCGTGCATCTCGATAATGGCCACCACGCCCAGCAAGACGATCAGCACGACCATGGCCGCTGATCCCGCGAGCAGTTGCGTCAATACATCCAGCCGGTTGAATTCGCGCCTCATGATCATTACCAGTCCTTACCGATGACCTGTAGTAACGGCGCGCCCACCTGCTTCCACAGGCGGGAAAACCCCTGGGTATGCTCAAACGACGATGGATCAATCTCGCGTGTGGCGCGAATATGGACTCCAGATTGAAAGCCCGTCCGACCGTTGTGAGCCCATCCGGACCTGACTAACGAAAACCGTAGACCAGGACTTTTTTCCCCTCAAAACTTTCCTGCACACCTTGCTGGCAATATGACGGACACGTTACTACGCCGTCCGCGCTCGCACCTGAGACAGTGATCGCCCTGTAGACAACCGATTCGATGAGCGTGCCGTCAGCAGCCACGACGATGTTCAGATCAGTCTCGACGCCGGCCGGAACGCCTCCGCCGGGGGTATAGACGATTTTCATGGTGCCGGTGCAATCGGAGTTCACCGTGTAGGTGCCGGTCTGGTTCGGATTGAATGTGGTCTCACCCCCTTTCGGCAGCCCGCCAATAACCCCGAAGTCGGTGCGCGAAAAATTGCCCGCGCCGTCGAACGTCACCAGCGCGACGTCATCAAGGATCGATGGGGCAGCGTAAGGGTGCACCGTACCATCGGCGCCTATCAGTCCAAGAATCTCTCCGTGACCGATAAACCCGAACGCTCCCTTTAGCGTTGCGTTCGAGCAAACGCCGCCGGGGCCGCCGGCCTGCGCGGCACCGCTGAGCGAGAGAAGTGCAACGGCGGTTGCCGACAAAATGCTTAAATGCTTGATCTTCATGGCCATCTCCTTGTCGCCAAATCAGGCGCGTAACGTCGCGGCGGGCAGGAGCCTGTTTGCCGGCCGGATGCGGCGTCCAATTCAAACCAATGAAATTAAAGATTGCTGGAGTAATACCTGGCTGCTGCCGTTTGCGGAAACGCGCGATAAGACAACGAGGGGCTGTCGATGCGGTCGGCTGTTCCCGCTGGGGATGCGAGAAAGCCGCGGCGTTGGTCAAAGTAATTAAATGGCGAAATGCCCCACCAGGCGGTCGTTTTTCGCTCGGTGTCGGCAGGCACGTGCAGAAGGGGTGCACGAAAGTCCGCGCAATTGTGACTTCGTGAGTCAGCTACGTTTTAAAGTCGCATAGCAAAAGGTAGCGTAATCCACAATATTCACAGATGCCAGATGAACATCGGACAAAAGGCAGGCATATTCAGAATCGCGCGGCGCGAATAACGCGCTATCGCTGGGAGCAAATGACTGCGAAGGCCTCGTAGGTCGGCCAGCAAGTAGAGCCGTCGATACTGTGTCGCAGCGTCACTGGCGTACTAAGCTTAAGACGGGATCGAACGCACAAACAAAGCTCGATAACGCCGTCGGCTTTTCCAGTCGTACATAACGGATGCCACGGCAACGGCGCCGACTCAACGGCATCAATCGTTGAAGGCATCCGGAGCGCCACCTGATGGAGGGAAACGTGAAAGATTCGCCATACTGGCCCGAGGGCCTTGCGCATCACCTGTCATCGCCGCAGCCTTCGCTGTACGGAAACCTCGAAACCTCTGCCAGCCGATATCCCGGGAAGACGGCGCTTCACTACTACGGCGGGACGTTGAGTTATGCGCAATTGCGGCAAGAAGTAGAGGCGCTGGCCGGCTTTCTGCAGTGTCAGTGCGCCGTCGCGCGTGGCGATCGCGTCGCACTGTATATGCAGAACAGCCCGCAATACGTGATCGGCTACTATGCAATCTTGCGAGCCAATGCAGTGGTTGTGCCGGTGAATCCGATGAACACGACCGCCGAACTTCGGCAGATTATTGAGGACTGCGGCGCCAAGGTCGTTCTGCTGGGTGAAGAACTCTACGAGAATGCCCAGCCTCTTCTTGGCGGCGCGATCAGCCACGCGATTGTGGCGCGCTATTCCGACTATCTTGCTGACAACACCGACCTGCCGCTGCCAGTCGTGCTGACTGAAACCGTCCCCGAACTCGATATCTACTCCGAGCACTCTGTAGCTATTGCGCCGAACGTGGTGCGTTGGCGTGCCGCGCTTGCGGCCGCTCAGCAGCCGTCGCCGTACGTGGCATCGCCCGAGGACCTTGCGGTGATCCCCTACACGTCGGGCACCACGGGCGCGCCGAAAGGATGCATGCACACCAATCGTAGCGCAACGCATGTCGTCGCGGCCTCTGCGCAATGGTGTCATGTGTCTCCTGACTCGGCGATCTTGTGCGCGATGCCGATGTTTCATGTTACCGGCATGCAGCAATGCATGAACGTGGCGATCTCTCTCGGTTCGACCATGGTTGTGATGACCCGATGGGACAGTCGATGTGCCGCTCTCCTGATCGAGCGCTATCGCGTAGGGCTCTGGATTGCGATATCGACGATGATGGTTGACTTTATGAGCCTGCCCGATCTTGAGCGTTTCGACTTGAGTTCCATCGAGCGTCTGGCGGGCGGTGGCGCCGCCATGCCGAACGCACTGGCACAGCGCATCGAAGCTCGCTTGGGTGTCCCCTACATGGAGGGCTACGGGTTGTCCGAGACCATCTCAGCGACTCACATCAATCCACCGCAGCGATGCAAGCTGCAGTGTCTGGGCATACCGATACAGGATACCGAATCAATTGTGGTTGATCCCATCACGCTCGAAGTGCTCGGTCCGCGGGAAACGGGCGAGATTCTGATCAGCGGTCCGCAGGTGTTCACGGGTTACTGGGGACGCCCCGATGCCACGCGCGACGCCTTCGTCGAGGTTTCAGGCATACGTTATCTGCGCACTGGCGATCTCGGCTATATCGACGAGGACGGATATTTCTTCTTCGTCGACCGGTTGAAGCGAATGATAAATGTGTCTGGCTATAAGGTATGGCCCGCGGAAGTCGAGACTTTGTTGTTTGCGCACCCTGCGGTTCAGGAAGCATGTGTCGTAGCAACAACAGACGCGCGCAAGGGTGAGGCGGTGAAGGCATTCGTGGTCGTGCGGGCCGGCGCTGATGTATCAGCAAAGCAGATCACTGAATGGGCACATGAGCATATGGCTGCGTATAAGGTACCCCAGATCGTTGAATTCGTCGCTGGGCTACCCCGAACGGGCAGCGGAAAGGTTCAGTGGCGACTGCTGCAGGAGCGGGAAAATGCGTCCGCCTCGGTCGCCAGCTAAGGTGACTGACGAGCAATGTCGTCTGCTTCGAGGGACCGAAGGGCGCAGACTTAACTTGCCGCTCCAACGTTGCCTCATAACGGAGTCACCATGAATACAAAGAGTTCGTCTACCGATTCCCGCCCACGCAGAACTGATCCGAGCGGATCGTCCTCATCGACCCTTACTTATCACCGGGCAGAAGTGAAAGGTGTTGGCGTTTTCTATCGAGAGGCGGGGCCGAAAGACGCGCCAACCATCGTGCTTCTTCACGGCTTTCCGTCGTCGTCGCGGATGTTTGATAGTCTCATTCCGCTGCTCGCGCCGGAAATCGCGATTCCAATCGTTGCGAGAGTAGCTATCGTGCAATTGTCGGTATGGTCGCGCGGATCGCTAAACGGCCGATGAGCGGCTCCGAGCGGCCATTCGCTTGCGCGCGCGACGCAACATCGGACCCGTCGACAGGGGCGACCGGAATCTTGCCGATCATCAAAATGAGACCGGTTTGCGCGAGCGTTCGATGCGCCTCGCGATAACGTGCACAGCCAGCGTAATCAAGAGACCGATTGCACTGCCGGCCGCTACGTTGATCAGACGCTCGCTAGCGAAAGTCCACGACTGCCCGGCAACCACGAATGCCATCGCGGCGCAGGCGCAACGCGTGCCGAATGCCATAACGTAGGGCCGAATGCAGACGAGTGTCAGCAACGCAGCGAGGATAACCAGGTCTCGCACGAAATAGTCGTGGGGGACCAACAACCCGACGAAGATACCGGCCGGCACGCCTAAGATGGCCCCCGCGATACGATTCCGGAACTTGACTCGGGCGCTCGCCGCACTGCCCGTCACCACGCTCGCCGCAGACCAGATCATCCATTGTCCGCGCTCGATATGCCTCCACTCCACGAGCGCTGCGGCGAGGCCTACGGCGAGTGCTATTGCGATCATCGCTTCGACGTACGGAACACGGTCGCCACGCTCAGAACGCTTCGACCATTTCGCATAGTGCGCTAGATATGAAATCTCTGGACGGCGTTCGCGGTAATGATTGATCGAGGAAATCAGCAGAACCGGCAAGAAAGCAGCCAATACGAAGGGAAGAAGTTCGAACCCGCGATGAATGAGTGAAGATTGCCTCACTCCCTCGGCGCTCTCGCAGGCGAGGTAAAGTACCGGAATGAACGTATAGCTACCGAGTGAGCGCAATTCGCTTCCCCGTGCGGTCACCAAAATCGACCCCATTGCCATTAGGGCAGTGGCTACGACAAACAGTGGTGGATACGCAAGCGAGGCCATCAATACCAGGAAGCCCGCTCCGATGGTTATCCCGTGGGAAATAACCCCGAGCGGAGCGAGATGCGAGCGATCCACTGCGATAGCGGTCGACACCGTCACCAGCGAAACGAGCAACCACTTTGTCTGACCGGAAACCAGCGCGAGGACGACTAATGGGGAAAGGGCCGTCAACGTGCGAACAAGCGCCTTGCTATCGATAGCAGCCCCGATGCGCGACACGGCCGATCCGACAGCCTCGTAACGACTTTTTTGCGTCGGCGAAGCGTCGGTTATACGGTTAATTGATTGATCGTCGGACCTTGATTTGGACATCCCGGAACTCCTGCACCGAATCTTCGTGCTCTGCTGCTGCCCTCTCGCGTGCGCAGACAGGTCGATGTACAAATCCGCGAGTTGACCCGATCCGATCGGTTGTTCCAGATGAAGGCGTACCGACCGGCGCACTTTCCGGCCTGTCAGCGGCTGCGCATTCGGGCCCTCATGCGCCTTCGTGGACCAGCGTCAGTCTGCGAGTGCCTGGATCACGTCCGCGGACTGACGCACCAGGCCGAGCCTCGGAAAAATGTAATTAACCGACGCGTGATGATGCTCAGCCGTGGCGCAACTCATCGCATCCTCGGCGAGCACGAGTGTGTAACCGAGTTCATAGGCAGCTCGTGCCGTCGACTCCACACCGATATTCGTCGAAATTCCGCCGAGCACAATGGTCTTGATGCCACGGCGGCGCAATTGCAGATCGAGTTCCGTGCCGTGAAATGCGTTCCATTGCCGCTTCGTGATCTTGAGATCGTGCTCGGCGGCTTCGAGCGCTTCGGGGAAGTCCCACCACGTCGACGGAAGTCCTCCGGCAGGAAGCGCCGCGGGCTGGTCGACGGGTTGCTTCAGCGCGTCGCCGAAATCGTCGCTCCAGCCTACGCGGACCAGCACGACCGGCGCACTGAGTTCTCGAAAGCGCTTCGCGAGCTTCGCTGAGGCCGTCAGCACGGATTCGGCGCTGCGAGGGGCCTTTCCAAAACCAAGGATGCCCTGTTGGAGGTCGATCAGAACGAGCGCCGTAGTTTTGGAGTCAAGTTTCTGCAGCATCTTTTGCCTTCCGTTGAAGTTAGTGAGCCAAAGGTGTATTGTGAGGCTCGTCTCACATTTCTATTTTATGAGCATGCCCTCACAAAAGTCAACCGCAACATTGCGTGCCGAAAGCGGGCGAGCGAAAGCCCCACAGCGTGCACGCGGTCACGCACGGGTCGCAGCGCTGCTGGAGGCAGCGGGTACCGAATTCGCAGACAAGGGATACGATGCAGCAACCATGACGGCGATTGCCTCCCGCGCGGGCGCATCAATTGGCTCGCTGTATCAATTTTTTCCCACCAAGGACCGGATCGCGGGTGCGTTGCTCGAAAGCTATCTGGACATACTGGCAGAGACGTTCCACAAGCTGCGCGAGGCTGCGCCGTCTCTGGACGTATCGCTGCTTGCGAGCCGGTTGACGAGAACGTTCGTGAAGTTCCGCGCGACCCATCCGGCATTTGCGGTCCTGGTCGAGACCTACAGTTACGCTCTGCCGGGCACCATGAGCATCCGCGAAAGTCTGCGTAGACAGATCGAATCCGTGCTGGCTGAAGTGGCGCCGCATCTGGCACCGGCAGAGATCGCCGTCCGTGCCGCCGTGATCCAGCAGATCATGAAGGCGGCCGTCGCGGTTAATGGCGATACCTCCATAGCCAGTCGTAAAGCTGTCATGGACGAACTGGAGGGCCTTATGCGTCATTACCTGCAGGACGCGATCCAACGTGCGAACCTGGATACCCTCACGTCTTCATAAGTCGCCACAGCGTGGTACGTCCAATCCCAGGCGCACGGTTTGCCCTTGTGTGCCATGTAGTCAATTTTCAGGCTCCGCACCATGAGCCATACCATTGATGTTTTTCGCGGACCAGAGCGCCGCTCTGGCATTAGCCGGTTGGCAATACCCGGCTCCAACGGCAGATCTGCCCCTCACATCCGGACGTTCGTGAACGCAGTTCGAAGGGCTTTTTATGGCCGGGAGCAGCAGCCCAATTCTCGACGTAAGAGGAAGACGTTAGCGATCTAACGGCCACTCGCGCGGCGCCCGCCAAATTGCGTCGCCAGGTCTGCGGCGCGCGTCGAGTTGCAAAAAAATGCGGCCGCGCTCGCATAGAGAACGACCGTTGTCTATTGCGCGATCAGCACTACATGCCCATGCTCGTCCCAACGCCCGCGTTTGTGCCCGTGCCCGAACCCGTGCCCACGCCTGAACTCGACGTTGTATTCAGATCGATTCTTCCATAGACGCCATCGGCTTCGTCATTCGGCCCCGCGGCGAAGAACAGTGTGTTGGACGGCTGATTGCTGAGATCGTTGCCGAACGCAATGCCCCACATGCCGTGCTCAGCGACCGGACCGCCGTTCGGTCCATTGAGCGGCCCGATCGACTGGCCGCTTGATGCATTGAACGCGTTGATCGTGCCGTCGCCGAAATTGCCGATCAGTATCGCACCGCTCATCGAGCCGAAGTTGCCGGGCGCCTGCGCAATGCCCCAGGGCGCGTTTAACGAGCCGCCCGTCGCGAAGCGCTGCTTCAGGTTGCCCGCCGTGTCGTACACATCGATCATGCCGAGACCCGCGCCCGCGACATCGTCGTGCTTGGCCGCATCCTGCATCGCATAGGTGACGAACAGATTCGAGCCTATCGCCTGAATGCCGAACGGCGCGAAGCCGGCCGGAATCGCCGGGTCCGTGAAGTTGCCTGGCATCGCGACCTTGGTGAAGTTGGTATTGAAGACGTCGATCTTGTTGTTATGGAAGTCCGTCGCGTAAAGAAAGTTGTTTCCGTTCATTGCCGCGAGCGCGAGACCCTTGTACACGGCGCCGCCCGTGCCGTCGTCGTACATCACGAACGCGTTGGTCGGCCCGACGGAGGGCGCCCAGGCGGTGATGGTTCCGCCTTCCCCAGCGAAGATGAATGCAGCGGCGCCGGACTTGCCGCTTTCCAGGACGGTGAAGCTTTGTGTGCCGTTGAAGACGATGCCCGTGGGCGATGCTGGACCATTCTTGCCGTCGGGTATCGTGACGACCAGCGATTGCGGCACGCCGTTGCCGTCATAGAGCGTCGCGACATTGGTACCGTTGTCCGCGACCCAAACGAAGCCTTTCGGATTGAAGGCGACGCCCCATGGGTTTTTCAGATTCGCGTCCGTGTGCGCAGCGGGCACCGCGCCATCCGACACGAGGGCCGTCACACTGAACGACGACTGGATGGGTGGGTTTGAATTATTCGAACCGGAGCTGCCCCCGCATGACACGAGAGTCGCGATAGCCGCGCCGCATGCTACGACGCCGAACACGTCGAGTAGAGATTTCATGACCGCACCCCCTGTTCTGTCCAAAAGCCGTGACAGTCATTGAACGAAGTAGACACGGGGTTTATTCCCGCGACAGGGCTTATTTCGTGTGCGATTTCGTGTGACTACAATGGTTGAACTGGCTAGATAAAAGCAGATGCTGTGCAACGAATAACACGCGTGACTATTCCATCCGTCCAGCCAAAAAGTTGTGAACGCGCGTGACGTGCTTCAGGCCATCAGCGAATAGCCGCAAGGACCTTACATGGATCGCCTTGCCGAGGGGACCCGCAATACCGCCCGCGATGCATGCGGACGGAAAAGTCTCTGCATGACAGAGGAGAACTATCGATCGTCGGGGGCATTGTTGATGTCGCGATTGTGTTCAACAACCGCACTAGCGGAAGCGCCTGAAAAAACTCCGAATGTCGGCCGCAAGAAGTTCAGGTTCTTCCATGGCCGCAAAATGGCCGCCGCGCGGCATGTCGGTCCATTGCGCGACATTGAACACTCGCTCCAGCCATCCGCGTGGCGGGTGGTTAATCTCTTTCGGAAAGTGTGCAAAGCTCACCGGCGGCAATACCCGTTGTCCGGCGGTGAAACGCATGGGTTGCAGCCGGTTTTCCCAGTACATCTGAATGGCGGTACCAATGCTCTGGGTGAACCAGTAGAGCGACAGGTTGGTAAGCAATTCATCTTTCGAAAATCGCCGCTCGATAACCCCGTCGCAATCGCTCCACGCGCGAAACTTCTCGCCGATCCACGCGGCCAATCCGGCCGGCGAGTCGTTAAGCGATGCGGCCAATGTTTGCGGCCTCGTGCCATGCATATGCGCATAACCCCCCTCGAGTGCAGCCCACTCAGCTTTCTCCCGAAGATAGTTTTGCTCTGCGGTGGTAAGTGGCGGATCAGTGGCGTCAATTGCCGGTTCGTACGAGCTCGGCAGAAAGTTTAGATGAATTCCATCGACTACCTGGGCGTGCCGCAAGGCAAGCGCGATCGACACCCCCGCGCCCAGGTCGCCACCCTGAGCACCAAAACGCTGGTACCCAAGACCTCGCATCAGCGAAGCCCACAGATCGGCCACCTGAAACGCCGAAGTGCCCGCGGCGGCAGGCGCCGTCGAAAACGCAAAGCCCGGCAGTGAAGGAATAACGACGTCGAAGGCATCGTTCGGATCCGCGCCGAATGCAGCCGGGTCACGCAAACGCTCCGCCAGCTCATGAAATTCGAAGAACGATCCGGGCCACCCGTGCGTGATAACCAGCGGATAAGGCCGGGGTCCAACACCACGCTGATGAACGAAGTGCACACGCTGACCGTTCACGTCGGCCATGAATTGAGGCTGCTGGTTCAGACCGCGTTCCGCAGCCCTCCAATCAAAACTGTCGGCCCAGTATTTCACCAGTTCGCGCAGCCATGTGGCGTCTGCGCCTTGTTGCCATGGATCGGACGGTGTCGCGGGCGCCCACCGGCTGTCGCGCAAACGCCGGCGCAAGTCGTCGATCTCAACATCGGACACGCAAATTTGAAATGGCTCGATATGCATGGCACGTCCTCTGGAAGGGGGCAGTCGATTGGCAACCACTGATTGCCAGCAATACGCAGTCTAACGAAATTCGGTTTTCCCGCAGGTGAGCGAGCAGCCCGAGGGCACCAGGCAAGATATCTATCTTGTGGTTCGACCACAAACCCGTTAGATTGACCCTTCGTGTTAGAGAAACTCTCGTGAATGAAACGGGTATTGCCTCCACTTAATGCACTGCGTGCCTTCGAGGCTGCCGGCCGGCTCGGCAGCTTCAAGGATGCCGCCACCGAATTGCACGTGACTCACGGTGCGGTGAGCCAGCACGTGCGTCTGCTCGAGGATTGGCTTGGTGCGCCGTTGTTCGAACGGCATAACCGGCGCGTGGCGCTCACTCCGGCGGCAAAGGCCTATCTGGAGGAAGTCGGCCCGCTCTTCGAGCAACTCTCGCAGGCAACCGCCAGATATGGTGTCTCCGGAACGGCTTCGCGCACCCTGGCCGTGAACGCTCCCGCGACCTTCACCTTGCGCTGGCTGGTGCCGAGGCTGGCAAAATTCCGCGCTGAGCATGTCGACGTGGATGTGACAGTGGAGACGTCGAACGAGCCGGTGGAGAGTCTGAAGGAGCCTTACGACATCATCATCCGGGGCGGTCCGGATACGTTCTATGGCTACGCGATGCAGCCTTTTCTCGCCGAGGAGCGGCTCCCGGTCTGTAGCCCGGCACTCCTTCAGCGACTGCCGCTGCGGATGCCTGACGACCTGCGGCAGCATACGTTGCTGCATACGTCGAGTTTGCCGCGGCTCTGGCCGGACTGGCTGGCAAGGGCAGAGATTCCCTCGCTGCGGCCGGCTGCCACCCTGACGTTCGACCACTTCTACCTGACCTTGCAGGCCGCCATTGATGGAATCGGCATCGCGATGGGCCCGACTGCGCTGGTCTCCGACGATCTCGCCGCTGGCCGGCTGGTCGCGCCGTTTGCTGGTCCGCGCCTGCCGTCTCGAAGCTATTGCACGTATGTTCCGGATGGGAAATGCGACAACGACCTGGTCGCGCTGTTCCGCGCGTGGCTCGAACGCGAAGGCGCGGATTTGCCGCGTTCCTCGCCTTCTCCGCGTACACGGCGCTCCCGTCGCCCGTCGCGATCGCAATAGAGCAGGCACAAGGAGTTGCAAGCAGACGCTAAGCCGACACAATCGGCGCAGCTCGAATTTGCTCAGACATTAGGGAATGCCTACGCTTGAGCGGCTGCCACCCAGCATCGTAAAATCGTCTTACATCTGATTGGGGGTCCAGCAATGTGTCTGGCTTCTCGTTGCGAATTTGACCGCGATATCCGGCGCCACGTGGCGTCTGCGGTGCCTGTTCGATCCGCTTCTTCCGGGAAGGCCAGCGGCAGCCGCGGCATTCTTGCTGTGTCCGCCTCATGACCCCGCTCATTTCCGTCAAGAAGCTCAGCAAGAGCTTTCCCGGCGTGCGAGCGCTTCACGACATCCAGTTCGATCTCGTAGCGGGCGAAGTCCACACGCTAATGGGCGAGAACGGTGCAGGCAAATCGACGCTGATGAAAATCCTCGCGGGCGTGTATACCCGCGATTCCGGCGAGATTGTCTACGACGGCCAGCCCGTGGACTTCCAGAGCCCGCGCGAGGCGCAGGCTGTGGGCGTATGCATCATCCATCAGGAACTGCAGTTGATGAATCATCTGAGCGTCGCCCAGAACATGTTCATCGGCCGCGAGCCGCGTGGACGGCTCGGCGTGTTCCTCGATGAAGACAAGCTCAATAAGCAGGCGAGTGAGATCCTTGCGCGAATGCATATGAAGCTCGATCCGCGCGCCATCGTCAGCACGCTGACGGTCGCGAAGCAGCAGATGGTCGAGATCGCCAAGGCCTTGTCCTTCGATTCGCGCGTGCTGATCATGGATGAACCGACCTCGGCACTCAACGACGCCGAGATCGCTGAGCTATTCCGCATCATTCGGGAACTGAAGAGCGGGGGCGTGGGAATCATCTATATCTCCCACAAGATGGATGAGCTCAAGCAGATTTCCGACCGCGTCACCGTGCTGCGCGACGGGGAATATGTGGCAACGGTCAATGCGCAAGATACCGGCGTGGAAACGATCATCGGCATGATGGTGGGCCGAACCTTGACCGACGCCGAGCCTTCCCAGCGCGGAACAGACAAAGGCGAGGTCGCGCTCGAAGTCAATCATCTGAACGCTGGGCCACTCGTGCGAGACGTGAGTTTTGCGCTGCACAAAGGTGAGATCCTGGGCTTTGCCGGCCTGATGGGCGCGGGCCGCACCGAAGTTGCGCGCGCCGTGTTCGGCGCTGATCCGGTTGAATCCGGCGAAATCATCGTCAACGGTGTGAAGGCGACGATCAGGACGCCGAGCGACGCGGTAAAGCGCGGTATCGGCTATCTCTCGGAAGATCGCAAGCGCTTCGGTCTTGCAACCGGCATGGATGTCGAATCGAACATCGTCATGTCCAACCTGCGCAAATTCCTGTCGTTCAATTTTTTCCTGCGCCGCAATCAGATGCGCAAGACCGCTTCGCATTTCATCAAGCTGCTCGGCATCCGCACGCCCTCGGCGACGCAAACGGTGCGGCTTCTGTCGGGCGGCAACCAGCAGAAAATCGTGATTGCGAAATGGCTCGAGCGCGACTGCGACGTGCTGTTCTTCGACGAGCCGACGCGTGGCATCGACGTGGGCGCGAAGAGCGAAATCTACAAGCTGCTGCGCGAACTGGCCGGGCAGGGCAAGGCGATTGTGATGATCTCCTCCGAGCTGCCGGAAGTCCTGCGCATGAGCGACCGCATCGTCGTGATGTGCGAGGGCCGCATTACTGGCGAACTTTCAGCCGCGGAGGCGACGCAGGAGCGCATCATGCAACTGGCGACGCGGCGCGAAACCTTAAAAGCAGCGTGAATCTCAAGAGGTCCAATTTATGACACAGCCATCGGATAGTTCGGCGCTGGGTAGCCAGGGACGATCGTCCGGCCTGAGGGCCCGCTTCTTCTCGCCGACCGCCCTGCAAAAACTGCTGGCCTTCGGCAGCCTGATTCTGCTGCTGATCTTCTTCAGCTTCGCGTCGCCCTCGTTCATGCAGATGGACAACATGCTCGGGATTCTGCAGGCGACGGCGGTCAACGGTGTGCTGGCGATTGCCTGTACATTCGTCATCATCACCGGGGGCATCGACCTGTCTGTCGGCACCTTGATGACGTTTACGGCCGTGATTTGCGGTGTGTTTCTCACCAACTGGCACTTTCCGATGTGGATCGGCGTGCTGGCCGCGATCGGCACCGGCGCGTTGTGCGGAAGCATTTCGGGCACGCTCACGGCGAAAATGAAAATACCGCCGTTCATCGCCACGCTGGGCATGATGATGTTGCTGAAGGGACTGTCGCTAGTCGTCTCGGCAGATAAGCCGATCTACTTCACGGACACCGACAACTTCTACATGATCTCGCAGGATTCGCTGATCGCGTATTTTCTGCCGAGCGTGCCGATTCCGAACGCCGTGCTGATCCTGTTTTTCCTTGCTGTCGCGAGTTCGATCACGCTCAATCGCACGGCACTCGGCCGCTACACCTTTGCGCTTGGCAGCAACGAGGAAGCGGTGCGTCTTTCCGGCGTGAATGTCGACCGCTGGAAGATCGCTATTTACAGCCTGGGCGGGGCCATTTGCGGCATTGCCGGACTGCTGATTGCCTCGCGCCTGAATTCGGCCCAGCCGGCGCTAGGCCAGGGTTATGAGCTCGAAGCGATCGCTGCGGTGGTGATTGGCGGGACTTCGCTGAGCGGCGGTTCGGGCACGATTCTGGGCACCATCATCGGCGCGTTCATCATGAGCGTGCTGACCAATGGCCTGCGCATTATGTCGGTGGCTCAGGAGTGGCAGATCGTCGTGACCGGTCTCATCATCATTCTCGCGGTCTACGCCGATATTTTGCGGCGCAGGAAAGGCTGAGATGGCGCGGCAAAGGTGACAGGCAGGAGCAGAAGCAAACATCAAGAAACGGGAGTGCGGTTGGCTCCCTCAATGGCTGAAGATAGATGGCCCACACATCAGGAGGAGATACCTTATGTTGAAAAGAAAGCTTATCAGCGTCGCAATCGGCGTCGGCACACTGGTTGGCGGCACGAGCATCGCGCTCGCGGATCAGCCGTACATCCCGCTCATCTCGAAGGGCTTCCAGCACCAGTTCTGGCAGGCCGTCAAAGCCGGTGCGGAGCAGTCCGCGAAGGAGCAGAACGTCAGGATCTCGTTTGAAGGTCCGGAAACCGAGGCAATGGTCGACAAGCAGATCGACATGCTCTCGGCGGCGCTCGCCAAGAAGCCGCAGGCACTCGGTATCGCCGCGCTCGACAGCAAGGCAGCCATTCCGCTGCTGAAGCGCGCGCAGAACCAGAAGATCCCGATCATCGCCTTCGACTCGGGCGTCGACAGCACCATTCCGTTGACGACGTGCGCGACCGATAACATCGCCGCGGCCGCGCTCGCCGCCGACAAGATGGCCGAAGCGATTGGCGGTTCGGGTGAAGTCGGCCTGATCGTGCACGACCAGACGAGCCGCACCGGCGTGGATCGCCGCGATGGCTTCCTGAACGAGATCAAGGCGAAGTACCCGAACATCAAGATCGTCTCGGTGCAGTACGGTGGCGGTGACCATCTGAAATCGGCGGAAATTGCCAAGACCATGATCCAGGCCAATCCGAACCTGAAGGGCATTTTCGGCTCGAATGAAGGGTCGGCCGAAGGTGCTGCAATCGGCGTCAAGGAATCGGGCAAGAAGCTGATTCTGATTGGCTACGATTCGGGCAAGGAGCAAAAGGACGACATCACGTCGGGCCTGATGTACGGCGCCATCACGCAGAATCCGATTGGTATCGGCAAGTGCGTGGTCGACTCCGCGGTGAAGGCGCTGAAGGGTGAAACGCTGCCCAAGAAGGTCGACACGGGCTTCTACTGGTACGACAAGAGCAATATCACCGATCCGAAGATCGCCGCCGTGCTGTACGACTGAGCGTCGCCAGACGTTGCTGTAGCGCGCGACAAAAGAGAAGAGGGGCGGCGGCGTTGCATGACGCCACGCCCCTCTTTGTTCATGGATGCAAGCTGAAAGCTCTCGCAGAGGAAGGTGCTTTAGATGACTACGATCACCAGGCTAACTGTCCGGGACATCCGGTTTCCGACGTCGCGTTCGCTCGACGGCTCCGACGCGATGAACGCCGCACCGGATTACTCCGCCACCTATGTGACGCTCGAAACCGACTCGCCACATGGGCTGACGGGACATGGCCTCACGTTCACCATCGGGCGTGGCAACGAGATCTGCGTGAGCGCGGCGCAGGCGCTGGCGCCGCTCGTCGTCGGCAAGACACTCGAGGACATCGCCGCCAACATGGGCGCGTTCTGGCGCGCGTTGACCTCGGATAGCCAGTTGCGCTGGATCGGTCCGGACAAGGGCGCGATTCATCTGGCGACCGCGGCGGTCGTGAATGCGGCCTGGGATCTGTGGGCGAAGGCGGAAGGCAAGCCGGTGTGGAAGCTGCTCGTCGACATGAGCCCCGAGGAACTCGTGCGTTGCCTCGACTTCCGCTACGTGACCGATGCGATCACGCCCAATGAAGCGATCGCCATGCTGCACCGTCATGCAAGAACGAAAGGCGAGCGCGAAAAGGAAATGCTGGCGCACGGTTATCCGGCCTACACGACCTCGGCCGGCTGGCTCGGCTACGACGACGAGAAGATTCGCCGCCTTGCCCGCGAAGGCGTGGCGCAGGGCTGGACGCATTTCAAGCAGAAGGTGGGTGGCAACCTCGAGGAAGACATGCGCCGGGCCCGCATCCTGCGCGAAGAAATCGGCCAGGACCGCAAGCTGATGATGGATGCGAACCAGGTGTGGGATGTCGATGAGGCCGTTGCGAACATGCGGCGTCTCGCGCAATTCGATCCGTGGTGGATCGAGGAGCCCACGAGTCCCGACGACGTTCTCGGTCATGCGACCATCCGCGAGCGCCTGCGGCCCATTGGCGTCGCGACCGGCGAACATTGCCATAACCGCGTGATGTTCAAGCAGTTGCTGCAGGCGCAGGCCATCGATTTCTGTCAGGTCGATAGCTGCCGTCTGGGCGGCCTGAACGAGGTGATCGTCGTGTTGCTGATGGCGGCGAAATCCGGCGTGCCCGTGTGCCCGCATGCGGGCGGCGTCGGCTTGTGCGAATACGTGCAGCACATTTCGCTGTTCGACTATATCTGCGTGTCGGGGTCGCTAGAGAACCGCGTGCTCGAATACGTGGATCATCTGCATGAGCACTTCGTCGATCCGGTGGTGATCCGCCAGGGCCGTTACATGCCACCGCAACGCCCCGGCTACAGCATCGAGATGCATGCGGCGTCGCTCGATCAGCATGATTTTCCGGCGGGGCCGGTGTGGCGGACGTAACCTACGTTACGTTAGGAGCGCTACGCTTATGACGCGGCGCTGAAGCAGACGCCGCTCAGGAGAAGTCCACCGCCCTGACCGAAACGGGCACGCGCACCTTGATGAGGGTGCCGTTGCCCGGCGAACTGACCACGTCGAGCGCACCACCGAGCATCAGCACACGCTCCTTCATTCCCGCGAGGCCAAAGGATTTATTGCGGATTGCTACGGGATCGAATCCGCGGCCATCGTCGCGCACTTCCAGCAGGCAGTCGTTGCCCTTCTGTTCGAGCGTGATGAACACTTCTTTCGCGTTGGCATGCCGCGTGACATTGGTGAGCGCCTCCTGCACGATCCGGAACAACGCAATGGCCCGGTCCTCGGCAAGCTCCGGACTTTCCTGCGGCACGCGCAGGCGGCAGGCCGTCTCGCCATTCTGCGAATATTCGTCGGCGAGCCATTCGAGCGCTGCTGCGATACCCGCGTCGAGCACCGCGGGGCGCAACGAGGCAACCACGTCGCGTACCACCTGGATCGTCTTGTCCGCCAGCAGCAATATCTTCTGAACGTGCTCGCCGAGAGCCGGGTTGTCGTGGCCGAAGCGCAGACGCAGCGTCGAGGCACCCATGCGCAGTGCGGTCAGGTGCTGGCCGAGTTCGTCGTGCATCTCGCGGGCGATACGTTTGCGCTCTTCCTCACGTGCTGTTTCGCGGCGCGAGGTGAGTTCGCGCAGCAAGTCGTAGGACTCGTACAGGCGTTGTTCGGCTTCCTTGCGTTCGGAGATATCGCGCCAGATAGTCAGTACACTCTGCACGACCCCATCCGCGTTGTACTCGGGCACCGCATGCACGTACCAGCATTGCGATTTTCCGTGTTTGGTCCAGGCCAGCTCGAATTTGGCCGCCACGCCACTTTCCATGATCTCCTTCAGTTTCGCGCGGGTGCGCCGCGCGACTTCGGCCGTCGCAGCCGGTACCTGACCGGCCTGCTTGCGAAGCAGCTTCGGCGCCCCGACACCGCTGATGCGTTCGAACTCTGGGTTCACATACGTGCGCAGGCAGTCACGGTCGTAGCGAATGATGGGATCCGGCGCGTTTTCCGCCAGCGTGCGAAAGGCCCGTTCGCTATCGCGCAATGCCAGTTCAATATCTCTCAGACGCGTGACGTCGTGAGCAATGCCCAGCACGCTGACGACGCGGCCTTCGTCGTCCTTCTCCGGAACGTGCCGCACCTCGAAGATACGGGGGCCATTGGCAGTTAGCCAACGTGCTTCATGCGTGTTCGGTTGCCCCTCCACGAACGCACGCCGGACGGCCTCCTCGAGGCGTAGGTTCTGTTCTGCGTCGGAGGTTGGCGCCAACTCCCGGGGCGTCTTGCCGATAAAGGCTTCCTGCGGCGCGCCAAAGGCTCGGGCGATGGCCGGATTGGCGTACAGATGACGGCTCTCGCAGTCGAAGCGGGCAATGAAGTCCGGGAAATTCTCGGTGAGCGTACGAAAGAGCTGCTCGCTACGCTTCAGTTCGTCGATGTCGCGGCTGATGGCGAGCACGCTGGCCACCGTACCGTCGGGTGCAAACTCGGGAACGATACGCATATGCCCCCAGCGGATCCGGCCTCCGGCATCCCGCAGCGCTAACTCTTCGGTCACTTCCATGCCTGTTTCGACCACGTGTTGCAACTGCTGCATGTAGCGGGCGGCATCGACGAACGACCCTCGCTCGGCCGGCGTCGTGCCGAGCACGTCGCTGGCAGGCAGACGCATCAGCTTGAGAAGCGCCGGGTTGGCGTAGATGCGGCGGTAGCTCAGATCGTAGCGGGCGATGTAATCGGGCGAATGTTCGACAACGGCACGGAAGGCCTGTTCGCTCGCATAGAGGCGCAACTCGGCCTCCTTGCGCGCGGTAATGTCGAGCCCAAGAGCAAGCGCGCCCACAATCTCGTCCTGCAGGCCGCGCTCGGGGAGGAGGCGAACATGATGATGGCGCGTGCCATTGCCGCTATCCTGTATCACGACTTCAATCTGGTGCTCGGTGCCGGTTGCGATGACGTCCGCGAGCAGCGCCTGGTACTGCGCGTAGCGGCCATCGGGCTCGTGTTCGGTCGGAGTCCTACCCAGCATCTCCCGCAAGGGCTTGCGCAATGTCGTGGAAAGCCCTGAATTTGCGTAGACCAGACGGCATTGGCGGTCATAACGGCAGATCACGTCGAGCGTGCTTTCTGCCAGCCTGCGAAACTGCGCTTCGAGTTCCAGCTGGGTGGTCAGCAGCGATTCCGTCCGGTGATGAGCCGTCATGTCGCGCGCGATACCAACAATTCTGTGCACCCGTCCTGACTCGTCGTGCACGGGGATCAGGGTGGAGTGGTAGTGGTGCGGCCCAGTCGGTAGCTGGAGCGTCCTTTGATCGTCGAACGCCTCGCCGGACTGGGCGCATCGCCTGAATTTTTCGATCAGGACGCTGGATACTTCGTTGGGCACCACATCGTCGAAGAGCTTGCCGATCAACTCCGCCCTTGGAATGCCGAGCGACTGCACGCCGCTCGGGTTCATTTCGAGTATGCGAAAGCGTCCTTCCGGCGTGACCTCGAGCAGATAAAGCACGTCCGAGACATTATCGAAGACTTGCCGGTAACGCTGTTCGCTTTCCCGCAGTGCGTGCTTTGCGTGCTCGCGCTCCGTGACATCGCGTGCGAGCGCCAGGTTGTATTCTTTCCCGCCGTATTCGAAGTGGTTGGCGTTGACCTGGACCGGAAACGAGCTGCCGTCCCTGCGGCGGTGCGTGGTCTCGATGATGCGTGAGCCTCGCTCGCGCAGCACCGACCATTCCTGTTTCCACAGGGGGATGGTCCATTCCGGATCGATGTCTGCCACGCTCATCTGCAACAATTCGGCATTGCTGTACCCGAGCGTGCGGCAGGCCTCTTCGTTGACGTAGACGAGCCGGCCGGCTTCGTCGAGCAGATAGGCGGCCTCGTGCACCCTGTTGAGCACGAAGCTGGTCAGATGCAGCAGTTCGTTGTGTTCGGTCACGAGGCGTTGCAGGTTTTCGCGCTCCTCGCGAAGCTCCGCATTTTCCCGTTTAAGTTTCGCGAGAAGCGCATCGGTCTCAGCGTCGCGTGCGGATTCGTTCATACGTTGCCCACAAATATTTCTACATGCCGCGAAATCGCGTCTTAAGCCGGAATTTATAATGCGAGCGCGTCGAGACGGCCGTTTCGCGGATGTCTCGACGCCGACAGATAGTCTATCGATGCGAAGTTAGTAATACGATTCAGTGGGCGGATCGTTCTTTTCCCAGTAAATCCAGTGCATCGCAGAGGCTGCGGCAAGGCGTTTCGTCCTGGTGCGGCCGTCCGGATGCGCACGCCCATTGTTGTACCGTTCGGGCCACCTGTCCAGACCGGGTTGCGCCGGACAGTCATACGATAATCATGTAAACGATGACCCACATATCACATCAGCGGAAGGGCTGGGAGCTTGTCTGCCAGTCTGCGGAGGTCGGCAAGGAGACTGCGCTAGGGTGCGTGGTCCAGGACAGGCAGCTTGTGGTGTGGCGAGACGCGGAAGGGGACGTGCATGTGTGGCGTGACCATTGCCCGCACCGGGGGGCGGAGCTGTCGCGTGGGCGGGTGACGGGTGGGTTGATCGCATGTCCTGAACACGGGTGGCGATTCGACGTCAACGGGCAGGTGGTGCGGCGCCTGACTACCTCTAACGCGTGCCTCGAGGGTGCCCGCGCGATGACATACGACGCCGAAGAGATCGACGGCGCCGTATGGGCATGTCTGGACAGGATGGTGTAGCTGCGGCCCTGTGTCTGTCGCGGCCGCTACCGCCAGTTTGGCAATGCGCTGCCGTGTCAGTTGCTGCTGGACTGGATCGGGGCGAACATTCGATGCTGTGTTTCGGATGGCGCGGGCTGCGGAGCGGGCGAGGCAACGACAACTGGAGGTGCAGGTGCGGCGGTCGACGCAGTGGCAGGCGCAGCCGATGGTGTAGTAACAACCGTCGGCGCAGCGGCCGCCGCAGCCGCAACCCTGGGCGCCGCAGCCGGCGCAGCCCGAGGCGCGACAGCCGGCGCGACAGCCGCCACCGGCGCCGGCTGCGCGGCCTGCGCAGTCGTTTCAGTCCATCCGCCGCCGAGTGCCTTGTAGAGCGTGACGAGGTTGGTCAGACGCGCCAGACGCACTTCAACCAGCGTCTGCTGCGCGGCAAACAACGAACGCTGAGTATCGAGCGCATCGAAGTAATCCCCTACGCCTGCGCGGTAACGCATCATCGAAAGATCATAGCTCTTCGACGTGGTGTCGACGAGCGTCTGCTCCTTGCGTGCCTCGCTATCCAGGGTGGTGCGTCCCACCAGCCCATCCGATACCTCGCGAAAGGCCGTCTGAATGGTCTTTTCGTACTGCGCCACGTAGATGTTTTTCTCGACATTTGCGGAGGCCAGGTTCGCCTTGTTCGAGCCGGCGTCGAAGATCGGTAAGGTGACCTGGGGCGCAAAGCTCCACGCAAGACCACTGGAAAAGAGCCCCGCGAGCGAAGTACTTTGGACACCAAACGTACCAGTCAAGGTAATGCGCGGAAAGAATGCCGCGCGCGCCGCGCCGATATTTGCGTTCGCGCCCTTGAGCTGGTCTTCCGCTGCGATGATGTCAGGCCGGCGCTCGAGCAGATCGGACGGCAGGCCTGCCGGCAGGTCCGCCAGAATGCCTTGTGCTTCGAGCGGACGCGCAGGCGGAAGATCGTTCGGAATCGGCCTGCCGATGAGCAGCGTCAGCTCGTTTTCGCTTTTCGCCGCCTGGCGACGGTATTCATCGAGTGCCGTATCGGCCGTCTCCACCTGGGTTTGCGCGCGCTCCAGATCGAGTTGCGAGGCCGCGCGGCCCTCGACCCGGCGCGTCATCATGTCATAGCCTTCCTTCTGCGACTTCAAGGTTGCCTGCGCCAGCGCCACCAGTTCCTGATTCGCTTCCCACGTCAGATACGCGTTTGCGACTTCGGCAACCAGCGTGATCTGCGCACTGGTACGCGCCTGTTCAGTCGAGAAGTACTGCTGTAACGCCTGATCCTTAAGGCTGCGCACGCGCCCGAAGAAGTCCAGTTCATAGGAGGTCACACCGACGCCTACGCTATAGATGGTCGATGGCTCGCCCGCATACTGCAGCGCGCCCGGTTGATGCAGCGTGGTCGAGTTGGCCAGCGCATCGACGGTCGGAAACAGGGTCGAACGTTGAATCTGATACTTTGCGCGCAAATCCTCGACGTTTAGCGTCGCGATACGCAAGTCGCGGTTGTTTTGCAATGCAATCGAAATCAGGCGTTGCAGGCGCGGATCGGCAAAGAAGTCGCGCCAGCCGATATCCGCGGCCGGCCCGGCGCCGTTACCGCCATTTTGCCCGGAGGATCCCGACTGGTATTCGGGGCCGTTCGGGTAGGTACCGGCGACTGGGGCAGCCGGCCTTTCATAGGTCGGTTCGAACGAGCATGCAGTGAGCAGGCTCAGGCAGATCATCGAGAGACAGGACTTATGCATGCTGATCCTCATTCTTCTGATTTCCGATTCGCAAAAGCTGAGAAGTGCGGTGGAGAATGCTGTTGCGTCCTCAGCCGAGGAACGCTCGTTGTAGCAATCTCGCCAGCGCCATGCGGCGCTTCGCCTTGCTCGCCAGGTTGACCGGCGTCTCGCTGAATAGCAGCCGGATCAACGCGTGACGCGTCGCCTTGATGTGATTGAATTCGAGCCCGATGAAATCGCCCTGATGACGCACGACCCGGCACGCGACCCAGCCAGCTGGCTCGATCTTCACCCAGCCTTCGGCGCCGTCGGGGATGTCACGTGCGCGCCCGCAGATCATGCCGACACCGCTGCACGAAAGGTCGCGCGTGTTGCCGGGAAATTCGATGCCGTTCACATTCAGCCGCGCGGTGGCATCGAACGGAAAGCGCTCTTCCTTTCGTGGACGCGGCAACTCGATGCAGACGAGCAACGACACCAGATACAGCGCGAGTGCGATGGCGGTCCACACGACATTGAAGGCGAAGCCAGGAGCGCCGGGATTGTCGAGCAGCGAGCGCACGAGGCCCAGCGACGACAGCACAATCAGGCTGCCGAAAAAACCAGCCAGCTTGGCGTGCACGACGACGCGTGAACGATCAAGGCCCTTGTTGGTGACCTTGAAGGGACGTCCGAACGGTCTGAGGAGCGCACTCGCCAGCGTGGCGCTGACGGTCAACGCCGCGACGATCTGCGTGACTTCGGTAAACACCGGCAGCGTGCGCGAGCCGGAAATCCAGCTGCTGTAAAACCAGAATGCGAGCAGCGCGGGTGTGCCGTAAGCGAGGAATTCCGCCGGGTTCGTGTAGATCGAGGGAATCCCGAGGTACCAGTAAAGGAGCGGCGCCACCAGCATCATCAGAATGAACGGACGGCTGAACCAGTGCAGCATGCCGTGCAGATAGTGCAACCGGTGCATGAACGCAAAGCCTTTGCCACGAAACGGTCCGTCCGGCAGGAGTGCTACCTGTATCGTGCCCAGACACCAGCGGCTTCGCTGCGTGATGTATTCAGGCAGTCCTTCGGCAGACAGTCCGACGCTTAGCCGCTCGTTGAGCCAGCGTGTTTTGTAGCCGCGCGGCAATAGCCGGTACGTCAGGTGGATGTCTTCCGTCACTGTGCCAGTGGGAAATCCGCCGATCAGATTCAGCAGATCGCGCCGCACGACGAACGAGGTGCCGACGCAAAAGGCCGCGCCCCAGGCATCCTTCGCGGGTTGAAACACGTCGAAGAAGACGCGTTGTTCGTCGACCCAGCACTCGGTCGAACGCAGGTTGTACTGGATCGGATCGGCGTTGTAATAGAACTGCGGAGTCTGTACGACACCGATATCAGGCGAGTCAAAGAGGCCGATGGTCCGCATGAGGATGTTTCGCTGCGGCGCGAAATCCGCATCGAGCACGAGGATGTAGGGCGCGTTGGTGAGCGCTGCGGTTGCCTGCAGGCCGTTGTTGAGATTGCCGGCTTTTGCGTGCGTATTGTCGGGACGCGTCAGATAGTGCGCGCCGACTTCCTCGCAAAACGAGCGCAACCAGTCGCGACGTGTGTCGTCGAGCACCCACACCTTAAAGTTCGGATAGTCGACAGCCAAAGCGGCAACGATGGTTTTCTCGAGCACGTCGAGGCCTTCGTTATACGTGGCAATGAAGATGTCGACGGCCGGCACGGCTGGGCTACGCCTGAGCTTCGCTTCGCCACGGTTGGCCCGCTCGCTATGGTCGGAACTGCGCGTCAGCACGACGATCGAGAACAGCGTGTACGTCACGGTCAGCAGTTCGAACGCGAAGAAGCAATATGGCCAGACGCTCGCGAGTTCCGGTTTGAATTCGGGCAACGTCGAGGTGCTGCGCCATAGCAGGTAGTTGACGAGCAGAAAGGCCGTCACGCTGCCGACGACGATCCGGTCGAAAGTGCGACGCCGATCCGACACGAGGCAGAGCACCGTCACGATCGCGAGCGTACCCAGATTGATATTGAACAGCGTGCTGGTATCGAAGAATTGTTCGTACATGGCAGCGTATCCAGTCAGGCGCCGAGCCTGCGGCCCGTAAAAGGATTCCATCCTGCTGCCGCCAGCACAGCCCAGGCGGTAGCGCCCAGGTGAGGCAGGTGGAAGTAGTCGAAATCCGCGTTCTTCGAGGTGGGCCCGATCGCGAGGCCCGTACGGATGCGCTCGTTCGGTGTGGCATACAGCAGTCCGGACGGGGCGCGTTGACTGAGCAATACGTCCCACAGCGGCACCGCATCCTGACCGTGTCCTCGGGCTTGCAGCACCAAAGCCGCTTGCCCGGTGCCTTCAGTCCATATGCCATCGGGTGCGGCGTTGAAGCCAAAGCCGGCGCCGGTGCGGTGATGCTGCAGGGTCCAGTCGATTGAGTGGTCCCAGCCGCTGGTGGCGTTGCCTGGCAGTGCGATCAATGGCCATAGCTCGGCGTCGATGGCCGATGGACCCGCATTGAGCGTGCGGCCATCATTCTGTGTGCCGATGTTGAAGCGTCCTTCCTGCGCGTTCCACATGGCCGCGACGAAATCTCGCGCGTGTTGGGCTTGCGCTGTCCAATGCGAGTCGCCGGTTGCGCGCGCGAGCCAACTGAAAGCGGCGTACGTATCGACGTTCTGTTCTGTCGACTTCCACGACTGCCGCAGCGGCTGCGGCTCCTCGCCGAAATAGCCACCGATAAAACCATCGGGCGGTCCAGCATCGAAGGTGTTGGTGGCGACCCAGTTCATCAGCGAAGCCGCGGCATCGAGATAGCGCCGGTCGTGCGTGGTGTCGTACAGCGTCATGAGAGCTAACGCGGCCCACGCGACATTACCGGTGGCCGAGCCGACCTGATACGCATCTTCATCCCACCGATTCGCGGGCGCGTCCCACCATCCCGGCAACTCGAGCGGGTCGTGACTGGCGGCTCCGGCACGATACGCGTTGCGCAAACGTCCGTCGTGGTAGTGGCGGTCATGTGAGGTCGCGAGGACCAATGCATCGGCAATCCGTCGCGCTTCTGCGGTCTTGCCGCAAGCGACGAGCGCAATACTGGCGAGCGCGTTGTCGTAGACGAAGGCGGCGTTTTGCAAGGCGGGAGCGAGCGGTTGGCCATCTGCGGCTTCATAGCTCTGCACAAACGCCGGTCCGTTGCCGGGTATCGCAGCGACCTGATGGACGAGTGCGTCGCAGCCCGTCTCCAGCATTTTCTGTTGCTGCGCGGGGGAATCCGCAGCCCTGGCAGGGGCGGGCGACAGGAAAATTACCAGGGAGATCAGCATAGCGAGCGCCTCTAACGCCTGTATCCGCAACCGTGTCGAAAAACTTCGCATGACGACCTCCGGGCCGCGCCGAGACACACGAATCACGACTGGCTGCCGCCGGACGACAGTCCCGGCATGTGGCCGCCAAGGAAGGCCTGCAGCCGGTTCGTCCAAGGCCGGTCGATGCTTACATGCACCCATTGGCCCAGCTTGCACGAGCCGCTTTGCGTGCCGTCACCCGGCGCGTTGTTGCCCTGAACGCTGCCGCTTTGCACCGCATCACCTTGTGCATTCGCATCGAGTGGCTTGTCGAAAGTGGCGAGTGCGTAGATCTCGTTGGATTCGATTGATGGGAACGGCACGAAGTAGCGGGCCTGGTCACCATCGGACGCACGCGGCAAGAGCCCGGTGACGGAAGCGCCAACCGGATGGTCGACGCCATCGACACGTACCTTCAGACGCGTGCCTGGCAGCAGGCTGTCGCTGAGGCTGCGCGGAAAGACGGCGACGACCTGGGCGCGCGAGCAATCGACAGCGCGAATCAACGTTGCGCCGGCGCTTACCTGCGTGCCCGGAGGAGCCAGCACGTCCTTGACGACACCGTCGCCATAAGCCTTGATTTCAAAATTGGACATGCGGTCGACCCGGTCGCGTTCCTTGGCGATCAACTGATCGATGGTGCTCTGCGATTGCTGGAGTGCGCTTGCCTGCGCGGTCAACTGGTCCACCGTGTTGTGCAGATCTTCGCGCTCGTGGGCGAGCGTGGATACGCCGTTGTCCTTGTCGTCGAAGAAGACCTTGTTCTTCGACGCCTGGCTATCCGTCTCGGCTGCCTGCAGTTCCGCCTGTATCGCGGCTTTCGCATTCTGTAACTCGGATAGCTGGTATTTCGAGGTGTCGCTGACCGACCCGCTGATTGCGCCGGCCGCGGCCAGCGTCGAGTCGCGGTTGACGATGTCCTGCTGTGCGTCGATCTGTGTGTTGGCGATGGCCAGTTTCGAGCGGATGCCGGAAAGGGTGGCGTCGTTCATCTTCTGCGTGGCCGCCTGATACTTGGTCATTTGCTGATCGGCGGTGGCAAGGCGGATACGCGATGCATCGAGTTGCGTGCTGACTGCATCGTATTGCTGGGCGAGTTCCATCCTTTTGCTGGTCAGTTCGACGAGCGTCGAGCGGTCGACGTTCTGGTTCTGGATATCCACCAGTGCATCGCCGGCATGAAACCGGTCTCCGATGTGCAGCCGCTGCGATGCGACCGTGCCTTCAATCGGTGTGGTGACGAGAGTGGTGGGTACATCGACCACGGCCCGTTGCGAGGAGCGGAAGAACATAGGCGGCATCACCATCGAAAGCAGCGTCCACGCGATGAAGATCACCACGCCGAAGCCGGCGAGCCGTGCGATCGACTGTCCGCTGAACCAGCGCGACAGCCCCGAGGACGTGCCTCCGCGGGGAGCGCCTAGATCGGACGCGGATGTTTGCACCTTGTTCACCATAACCTCACCTCTTTGACAATTAGGAGTGCGACCTGACAAGCAACGATGCACGGGAACGCGCGCGGTTCCACCCGTTGGCTTGATGCCAGTGGGCAGGCGAGCTTTGCAGCTCATCGCGTCCCCTAGGCCTGTTTGTGATTGAAACGATAGCCATTGCAATCTGCGCGTCTGACCGGGTCACAGCCGTGGCAGAGTTGCAGAGGTAGCCGGCACGTTGGAATGTGCGATGACTTCGCAGATTGAAGAACGTGAATCAAACATGGGAGTGAATCCCGGTACCCAAAATCTAGAGCAAGTCCCGGTTACGAACGCGCGCGGTTTGTTACGAAATGAAAATGGACTGCGGGGAGGTTAAACGGGGGCGGAAAAACTGGCTGGATGTCGCGCAGCCGTGTAGCGTCGCGCGGCGAATGGCGAGCTTGCGTATGAAGATGGCGAAGCGGCAGGGCAGGAACAAAAAATGAGCTTGAAATCCAGGGGTAACGTCCTCTTACACTTGGCGGTTCGTGTTGCGCGCGCGCCACTTTTGGAACTGCAAGTTTGGAGGGCACGCCGGCGAATCGGAAAATATGAACGATGAAATTGCCGCCGATTGAAAACGATGCAAAAGGCAGAATTCTATTTTTGCAAAATAGAATCTCCAATCAAGCGGTTGCTTTCGATAGGCCACCCGAAATAGCAGAGAAGTGAGCCGCTCGCTGGCCCGCGTCCTACGCTAGTTGCCACAAATCCGACGATTTCAACGCGACCGCGCCTTCCGTGTCACACGAATTGTCGTTTTGGTCTCATTGCACGCAATGAAAGTGGTCCCTATACTCCCACGGTTCTCGTAAGAATCAGGCTGACGGGGGGTAGTGGCAGGAATGCCAGACCGCCTGTCGACCGCAACGCGACCCGGCGGATCATTCCGTCGCCTGATCGACCCTTTATCTCAGCCCAAATCGAATGACCGCATCGTCCACCTGTCGAATCGCAGTTTTGATCCCCTGCCTTAACGAAGCCTTGACGGTTCCGAACGTGATACGCGACTTCAGGGAAGCGTTGCCGGGCGCTCAGGTGTTCGTCTTCGACAACAACTCCACGGATGGAACCATTGAAGCCGCGCAAGCGGCGGGCGCAACCGTTCGAAAGGTCACGCTGCGAGGCAAGGGCAACGTTATCCGGCGCATGTTTGCGGATGTAGAGGCGGACGTTTATGTGCTGGTCGACGGTGACGATACGTACGATGCCAATGCGGCGCCAGGGATGGTCGCAGCGCTTCTCGATGAAGGCCTGGACATGGTTGTGGGAACGCGTATCAGTGAAGAACAGTCTGCGTACCGGTTCGGTCATCGGTTCGGCAATGTTGCGCTGACCCGATGCGTCTCTTCGGTCTTCGGGAGTACGTTTACGGACATGCTTTCGGGTTTTCGCGTTTTCTCGCGGCGCTATGTCAAGTCTTTCCCGGCTCATGCGTCTGGATTTGAAACGGAAACCGAACTTACCGTGCATGCATTGGAACTCAGGATGCCCGTGTCGGAAGTCGCTACCGTCTACAGGTCGCGCCCGGAAGGTTCGGCCAGCAAGCTGAATACTTACCGCGACGGCTTCCGTATCCTGGTCACCATCGTCAAGCTTCTGAAGTCCGAAAAACCTTTCGCGTTTTTTTCCTCGGGTTCTCTATTGTGCGCGATCGCTTCAGTCTTGCTGGCGATACCGCTCCTGCAGACATTCCTGCAGACGGGACTCGTACCGCGCCTTCCGACTGCCTTGCTGTGTGTGGCGCTCATGCTGTTCGGCGGCATCCTGCTGGTTTGTGGCATCGTACTCGACACCGTTACTCACGGACGGGCTGAAACCAAGCGCCTGGCTTATCTGGCCACTCCAGGACCAAAACACTCGTGATCGGCAGTCAATTCATCCGGTTCGCCATCGCGGGCGTGATCGGTTTCGTTGTCGATGCCGGAGTTCTGTACCTCGCGCTTGCCTGCGGCCTGGGCCTGTTCGCAGGACGGGGCGTTTCGTTCATGGCGGCGGTCTGGGTGACGTGGCGCATCAACAGGCGGCATGCCTTCCGCGAGCGTGCGCAAAGATCGGCGTGGGTCGAATGGTGGCGCTATCTTTTGTCCATGCTCGGCGGCGCCAGCGTGAACTATGCAGCCTACTCGACCGTTGTGCTTACCATCCACGGTGGACGACTGATCCCTCTGATTGCCGTGGCTTGCGGTTCGGTCGCGGGGTTATTTGTTAACTTCTTTGCCGCGAAGCTGTGGGCCTTCAAAAGGTAATCTGATACCTCATTGGCATAAAACGAGATGAATACAAATGTCACCGCGCGCCAGAGCTGGCCTTTTCTGCCGCGTATGAACAGCGCTCGATCCCTATTGATCGCATGCTGGATTGTGCCGTTGATATTCGGCATCTATTCGCTGACACAGGGTGCGGATTCGAACTGGGACATCCGCAATTATCACCTGTATAACGCGTTCGCATTACTGCATGGAAAGATGTCCATCGATCTGGCGCCAGCCGGAATGCAGAGTTATTTCAACCCGTTATTGGATGTCCCGTACTACCTGATGGCGATGCACCTCCCCGCGATGGTGGTGGGATTCATTATGGGTGTTGTGCACGGCCTCAACTTTGTGCTGCTGCTTGGAATATGTCACCAGGCGCTTGCCAATCTGCCGGAGCAGGAGCGGAACAGGACGTCGTTCTGGCTGGCGCTCGCGGGCTGCCTTACCGCAAACTTCATGTCGGCCATAGGCAATTCGATGGGCGACAACACGACATCGCTCTTTAGCTTGGGCGCACTGCTGATCGTGATGACAGTCTGGTCCCGCCTTACCGGGGCGAGTGCGCGTGTCGTTTTAATCATTGCAGTCGCGGGCGTGATTTCCGGTATGGGGGCGGGGCTGAAGCTCACAAACGTCGTGTATTCGGTCGCGGTATGTGCAGGACTGCTGTGTGTCCCGACAACTGCGATTGCACGGCTGCGACTTTCGTTCGTCTTCGGGGTTGGCGTACTTCTGGGTTTGGCTGCGACGGGCGGCTACTGGTTTGCAAATCTATGGCACCTGTATGGCAACCCTCTTTATCCGCAGTTCAGTTCCGTCTTCCCGAGCGCATTGACGGCGAAGGTAGGGGCCGTCGACACCAGATGGTTCCCAAGCAGCATCTGGGAAGCAGTGGCTTTTCCGTTCGTCTTCTCAATTAATCCCTACCGGGTTGGACAGGCGAGACTGCATCAAGGAATCTGGGCCGTTGCGTACGTCATTTTCTGGTGGTGGATGATCGCGGCTTTTGTGCGAGCTCGCAAAGGCGTTTCGATGACGAGGCTGCCGTCTACCGCCCGCCCGGTGGTCGCCTATGTCGTAATCGGGTATCTCGTATGGCTGAAGGTGTTCAGTATCCAGCGATATCTGGTGCCCATCGAGCTCTGCCTTCCTCTCTTTATTTATTTGCTGCTCACACAGTTGCTTGCGTATCGGGTTGCGCGGAACCTGGCGACGGTATTGTTGGTGGTCTGCTCCATCGTCGTGCTCGTCGGAGGCGCGCATTCGTGGGGACATGATCTGTGGGCCAAGAAAATGTTCGATGTGGACGTGCCGCCACTGCCCGACCCGGAGAAAACGACCGTGCTGCTTACTGCCGGCGATCCGCCGCTCGCCTGGCTGGTGCCGATGTTCCCCAATACGGTTGCATTCGCTTCGATCAGGTCGGCGTTCCCGCAGACGCGGCCGGCGTATGACAACAAGGTTCACGATATCGCCAGGACGCGAGGTGGTCCTGTGTACGCGCTAATACCTGGTTACTGGACTGATGGTCGCGAGGACACAGCGAAGAACTCAGCGGAACTCACTGACTCGGGTAGAGCGTTAGCCGACTACGGATTCTTGCTTGACGCCGGATCATGCAGGATTTTTCACGGGCATATCGGACAAGGTACGTATCCGTATCAGTGGTGCAGCGTCGCCAGCACGCGATGACGAGGTTGGCGGTGCTTCGCTCATGTTGCATAGGGTTTACCCGCTAATTATGCGAGGGGCCGAGCGGATCCCACCCCCGCAAAAAATTCCCACCCCCATCCTTCTTGAATTTGTCACCACCCGTCCATATAATTAGCACTCGCTGCACGAGAGTGCTAACAACATCGCCGGCTGGCCCAGCCAGCCGGGTTTTCTCAGCGTTCTTCAGTCTCAATCAAGAGAGGAGTATGTATGAACCTTCGTCCTTTGCATGATCGCGTGATCGTCAAACGTCTGGATCAAGAAACCAAGACCGCGTCGGGCATCGTGATCCCCGAAGCCGCAGCAGAAAAGCCGGATCAAGGCGAAATTCTGGCAGTCGGCCCGGGCAAGCGTGACGACAAGGGCGCACAAATCGCGCTCGACGTGAAGGTTGGTGACCGCGTCCTGTTCGGCAAGTACGCAGGCCAGACCGTTAAGGTCGACGGCAGCGAACTGCTCGTGATGCGCGAAGAAGACATCATGGCCGTGGTGCAGAAGTAAGCGCAAAGCGCTACTTACCCGGTTATATCTCAAGAATTCAAGGAGTTAGAAGATGGCAGCTAAAGACGTCGTATTCGGTGATTCCGCCCGTGCCAAGATGGTTGAAGGCGTGAACATCCTCGCGAACGCTGTGAAGGTCACGCTGGGTCCGAAGGGCCGCAACGTTGTCCTGGAACGCAGCTTCGGCGGCCCGACGGTCACCAAGGACGGTGTGTCGGTCGCGAAAGAGATCGAACTGAAAGACAAGCTCCAGAACATGGGCGCGCAAATGGTCAAGGAAGTGGCTTCCAAGACCAGCGACAACGCAGGTGATGGCACCACGACCGCAACGGTCCTGGCCCAGTCCATCGTTCGCGAAGGCATGAAGTACGTCGCATCGGGCATGAACCCGATGGACCTGAAGCGCGGTATCGACAAGGCTGTGACTGCAGCTATCGAAGAACTGCGCAAGATCAGCAAGCCGTGCACGACCAACAAGGAAATCGCTCAGGTTGGCGCGATTTCGGCAAACAGCGACTCGTCGATCGGCGACCGTATCGCTGAAGCAATGGACAAGGTCGGCAAGGAAGGCGTCATCACGGTTGAAGACGGCAAGTCGCTTCAAGACGAGCTGGACGTGGTTGAAGGCATGCAGTTCGACCGCGGCTACCTGTCGCCGTACTTCATCAACAATCCGGACAAGCAAGTTGCTGTGCTCGACAACCCGTTCGTGCTGCTGCACGACAAGAAGGTGTCGAACATTCGTGACCTCCTCCCGGTTCTGGAACAAGTCGCCAAGGCTGGCCGTCCGCTGCTGATCATCGCAGAAGACGTCGAAGGCGAAGCACTGGCAACGCTGGTTGTGAACAACATCCGCGGCATTCTGAAGACTGTTGCTGTCAAGGCTCCGGGCTTCGGCGATCGTCGTAAGGCCATGCTGGAAGACATCGCGATCCTGACCGGCGGTCAAGTTATCGCTGAAGAAACCGGCCTGACGCTCGAAAAGGCAACGCTGGCTGAACTGGGTCAAGCGAAGCGTATCGAAGTGGGCAAGGAAAACACCACGATCATCGACGGCGCTGGCGAAGGTGCCAACATCGAAGCGCGCGTGAAGCAAGTTCGCACGCAAATCGAAGAAGCAACGTCGGACTACGACCGTGAAAAGCTGCAAGAGCGCGTGGCCAAGCTGGCCGGCGGTGTTGCAGTGATCAAGGTCGGCGCTGCGACCGAAGTCGAAATGAAGGAAAAGAAGGCACGTGTCGAAGACGCACTGCACGCAACGCGCGCAGCTGTGGAAGAAGGCATTGTGGCCGGCGGCGGTGTTGCACTGATCCGCGCTCGTACGGCAATCGCCGGTCTGAAGGGCGCTAACGCCGATCAAGACGCAGGCATCAAGATTGTTCTGCGCGCAATGGAAGAACCGCTGCGCCAGATCGTCACGAACGGCGGCGAAGAAGCCAGCGTCGTGGTGGCAGCAGTTGCAGCAGGCACGGGCAACTACGGCTACAACGCAGCAACCGGCGAGTACGTCGACCTGGTCGACGCTGGTGTTGTGGACCCGACGAAGGTCACGCGCACGGCACTGCAAAACGCAGCATCGGTGGCAGGTCTCCTGCTGACGACTGACGCAGCTGTTTGCGAACTGCCGAAGGAAGATGCTCCGATGGGCGGCGGCGGAATGCCGGGCGGCATGGGCGGCATGGGCATGGACATGTAATTTCGGATGGGGCTCCTTCGGGAGCCTCGTATCGAAACACATGGGGGAGGTGCGCTGCAAGGCGTGCTCCCCAAAAGAGAAAACCCGCAGCGATGCGGGTTTTTTCGTTTCCGAAGCCAGATCGATCTTTAGGGCTTCAGGAGATACGTCTCATGCAGGTAGTCGAAGATCCCCGCCACGCTCGCGTCTTTGCTCTGCGTCGCGGTATCCACGCGTAACTCCGGGTTGGCCGGAGCCTCGTAGGGCGCGGATACACCGGTAAACGCCGTGATCGCGCCAGCCCGGGCTTTGGCATACAGACCCTTGGGATCGCGCCGCGCGCAGTCATCCACGGAAGCGGAGAGGTAGGTCTCGACAAACCGGTCAGACCCAATGATCTCGCGCGCCATGGCTCGATCTTCGCCCATCGGCGAAATCAACGCGGTAATCACAATCAGACCTGCATCGTTCATCAACTGGGCAACATGCGCCACGCGGCGGATATTCTCGCGCCGGTCTTCTTTGCTGAAACCAAGATCGCTGGCCAGGCCGTGCCGGACGTTGTCGCCGTCTAACACATAGCACGGGTGACCCAAGGCGATGAGCTCTCGTTCCAGTTCATACGCAATCGTCGATTTTCCGGCCCCGGACAAACCGGTGAGCCAGACCGTGACGGCCTTCTGCTGGAACATCCGCGCGCGGTCCTGGACGTCTACCGAACCGCTGACGCGTTGCAGGAACGCTTGTGCAGGCTTGGCGGACGCCACGGATTTGCTTGCTTCGGGGGTGGTTCGAGCGCCATGTCCGGTGTCCGGGAGGTCAGGGCTGGCGTCAGAAGGGGAGTGGACGTAGGCGTGTGAATTGTCCACTTTAAAGATTCCCGCGGAGGGCGATGCCGGTCAACTGACCGGGGCGCCTATTCGAATGTTCGTTGCGGCGGGAACCGATCGCGCACGCGTGATCGCCCTGAGGCGTGTGAAAAGACGGGGTCCGAGGTGGCATAAGGGGCGCCGGCGACATTACAGTTCGTAAATTCTACTGGCTGATAAGCAATCCAGTTGTAACGTTTGATTACGTTTGTAATCAGGGTGTGCGAATTTTCTGCTTGAACACCGCGTGCCAACGTGAGTACGTGATGATTCGTAACGCGACTGGCCGGATGTGGTGGGAGCGAAGCGGTGCCAAAGGAGGCTAGCCCGGCGAGGGCCTGAAACAGCTAAGTTTGAGGATGTCCGTCAGGGGAGAAGGCATCGGCCAATGCTGTCGGCGGCGCTGTCTTGAGCGGCGCGCAGAAACCCATGAAAGGCTGGAGTCGGTGCTGCGTAAGCTTGAGAGGTAAGCGCAGGAAATAATCCAGGGCGTACCGGCCGCCCGCGACCGGCCCCGCCCCGCATCGCCTAGTGCCGCGCTTCTCCCGGCGGCGCATCCTTCGCGCTACCCAGCGGCGTTTCTTCATCGCTACTGCGGGCCCAGAAAAACCGGTCCGGCAGATAGGCCCCCATCCCGGGACGAAACGCGTTGCGCATGGCCTGATACAGATACTCCTGAGCTTCGCGCACAGCTTCGGCCGGGTCCTGACCGTTGGCCAGCAATGCGGCAATAGCAGCGCCCAGCGTGTCGGTCAAACCCATGATGCGGTGCGGGCCACGGTCCCACATATCCTGACGCAACTGGCCGTCGTCGCTGAAAAGCGTATTGACGAGCCGGTGAGTGCCGGTTTCCGTGGACAGGATGTATTCGCAGCCTTGCGATAGTAGGTGCGAGATTGCCGCGTCGAGACTCGGCGCCTCGGCGTCGCCGTCCGGCTGCGCGAGCGCGAGCAGGGTGGCGTGATCGGCCACAAGCAACGTGGTTTGCGGTGCGAGCAGGTCGGCAATCGCCTCGCGCAGTTCGTCGGCGGCGAGCACGTGCTCGTCGTCCAGCGTGAAATCGGGAGCGAGGATCAGCGGAATATCGTCGTAGTCGGCCACGACTTCGGCGATTGCGCTCACCACTTCCGCTCGCGTGGCGGCTCCTACCTTGAAGGCGGCGATGGGCATGTCTTCGAGCAGCATGCGCGCCTGGGTTGCAACGACTTCCGGATCCAGCCCGGTGACTTCGTCACAGTTTGCCGAGTCGCGCACGGTGAAACCCGTCAGCACGCTGACGCCGTGGCAGCCCATGCTGGCTAGCGTCATCAGGTCGGCTTGCAGGCCGGAGGCACCCGTCGGATCGGAGAGGCCGAAGGTGAGAACGATCGGAGGCGTGTCGCTGGGCATGAAAATGGTTGGCAGGAAGTAGGCGTATGTAAGCGCGCAGCGTGGGCGCAGTCGCCTCAATTATGCGGCCTAAAGCGCTAACGGGGCGTTTTTTCGCATCCGCAGAGGACTTTGCGCACTGAATCGGGGCATCGCGCCGCGCCTTGTCCAGCTTCGTCTGCCGAGCGCCTGCGGCACGTCAACGTGGCGACTTTCGATTGCTAGGCATTGGGGCGGCAACACGGTACCATCATGGCTCTCGTTTCAACGCTCTTTTTGACGCGACACAAGAATGGAATATAGAAGCTGGATGTGCCTGATCTGCGGCTGGATCTACGACGAAGAAGCTGGATTGCCAGATGAAGGAATCGCGCCGGGCACGCGTTGGGAAGATGTTCCCATTAACTGGACCTGCCCCGAATGCGGAGCCCGCAAGGAAGACTTCGAGATGGTCCAGATCTGACCGTCGCAAGCGTCGCGCGTCCCGACGGGCGGCGTGATCGCGTTCGTCGGCTTGTCCGTGTTCATGTCGCCTGCCCATGATCCCTCGATCCGCATCACCTGCCTCTTTCGACGCACTGCCCAACCCGCGTGGCGGATCGGTCCGTTCCGCGGAACTCGCGCTCGCTGAGGCGCAGCTTGCGCTCGAGCAGCGCGGCGACACGGCGGCTGCGCTGTTGCGCGCGGCGCAGGCTTTCCGCGAGGCGGGCTGGCTCGGGGCGCAGAAGCTGGCAGATGCCTTGGTGCTGGTCTCGCCATTAACGGCTGCGGACCCCCCCGAAGAACCTGACGCGCGTCAGGTGTTCACTGAGGCCTTGCACGATTTCCGTGCAGCAACTACGCGGCACAACCTGCGCGAGCTGTCCTGCTCGCCGATTCTGTACGGCCACTATCAGGCGCTCAGTGCACTGATTTCGCAGCGCACGCCGGGCTTCACGGTCACCTACGAAGATTTTGCGCTGGCCGCGCGGCCGTTGCCGCCCGTGTCCTTCAGCGCGCAGCCGGCGGAGCGTCTCGCTCACTTGCGGGTTCGCTACGAGCGGGCCTTGTTGCCGGTGTTGCGGGCGCATTCGAGTGACGGAGCAGCCAGCGCCGCGGTAGCTGCGCTGACGCGCGCCGCGCTCGATGAACTCGACGCGTGCCTCGCCGAACTCGCGGGCCCCGATCCCTACGACTTCTGGCGTCTCGCTTCGGTATGTGCCCGCTCGCTGCGCGTGAGCGGTCACTTAGTCGGGGACGCAGACGCGCGGCGCTTCCACGCACGCTGCAATCTCGCCCTGGCGGATCACGCTCGCGGCTCGACGCTCGCTTCGCGCTCGCTGGTACGTGCGACGCTGGCGCTGCTCTGGCGCGATTACGCGCTCTTCGGTGCTGCAGCGGAGGATGCCGAACACGTCGAACTGCTGCACGATTACGGCTTGACCGTGGACTGGCACGTGGCCGCCACCCAGGAGTCGGAGGCGTTGTGGGAAGCGGGCGCGACGGAGGTGCAAGGCCTTGGCGCGGGTGGCCTGGGCGTGACTCGTACCCGCGAGTTGGGCCTGCTGACTGTCAACGCGCACGCGTATGAAGATTTCCTGCAGACGGCTGACGCGGCCATCGCCGCGCTCGCTGAACATGCGCGGGGCGCCGGTCAACTGGAAAAAGCCGATCCGAGCGAAGCGCTGCAGGCCGGCGACGCCGCGTATCGTCTCGGCGCCGCTGCGTGCGCGCTCGGCCTCGGTCATGTTGCGCTGCTCGCAGACGCACTCGGCCTCGCGTGGCGCCGCCGCGCGCATGCCGGTGTCTCGACACCTGCGGTGCGTGCGCACGTGATCGTGAGCGCGCCCGATGCACAGGCGCTCGAGCAAGGTGCTGAAGCGTTGCGGGCCATGCTGCACAAGATTGCCGCGGGCGTTGCTCCGCCCGCCGCCGGTCCTGCGTTGGCCGCGCTGACGCGGGCTATCGAGCAAGGCTGACGCCCTTGAGCCGCCTTGCAGATTGCATGCGCGGACGCAGGAACCGGCACCCCTCGGATGCGCACCCGAATACGCACCGTTGGCGAGGTGTAAGCGCGTGATAGAGTGGCAACATGATCCGCAGTTCATGGATCGCGGCAGCTGATCTGCCCTACGCTCAAAGCCCGCCATTCCGCATCGTCTTTGCTAAAATCCGAACTATGTCCAAGAGTACCGATCGCATCAATCTGACTAACCAGTTCCTGATCGCCATGCCGAGCATGGCGGATCCTACGTTTTCAGGAACGGTGGTCTACCTTTGCGATCACAGCGAGCGCGGTGCGCTCGGCCTGGTGATCAACCGGCCGACCGATATCGATCTGGAAGCGCTGTTCAGTCGCATCGATCTGAAGCTCGAGATCGAACCCCTGCTGCATGTCCCAGTTTATTTCGGCGGCCCGGTGCAAACGGAGCGCGGCTTCGTGCTGCATTATCCGAAAGACGGCAGCCCTTATACGTCGTCGATGTCGGTGCCCGGCGGTCTGGAAATGACCACCTCCAAAGACGTGCTCGAGGCCGTCGCGAGCGGGACGGGTCCGGAACGTTTTCTGCTCACGCTCGGCCACGCAGGTTGGGCCGCGGGCCAGCTCGAGGAAGAGATCTCAAAGAATGGCTGGCTCACCGTCGAATCCGATCCGAAAATCGTGTTCGACGTGCCGGCCGAAGAACGCCTCGAAGCCGCGCTCGCGCTGCTCGGTATTTCCCTTTCGATGCTCTCGGGCGAAGCAGGTCACGCTTGACTGCTCCTCTCCGTGAAAGGAGAAGATTCCCACTTCGTAGAGCTTAGCCAATGCCTCAAAGAGACATGGGACTTACAACCTCTCCATGGGCTGAAACCGCCAGTCCGGCGGCCAAAACATTGCGAGCGGCGTTGATATCGCGGTCATGCGTTGCTCCGCATTCAAGGCACGTCCATGCGCGAACATCTAACGGCATTTTCGCGACCGTATGGCCGCAGCTGGAACAGCGCTTCGAGCTGGGATACCAGCGGTCGACACCGATCAGCGATCGTCCGTACCACTGCGCCTTGTACTCAAGTTGCCTCACGAACTCCGACCAAGATGCGTCCGCGATCGATTTCGCGATACAACGATTGCTTTGCATGTTGCGGACTGACAGGCTTTCGACGGCGATCACTTGGTTTTCGTTTATCAACCGAGTCGAAAGTTTGTGCAGGAAGTCCCTGCGGGAATCTGCTGTCTTGGCACACATGCGCGCGACTTTCAGCTTGGCTTTCCTGCGATTCGCCGAGCCCTTTTGTTTTTTCGCGAGGCGCCTTTGCAGCTTTGCCAGCCGGGCCTCGTTTTTTCGAAACGTGTTCGGCGCGGCAATTTTTTCTCCCGTAGACAGAATGGCAAAATGCGTAAGCCCGAGATCGATACCGATCTTCCCAGCGGTATCCGGTCGTGCGGTCACGACGTCGTCGCAAAGCATTGAAACGTGGTATCGACCTGCCACGTCTTTCGACACAGTGACGGTCGTTACCTTTGCGCCCTTGGGAATTGTGCGTGACCAGCGAATTGCAAGTGCCGCATTCATCTTCGCCAGTCTGAGAACGCTCCCGTTCCACTTGAAGGCACTGGTGGTGTATTCGGCCGACTGCGTGCCGTCCCTCCGTCGGAAGGTCGGGTACTTTGCGCGCCCTGCGAAAAAATTGGCGAAGGCCGTTTGCAGGTGCCTTAACGCCTGCTGCACTGGGACCGAGCTGACCTCATTGAGCCACGCGTGCTCTTCGCTCTTTTTGAGTTCGGTAAGCGCCGCGGAGGTTTCGTGATAACCCATGCGTTCCTGACGTCCATACCACGCGTCGGTGCGCTGTCGCAGCATATAATTATAGGCAAATCGCGCGCACCCGAACGTCCGGGCAAGAATCATTTCCTGCTCGGGCGTGGGGTAGAACCGGAATCGGTATGCGCGCTTAACGTTCATATCTCATACAGTACGCAATATTTGTGTGAGAGGCAACAAAGCCACAGCTTGAGGAATATGCCCTTTTCGGTCGCCATGATGGATAGAATTTCGCGGGGCAATGTGCGATGAGTAGCCCGGCCGGATGGGCGGCAACGCTGATGGCGTTCGACTATGGTGAAAAACGCATCGGCGTGGCGGTCGGCAACTCGCTGACCCGAAGCGCACGGCCGCTGGTAGTGGTGCAAAACCGTAACCGCGAGTATCGCTTCGAAGAACTCGGCAAGCTGATCGCCGAGTGGAAGCCGGATGCGCTGGTGGTCGGGTTGCCCATGCATCCCGACGGCGCACCGCATGAAATGACCCAACTCGCAAAACGCTTCGGCAACCAGCTCAACGGCCGCTTCAACCTGCCGGTGACATGGATCGACGAACGCTACTCGTCGGTCGAAGCGAAGGCCGGGATTCGAGCCGGCAATGGCCGCGCGGACATGCTCGACGCCGAAGCAGCCTGCATCATCCTCCAGCAATATCTAGACGGACTTTCCGACGATCATGAGTTCCATTGACGCCGAGGCGCTGTATCGCGCTTTGCTCGAACAGATCCGTGCCGCTTATGGTGAACAACTCGGTGACCGCAGCGGCGCCAGCGGCGTCGTGCTCGCCGGCATCTACAGCGGCGGCGCGTGGCTCGTGGAACGTCTCGCGCGAGATCTGAACGTCGGCAGTTTCGGCGTCGTCAATGTCGCTTTGCATCGCGACGACTACGCGAAGAAAGGGCTGCACGCGCAGGCAAGTCCGACCTCGCTGCCGTTCGAAGTGGACAGTCGCCGCATCGTGCTGGTAGACGACGTGCTGTACACCGGCCGGACCGTGCGCGCAGCGCTAAACGAGCTTTACGACTATGGGCGCCCTGCTTCGGTCGAACTCGCCGTGCTCGCCGATCGGGGCGGACGCGAATTGCCGGTGGCGGCGCGTTTTGTCGGCGGGGTGGTGGATGTGCCGGCCGAGGCGACCCTCGTGCTGGCGCGCGATGACACCGCGGATCAGCGTTTCACATTTCACACCGAAGCACGCGTCGATTGAGCGTGAGGTGCGAGCCGTGCCCGCCGCGGCGCACGCACTCAAAACAACTCAGGTACCCCATGAATACCGCTACTCAGGTTCCCAAGGATCCTCAGGACACCACCGGCGCTACGCCGTCGCCGGATCGCTTTCGCTACGGCTTCCTGAAGGGCAACCCGCAGCTCACCAAAAACGGTGAGCTCAAGCATCTGCTGACCATCGAAGGCCTGCCGCGCAAGATCGTCACGCACATTCTCGACACCGCCGAGCAGTTCGTCAGCGTGACGGACCGCGAGGTCAAGAAGGTGCCGCTGTTACGCGGCAAATCGGTGTTCAATCTGTTCTTCGAGAACTCGACACGCACCCGTACCACCTTCGAGATTGCCGCGAAACGCTTGTCGGCTGATGTGATCAACCTGAACATCAACGCGTCGTCGACGAGCAAGGGCGAGTCGCTGCTGGACACCATCAACAACCTGTCGGCGATGCATGCGGACATGTTCGTGGTGCGCCATGCTTCGAGCGGCGCGCCGTACCTGATCGCGGAGCATTGCGCGCCGCACGTGCACGTGATCAACGCCGGCGATGGCCGTCACGCGCACCCGACTCAGGGTCTGCTCGACATGTACACGATTCGCCACTACAAGAAGGATTTCACGAATCTGCGGGTGGCGATTGTTGGCGACATCCTGCATTCGCGGGTGGCGCGCTCGGACATCCATGCGCTGACCACGCTCGGTGTGCCGGAAGTGCGTGCGATCGGTCCACGCACGTTGCTGCCGGGCGGTCTGGAACAGATGGGCGTGCGGGTGTTCCACAACCTTGACGAAGGCCTGAAGGACGTTGACGTCATCATCATGCTGCGTCTGCAGAACGAGCGGATGAGCGGTGCGCTGCTGCCGTCTGCGCAAGAATACTTCAAGAGCTGGGGACTGACGCCCGAGCGTCTCGCGCTGGCGAAACCCGACGCGATTGTCATGCATCCGGGTCCGATGAACCGTGGAGTGGAGATCGACTCGCAGGTGGCGGACGGTCCGCAATCGGTGATCCTGAATCAGGTGACGTTCGGCATCGCGGTGCGGATGGCCGTGATGGGCATCGTGGCTGGCAACAACGACTGAGCAAAACAAAGGCAGCGATGAAGATTCATATTCAAGGCGGCACGCTGATCGACCCGGCGGCCGGCACTGAACAGCAGCAGGACATTTTTATTGCGGCAGGCAAGATCGTCGCACTCGGCGCAGCACCCGCGGATTTCCACGCGGCGAAGACGATCGACGCCAAGGGCCTGTCGATCGCGCCGGGACTCGTCGATCTCGCCGCGCGTCTGCGCGAACCGGGTTACGAACATAAGGCCACGCTCGAATCGGAAATGGCCGCGGCGCTCGCGGGCGGCGTGACGAGCCTCGTCTGTCTGCCCGACACCGATCCGGTGCTAGACGAACCGGGCCTTGTTGAAATGCTCAAGTTTCGCGCGCGCAATCTGAACCAGGCGTACGTGTATCCGCTTGGTGCGCTGACGGTGGGCCTCAAAGGCCAGGTGATCACCGAGATGGTCGAGCTGACCGAAGCGGGCTGCATCGGTTTCTCGCAGGCGGACGTTCCCGTGGTGGACACGCAGGTGCTGCTGCGCGCGCTGCAGTACGCGAACACCTATGGCTACACGGTGTGGCTGCGTCCCGTGGATGCATATCTGGGCAAAGGCGGCGTCGCTGCGAGCGGGGCGCTGGCGTCGCGGCTGGGGCTGTCGGGCGTGCCGGTGTCGGCCGAGACCATCGCGCTCCATACGATCTTCGAACTGGTCCGCGTGACCGGGGCACGTGTGCACCTCTCGCACCTGTCCTCGGCGGCCGGCATCGAACTGATGCGCGCGGCCAAGGCAGAAGGCCTGCCGGTCACGTGCGATGTAACGGTGAACCATATCCACCTGATCGACCTCGACATCGGCTACTTCGACGCGCAGTTCCGCCTTGATCCGCCGCTGCGCTCGCAGCGCGATCGCGAAGCGATTCGCTCGGGCCTGGCCGACGGCACAATCGATGCAATCTGCTCCGATCACACCCCCGTCGACGATGATGAAAAGCTGTTGCCCTTCGCCGAAGCGACGCCGGGCGCGACGGGTCTGGAGCTGTTCCTCTCGCTGACAGTGAAGTGGGCGGATGAGGCCGGCGTACCGTTGGCTAAAGCGCTCAACCGTATCACCGCAGCCCCGGCCGCCGTGCTGAAGCTGGAAGCCGGCCGAATTGCAGTGGGCGCCTGCGCCGATCTGTGCATCTTCGATCGCAACGCGCACTGGCGCGTCGAGCCGCGCGTACTGAAAAGCCAGGGGCACAACACGCCGTTCCTCGGCTACGAACTGCCGGCGCGTGTGCGAGCGACGATCGTCTCCGGACACGTTGCATTCGAACAGCGCTAACTTAGGACTGCATCCATGCTCGCATTTCGCAAGGCCCGGCTGATCGCACATCTGCTGCACGGCATGTTCACGGTAGCAACGCGGTTTCCGCGCGCAAGCGCTGCCGAGCGGGAAGCGCTCAATCGCGCATGGTCGCTGAAGATGCTGCGGCTGTGCGGCATGCGTCTCGTCGTCCATAACGACAGGGCGCGGCTCGACGCCGGCGCGCTAGTGGTGGCCAATCACATCTCGTGGATCGATATCTACGTGATCAATGCATGGCGGCCGACGCCGTTCGTCTCGAAGGCCGAGATCCGTCAATGGCCGGTGGTGGGCTGGCTCGCGCAGCAACTGGGGACCGTGTTCATCCAGCGCGAAAAGCGCAGCGATGCCAAACGGATCATGCACGAACTGTCCGACCGTTTGAGCGCAGGCGAACTGATGTGCGTCTTCCCCGAAGGCACCACCTCCGATGGCCTCACGCTGCTGCCGTTCCACGCCAATATGTTTCAGGCGGCAGTGTCGGCGGCGAGCCCGGTGCAGCCGGTCTGTCTGATGTACGAAGATGCGCAGGGCCGGCAATCGACCGCGCCAGCGTATATCGGCGACATGTCGCTCGGCCAGTCGCTCGACGCGCTGCTGCGCGGCGGTCCGCTGACGGCGCATGTCTATGTGGGCGAGACATTGGCGCCGGGCGCCGACCGGCGCACGCTGGCAGCGCAGGCGGAACGGGCGGTAGGAACGGCGCTACGCAGCTTGCAAGGAGCGGGCGCGCCTGCTCGTGCCGCGGCCGTTCTGGAAAGCGAAGCATCGGCCATTCCGAATGCCACCGATGCAGCCGCGTCGCACGAAGGGACGCTGATCGACAACGTCGATCAGCACGGGCGTTCAGCTTAGTTGGGGCAGCGGGCCGGGCCTAATTGCCCGAGTTGGCTGACGACCGGCAGTCCGTGCACTCGACCTGGGTCAGCGTGCGTTCGGCCGGATTTGCCGCGAGTCGCACCGCGGACAATTCCTCGCCCCACACGCAACCCGAATCGAGCCCGATCAGGTTGTCGCGCATCACCAGACCCAGCGCGGCCCAGTGACCGAACACCACGGTGATGTCGGATGTTTTGCGTGAAGGTACGTCAAACCACGGCATAAAGCCCGGCGGCGCGGAATTGAGACCGCCGCTCGTACTGAAGTCCATCTCGCCATCCAGATTGCAAAAGCGCAGACGCGTGAGGGCGGTGCAGGTCAAACGCAGACGGTCGATGCCCTTCAGGCCCGGCTTCCAGCGGTTCGGCTCGTTGCCGTATAGACCCGCCAGCGTCTCCTTCCAGTTCGGCGCGCGCAGCGCCCGCTGCAGCTCATCGGCGAGTTCGAGCGTGAGCGTCAGATCCCATTGCGGCAACACGCCTGCGTGAACCAGCAGCATGTTGTTCTCGAAGTGCGCTACCGGCAGATGGCGGACCCAGTGTAGCAGATCTTCGGCATCGGGCGCGGCGAGAATCTCGTCGATCGTGTCGCCCTTTTTTGATTTGCGAATGCCGGCCGACACCGACAGCAGATGCAGGTCATGATTGCCGAGCACCGGCTTGGCACGTTCGCCAAGTGCGATGATGTCATGCAGCGTGGCGAGCGACTCGCTGCCGCGATTGATCAGGTCGCCGGCGAACCACAGCGGCGTTTCGGGCGACGGCGCAACCTTCGCAAGCAGTTGCTGGAACGGGGTGCGGCAACCCTGCAGGTCACCGAAGGCAAGGGGTACGGAATGCGGAAGGCTGGGAACGGTCATCTGGGGACGGAATCAGGTACACGCTGACGGTGGATGCAACATGGTAGCCTGACATAATAGCCCGTTTGATGCGACGGTATTGCGACGCTTTAAGGACCAGGAGAAAGAGGGTGAACGGAGAAAGAGGGTGAACGGAGAAACGACGAAACCAGCGACGCACGCTGAACGCCTGACACGGACTCTCGTTACGGGTGCGAACGGCTTCACGGGAAACTGGCTGACCGGCAATCTGCTGGCGAGCGGCCATGCCGTGACTGAGACAGTGGCGGGGCAGGGCACGCCGGAAACGCCGTCGCGGCGGTGGCTCGATATCACTTCGCCGGAGGAGTGCCGGCGCGTGATCGACGAGGTGCGGCCCGATTACATCGTGCACCTTGCGGCCATCAGTTTTGTCGCCCATAACGATCCGCTCGATTTTTATCGCGTCAACGTGCTGGGCACATTGAACCTGCTGCAGGCATGCGCGGATGTCGGTCATACGCCGCGCAAGGTGCTGGTGGCAAGCAGTGCGAACGTCTATGGCAACGTGACCAGCGAGGCGATCGACGAGAGCTTTCCGGTTGCGCCCGTCAATCACTATGCGGCCAGCAAGGCGTCGATGGAGTCGCTCGTGCGCACGTGGTTCGACCGGCTGCCGCTGCTGATTGTCCGGCCGTTCAACTACACAGGACGCGGGCAGACTGCGAATTTCCTCGTGCCCAAGATCGTGGAACATTTTGCCCGCCGCGAGCCTGAAATTTCGCTGGGGAATATCGACGTGGCGCGTGACTTTTCGGATGTCCGCTACGTGGTACGGGCATACGAGGCGCTGCTGGACTCCGGTGCCGTGGGTGAGACGGTGAATGTGTGTACCGGACAGCCCTATACCCTCCGGGAGATTCTGGCGATAGCCAGTGAGATCACAGGCCATGAACTGGAGATCCGGGTCAATCCGGCGTTTGTGCGCCAGACCGATGTGAAGATGCTGGCTGGATCGCCGGCCAAGCTACGCAAGCTGGTGCCGGAGGTCGAGGCGATTGGATTCCGGGACACGCTGCAATGGATGTTGGCGGCCTGAAAGCGGCCGGAAATGGCGCAGCAGCTCTTGATGCGATGACGGCGCCTTACACGGCGCCATTTTGTATGTCCATTTGCAACGCGGGCTTTTCCCCGAGTATTCAGATCGGAATCGATTCCCGGGAATTGTCAGCAACTTCGGGTAATTTCCCCTTATTCCATCATATCTGCATACGGTCGTTGTCAAGCTGTTTCAAGTTGTTAGGGCTCTAGTTTTTAGCTGCTGCCGCTTTATAATCGGGGCATCATAAAATTTGGGCATTCTGGCGCCTGTTTTTTTGCATGGGACGCAGCCGTAAGGCAATCACAAGGCGTCGCACACCAACCATACGGGTGACCGGATCGACGCGTCGGGTCGCATCGACTACGAACATCTAGCAAGGAATTCTATGATCCTGGTAACGGGCGGTGCCGGTTTTATCGGCGCTAACTTCGTGCTTGACTGGCTGAACGCCTCGGACGAACCGGTCCTCAACCTCGACAAGCTGACCTACGCAGGCAATCTGCGTACGCTCAAGTCGCAGCAGGACAATCCGAAGCATGTTTTTGTGCGTGCCGACATCTGCGATCGGGCAGCGCTGGACGCGCTGTTCGCCGAGCACAAGCCGCGTGCGGTGCTGCACTTCGCGGCCGAGAGCCACGTCGACCGTTCGATCCACGGTCCCGCTGATTTCGTTCAGACCAACGTGGTGGGCACATTCACGCTGCTGGAAGCGACCCGCTCGTACTGGAGCGCGTTGAGCGACGCAGACAAGGCCGCTTTCCGTTTCCTGCACGTTTCGACTGACGAGGTGTTCGGCTCGCTGTCGGCTACGGATCCGCAATTCTCGGAAACCACGCCTTACGCGCCGAACAGCCCTTACTCGGCCACCAAGGCCGGCTCCGACCATCTGGTTCGCGCCTACCACCATACGTACGGCCTGCCCGTACTGACGACGAACTGCTCGAACAACTACGGCCCGTACCAGTTCCCCGAGAAGCTGATCCCGCTGATGATCGCCAACGCGCTGGCTGGCAAGCCGCTGCCGGTGTACGGCGACGGTCAGAACGTGCGTGACTGGCTGTACGTGGGCGACCACTGCAGCGCAATCCGGGAAGTGCTTGAGCGTGGCGTGCCGGGCGAGACGTACAACGTCGGCGGCTGGAACGAGAAGAAGAACCTCGACGTCGTGCATACGCTGTGCGACCTGCTCGACGAGCAGCGTCCGAAGGCGGCCGGCTCGTACCGCGATCAGATCACGTATGTGACGGACCGCCCCGGCCACGACCGCCGCTATGCGATCGACGCGCGTAAGCTCGAGCGCGAGCTGGGCTGGAAGCCGGCCGAGACGTTCGAGACGGGTTTGGCAAAGACGGTGCGGTGGTATCTCGACAACCAGGAATGGGTCGACGAAGTCGCTTCGGGCGAATACCGCAAGTGGGTTGAAACCAACTACGCGCAGCGCGCGTAAAGGCAACGTCATGGCGCGCAAAGGCATTATTCTCGCGGGAGGATCGGGTACGCGCCTGTATCCGATCACCCACGTCGTTTCGAAGCAACTGCTTCCGGTGTACGACAAGCCGATGATTTACTACCCGCTGTCGACGCTGATGGTAGCGGGCATCCGCGACGTGCTGATCATCTCCACGCCGCAGGACACGCCGCGCTTCGAAGCCATGCTGGGCGACGGCAGCCAGTGGGGCATGAATATCCAGTATGCGGTTCAGCCGACGCCTGACGGTCTGGCTCAGGCGTTCATCATTGGCCGGGACTTCGTGGGCAATGATCCTTCGGCGCTGATCCTTGGCGACAACATTTTCTACGGCCACGATCTCGCCAAGCAGCTCGAGCGCGCCAACGCGCAGGAGCAAGGTGCGACTGTGTTCGCGTATCACGTGCACGACCCCGAGCGCTATGGCGTGGTGGAATTCGACAAACAGTTTCGCGCGCTGTCGATCGAGGAAAAGCCGGCCAATCCGCGCTCCAACTACGCAGTGACGGGGTTGTACTTCTACGACAAGCAGGTGTGCGATGTTGCGGCCGATATCAAGCCTTCGCCGCGTGGCGAGCTTGAAATTACGGATGTCAATTCTCGCTATCTGTCAAAGGGCGAACTCAACGTCGAGATCATGGGACGCGGTTTTGCGTGGCTCGACACCGGCACGCATGATTCGCTCATCGAAGCCGCGACGTTTATTGCCACGTTGCAAAAGCGCCAGGGCCTGGTCGTGGCGTGCCCGGAAGAGATTGCTTACCGGCAGCAGTGGATTGATGGGGAGCAGTTGTCAGCGCTTGCCAAACCGCTCGCGAAGAACGCCTACGGAAAGTATCTGCAAACCATTCTTACGGACCAAGTCGCATGGCCATCCAAGTAACTGCTACAGCGCTGCCGGAAGTCAAGATTGTCGAGCCGAAGGTGTTCGGCGATGCGCGTGGCTTCTTCTACGAGAGCTTCAACGGTCGGGAGTTCTCCGAGCACGTTGCGCCGGGTGTCGAGTTCGTTCAGGACAATCATTCGCGTTCCGCAAAAGGTGTGCTGCGTGGCTTGCATTATCAGATCGTGCATGCGCAGGGAAAGTTGGTGCGCGTCGTGGAAGGCGAGGTGTTCGATGTTGCGGTGGACATCCGCAAGAGCTCGCCGAACTTCGGCAAGTGGGTGGGCGTGACGCTGTCGGAGGAGAATCATCGGCAACTGTGGGTTCCGCCGGGTTTTGCTCATGGTTTCGTTGTGCTCTCTGAATCCGCGCAGTTCTTGTATAAGACGACGGATTACTGGTACCCCGAACACGAGCGCAGCATCGTCTGGAACGATCCGGAGGTTGGCATCGAATGGCCGATCAACAGCGAACCGTTGCTGGCTGCGAAGGACGCGGCGGGCAAACGGTTGGCGGAAGCCGAGCATTTCGCGTGAGGTCTGTGGTGACAAAGCGTGAAGAGCAAACCATCCTGCTAACCGGTGTGAATGGGCAAGTCGGCTTCGAACTGGCGCGCAGCCTGCAAGGTCTGGGTAAAGTCGTCGCGCTGGATCGCAGGGAGCTGGACCTTGGCGATCTGGATCAGGTGCGGCGCGTCGTGCGCGAGGTGAAACCTGATCTGATCGTGAATCCTGCTGCGCATACGGCAGTCGATAAAGCGGAAACCGATGTCGAAGCTGCGATGCGTCTGAACGCCGAAGCGCCAGGCGTGCTGGCCGAAGAGGCAAAGCGGCTTGGCGCGGCGCTCGTTCACTACTCCACGGACTATGTGTTCGACGGCACCAAGAACGGCGCATACGTCGAGAGCGATGCGGTCAATCCTCAGAACGTTTATGGCAAAAGCAAGCTGGCCGGTGAGCAGGCGATTGCGGCGTCGGGGTGCGCGCATCTGATATTCCGCACGAGTTGGGTGTACAGCACGCGCGGCAAGAATTTTCTGCTGACGATGCTGCGCCTCGGCGCGGAGCGCGAAGAACTGAGCGTGGTGGCCGATCAGATCGGCGCGCCCACCTGGTCGAATACGATTGCGGCGTTGAGCGCGAATGTGCTGGCACAAGCCGCGGCAGTCGGTGAGGGCGACTGGTGGCAAGAACACTCCGGCATCTATCACCTCACGGCTTCCGGCGCCACTTCGTGGCATGGTTTTGCCGAGGCGATTTTCGAATTTTCGGATTTATCGAAAAAGCCGACCGTGAAGCCGATTCCGGCCGCTTCGTATCCGACGCCGGCGGCGCGACCCGCTAACTCGCGCATTTCGAACGACAAGCTCGCCAACGCGTTCGGCGTCCGTGCCCCGGACTGGCGCGAAGCGTTGCGTCTATGCATGGCGGCGCGTTGAGCGGCGATCTTTACACGTTACGCACTGGCGCGGTTGTGGTTTTCTACAACCCGGATTCCGCGTGCATCGCGCGGGCCAACCGGCTCGCCGAGGTGATGCATTGCGTGGTTGTCGACAACAGTCCTTCAGTGCGGACGTCGAGCGAGGTGGGCCTATCTGCTGCCGTCAGTTATTTACCTAACGGCGCAAATCTTGGCATTGCTACGGCCATCAATCAGGGCGTGGCATCGCTGATTGATGCTGGCTTCGATGCCGCGATTCTTTTTGACCAGGACAGTGAGCCGTCAAGGCAGTTGCTTGACGGATTGCCGCGCCTGCTTGAAGAGGCGTTGCGTCGCCACGAGCGTGTGGCGTTAATTGGTCCGGCGTACGAGGACCTGCGTCTTGGCGACGTGGCGCCGTTCGTACGCTTTGGGTATCTGAAGCTGCGCCGGATACCACCGGTTGGTGTCACGCCTATCGATGTTGATTTTTTGATCAGCTCGGGTTCGTGCATCAATCTGGCCGCGTGGCAGGAAGTTGGCCCTATGGACGACGCGTTGTTCATCGATTTCGTCGATCTGGAGTGGTGCATCAGGGCGCGCGCGAAGGGTTTCGCGGTGCTCGGCGCACCCGAGTTGCGGCTCGCTCACGAACTGGGTGGCGAGCCGGTGCGCGTTCTCGGACGGCTGTATCCGAGCCATAGTCCGCTGCGTCATTATTATCTGTTTCGGAACGCGGTTGCGTTGATCAAGCGTAGCTATGTTCCGTGCACGTGGAAGTCCACGGAGCTCATCAAGTTTCCGTTTCGCCTTGCGATCTATGGGTTATTCCTGCAGCCGCGTCTGGGTCATCTGCGGATGGCTCTGACTGGTATCTGGCATGGATTGATCGGTCGCATGGGTGCTCTGGAGCAACATTGAAATTAGTGAGCGTCACACGCTATGGCGTTGTACCCCTTAATCGAAAATACTTAAAAGTCCACAATGTTTAGTCTCGGATTTGTTGATCTCAAAGAAAGCATCGCGTCATGGCGGCTATGGACGCTGCTGGGCTGGTTGGAAGTGCGGCAGCGCTATGCACGCTCGCGGGTCGGGCCGTTCTGGTTGACGATCAGCACGGGTGTGCTGATCGGTTCGATCGGTATCATCTATGGCACGCTGTTCGGCCAGAAGATGAGCGACTATCTTCCGTATCTGGCTATCAGTCTTGTGATGTGGGGTACCTTCTCGCAGACCATTACCGAAGGCAGTACGGCGTATATCAACAGTACCGCCTACATCCGACAAGCGGCGACGCCGAAACTGATCTTTATGTTGCAGGTGGTCTGGCGCAACCTCGTGATTCTTGCGCACAATTTTCTGATCGTCCTGCTGCTGTTGTGCATTTTCGGCGTGAAGAGTTGGGTGACGTTGCCTGTCTTCATTCCGGCGTTGATTCTCTACATGATCAATGCACTCTGGATCGCGATGGTAGCGGGTTTGCTGTCTGCGCGTTTCCGCGATTTGCCGCAAATCATCGCGGCGGTCATGCAGATCGCGTTTTACGTGACACCGATCATCTTTCGCCCGGTTGCGTTGACTCGCTTTTCTCTCATCGTCAGGCTGAATCCACTCGCGCATCTGATCGAGCTGGTGCGTGCGCCGCTGATTGGCGAATGGCCGACTCCCATAACGTGGGGGGTGGCAATTGGTATGGCCGTCTTTGGCTGGATCTTTGCGCTCGCACTGACTGGCCGTTACTTGAAACGCATTCCGTACTGGGTCTAAGAAGGCAAATCATGGCGTATATCGAACTCAAGGGCGCGACGCTCGACTTGCCCATTTACGACGTGCAGGGCCGTTCGCTGAAGAAGACAGTGCTGCGCATGGGCCGTCGGAACACTATCGCAGAGGGCACTGACGGTGTTGTGGTCGTCCGCGCAATCAACAACGTCGATCTTCGTCTCGAGAAGGGCGATCGGATCGGCCTGATCGGCCGCAACGGTGCCGGAAAGTCTACCTTACTTCGCATGATGGCGGGGATCTATTCTCCGACGGTCGGGTCGGTCGTCAGCACAGGCAAGATCGTGCCGTTGCTCGACATCAGTCTCGGGATGGACGAGAACTCTACGGGGATGCAAAACATTCGCCTGCGTGGCCTGCTTCTTGGCATGTCGGATGCGGAGATCCGCGCAAAGCAGCAATCGATCGCGGAGTTTTCTGAGCTGGGTGATTATCTTGATCTGCCGCTGCGTACCTATTCGAGCGGTATGCGCGTGCGACTGGCTTTTGCGGTATCGACCGCAGTCGATGCGGAGATCCTTCTCCTTGACGAAGTGATGGGCGTGGGTGACGCATCGTTCATGCACAAGGCCGAAGAGCGACTCGCGGACCTGCATAGCCGTGCCGAAATCGTCGTACTGGCGATGCATTCGAACAAGGAGATCCGCAAAGTGTGCAACAAGGCCTTGTGGATGGAGCGGGGCCACGTGCGCGCATTTGGTCCGGTCGAAGAAGTGGTGTCCCAGTACGAGGCGCAGGACTGAGTGAGCAAGCGACGTTATCTGTGGCCCCTCCCACGATGAAAACATTAGAACAACTATATCTGCAGCGCCGTGGAAAGGTGTCGGACACAGAATCACGTGACCTTGCAGAGTACGATCGAATTCTTGCTGCGTATCGCGACCGGCCGATCAACCTTCTCGAGATAGGCGTCCGGAACGGTGGGTCGCTTGAAATATGGTCGGAATTCTTTAGAAATGCGAACAAGCTAGTTGGCTGCGATATTAATCCGGAGAGCGCTGGCCTTGGTTCCGATCCGCGAATCGCGATGGTCGTCGGTGATGCGAATCTGGACGAGACCGTGCTGGCCATCGCCAATCACGCGGAGCGTTTCGATATTGTCATTGCCGATGCTTCACATGCGTCGGGCGATATCGTCAAATCGTTCCTGCGTTACTTCCCGAAACTCGAAGACGGGGGGATCTTTCTTGTCGAAGATCTCCATCGTGCTGACGAGCAAGATCTTGATGGTGGCCGACATCATGCTGACTCCCCGATCGCGTTTTTCAAGTTGCTGGAGTCGATTCATTCGGTCGAGTTTGTTAACTCGGCGTGCGTCATCCGTAAGTTACCTGCTGCCCAAAACTCTGACTTGCAGCAAAACGTCAAGAGACTTGAGCGGCAGATTCTCTTCTTGCAGGACGACGTTGCCCGACGCGACGCAGGCCTCGCCAGCCTCCAGCAGAAAATGGACGTTTTGCTTCATTCGGTTAGCTGGCGTGTGACGGCACCGTTGCGCTGGCCCGGAGCCAGCCTGTTGCGGATAAGGCATCTGACGGGAGTGGTGGGGCGCGCCGTACGCGCAAGCGGTGGATTCAAGCCCATGATCCGCAAGGTGGTCAGCCTGTATCGCAGAGAGGGCTTTTCGGGTTTGCGGAATGGATTTCGCCAGCGTAGAGACTTATCGCAAGAGAGCGCCAAGCGAAATGACTACGACGAGTGGATTGAGCGCTACGACTGCATAGACGACGAACAGCGCGCGGCGATTCAAAAGCGGATTGCGGTAATGCCTGACAGGCCGCTTATCTCGGTGGTGATGCCGACGTACAACCCAAAACCGGAATGGTTGAAAGAGGCGATCGAATCGATACGCAATCAGTTGTATCCCAACTGGGAGCTTTGCATTGCCGACGATTTATCAACCGATCCGGCGATTCGTCCACTGCTGGAGCAGATGTCTAGCGAAGATTCACGGATCAAGGTGATATTTCGGGAGCAGAACGGACATATCTCCGCAGCGTCGAATAGCGCATTGCAGCTTGCTACCGGGGACTGGGTTGCTCTGCTGGATCACGATGACCTGTTGCCGGAGCACGCGTTGTATTGCGTGGCCAATGCGATCGTTGCGAATCCTTCGGCGCGGCTGATTTATTCAGACGAAGACAAAATGGATGCTGCGGGTCGTCGTCACGATCCGTACTTTAAGTGCGATTGGAATCGGGACTTGTTTTACTCGCAGAATTTCTTCAGTCATCTCGGCGTCTACCATAAGGCACTGCTGGATACCGTCGGAGGTTTCCGCATTGGCATTGAGGGTTCGCAGGACTACGACCTGGTTCTGCGGTGTATCGAGCATATTGACGACGATGCGATCCATCACATTCCACGTGTGCTTTACCACTGGCGCGTTCATGCCGAAAGCACAGCTGGCGGGGCTGATGCTAAGCCATACGCGGCACTGGCTGGCGAGCGTGCGCTCAACGAGCACTTTGCAAGGCGAGGGGTGGCGGCCAGCGTCGAATGGATTACACGAGGCTACCACGCGCATTACTCATTACCGGCAACGTTGCCGCTGGTTAGTCTCATCATCCCGACACGGAACGCATTGAAGCTGATGCGGCAGTGCATTGATAGCATTGTCGGCAAGACCACTTACTCGAACTACGAAATTATTGTTGTCGATAACGGTTCGGACGATCCTGAAGCGCTGCGCTACTTCGAGTCGCTAGGTGAGGATGCACGGATCCGCGTGCTACGCGACGACAGTCCATTCAACTATTCAGCATTGAATAATTCAGCTGTTGCGCAGGCGAGAGGGGAACTGGTCGCCCTGATCAACAACGATATCGAGGTTATTTCACCGGACTGGCTTTCCGAAATGGTGAGCCTCGCGCTGCAACCGGGGGTAGGGGCCGTCGGGGCAAAACTGTATTACCCCAACGATACATTGCAGCACGGTGGGGTTGTGCTCGGCATTGCAGGCGTAGCGGGACACGCAAACAAACATGCTCAACGGCCGGCTTATGGTTACTTCGGAAGAACCTGTCTGATCGGTTCATATTCCGCGGTAACAGCTGCATGCCTCGTCATACGCAAATCAATCTATCAGGAAGTCGGTGGACTAAACGAAAAAGACCTGACGATCGCATTCAACGATATCGACTTTTGCTTGCGCATTCGGGAAGCAGGCTATCGCAACGTCTGGACACCCTATGCTGAGCTTTATCATCATGAGTCGGCGACGCGTGGCGATGAGATCAATCCTCAAAGGCGGGTGCAGTTTTTGACGGAAATTGCCTACATGCAGCAGCGTTGGGGCGAGGTGCTGTCGAGGGATCCCGCTTATAGTCCGAACCTGACGTTGGATTATGAAGACTTTAGTCTTGCGTGGCCGCCTCGGGTTGAGGCGTTGGGGCGCGACGTAGCTTCGAGTTAGCTGCGGTCGATGCGCGGGTTCTGGTGCGATGGCGATGATGGGGTGCGGAATTCCGCTATGAGAGCTTGACTTCAACACCACGTGGGGAGCCGGACGAAAGGCGCATCGCATTCGCCGCAGAGCTGTTACCGATTACGGGGGCGCCCGTTCGGGTTTGAAGATATTTTCTTTTCAATACCATGACCATCGGAGACTGGCGCATCTGACCGAGTATGGATCAAGAGCTTTTGTGCAATAGATTGATCATGGGCGATCTGCAGAGGCGAGCGGCAACGGCGGTTTCAGGAAATGGCTGCTGCAGATCGCGCGCGTTGACGTCCTCCTACTGGACGACTGGGTAATGGCTCCCCTTGATGAGATGGTTCGAAATGATCTGCTCGAGATGATCGATGACCGTTCGGCGGGCAAAGCCACTATCGTCACCAGCTAGCTACCGATTGAACACTGGCATGGATAGATTCGGCGACGAAACCGTCGCCGATGCAATGTTCGACCGTCTCTTGCAGCATCATCACCGGATCACGCTTGCCGGCGGCTCGCTTCGAAAGGCATCTCTCAACCCCAAAAACTTGGATCCCGAACTCGACCAGAACTGACACGAAACCCTACAATCGATACCGCGCAACGCCCATCCGGCCAAACCGGTCACGTCCCCGAAATCGGCGGTCACGTTCGCCGAAATATGCAAAAAACGACGCGACTGACGCGGAAGCGCTCTTCGGAGGCCGTCGCTCTGTCAAACATGCGCTTTTGCCGATCAAGCGATCAAGGGCGTGGAGCAGCAATCGTTGGTGCCACTGCATCGTGTCCGGCAACGTTTGGTCAGGTCGCACACCGCTGGAGCCAATGAGAGCCGCGGTTTGCTCAGTGGGTTCGGAAAAGCTGCCGACGAATACGTCTTAGTGGTGCTGTTATCCGCCACGACATTGACTGCTCCATCGTGGCCAGCAAGCGATGCGCACTTTTCAAGGCCGTGCGGGCCTCGGCTATGTTTCCTTCCAGCGAGCTAATAGATTCACGCTGGTCACGGAGTGTCTTATTAAGACTATCGCCCTGCTCTAAGGCATTCCTAAGACTAGCATCCAACTGCTCAATTTCTTGCTCGAGTCGCCACTGATATCTTAGAGCTGGAGCGATATCGTTGAGATAAGACTCTGCGGCAGAAAGCGCGCTCAAATAATCTGACGAGGTGTCATTGTTAGGATTTGCAATGTAGGTTTGCACCGCGTAAAACAAGTCTCTAACTTGTCTGGCCGCTGATCCGAGAGTGTCCAGATCTCCCATTGAAAAGCGTGAATGTCTAAGCGGTGCATCGAGAAACTCTTCCGCGAAGTTAACTACCCGCTCATGGTCGAGCTGCAAATTCAAATCATTCGCCATTCTCAATAGGTGCGCTCGTGGGTGGTCGAGGAGTTGGTCGTAGTCCACCAGCGTTCGATGTCGCCCCTCTGTTGCGCGAAGTGCGGGGACGGTATGCGCAAGCCAAAGTAGATAGCATTTCTCATCGGAAAACTTATTCCAGGTTTGCAGCGAGCGACATACACTCATTGGATTTCTTACCGCGACCACATAGGCAACCCGAATGCTCAAGAGGTCGAAGACTGTTTGCCAGAATGGCAGCAGTCGCGCCATGCGTGGATCTTTCAGGGCAAAAGTTCTTCCCTTTGTCTTACTCATTAGAAGCTCAAGCGCAGCTTTCTGTTGGTGTTCAATGATTTTCCTATCGATCGTGCCGAGATCTATCGGACCAGCAGTGTGCCAACTCGTGCCCGCCGCGGTCATAAGTTCGATGTTTATCCGATTAATGTCGACGTCCTCAAAGAATCCCTTATCATTGATTCCTGCTATCGGCGGTAGCAATCGTTCGCCGAATTCGGCGCCCATTGTCTCCAGAGCTCGGGTTGTCACGCTTGTACCACTCCGATGCATGCCAAGTACGACAATGAGGGTGCCATGCGATGATGATGCGTCAGGTACGAATTGCATTGCGATAAAGAGTGCGAAATGTTGATCTTTCTGGCTGTCGTCTGAGGACGAACGCAACTGTACCGGGAAAGACTGGAAAAGTGTTTTGGCTGTTTAGACCTGCAAGTTGACGGTGCCAACTCATCATGCTAATCCAAACGCCAGCGCTACGGTCGATTTTGATGCATAAGAAAATTTAACAATTTCTATCTGGCTCGGGCAACGGCTGCTGGATAGCGTATCAGTGTCACTGACACGAACTTATAAACATGGGACGGCACTGTGTCACGCTGGCGAGGACCGGAATTCACTTGAAGCGTCGGTGGTTGAGCGGCGAGATATTTTCTCAATGAAATAAATTGCGAACATCTGCCAGAAGCGATCTCGCCGTAGCATTCGGCTTTCAACCGAAGCTCGCGACGATCGTTTTGCATAAATCGGTCTGTCGAGCGAAACGAGGTATTCGAGCAGCGGGCCTGCAGTGCGTCTGTTTTATTGCGAATGTACCAGCATTACTTCCTGCCTACTCGCCTCGATAGTATGCACTCGCCAGCGATCTGGAACGCTGCGGATATGCCACCGAAGTATAGGTAATGAGGCGTTCACATGATCGCAGGCTTTCGACGCGAAGCACTCGGTCGCCACCTAGACAGGCACTGGCACTGACGGGCTGGTGAAGAGGTGAGGTATCGATCTAGCGCTTCTTGATCACGATCGTTATGCTGTCAGCTTCGGCAAATAGATCAATTCCGCACACGCACTTCATCTCGTGATAGTCGAACCGCGTGGAACCGCAGTTCCAACAGGAAGTTGGGACCGTAGCGCGACGATAAAGCGAGATCACATCAATCTGCGCAAAGAGGCTGCGAAGCCCTTTAAGATTGAAATGCGAGCCTCGGGCTAGAGCTAGAAGCCGGTCGTCGTCGACGCCGACGCCAATGCGCCTCATGTGGTCTATGCCAAGCAGCACCGATAAAGCTGTTTGGCCGCGCCGCTCGCCGAATTCCTGCCGATACTGATCGTGCGACGGGTGGCTCGTGTGGACATCCTCCAGAACGTAGGTCCCGCCAGAACGCAAAGCATTACGTCCGTGCTTTAGGCAGATCGATTGATGACTCGGAACGTGAGATGCGTCCTCGGTGACCATATCGAGATCGTCGAAACCATTCACTAATGACGAAACAGCCTATTCGTTAGCCTGATCAATCTCACGATAGCTGGTACGTCGGTGAACCGGCCATTCGATCTGTAGCGGTAGGACGTCATAAACTGCGGAGAACGCATCACGAGTGCTTTCTCGCGACTCAGGTTGTCGGCGCGCGTCCGTAGATATCTTCGAACCGGACGATATCGTCTTCGCCCAGATACTCACCGCACTGGACCTCGATCAAGACAAGATTCATCACTCCTGGATTGATCAGACGGTGCTTGTGGCCAGCGGGAATATAGGTCGACTCGTTGGGTTGCAGTGAAATGACCTGCTCTCCGTTGACGATGTCCGCGCAGCCACTTACCACTATCCAGTGCTCGCTACGGTGATGGTGCATCTGCAGTGACAACGACGCTCCTGGCTTTACGACGATGCGCTTCATCTTGAACCGGTCACCTTCCTCGAGCACGGTGTATGTGCCCCATGGGCGATGCACGGTACGGTGCAGGCGGTACGCGTCATGATTCGCTCCCTTGAGCTTCGCGACGATCTGCTTCACATCTTGTGCGCGGTCGCGAGCAGCGATCAGCAATGCGTCAGCCGTATCCACCACGATCACGTCGTGGACCCCGACCATGCCGATCAGCCGGCCGTCACTGCGGACGAAGCAGTTATCAACGTCGTGCAACTCGGCCTCACCATGAATCCTGTTGCCGCGTTCATCGGGGCGCGTGAGCTCACTGATCGATTGCCACGAGCCGATGTCGCTCCAGCCCATTTCGCACGGCACAACGTTCACGTTATTTGATCGTTCCATGACTGCGTAGTCGATGGAGATGTTCTCGGACTTGCTGAATTGCGCGTTGTCGAGCTCAATGGCGTAGCCGTCTTGGGACGTGCTTCGTTTGGCTTCGTTCACCGCATTGAGTGACGGTTCTGCCACGCTTGGTACATGACGTGCCAGTTCCGCGAGCATCGTTTCGGCGGTGAAGCAGAACATGCCGGCGTTCCAAAGGTGGTGGCCGTCCGCTATTAGTTCCTTGGCGACATCCAATGCAGGCTTTTCGACGAAACGCACGACCTTGTGCACCCCTTGCGCGCCGGGCAGCGGCTGCGTTTCGAATTCAATGTAGCCGTAGCCGGTTTCCGGTCCAGTTGGGCGAATCCCGAACGTAACTAGCCGACCTTCCTGTGCGGATCCTACGGCGTCCTTCACGGCTCTCCCAAAGGCAGCCTGATCTTCGATCAATTGATCGGCCGGCATCACCAGCATGATGGCATCGGGGCCGTGCCGCTGACGCACGACCTCCGCAGCCACAGCAATCGCCCCAGCGGTATTACGAGCCGTGGGCTCCAGAATGAACCCTAGTTGTGAGATACCGGATTCTACTTCGACGCATTCGTCCTTTGTGAGGAAATAGGTCTCGCGGTTTGTGACAAACACGACTTCATCCGAGTTCGCTACCCGCGACGCTCGCAGAAATGTTTTCTGCAGCAAGCTTTGACCGTCCGCCAGCTTCAGCAATGGCTTCGGAAAGGCTTCGCGGGACACGGGCCACAGTCGTGTCCCCGCACCTCCACAAATGATGACGGGAATGATCTTCATGGAATTGCCCAAAAAAGTTGTACTAGGGTTGCATACACCGGTAGATTTTAACGGAGTTTTTTAACCTCGGTCGCTAGGTATCGGCTTAGGGCGTGTAGATGCTTCCGTTCAGACCTGATAATTTGGCGGGATGACAGAACGCAAGCCATACCTGACGTATGTTTCCGTCGAAGGAATAGAGCTTGGCCGCTCCGCACGTGACCTTGATGAGCGAACGGGCACCGCAGCGGTGACGCGAACTGCGCGAAGTGTTCAGCGCGCCGCGCTAAACGGCGAGCCGATGCATCTGGCGCGTGTTTTCGGCTAACTTTCCCCGTGCGAACCGGTCTGGCAGCGAACACAACCTTGGCTGGGCGCGGGTTGCATCGAGGCGAAGAAGGGATTCGTGCTGCTGTCTTGCCGCTGGGTGGTCGAGCACAGATTTGGCCGGCTCGCCCCCTTCGGGCGGTTATCACGCGACTGCGAGCGATTGCATGAAACCCCGGCACCCTGTACTTCGTCGTCTTCGCCACCCTCATTCATGCTGGACAGATTGTGCAAAGTGCCTAACGCGCCCCGAACACCTCGTCCTCTCACAAAGAGATCGAACAAGCTAATAGCCGTTAGACGGGGTAAATGGGACCGTCGACGTATGTCGTCGATCGAGTAAAGTCATCAACGCTACCACATCGGATTTTTACACGACCTAGGCCCTATATGGCCTCCAGTAGTAGCACCGCGATTCGGCCGTTCGACGCTTGAACCGTCGCATTTTGCTCCGTCTCACTTCGTGGTCCAAAGTGTACAGCGGCTAAACGTGTTGAAATTGGCATATGGCAGCGTTAGTGCATGGATCAATTGATGAAAGACCTAGAGAATAAGGTGACGGGCTGGCCTGTCTGCAACTGGCGCACGCTGGGCGAGCACAACGCCGATCACTAGCATCGCGTTCCGACGTTGGCTCATCGTATGACAAGCCCGCCCGAGTACGAAGCGCGCCTGCTCTGCGGGGGGCTGATGTTGTGGGCCACGCCTGAGGGACTGGCGTACTGTGGCCGGCCTCTCGGCACCACGCCAGGCGACCAACTTCGATATACAGATCTGACGATCGAGGCCATCTTGATGTTGGCCAGTGTGCTGCGGGTGCCTTTACAGCAAGCCATTGGTCATCTGGGCTCGGTGCCCAACCGACGGGGTTGACGTTGCCGATCCCCGATCAGCAGATTCTCGTCCGGGGCACGAAGCAGCGCATGGGGTCAGAGTCGCGTCGTGCCCGACGGTTCGCCGGACGTGCTCGTCGACAGCTTTGGGCTGCAGGTTAACGGGGCGAGTCAGTGGCTACATTAGAAACACTGCATGCGGTCGAGCCGCATCTAGTGGAAGCTCCAAGTGGCTGTCGATGCAAGCATGGGGCAGATTGTGGCGTACACGCTCATCGATCAAGAAGGGGCGATGTTTCTCAAGTCGCGCCCCTCCTGTATCAGATCCCAGGTGAGGGCGGGCAATTCATCGCGGACGGTGTCTACAAAGGCGTGCCGACATACCAGGCGGCCGCGCAACACCGCGCGGCTGCGCAAACCGCCGTGGGCGGTCGCGAGAATGCCCCGCCAGCGCAACGGCGATCAGCATCTCGAGGCGATCGGGCGAAGGGCTGCGGGACAGGCAGAACGCTACCGGTTATGGCCGGCGGATGCTGGTCATAACGAGGACGAGTTGCTACAAGGCGGTAAACGGACCGTGTCTACGAGCTTGGCCCCAGCGCTCAACAGACCGAAGCAGTTATCGGCGTGCTGGTGCTCAATCGCATGCCGTCCGCCGCCGATCCGAAGTCCGTCCGCTGTGACGTTCGCGCAGCATAGTCCGCGCGGCAGCGGGCGCATTCCGTACAGCATCCCCCCCCTGTCCCAATGCCGCCCCTTATGCCTCGTGCGCAGCGCTGACGTCACGAGCAACGCAGGCCGCCTCCACTTCATCAGTGAATGTGGCAAGCGGTCTATCCCACTCCCACACCTTCGGCACACGTTCGACGGGATCGTTCGCCCGGTCACGCAATAGCAGCGCCGCTTCGACCGGGTCGTTTGTCACGCTGACACCAAAGGCCCGGTGCGCCGGTATGTCGGATGCTATGACGGACAACCCCATCGCAAGAGCTTGGCCAATACCCAGGTTGTATCCTTCCCAGCGAGAAAAGTTCGCATACACGTCTGCGGCAGCGTAAAGGTCTGTCATTTCCTCGTCGCTGACGTTCGCGATCACGTGCAACCCACGTGCAGTCATTTCAGCAACGTCTTCGGGAGTGCCCTTACCGCATAGCACGAAGAGCGTACGAGCCGCGAGTATCGGATCGATTGCCAGCAGTATGTCGCGGACCTCCGCATAGTGATCAACGCCCTTATAGAACCGCTCGCCGCTATGAAACCGGCAAACGTTAAGAATTACGAAACGATCGTCCCAGGCGCGCGCTTTGCGAGTCCGGCGTCGGCGGTCAACGCCGGTCTGCCCCCACCTCCCGAGGTGACCGTTGCCGAGCGGAATGATGCCATCCGGCGGGGTTATGGACTCTTTCGCCACGGCGTCGGAAATTGCAAGCACCTTGGCGCAGATACTCAGGCTCAACGCCTTGTGGTCGAGAACTTCTTGGCGGGCGACGGCGTCTGGGAAAAACTCCGGCGGCGGCTCGCCGTAATCGTACGCGAGGACCGGGGGAAAGGCGCCGGTCCAGCGCGCAACATCAAAGAACGGAGGCGTGTGAGCAACAATGAGGTCGACACCAAGTTCCGATGCAATCGTCGCAGCAGAGCGTGGATCGTACACGGCGACCTTCTGGCAATCGCCGTAGTCGAAGTCTTTTTCGCCTAGGCCGCCAGCGATGATGACCTCATGGCCACGAGCGCGCAACGCGCGAACCTGCAGGTTGATCACGACTGCGACGCCGTGGCCACGCGCATGCGTCGACGAAAGCATCATGACGCGTAGCGGGCGTGACACCAGCCCTGACCATGCGGGGCGGCGGCGCGCAGCAAACGAGAGCCCGTAAGGTACCTCCATCGACAAATTCGGCGAGTAGTAAGGATCGTTGCGCAACAGATCCGCATGTCGGGCCCAGGCGAGCCGTGCCTCCATGCGAAGAAGCTGAACTTTCTCGGGTTTGTCGTCGTAGCCTCGTGTTTTGCTTTCGTAATGCATGACGAGCGGCTCAGCAAAATAGATGTTCTTCCTTCCACGTGCGAGCAAATCCAGACAGAAGACGACATCGTTAAACGCGACTCGCAGTTCTTCCCTCAGTCCGCCCACCTCTTCGAATGCCGCGCGCGAGACAGCAAGACAAGCCCCCGTTACTGCGGAAACCTCGTGGGTGAGATTGGCCAGTCCTTGGTATCCTCCAGCGTTCGCACTAAGGGACAGGTGAGCGTGCGCGGCGACTCCCTGAATACCAAGAATAACGCCTGCATGCTGGACCGTCCTGTCGCCGTAAAGCAGTTTTGGCCCTACCGCGCCAATACCCGGTTGCATCGCATGGGCCACTAGTTTCCGCAGCCATGCCGGATCGATGATTTCTGTATCGTTGTTGAGCAGGACCAGTACGTCGCCGCGCGAAGCACGAGCGGCATCGTTATTAAGGCGGGCATAGTTAAACGGACGCGGATCACGGAGCACCCTAATTCGGCCTTCACGCTCCGCGCGGCTCATACCATCCAGCGTTTCTCTTTCGGTCGAACCATTGTCGACGACGATCACCTCCAGCCGCTCCGCGGGCCAGTCCGTAGTCCGCAGACTCTCGAGGCATGGGCCGAGCAGATGCCAACCGTCCCGTGTCGGAATGAGGATACTTGCGACCGGAAGCGGATCAGGCAATGATGGGAGTGGCAGATCGATCGGGCTAGCCGGGGGCATTACATCATGGAAAAGGACGTGCGGCACATGTACGATATGGCGATCTTCCAATGACAACGCGAGGTCGCGAGCGATCTGGTCAAAAGCAAGACCGGTGTCTGACAACTGGCTCTGAAGATCGGCAGCGAGATCCGGCCCGAGCCTAACAGCAACCATTCGTCCCAACAGCACGCCTTGCCTTGCCAGCAGTCGGGAAAACGCCGGCTTGAACCATGGGTTTTCGGGCGACCCTTCCGTCGGTAACTGGTCCTCATCCGCATAAGCGAGCACGCCCGCTTCGACGCGTATCAATGCATCAACCAGTACCCTCGGCCCATGCGCACGGGGCATCGCGCCAGCTTCGATCAGCAGTACGAAGCTTCCGTTTTCGAGCGTCGGTGTTTGGACGGAAATCCGACTCTCTCCGGCTATCGTCAGCCGAAGGCCCGCAACGGCGCTTTCGCTGCAACGCGGGTCAATGATGAAGAAAGCGTTCCAACGGAGCCCCACCATACGCTGTAGTGCAGCCACGGTATCGGCCGCGAACGCAATCGACGAAGGCGCGAATCTGACCAGGACATGGAGCATCGGCAGGGCGTTTGTGGTAGCGTTCATCATCTCAAGTGTCTCGATGTCGGGGGTATCGAGGCGATGCAACCATGATGGGTAGGAGGCGACGACGGACTCATGCGGAAGCAGTGCCGAAGGCGCGCTATTCGACAGTGGCGTAGACCTCAACGCAGAAAATCCATCGGCGGCTGCATACATACCCATGCGGCGACGCAGGGAGGCCACGAGAACTCGCCGCGCTTCCTGATCTCGACCTCGGACGGCTCGCCGCAACAGATTGACGCGGGCCTTCTGCAGATGGGCCGACCGGCGCATCGCCTCAATCCCCGACCTCAATGGAGCGGTGACTTTCCACGCGTTGGATGCTAGTACTGCAGCCAAGCGGCTTTCGGCTTCGTGTCTCGCGGCGGCTTCCGAGGCGCGTTGCGCCTCGGTCCTATCGACCCGCAGCTTGAGCGCCTGGATTTCCCCGGTCTGTTCGTTCGTACGCCGTGTGCGGTCGGCAAGCGCACGTGACATCAATTCCCGCATCTGCTCAAGGGCCGCTTGGGCAGTATTAAGCGCCTCCTCGAGATGGTTTTGCCTCGCAGCCGCCTCAAGAGCGGCTCGATCAGCTTCGGCCTGGAGCTTTGCACGTTCCAGTGCGTTCGATTCGCGAGCTTGGCGTTTGGCCGCGTCCGACATGGCGCGTACATGCCGCAAAGCGTCCCGAAGGGCCGACACGGTCAACGCAAGATCCCGCCGATCCGCGGACGAGTCACAACCTTGTGGATCCACTTGCGCGGGCGCGCTGATCCCGGTTGGGTTTAGCAACGCAGCTCCCCTGCCTAGGCGGCGGTTTGGCAACTCAGCTGCGTAGCGCTCCTGCAGAGTGCGGCATATCGACTGGAACTGAGCCGCGCCATCTAGCCCAGCTTCAAGTTCCCACTCTTTTAGCCGATCAATGATGTCATACACCGCGCGCAGCATGGCCACTGCAGCAGGATAATCACCGAGATCGTCCGATTGTGTTTGTCCCAGCCAACCGTCTATCCGCGCGTGCGCATATGCGGCAAGGTCATACCCGCCGTCGTCATCGCGTAGACGGTCCATCCTCGACGTATAGCGATTGGCCTTCTCGATCCATTGCGCGACGTTTTCGTGTGACAGGTGATGAATGCAGACCCCGCCATCCGGCGGAACCCTATAGACGGATTCGGTCTTCGTCCGGGTACCGCCATGGACTGTCAGACGAAATTCAACTGCGTCGCGCCGGAAGAAGCGCGGTTGATACTCAGGCCAATAATAGGCTCGCTCGTCATGAACGCCTAGGATGTAGTGCCGTTGCGGAAGCGCATAGACGTCCGCTCTTGGCTGCCTGAGTTCGCTCTCGATAAACCTGGCTGCTTCCACACTCAGACACTCATCGTCGTCCACACAGACGATCCAGTCGTAAGTGCAAGCCTCGACTGCGAAGGCTCGGGAATCCTCGACGGTCGGCGACCACGGCACGGAAATTACGCGATCCGCGAGCGATGCAGCCACTTCCGCTGTCCCATCAGTGGACGACTTGTCGACCACGATCAATTCGTCGGCAAAGGCCAACGCGCGGAGGCACGTATCGATCAGGTTGACGCGGTTGAATGAGATGACAACCGCGCTGACCTTTTGCCGGTCAAGAGTGGCCTGATTCGGCGAGCCAGTTTGGGTAGAATTATCCATTGGAGGAAGACACCAATTACTGTTAATACGGCCAACGAAAAGAAAGCTCAACCGCCGGCGAATTAGAAACGCTTCAAAATGAGCCTAGGGGTTGTTAACCCGCGTGGAACTCTCTTAACCTCTTCGTTGTTTCGTTGGCGAAGAGGACATGGATAAATCAATACTCGAAGACGAACTGTGGGCCTTGACCGAGCCGTTAATGCCGCAGCCCAGACCTCGGCGGCCCCCTACCGTGAGCGCAAACCGCCGCCGTTCGTAGCCGGCATCCGGTTCGTGCTGCGGTAGGGTATCCGTGGTAGATGTTTGCGCAGGAAATAGGCTGCGGCACGGACATGAGTTGCCGATTCCCCCTGAGCGACCGGCAGGAAGGCGGCATCTGGGACCGGTTGCGCAAAGTGTCACCGGCCAGACGGCGAGGTGCCGATCGCATCGACTGGTCCCGTGTCATTCGTCGATTCCTCCTCCATTTGTGCTATGGGATCGGTCAAAAAACAGGATCCAATCCCAACGATCGCGCTCGACTCGGTTCAAAACATCATCCCACCACCAAGGCGCAAGCCATCTTACTCGCGTTGATTCCTACAGACGTAAACCAGGATCAGGTTACGCAAACTGCTGCCCGCGATCGACGCCACCCTGATAACTCGTGGCAGGCGTGGTCAATCATTATCGAAACCAGCAGTTGTGCGGGGTGACCGCGGCTACCATCATGCCAAATGCTGCCGACCGTTAAACGCTGCTGGTATTGCGCTCAGATCGTCCGTAGCGGCGGCCCGCACGGCAGTGGCATTGACAAGCCCGATGGGTAGCCGAAGTCACTGGCGCTCGGCTGCGAAACTGCAGGCGCCTGCGGCTGTACGCTCGATTCGAATGCCGCGCATCTATCCACGACGTCGTGCATCGTCTGTTCGCGGCAACTTCAACCCTTGTTGTATTAGTGCTGCTGCTGCTTCTTAGTCCCGGAAGCAGCGGATAGCCGTTATCCATGCGGGCGCCTTTTCTACATTAGGATGATCGTATCACGCACGGTGTTCCCGGGGCAAAGATGTCAGGTAGGCTCCGTGAGCCCGGATGCATGTCACGGCACGACCGGAAGTTTGTTGTACCGGTTATTCTATCAAGCGAATGTCCGAATACGTATAGCCGCCTAAGCAACGCCATCGAGGGGCGACTCTGGAAGAAGCCAACTGGTTCGATCGCCTCGTTCCAACCAAAAAGGAATGGGGTCCTTTCTCGACAACGCCCGACAGCCGCAGGCCCACACTACTTTTGATGTCGACGGACGCAACTTGGAAACTTTGACACAACTACCGAATCATTGGATGATCGTTCAGACTCACCATTGGGACAGTCCCTCAACGCTCCCAGTCGAGCGGCCATCTTCATATATTCAGCTTAAGGGAAGCGCCACGCCATAGCCCTCGGTCTAACAATAAGGCCGATGCCGAATGACATAAGACAGCCTGTGCGGCTGGTCGAGGGCGGGCACCAAAGTACATGAGCTGGGCGTAGGTTGCGCGTATAAACACATGGACACCTGTGGCGTAGGGCAAAGGAATCCTGCGCGAATTCATGACTGCGCAGGACTCCTTTGGTTCGCGGTAACAGTGCATGATGCGAATCCGGGCGTGATGCGAGGAGTTTTGACTGAACTCGCGGCGAGCGAAGCGGGTCAGAACTTCCTGACCTGCGGAGCCGCATGGGCCTTACCTCTAAGCCCCCCCGCCGCGCTTCGGTGGTGGGGGAGGATGATGGTATAGTGTCATGCCATAGACTGAAAAATGGACGCTGCTCGCCCTAATGCTCGGTAGTCGCAAGTTTGTTGACGACGGCGGAGAAGGTGTATTGCGTCCGAGGCGTTTCCCGCTTGCAAAGCCTTCATCGCTGAGTTCGGAGAATTCGCGGGCGTGCGTACCGGCGGTTGAAGCTGCATCGGTTCTCATACGACGGGGTGGCCGAACTGATTTGGGACTGCAAGCAAACGTCTCAACCCGGTTTCGTACGCAGCCACGATCATTCTGAAGCGGCCGTTTCCGATTTCGTTCATGACAGCTTGAGTCGATGGGTATCGGAAGTTAGCGGCAAAGTATTGATACATCACTCAACCGGATAGCAAATGACCGTTGCGATCATCACTGGCATCACTGGCCAAGACGGCGCTTATTTGGCGCAACTCCTCCTCGAAAAGGGCTACGAAGTTTATGGCACCTATCGCCGTACCAGCTCCGTGAATTTCTGGCGGATCGAGGAAGTCGGGGCATCGGACCATCCGAACCTGCATCTCGTCGAACACGATCTGACTGATCTCGGCTCGAGCATCCGTTTACTTCAGACAACCAAAGCAACAGAAATTTACAATTTGGCGGCCCAGAGTTTTGTGGGTGTGTCGTTCGATCAGCCTGCTACGACCGCTGCAATTACCGGCGTCGGAGCCTTGAATCTTCTTGAAGCAATTCGCATCGTCAATCCGGAGATTCGCTTCTACCAGGCAAGCACCTCCGAAATGTTCGGCAAGGTGCAGGCAGTGCCTCAAATTGAAAGCACGCCTTTCTACCCGCGTAGTCCGTACGGTGTCGCGAAACTCTACGCACACTGGATGACGGTTAACTATCGCGAGAGCTATAACATTTTTGGCTGCAGCGGCATTCTGTTCAATCACGAGTCGCCATTGCGCGGCCGGGAATTCGTCACGCGCAAGATTACCGACAGTCTCGCGAAAGTTCGTCTTGGCAAGCTCGACGTGCTCGAACTGGGCAACCTCGATGCGAAGAGAGATTGGGGCTTCGCAAAAGAATATGTCGAAGGCATGTGGCGCATGCTTCAGGCCGACAAGCCCGATACCTATGTGCTTGCCACCAACCGTACCGAAACCGTCCGCGACTTTGTCACGATGGCCGGTCGTGCTGCAGGCTTCGATATCGCGTGGCAGGGACAAGACGACAAGGAAGTCGGTGTCGACTCCAAGTCCGGTAAAGCCATCGTCCGGATCAATCCCAGGTTCCACCGGCCTGCCGAAGTCGATCTGCTGATTGGCGATCCGGCCAAGGCGCGTAATGAACTCGGCTGGGAACCGAAGACCACTCTCGAACAGTTGTGCCAGATGATGGTCGAGGCGGACATTCGCCGAAACGAGGCCGGCACCTCGTTCTGATATATGGCCAAGGTTTTTATCACCGGCGCTGACGGCTTCACGGGCCGCTATCTCGCGAAAGAACTGATGCGCGATGGTCACGAAGTATGTGGATTGGCTCGCAAGGAAGATCCGAGCGCTGCGTGGCGCATGCGCGTCTGTGACCTGCTCGATCGTGAGGCGCTGACGCAAACCCTGGCCATCGAGAAGCCAGATGCGGTCGTGCACCTGGCTGCAATCGCGTTCGTCGGGCACGGCGATGTTGGCGAGGTTTATCAGACCAACGTCGTCGGTACTCGAAACCTGCTCGAAGCTTTGACGAAGTCCGGCTGCAAGCCGCAGTCGGTGTTGCTCGCGAGCAGCGCCAATGTGTACGGGAACACCGATCGTGAAGTGATTGACGAGTCGGTCAAACCCGAGCCTGCAAACGACTACGCAATCAGCAAACTCGCTATGGAGTTTGTTGCCCGTTTGTGGGAAGGCAAGCTTCCCATTACCATTGCGCGGCCGTTTAATTACACAGGCGTGGGTCAAAGCAGTCATTTTCTGTTGCCGAAAATAGTCTCCCATTTCCGTGATAAAGCGCCAGTTCTTGAGCTAGGCAATCTTCACGTTATTCGCGACTTCTCCGATGTGCGTACAGTCGTATCCGCCTATAGTCGACTGTTGACGGGAAAATTCGCAGGGCGCACATTCAACGTCTGTTCTGGGGTTGGCTATTCCCTGCTCGATATCATCGCGATCATGCGCGGTCTTACCGTGCACCATCCAGAAATACGCGTGAACTTCGATTATGTTCGAGCGAACGAGGTCCATAAGCTCATTGGTAGCAACAACGAGCTTCGCACTGCAATCGGGGCGCTTCAGCCCATTCCCCTTCGCGAAACGCTGCGTTGGATGCTCGAGCATCCGACGGAAACGTAATTTATGAATCTTCCTACGTAATCTGCGAATCGTTCATGCTCGACATTCCCGCTGTTTTGGGAATGTGAGAAAAATGTTAATTCGATTCTCCCGTTATGCAGCGAAGCTGTTGTGCATCGTCGACCATTGTCGAGGCAGGCGGTGGAGAATCGTTTGATGCCCGTGGCCAAGTCCTTTATGGATTTGCGAGGCATGCTATGCTCGAAATTCCATGGCATGTGCCTTGCTGAACTTCAATGGATGCGTCGAGCGCGATGCCTCACGAAAATCTGACAGGTATATTTCTTTGCCCGTAAGATAAAAGCATAGGCTTGTGTCGGAACAGATCTAAATATGGCTCGATTTATCACCCGATTGGGAGGGCTGCGGCGAAAGCTGGCGCCCCCGGCCTCACGTCGTGAACGCTGGGCGCGAAAGCTTTATCTACCACTTGTACAGTTCGTGCGAGGCAGGGCGCAGTCGGCAGTCGAGATGCCGGCGCCAGTGCCTGAGCTCGTTTGGCTCGGCGGCACCGTGATGGACGTACCCGGTGCGGACACGCGTCCCGCACCGATCCGCCGTCTTGCCGTTCTTAAGCTTGACCATATCGGCGACTTCATTCTCGGCATGCGAGCAATGCGTCTGTTGCGCGAGGGTTTTCCCGATGCACACATTACTCTCGTCTGCGCCGGGTGGGCTGCAGACTGGGCGCGGCAATCGGGACTGGTCGACAGCATAGTTCCGTTCGATTTCTTTCCTGCACTCATGCGTGAGTGGGATCGTTCGCCAGAGCGCATCCGGCAACTGCAAGATGCGGTGGCCGCGTCTTTGCCGGATAGCTACGACCTGGCCGTCGATCTGCGATACGGCGACGACACGACGCCGGTTCTCTATCGGATGCGGACAAGATATCGAGCCGGATTTCCCGCTCCGATCGAGCCTGGTCTTCCGCACTTGGACCTGATTGTCCCGTACTCCCAGGCAATCGGGACCGGTGAACTTAGGGCCCGCTCGCTTCAGGCCGAATTGCGTCTACAAATGCTGGCGGCAACGGTCGTCGCGGCCTTCGGCACGCCGCAACCACATCCCATCCGGGCTTGCCTCGCGGATTCTTCGCCGCGGCCGGCATCGACAAGACAGTTCGCATTGCTTTCCATTGGTGCCGGCACGGCGATCCGCAACTGGCCGGTTGAGCATTACGCGGAAGTCGGTCACGCGCTCATCGAGCGCCATGATTTCGACATTGTCATCCTCGGGGGGAAGGCTGAGCAACAGAATGCCGAGCGTCTCTCGACATTGCTGCCCGAGGGGCGAGTGCAGTTGATGATGGGCCGCTCGCTCGCGGAACTCCCGCAACTCGTCGTGGGCGCGTCGCTCTGCGTCAGCAACGATACCGGGATGTCTCACCTCTGCGCCGCGCTCGACGTACCGACGGTGGTTGTCTTGTCGGGCCAGGATCGCATGGAGGTCTGGCGTCCCGCTGGCATCAATGCCGTGGCGATTGGCGGTTGGACACCGTGCCAGCCGTGCGGGCTGAAGGAGCCTGGTGAATGCCGGTGGGGCGTGCCATGCCTGCATGCCGTCACGCCCGCTCACGTGCTGGAGGCGAGCGAGCGCTTGCTGAGCCGCGTGCGCAACCGCGCTGCTCCAATGACCGCACCGGGAGGTGTATCCAATGACCCAACCAATATTCTGGCCTGATCTTTCATGACGCTTGTTTCCTTCGCACAGAACCAGGAAGACATCTTGCTATGGCGCGCGCTCCAGCATGTGAGTAATGGTTTCTATATCGATGTCGGCGCTGCCGATCCGAGCGACCTGTCGATCACGCGGCTCTTCTACGAACACGGGTGGCATGGAATCAATCTGGAGCCACAGGGAGCGTATTTCGCGTCGCTATGTGAGGCACGGCCTCACGACATCAATCTACGTATCGCTGCAGGTCGCGAAGCGGCGTCGCTGACTTTCCATCGTATCGACGGCTCCGGACTGTCCACTTTTGACGCCGCGACTGCCGCCAAACATCGAGCCGATGGATGGGCTGTCGTGGAGGAGCCTATTGACCTATTGCCACTGGCCGAAATTTGTCGGCGTTATCGCGCGGATGGCCCGATACATTTTCTGAAGGTCGACGTGGAGGGCGGTGAGGGCGACGTATTGGCCGGCGCGGATTTCAGCCAGTTCCGGCCTTGGATCGTATTGGTGGAGGCGACGCTGCCGTTGTCTCAGGAAGAGTCCTGGGCAGGTTGGGAGCCGATCCTGACCAGTCAGGGTTATAGCTTCGTCTGGTTCGACGGACTCAACCGGTTCTATCTGGCGAACGAAATGAAAGAGGAATTGGGGAAATATTTTCTGACTCCGCCCAACACCTTTGATGGATTCGAACTCGCCGCTAACCTGTTGCGGCGCGCGGAGCATGCGGAACACGCTCTGCATCAGGCGCAGGAACAGGCCGCCGAGACGGTTCGGCAGGCCGACGCGGCGGCCCAGCGGACAGTCGCCATACAGCAGGAAATGCAACAGCTGTCCCGCACTTTGACCCAAACAGTTCGGCGGACCGATACCGCGCTGGCCGAGCAGGGGCGACGCACTGACGAAGCGCGTCGCGTCGCGGCACAAGCTGAAGAAAGGGTGGCGCAAATGCTCAATAGTGCGTCCTGGCGAGTGACGGCTCCGTTGCGCGCTTCACATCGGCTAGTGTCGCTGGGTCCATGGGCGGTGTTGCGTCGGCTAGCGTCGCGCGGTCCTCGGGCGGTGCTTCGTCGGCTCAATGCCAAAGAACTCGCGCGCCGCGTCTTTCTCATGGGTGCACGGTTTTTTTTGCGGCTGCCGGGTGCTGGACGCGGTATGCGTCTGGTCAATTCTGTTGCCCCCCGGCCGGCACAATGGCTGGCACGTCGCTATCACGCATACGAGCAAGGGGCGGCTGAGCGACGGACGGGATCAGCCGGCCGTCGCGGTGGCGCGGCGCCAGTCGAAAAGCCACTCGATTTGTCTCAACCGCGCCTTGACGACGCGCTTTCGCAATTCGCTATCGTCTTGAGCGAAGAGGAACTTCGCTTATGCCGTCAATTCATCGCAGGGCGCTCGGCGCACGGTACGAAGGATTGATTTGACAATGGCAATGCCATCCGAACACAGCTCATCGAATTTTCCAGGTTGACAGCATGCGTCTTGTCATCGATTTACAGGCTGCCCAAGGGGACAGTAGCGTACGCGGTATTGGTCGTTATTCGCGTGAGCTTGCTCTGGCGATGGCCCGCGAGGCCCGTGGGCATGAGGTCATCATCGCGCTCACAGGTACGTTCATCGATACGGCGGAAGATCTCGCCGAGAAGTTTTCGAGGATTCTTCCGCGTAGCCATATTCGCGTCTGGCATCCGCCACGCGACACAGCGCCGATATTTCACGATTCCGCGCGCCGCCCTTTTGCCGAAACGCTGCGCGCCCAATTTCTCGCCTCGCTGCAGCCCGATCTCGTTCATGTGTCCAGTCTCTTTGATGGCTGGGCCGACGATGTGATCAATGTTCAGCCTCGGCATTTACACGCTCTACCGGTCGTCGCGACCTGCTACGACCTCATTCCGGTATTGCATCACACGGACGTATTCGGTGAGTCGACTTCGGCACCGCCCTATGCGCGCTGGTATTACCGGGCTCTTCAGGAGATGTCTCTCTGCGAAGGGCTGCTCGCCATTTCCGAATCCAGCCGCGGCGAGGCGTTGGATCACCTGGCATTCCCACCGGAGCGGATCTTCAATATCCGCGCGGGCATTGGACCCGAGTTCCACCCTGCAACATTGTCGACCGGGGAGCGGGCCGCATTGCTGGAGCAATACGGTCTGCAGGACGGATTCGTCATGTTTCTCTCCGCGGATAGTCCCAACAAAAACGAGGCGGGACTTCTCGCCGCCTATGCGCGCTTGCCTGCCGAACTGCAGGCCCGTCATCAATTGCTCGTCGCCGGCAGACGGGATCGGGAAAAACTCTACCAGGCAGCCCGTGACGTAGGCGTACCGGCTGACCGGCTGGTCTATGTGCCTTTCGTGGCGGAAGACGATCTGCGTGCGCTGTATTCGATTTGCGGCCTGTTCGTGTGTCCGTCGCGCCATGAAGGATTCGGCTTGCCGCTCGCTGAGGCAATGGCTTGTGGCGCGCCGGCCATTGCCAGCAACGTCACGAGCTTGCCGGAAGTGATCGGGCGCGAAGACGCGACATTCGATCCGGAAGATCCGGATGCCATTGCGTCGTGCATGCGCAAAGTCCTCGAGAACCCGGCGTTTCGCGACGAGCTGGCGGCATACGGTCCGGTGCAGGCGAGTCGTTTCACATGGCAAGCCTCTGCATCTCGTGCGTGGGACGCGCTTGAATCCATTCACCGGCAGCGGACCGAGCAGGGTAAAACCCGCGTTCACGGTTTGCTGTCGAAGCGGCCACGCCTCGCCTATGTCTCGCCTATGCCGCCGCAGACCAGTGGCATCGCCGACTACAGCGCCGATTTGCTGACCTCGCTCGCGCGCCATTACGACATTACGCTCGTCGGCGAAAGTGAGACTACCGATGTGCGCCTGTGGGCATTCGAACGATTGAGCCCAAAGGAATTTCTACTTGAGGCGGGCCAGTTTGACCGCGTCTTGTACCAGATCGGCAATTCGAGCTTTCACCGTTTCCAGATGGAAGACCTGCTGCCTCGGGTTCCTGGAATGGTGGTGCTGCACGATGCTTTTTTGTCGGACTATCTGAACTGGTTGCCGCGTACGCACGATCAACGCGACGGCTTCCGGGCCGCGCTGTTGCAATCGCACGGCTACCCCGCGTTGCGTTTCGACGCCGAGCGTGGGAGGGACGCGACGCTGCAACGTTACCCTTGCTCGTTATCGGTGCTCGAAAGTGCCGTGGGGGTGATTCAGCATTCGCGTCATGGCGTTGCGGTGCTGTCGGAACATTTCGGCACTGAGGCTACGAGCGACATCTCTGTGATTCCGCATTTGCGGGCCGATCGCTCGCGACCTGACAGGAAGACTGCGAGATCGACCCTCGGCTTGAGCGACGACGAGTTCGTGGTGTGCAGTTTTGGGTATGTTACGCAACTCAAGTGTCCGGAACTGCTTGCCGATGCCTGGCGACAGGCGGGACTCGCCGGCCAGCTGGTTTTTGCTGGCGAGGCGGTAGGCGATGTTCAGAGCAAGGTGGTGACTGACGAACAAGCCGGGATCGTCTGCACGGGCCGATTGTCTGCGAGTCTTTACGATGCGTGGCTCGCAGCGGCTGACGTGGCGGTGCAGTGGCGGATCGGTTCGCGCGGGGAAAGCTCGGGAGCGGTTGCCGACGCGCTGATTGCGGGCCTTCCACTGATCGTCAATCGTCATGGTTCGGCAGCGGAGTTGCCTGCGGAAGTTATTGTGGGTCTGCCGGAAGATGCCGATTCGTCCGACCTCGCGGAGGCGCTGGCCGCATTGATGCGCGATCCCGCCCGGCGGACGGCACTCGGCGCGGCCGGACGTGCCTATGCCAAGCGCGAGCTTGCGCCACCGGTCATCGCTCAAGCTTACTTCGATGCGATCGAAAGAGCGTATGCGGCACCCCAGGCGGCTGTCATCGCAAGAGACATGCAATCCGAAATGGAGGCCGCAGCGAGTTTGCCGGATGGCCTGGGTTTGACGGCACGCGCCATCGCGCGAAGCTTCCCGTCGCCGTGGCGGGGTGGCGGACACCCACGTCTGCTTGTCGACGTATCGGATCTGGCGCGTGTCGACCTCGGTACGGGTATCCAGCGGGTGGTGCGCGAGATCGTCCGTCGAACGCTCGAAACACCGCCGCAGGGCCGGCAAGGGGGGGCCGTGCGCGCACTGGGCGGACGGTTCCGGCACACCTATGCTGCGCCGCTCGCCATCCTCGGGCATGAGCCGGTCAACCTTCCGGAGCGGCCGCTCGACGTCCGCCCGGGAGATGTCCTGCTATGTGCGGACGTCAATCTCAACATAACGCCCGGGGAGTTCGAAGAACTGCGTCGGCTGCGACTGGATGGCCTGCAAGTCGTGGTGCTTGTCTATGACCTGTTGCCGTTGCGTTACCCCGAACTGTTTCCAGCCCATGTCGCCAAACTGGTCGCCGAATGGTATGGCCGGATGCTCGGCATCGCCGACGCCGCCGTGTGCATTTCGCAGGCGGTAGCCGATGACGTGAGCGCGTGGCTTGGCGAGGAACCGAAGCGGCGGGACCGTCCTCTGCCAATCGGCGCCGTTCACCTTGGCGCGGATTTCCCAGGTCGAAGTCTGGACGACAGCATTTCGCCGGAGACGCTCGCGGCTATCGAGAGTGCGCGAAAGCGGCCTACCGTCATCATGGTCGGCACTGTCGAGCCGCGTAAGGGTCATCTGCAGGCCCTTGAGGCGTTCGAGCGCCTGTGGGCAGATGGCGAGGATATCGGCCTGATCATTGTCGGCAATCAGGGTTGGAATATGGAGGCGTTTGCCCGCCAGCTTCAGCGCTCGCCCGAATTGGGCAAACGTCTGCATTGGCTGCGCGGGTGCGGCGACGCCGGGTTGCGAGCGCTTTATGGTGCAAGCTCGGGTCTCGTGATGGCGTCCCGGCACGAGGGGTTTGGCCTGCCGATCGCCGAGGCCCTACATGCAGGTGTTCCGGTGCTTGCCCGCGATCTACCCGTGTTTCGGGAAATGGTTGGCGACCGGATACGTTATTTCTCGGGCGACGATCCACAGGATCTCGCGGTCGCGATTCGCAACTGGGTGACAGACGGTTTTGTCCCGCGCGCCGACTTTCCGGCATCGCTTACGTGGGACAGCAGTTACCGCCAGTTGTGCGATGTGATCTTCGGCAATCGATGGTACAAGACGTGGCTCCCAGAAGGGCAGCAGCCTGCAGCATTGGCTCATACGTAACTCTCCCCACGACGCGCCGCACTTGAGAGAGGCGGCGCCTCAATTTCATCTCCTCTGCTAACCGTTCATCGCGCCGCGAGTACGGTTGGCTCAATCAGCCAGGAGGGTACCTTGGCACGCGTTGTCCGACGGCTCGATACGTTGCGCCGTTTTTTCGCCGAGCAGCGAAAGCGTCAAGGATTGAGGCATGCGATCAGCGCCTCCTGGAGCCAGTTCGTCGGCCCCTATGTTCAGTCGCGAATGCAGTGGCTCAAGCGCAAGATAATACGCATCGCGCCATTGAGAAAACTGCGTCCGAGCAAGTCGCGCCTTGCCACCGCGCTAGCAGCGCAGGGGCTACGCCCGGGGGCGCTGTTCATCGGCTACGCTGAAGGCGCACTAGGCCTGGGCCAGGCATTCAGGGCAAACCTGGACGGGGCCGAGGTGGCTGGCTTCCCGTTTGCTGTCTATCCGTTTCAGAAAGGCATCGAGACGCGGTTGATCGCGCCGTACATGCAGCATCGCTATGACAAGGACCATCCCTACAAGGTCAACGTAATTCAGGTGGCTCCGGACTTCGTGCCCGAGGTGTTCAAGACGCTCCGCCGGGAATTGACGGCACAGTCATACAACATCCTCTGCACGTATTGGGAACTCGCCAAGGCGCCGAAGGAATGGCGGGAACACCTGGCCAACATCGACGAGATCTGGGCGCCCAACCAGTTCATCGCCGATGCATTCGCACATATTTTCGCCGGCCCGATCGTCATCATGCCTCCGGCCATGGAGGATACGGGCGGAGAGCATCCAGGGCGAGCGTACTTCGGACTGGAGGAGGGACGCTTTTACTTCATGTTCAGCTTCGATTACTACTCCTCGCCTTTTCGGAAAAACCCGCTCGGTGTGCTTGAGGCCTTCCAGCGAGCGTTTCCGCGCGGCGACGAAAACGTTGGCCTGGTGATCAAGTCGACCGGGGCGCCCGATCACTATCCCGACATGAAGGCCGTGATCGCAGAGGCGATGGCCCGTGATCCCCGCATTGTGAGCTTCGATCGAAACATGCCCCGCGAGGAAGTGCTCGGCTTGATACGCGCTTCAGACTCCTACGTATCGTTACACCGTGCCGAAGGTTTTGGCCTTGGAATGGCCGAGGCGATGACCTTTGGGCGCATTGTTATCGGAACCGGTTACTCAGGCAGCGCCGACTTCCTGACAGATGAAACGGGCTATCCGGTTCCATTCAACCTGCGTCCGCTGGAGGCGCACGAATATCCCTGGTCTCGTGGCCAGTACTGGGCTGAACCCGATCAGGATGCCGCTGTAGAAATCATGCGACAAGCAGTAGCAAATCCGGTGGAAGGCAAACAACGCGGAGAGAGAGCCCGCGAGTATGTGTTGCACAGGTACAACCCCGCTGCCGTGGGGGAGGCGATGCGTAAGCGGCTTGATGTCCTGTTTGCAACAGGTGAGGCCGGTGAGATGCCTGGAGAGCACGGTACCCGTTGAGTCGCAGCCAGGAAGACCAAGCCGCAGGGTGGGCCACATCCGGCCTTGGGGCGGCAAGAAATCCTTCACGACCTTACACGTGTAAGTCCATTTATTTTGCAGTCTGCAGCCTGAATTGAGGCAAAATAACTGGGGCTTGATGGTGGCTTCGTGCGCAGTAACAAAAGGAAAATCGGGTTGCCGAACTGCACAACATTGCGCACACTCCGGGGTTGTTGCGGCCACACAACGAAGTGTCGTCCATAAGACACGCAGTTCTCACTTACATGAATGCTACAAGCGCGCCGCGTCCAGAAACTGAAGGGCTGTCCGTCTCCGTTGTCGTCTATCGGCCGGAGCTGGCCCAATTAACGAGTACGCTCGCGAGCCTTGGCGCCGCCTGTGAAGCACTGCGGGCCGTACGTCCCGGTCTGCCGGTTACGCTGTATATCGTCGATAACGGTGGCTTGCCGGACGTCCAACGCGAGCTCGACGCACTGAAAACACATCGCATCGAGACGTCCATTCTCAGCGGTCATGGCAATGTCGGCTACGGTCGCGGCCACAATCTGGCTATCGAGCGTACGGCTAGCCGTTATCACCTCGTGCTCAACCCGGACATCGATCTGGACCGCGACGCACTGCTGCGCGCAGTCGACTTTTTCGAAGCCAACCCCGAGGTCGGCCTTTTGACGCCATGGATCGGCGACGAACAGGGCCATCAGCAGTTTTTGTGTCGCCGCTACCCGACCTTGCTCGACCTCTTCGTACGGGGCTTTCTGCCGGGCAGCGTGCGCCGTCTGTTCACGCGCCGTCTTGCCCGTTACGAAATGCGCGATGTGATCAACGAACGCGACATTGTCTGGGACCCGCCAATCGTGAGTGGCTGTTTCATGTTGTTCCGCACTGGCGTGCTCAAGCAACTGGCGGGTTTCGACGCGCGCTATTTCCTGTACTTCGAGGACTACGACCTGAGCCTGCGGGCGCATGACGTAGCTCGCGTCGTCTACGCACCGGCTGTGCGCGTACTGCACCATGGCGGCGGCGCCGCGCGCAAAGGTTCGGCCCATATCAAGATGTTTATGGCGTCGGCGTACAAGTTCTTTAGCCGCTTCGGCTGGAAGTGGCTATGAGCCAGATCCTCGTAACCGGCGCAAATGGTTTTGTCGGGCGGGCGCTGTGCCGTGCGCTCGTTGACGGCGGACACGCAGTCACAGGCCTTGTGCGGCAGGCAGGCGGTTGTCCTGATGGCGTGCACGAGTGGGTGAGCGCCGGGAAGGATTTCGAGGACGTGAAGACCGATTGGCCGCGAGGCCTGCGACCCGAGAGCGTAGTGCATCTGGCAGCGCGCGTGCACGTCCTCAATGACGATGCCGTGGACCCCGATGCGGCCTTCCACGCTACCAACGTCGACGGTACGTTGCGGATCGCCGAGGCGGCCTTGCACAACGGTGTCCGGCGCTTTGTTTTCGTTAGCAGCATCAAGGCCTTAGCCGAGGGCGATTTGGGGCGACCGCTGCGCGAAGACGATCTGCCCGCTCCGCAAGACGCCTATGGCCGTTCGAAGTACGCCGCCGAACAGGCTCTGCTGCGCTTCGGCGAGGAAACCGGGCTCGACATCGTGATTGTGCGGCCGCCGCTGGTCTATGGCCCGGACGTGCGTGCCAACTTCCTGCGCCTGATGGATGCCGTCTGGAAGCGTATGCCGCTGCCCCTTGGCTCAGTTCGCGCAAGGCGCAGCCTGGTGTATGTCGACAACCTCGCGGACGCGCTGGCGCGTTGTGCGACCGATCCGCGTGCTGCGCGTCAATGCTTCCACGTCGCGGATGGTGACGACCCGACGGTCGCTGGACTGGCGCGCTCGTTGGGCAGGCATTTGGAGAGGCCTGCGCGGCTCGTGCCGGTGCCGACGAGTTGGCTGCGATTGGCAGGACGGCTGACGCACCGCTTGCCGCAGGTCGAGCGCCTCGTTGGCAGTCTGCAGGTCGATTCAGGCCGGATCCGCTCCGTTCTGGGTTGGCAACCTCCGTATTCCACCGAAGACGGTCTGGCTGCGACGGCCCGTTGGTATCGATCGACGCGTTGAGGTCGTCCATGCTCATGCAAGTTTTTGGAAATTCACTTTGGACAGGTGTCGGCGTGGTCGCAGCGGCAGCCGCGGTCGTTTGTGCGGCGATTCTCCTCGCGTTGTTGAAGACCGGTCTGGCATGGCGTCTCGCCACTGACATCCCGAACGACCGTTCGCTGCACGTTCGCCCCACGCCGCGAGTGGGTGGCTGGGGGATGGTGCCGGTATCGGTGATAGCAACGTTGCTCATGGCGCCGAGCCTGTGGAGCGCAGCCGTGGCGGCGGCTTTCTTGGCGGCGGTTTCGCAGATCGACGACCGCCGTGGACTACCCGCCCGGGTTAGATTTGCCGCGCATGTGATCGCGGTGGTGGGGTTCGTCGTGCTCAATCCTGCGCCGGTGCCATGGTGGGTGCTCGCCGTCCTGTCGTTTTTGATGCTCTGGCTGGTCAATCTTTACAATTTTATGGATGGCGCGGACGGTTTGGCCGGTGGCATGGCGCTATTCGGCTTCGGCGGTTACGCCGTGGCCGCGCTCATCGGCGGCCATTCGATGCCCGAACTGGCAATGGCGTGCGCCGCGGTCGCTGGCGCGGCGCTGGGCTTTCTGTTGTTCAATTTCCACCCGGCGCGAATTTTTCTCGGCGATGCAGGCTCGATCTCGCTGGGCTTTCTGGCCGGCGCGTTAGGGTATTGGGGCTGGCTGGGCGGTGCCTGGCCTATCTGGCTCCCTTTCATGGTGTTTGCGCCGTTCATCACCGACGCCTCGATCACGCTCGCCCGCCGCCTTTTGCGTGGCGAAAAGTTTTGGCAAGCGCACCGGGAGCACTACTATCAACGCATGGTGCGCTCGGGCGTGGGTCACGCTGGAACCGCCAGCTTATGGTATGCGGTGATGGCCACAGGCATAATGATTGCTTTAAGCATACTTGGCCGTTCTGCGGCTGTTCAATGGTGCGTGGTCGCGGCATGGATCGTCGTTCTGAGCCTGATGGGCGCGGCGGTCGATTTGCGCTGGCGTCGTTTTCAATCAACACTGTCTGAACAATCAACTGAGGTATAACGCTGATGCTAAGAAACAAGGCCTCGCTGCTATCTCTCAGCGCATTTCTATTCGACCTGTGTGCGGTCTGCGCGGCGTGGCTCGTCGCGTACGTCATCCGTTTCAACGGTTCCGTCCCGGTGGATTTCCGGGCGGGCGCATTGCATTCACTGGTCTGGGTGCTACCGGTCTACGGCGTGATGTTCCGGATTTTTGGCCTATACCGGGGCATGTGGGTGTTCGCTAGCCTGCCGGACCTCATCCGGATTGCGAAGTCGGTCGCAACCGGCGCAGTAGTCGCGATGGTCGTGTCGGTGATGGTTCAGCCCATTCCAATCGTTCCGCGCTCCGTGCTGGTGGTTTCGCCGCTGTTTCTTTTCCTTGCCATGGGCGGCTCGCGCGCGCTCTATCGGGCGACCAAAGAGTTTTATCTTTACGGTGGCCTGGTTGCGCAGGGTAAGCCGGTCGTGGTTCTGGGCGCAGGTTCCGCAGGCGCGAGCCTCGCTCGTGAACTCTCACGCTCGAGCGAGTGGCGGCTCGTTGGGCTGCTCGACGACGATGTGTCTAAGCATGGCCGCGAAATTTATGGCTACAAGGTCTTAGGCCCGATTAGCGAATTGCCGCAGCTCGCCGAATCGCTCAAGACCGAATACGCGATCATCGCCATCCCTTCGGCTTCAGTCGAAGCGCAGCGTCGCGTCGCAACGCTCTGCGTGCGTGCGGGCGTGCGCGCAATGGTGTTGCCGGCGTTGACCACGCTGACGCAGGGGCAGGCGTTCCTGTCGCGCGTGCGCCAGATCGACCTTGAAGACTTGCTGGGTCGCGATCCGGTGAAGATCGATACGCCGCACGTGGAGGCACTGCTCCGCAATCGCGTGGTGATGGTGACCGGAGCGGGCGGTTCGATCGGCTCGGAACTGTGCCGTCAGATTCTGCGCTTCGAGCCGGCTCAACTCATCGCCTACGATTTGTCCGAGTTCGCGATGTACAAGCTCACCGAAGAGTTGCACGACCGCTTCCCTGGCTTGTCCGTGGTGCCGGTGATCGGCGATGCGAAAGATTCGCTGCTGCTCGATCACGTGCTGTCGCGGTATACGCCGCATATCGTCTTTCACGCCGCGGCCTACAAGCATGTGCCGCTGATGGAAGAGCAGAACGCATGGCAGGCAGTGCGCAACAACGTCCTCGGTACCTACCGTGTGGCGCGCGCGGCGATCCGTCATGACGTCAGGCACTTCGTGTTGATCTCGACCGATAAGGCGGTCAACCCGACCAACGTCATGGGTGCGAGCAAACGGCTGGCGGAGATGGCGTGTCAGGCCTTGCAGCAAACAAGTTCGCGGACGCAGTTCGAGACGGTGCGTTTTGGCAATGTGCTCGGCAGCGCCGGCAGCGTGATTCCGAAGTTCCAGCAGCAGATCGCGAAGGGTGGTCCGGTCACCGTGACTCACCCTGAGATCACGCGTTTCTTCATGACTATTCCCGAGGCTTCGCAACTTGTGTTGCAGGCGTCGAGCATGGGACGCGGCGGCGAGATTTTTATTCTCGACATGGGCGAGCCAGTGAAGATCGTGGATCTTGCCCGCGACCTTATTCGGTTATACGGCTTCAGTGAGGAGCACATCCGCATCGTCTTTACGGGTCTGCGGCCGGGCGAGAAGCTGTACGAAGAATTGCTGGCGGACGACGAAACGACCACGCGTACCCCGCATACCAAGTTGCGGATCGCGCAGGCGCGCGGCGTGCCCGACAACCTGCTGGACGAACTGCTGCCGTGGCTGATGCAGCACCGCGTGCCGGCAGACGACGAAGTGCGCCGCGATCTGCGGCGCTGGGTGCCTGAGTATCAGCCGAACCTCGCGCCGCCGCTGCAAAGTGTTCCGGCGGTGACGGATGTTCGCGCCGCGCTGTGAAGGATTGGAATTACGCGGGCCCGCAGGTACTGCGCGAGAGGCAAAAAAGGCGCCCAGTGCTCCTTTTTGTTATTTGCGGCCTCTCCGGACCACCAGCCACCGCGGCGACTTGAACCGCACGATGCTCACGTACAACCACACGTAAGTTGCTGCGAAGACCATCACAAAGCAGAACAGGTGCAGTGTGTGCCGCCAGAACAACGTGGCCGGAACCACAGCCACCAGACATAGCAGCCAGAGGTAGGGCGAGGTCAGCGAATTGCGCCGCGTCAATTCGCGTGCAGTCCGTACCCCAACGGCCCAGCGCATCAACCGCTTGTACACCAGCATGTGGAGATGCACGCCGTCGGGAATTCCCGGTGACATGCCGCGAATAAACTTCTTCCGGTAGATCGAAAAGCACGTCTCGAAGATCGGGTACATGAACAGCAGAACCGGGTACCACGCCGAGACGTCGCGGTTGCGCATCACCAGCATGATCGAGAGTTCGGCGAGCATGAAGCCGATGAAATACGCCCCCCCGTCCCCGAGAAAGATCAGACCGGCCGGGAAATTCCAGATGAAAAAGCCCATCACCGCGCCCATCATGATGAGCGACGCGGACAGCACGACCGGGTCCGATACCTCGAACGCCACATACGCGAGCGATGCGAACATCATGAACGCGACCATCGACGCCAGTCCGTTGAAGCCGTCGATGATATTCACCGCGTTCGCAAGTGCCGCTACCGCGAGCACCGTCACCCCACACGAAATGACTGCGTAGGAGAGCAGAAAATCGAGCGGCGGCACGCTGATTCGCGTAACGGCAATATTCAGCAGGAAGTAGGCGAGGGCCGCTGCGGCCATCGTGCAAATGAGCCGCACGAGCGGCGAAACCTTCTTGGTCAGGTCTTCGACGAGCCCCGACCCGAATGCCGGCAGACCGCACGCCACGAGACCCAGAATGCCTCCGGAGACGGCGGGGTAGGAGTAGTGCAACTGCAAGGCCGACACCACCAGTCCGATCAGAATGCCCGTTCCGCCGATCCGCGGCACTGGGCTGGCGTGAAATTTCTGCACGCCGGAGAGGTCGGTATCGGTGGAGAATTTTTCATGCAAATGCGCGTAGCGCACGATCAACAGGGTGACCAGCAGTGAGACGAGAAACCCGAGCGCGAAACTAAGCATGAAAGTGAGCCTGAGCGAAGACGCCGAATTATACAAACGAAATGTGCGGGCCTCGAAAAGCGCGCCGGGACGGACTACAGTTCAATCAGCGGCCACGGCCAGTGGTCTCATCAGGTCCAGTCGACGGCGGCCGTAGGACTACCGCATCGCCACTGAAAAGAATTGGCCGTTCAGTCATACTTTCGGCTTGTTCGTCTGACAGAGTGCGCCCTATGTTTGGGAAGTTTCACGTTGCTTTCATTCTGCTTTTTGTAGCTTGCGTTGCCATGGCCGATGGTTATTCGCATCCCGTGGTAATGACCGGTGTCACCCAAATGGCCGATACGGCCGAGTTGCATTTCGACCCCGCCCCTGCGCATAGCGGCACGCTGGTCGTTCTTGGTGATCACTCGAAAACACCGCGACAGAGCTATCCCTTTGTCTACAACGTACCGGCACCGCAACACACAGAGGTTGATCCGCCGGTCAACCTCGATTTCACCAATAAGCAAAAACTGACCCTCTTGTGTGATCCACGCTCTGATAACTGCATGGCGACCGGCTATCTGACCATGGGGGAGACGACGTTCTCCATTCTGTGGAAAGTCACCCAGCGGTAACGACAGCCTCCGTCAGTCCCACATACTGACTCCGTCGCTCCCGGCAAACCCCCGCCTGTCATGGATTCCCCCTATCTAGCACGGGGTCCGCTCGTCCGTTAACCCAGAGGCGGCGAAGTGTGAGGGAGCCCAGGTCATGCGCCGCAGGACCAGGACGATACGGAGAAACAATGCTAAATAACATCACCATTCGGGGCGGATTGACGCTGGTCATCGGCGTGTTTGTCGCGTTCTTGCTGACTGTGATTGGAGTCGGTTACGGCGCGCTCAAGCTCGCGAGCAATGGCCTGCAGGATGTGCAGCGCAATTCGGCAGCGCTGACGCATCTGAACGAGAGCTCTGCGAAACTGCTCCAGGCACGCCTCGCGCTGGGCACTTACGAGACCTTGTTTAGTGTCGGCAAGAGCACGGACGATCTGTTGCCGGCTGCGCACAAGGTGCTGGTCGAATCGAATAACGACTTCCATGCCTATGCGGACGGTCCCTTCGGCAGCGCAGACGAGGAGCGGCTCGCGCACACCGTGGCGACGGCACGCGCCGCCCTGGTCGATCAGGCAATCGAACCGGAATTCAAGGCGCTCGCGGACAACGACTTCAATACCTTCCGCAACATCCAGGGCGAAACGGCCAACGGTTTCTACGCCACCTATTCGAAAGCGATTGATTCGCTCGAACAGCTGGAAGCCGATAACCAGCGACTTCAGGCCGAAACGGCTGCTTCGCGTTTTCGCATCTCGACGCTGTTGTTCGCAGCGATCGGTGTGGTTTCGATCGTGATTGGCGTGATGGCGCGCGTCGGTCTTTCGGCCGCCGTGATCAAGCCCGTTAATCAGACCATTCGGCATTTCCAGCGCATTGCCGCCGGCGATCTGACGATTGCAGTGAAGGTGAAGTCGCGCAATGAGATGGGCCAGTTGCTCGCTGCCCTGACGCAGATGCGCGATGGCCTGGTCGACACCGTATCGAAGGTGCGCGGCAGCACGGGCGCGATTACTCAGGGAGCCAAGGAAATCGCTTCAGGTAACGCTGATCTGTCGAGCCGGACCGAGCAGCAGGCGGCCGCGCTTGAGGAGACGGCGGCCAGCATGGAGGAGCTGTCGGCGACGGTGAAGCAAAACGCCGACAACGCGCAGCAGGCTAATCGGCTTGCTCATGGCGCTCTGGAGACAGTGACGCGCGGCGGCACCGTAGTGGGCCGCGTGACGGAGACGATGGACGGCATCACCACCTCATCGCGCAAGGTGGCTGAGATTATCGGCATGATCGAAGGTATCGCTTTCCAGACCAACATTCTCGCGCTGAACGCGGCGGTCGAGGCCGCGCGAGCGGGCGAACAGGGGCGGGGGTTTGCCGTAGTGGCGTCCGAGGTGCGCAGCCTCGCTCAGCGCTCAGGCACGGCAGCGAAGGAGATCAAGGAGCTGATCGGCGAGTCGGCCGCGAAGGTCGAACAGGGCGCTTCACTGGTAGCCGAAGCGGGCAAGACGATGCGTGAAGCGATGCAGTCGGTGGAGCGCGTGACCGGCATCATGGGTGAGATCGAAGCGGCAGCGCTCGAACAGAGCGAGGGTATCGCGCAGGTTAACAAGGCGATTACCCAGATCGACGAGGTCACGCAACACAACGCGGCACTGGTCGAAGAGGCCGCTGCTGCAGCGAAGTCGCTGGAAGAACAGGCGGCTGTGTTGAGAGAGGCGGTGGCGGTGTTCAGGCTTGAAGATGACACGTCGGCAGCGCCAAGCGCGGGCTTTGCTGCGATGCCGTCTGGCGTGAGCGAGAGTTATTCGGGACAACTGCACGGCAGTGCTGCTCTCCAGACTGCCTAAGTGCAAATTTGTCACGCTTTGCATCGACGTTTCGCAATCGATGTTTCGACTGAGGACCGAACTCATGGTATTTTGAATTGACACATGTCCGACCGTCTGTGCGGATAGAATCACGCTGCCTTGGTCCTCTCTTCAGCACTTATGTCCAATTCCTTCTTCCGTTTGCAATTCACGGTCCCCTCCGCCGCTATCTGGCGGGGAACCGTGAAGCAAGGCGCAGCGGCTGCGGGGATCACCCTGCTTGCAGCATGCACGACCGTTTCGACCGTGGGCTCACGGCAGGACGGCCACCTGAGCCTGACGAGTCGCGCGCGCAACTCTTTCACCTCGTGGTCCCATGTCAAAAGCGCTGGATTGAAGCATGCGGCAGCCTACTGCAATGCGCGAAACGCCCAGCTTCACGTAGTCACTGTCCATACCGATAGCGTATGGGGTGTGACGGATGAGATGGTCGAAGTCGTGTTCGACTGTTTCTGAGCGTCAAAACCTTAGCTGCTATAAAGCCGCAGATTCCATTTGCTCGCAAGCGCCGCTACCTGCCAAGGTCGTCGCGGGTGGGAGAATTGAGTACAATGGCCGCTGCTTTGCCGGGCTGTTCTACGGCAAATCGGTAAAACATGCGAATCGGCGGCTGCGGTTCGCGCAGATCCGAAAGGCAGCATAGGTTCCGGCCACAGCGCTCCAGGTGTTAAGCAGTTCGAACACTTGAGTGCCCTCCGCTTTATTCCCCGTGCTTCCGCCTGTCGTCGCATCGTCAGCATTACCGAAAATTGCTTTGAAGTTGCCGTGATGCCGTCCGGCCTCATACTGAGCTGGCGCGGGAAATGAGGTTGGAGATTCCAATGTCAGCGTAGGATTGTCGCCATTGCGATAAGCCGCGTGGGCGGCGAACATGCGGTTAGACATGGAAATCGAGATGAGCGGCTATTTACATTTACCAAAGAAAGTAATTAATCATAGGTTTGTCAAATTTGGCCTGGTAGGTGTTTCGGGTATTCCCGTCAATATTTGCATGCTGTTCGTTGGGAAAGAATGGTTGTTCAGGGAAGTAACCAGCAATTTCCATGGCGTGGACCTGCGATTGAATCTGGCTTTGACAGTCGCGATTCTGGTTTCCATACTGAACAATTTCATCTGGAACCGTCACTGGACATGGCGTGACCGGAAGCATGAAACTGTCGAGGCAAACATTTTCACTGAGTTTCTCCGATATGCCATGGCTTCATGGCTCGGCATTGGCGTACAGTTTTTCCTGACAAATTTCCTGATCGAAATTGGCGCTCATTATCTGATCGCAAATCTGTGCGCAATATTTGTCGCAAGTGGCTTCAATTTTATCTTGAACGATAAATGGATTTTTCATAAAAGAGTCAGAAATTGATTGCGAGTGCCGGCGAACTGGGTTGTTTTTTCGATGGTGAGAGGGAATCGGGAGATGAAATATGGAAAATCTCTATGAAAATTACCGTCTTGGTCCCCACGTACAATGAATCGGGGAACATCGGAATATTGCTCGAAGCACTTAGAAAAGTAAGCGACAGATTCCGCGACGTAAGCTTTAACGTTGTCGTGCTCGATGATTCTTCGCCCGACGGCACGGCAGTGCTCGGAAGGGAGGTCGGTCAGCGACTGAAATCGGACAATTATTCCGTGACCGTCATGGTTCGGGAGAAAAAAGAAGGTTTGGGCAAGGCATATATTTATGGATTCAAGGCAATGATGAATCTAGAAGATGCGCCAGACTATGTTTTGCAGATGGATGCTGATCTTTCCCACAATCCCGAATATATAGATCAATTTATACTTGCGGCAAGGGATGGCGCTGATTTTGTGACCGCTACCCGTTATATTGACGGTGGCGCGACACCGGACTGGAGCTGGTACAGAAAAGTATTGAGCCGGGGCGGTAATTTTTATGCGAAAACCATCCTGGGTCGGGAACTCACCGACTATACCGGTGGGTTCAATATGTACAGCACAAAGCTGCTGACACAGATTGATTTCGATTCGCTCTACAGCGCCGGGTATGGCTTTCTGATTGACCTGAAGCATCGGGCTGCAGTGAAAAGCCGGAAAATTGCTCAAGTACCAATCGTGTTTCATGACCGGCAACATGGTAATTCAAAGATGCCGGCTAGAACGATCATTGACAGTCTGTTTCTGGTTGTGAAAATAAGGCTCGGAAAAAATGGCCGTTGATATACGCGAAAGCAGCAGGACTTCATCTTCTGCTGTGCGATACGCTCGTATTCTCGGATTATTTGTAATCGTATTGCTGATTGCTAGCATTGCTCTGGCACATCTGTATTTGACACCATGGGCAAGTTTGCTTCTTTATAATGGCGATTCGCTAACGCTGGCTCTCATTGCAAAATCTGTCCGCGCTGGGGAAAGTTTTCATTGGATCTTATCCTCCCAGTTGTTCTTGTTTCCGGAAGGGTTGTTCTACGCAGTGAGCAGTATTCTGGTGCCTGTTACCAAGTATACGTTTTTGTTCAATGCTTTTCTTAATCTGGTTACCTTGTTTGCGCTATATTTTCTTATAGCGAAGTCGATTCTAAAAGACACAGGTAGAAGCGAGGCTTTCGCCATATCCGGATTGTGTCTCGCGGTTTTTTATATGCTCTGCGAGGTACAGCCTGAGGTAAATCGACGAACCATTGCCTCGGTTTTTCTGATCACAACCTACTACTACGGTGTGATTCTTGCGTCGTTGCTTTTACTTTACTTGCATATTGAACTTATAAAGCGGAGCAACGCCAATGCCAGCGGCCGGGTGAATGGACTGCTCGGAGGCTCCATCGTGGTGGTCACCGGGCTGACTTATTTTTCGGACCCGTTGCTGTTACTTCAGTTTTCTCTGCCTTTCCTTGCAACGGTTTTCCTGGTGTGGGCTATCCGGCGACTCCCATTTCGTCAGCTGGTGGTGGCCATTGTGCTTCAATTGTTTGGCCTGATTGCTGGTCAGATATTTCGTCACCTATGCCGCGATCTGGTAGGAAACGCCGTCGCGGGCTATATCGATTTTGGGAAAATTACCGCCAGCATCATGGATTGCTGGAGTGTCGTAGTGGAAATCGCAAGGAATGGCCTGAGCCTGCTCGAATATAGCGTCATGGCCGGAGTGTTCTTGATTTCCGTAGGGGTGGTGATAGTCCTGTGTGCGAAGGGACGGCGGACTTTTTTTCATGACGACAACACTTTGAGCACAATTGCTCTTATCGTGGCGTTTTTTGCTGTGATTTGCCCGCTATCTACGATATTTGGAACAATCGCTAGTGGGAATTCGTACACGCGTTATTTTGTTCCGTTGGTGTTTATCCCAGCATTGGGCTTAATCCCCTTGTTTTATGTATGGAAAGGTTTTTCCCGCGAAAAGACGCTCGCGTTCTTTTTCGTTTTTGTCTTGATTGCGTTTGTCTCGTATGTGCCTTCGCGACTGTCTAGTGCCGAGGCAGCTAGCTATTCAGATTCAGAGTCTGTTGATTGCTATAATCATTATATGAGTCAGCAGCCGTTCAACGCCGTCGGTGGATTCTGGACTGTCAGGGCACTTGATTTATATTCCACTTCTGGTAGTCGAGTGTTGCAGCTCGCAGGCCTTGGCCGTATGAGATGGATGAACAATAGCTCCCCATATTTCAATTTATTTTTCAACGGAGTGATAGTAGATAAATCGAACGGTCAACGGGCGCCGAACTTCATCTACGCCGAAGATGTGGCGCCGCTTGGGGCGTACACAAAGAAACTAAGCTGCCAGCAGTTCGATATCTATTACTACGCTGAAAATTCACCGGGATTCCGTCTGCTGAATTCCGCGCTGAAGAAATAACCGCGGCAATATATTAACTTCCTTGTACGGGGGCGATCCAGCCATGCAGGGTCGCCCCCCATCACGCATAACAACGCCCTCAACCCCGCTCCGCCGCCTCCTGCAATTCCGAAAACGCCTTCACGACGCGAGACACCGGCAAAAAATATTTCCAGAGTTTATCCTTCGCGATTTTCCCAGGCAAAATCGGGAACGGCAGCACAGCTCTGCTCTCAGTCCAATCGGGTCGCCAGCGCTTGGCAATCTTGTTTCGAACCATCAGCGAAACCGCCGGCGTCCCTATATTGGATGCCAGGTGCGCGAGACCGGAGTCGTTGCCCACAAATCGACCCGACTCATAGATGTACGCGGCAACATCGCTCAACGACTGGAAATCCGGCATCCCGAAGCCACGAGCTTCCACATGACGCCACGCCTCCCGCTCATTCGGGGCCAGGATGAACTCTGGCTGGAACCCTCTACTGCGCAACTGGCTGGCTAACGCAACGAAGCGGCGCGGCACCCACATCTTCCCCTTCAAGGTTGCGCTTGGGTGAATCGCCACGCGCCCGGGATTAGCCCTCATCCGCAAGTGGCGGGGTGCCTGACATCCATTGCCACGAATGACGTCTTTCAGGCCAAGCTCGTTCTCGCAAATCTCAACGTGAATGTCGACCATGCTCTTCACCTGACGGAAGATGGGCCACTCGTCCATCACCAGCACTCGACGGTGCCAGTCACGTGTATTCCCAACCACGTTACGCGGGTAGGTGTGCAGCACCACGTCGAAGTCACTGTAGGCGGCATACGCCTCATCATCCTTCGGAGTGCGATGAATCTCGAAGTCCGGGAACCAGTCGCGCAAGGAGTACATGTAGTCGCCGAAAACGACGACGCGATGACCGTTTCGCGCCAGGTTATTGACAACGATCATTGCCAACAGAGAGTCGCCCAGGGACTGAGACATCTGGAAGGCTACGCTCTGACCCATTTCGATACGATTTGTCATGAATGCGCGGTATTTGAGCTCTAGGGCGTTTAGTTAAATACTTCCACAGGTCGTGCGCCGGTTCTTTCACACGCTCTGCTCCGAACGGATTTACCGCCCATGCATGGAGTGCGGCGGCGCACGTTGTAGGCGACATCTTACTCATATGTCGTGTCGACTGTTCGATGCACCACCAAGCCGAATAAAGTGCCCCATCTCGTTTCGGACAAATTCGAGGTTCTGGCCGCACATTCCGCTTGCACATGTGCGCCGGACAACGTACTTAATCCGGGCCGCGCGCACAATACGATCTCCTCTTCAAGGAAAGCGAGGTGAGATCATGGAAAACACAATCTATTGGCATGATCGCCAGGTCGGAATCGAATGCGCGGGACGAATCTCATGGTTTCCCTCTGCACCGACAGAGGCGATCGAGGAGTATGAGCTGCATGCGCATGCAGAAGTGAAGGCGGTGACCGTCGACAGCGACAAAACGGCTAGCATCCTCAGGGTCGCGAACTAAGACCCTTTCAGGCGAAACGCCCGCCCCTCGCGCTAGTTGTCCGAAACGTAGATCTCGACAGCCTGCGGACGGGTGAACTGAAAAGTGTTCACCCGCGCAGCGCGCACGTCGAGAATGAGCTGCGCTAGCAACTCAACTTCCTGCCGTTCAAATTCAACATCGCCGCCCGGCGTGGTCTCAATCTTCTGCAACCAGCGCCGACGCCGATCCATTAAATATGCGACGGCGCTTGCACGCTGCATAAAGAAGCGATCCATTCGACATGTACGTCAATATTGATCAGACGAAACTATAGCGTGGCGATCGCCGCAGCGCATTCGTCCGACCACAGCCTCAGATGGAATGCGGTTCGCGAATCAAACCATGCCCGAACGCATCCAGCTCGCTTTCCTGCGCAGCCAGCGAGAGCGGTACCTGTTCCCGAAAAAACTCCACAAGGGTTTTGATCTTGGCGTCGAGGTAGCGTCGTGACGCGTACAACGCGTAGACGTTGTTGGCGCGCAGACGATGCTCAGGCAGCACGCGCACGAGGCTGCCGTCGCGTAGCGCGGGAAGCGCGACCGAGATGGGCAACGGCCCGATACCCATCCCCTCGCGAATCGCCTCTGCCAGCGCTTCGGAAACATTGACCGTGAACGGCACCGGCCGCGCGAGACGAAACACAGGATCGTCCACATCTTCGAAATGCCATTGTCCGAGCGGAACATCGGGCAGCACCAGTTGCAGGCACGTGTGCTTGTTGAGGTCCGCGAGGCGCAGGGGAGTGCCATGCCTGGCCAGGTATCGCGGCGAAGCGCAGAGGATCGTATAAAGACTGCCGATGCGTTGCGACACCAGTGCCGAATCTGCCAAGCTGCGCGCCACCACCACCGAAACGTCGAAACCTTCGTCGACCATATCGGGCACACGTTGCGCGAGTACCAGTTCGATCAGAACGTCAGGGAAACGCCGGTTATACCGCGCAATCAGCGGCGCCAGATGGTGCTGTCCAAATGTGGTTGTTGCGTGAACCCGCAGCTTCCCTGACGGCTGGCCACCCGCGCCTGCCGCTTCCGCTTCCGCCAGATCGACCTGCGCCAGAATCTGCTCGCAGTGTTGCAGATAGCGTTCGCCGGCTTCGGTCAGCGACATATGCCGTGTTGTTCTATGAAGCAGACGCGTGTGCAGCCGAGACTCGAGGTCGGTGATCGCACGCGACATCTGAGGCGTGCTCACAGAGGAGAGCGACGCCGCTTTGGTGAAGCTGCCCGCCTCGACGACTCGAACGAACATCCGCATGCTTTCCAACGTATCCATCGGAATCCTGACTACAGAAATAGGGGGTGACGCAGATACACGCCAGGCAGTGGGGTGGGGCCCTGACGTCGCTTCCGGGACCGGTGGCCTCCGGTCTGCGCGCACGTACGTTCCTGCATTGAGCTTGATGGACGGATTGAACCGTGACGCGCTGGCGTTTCGGGAATAGGCCCTTTCGAAAACTTACCCGATTGTATCTTGATGGGTATTTCCAATATTGCTGTGATATCGATCAAAACAGTATTGCAACACTCGAAATGATTCCGGTTTTAAAGGATTGTCGGTAATCATGGTGCCTTGACATGCACGCTGAATGTGCCTAAATCAGATAGGACGCTGCCACGTCGCGCACGCTGTTTGCGAGTTGCGAGTATTGTTTACGCGAGTTATTGAGCGGGAAGAATGATGAAGCTGGTCACACTCGAGAATGATCCGGATAATCCATGGTCGATGACCACTATGCTTCGGCATGCCGGTTATCACTGTCGCGGCTATGGCAGTCCTCATGCGCTGATCGATAGTCCATGGGTACTCGAAGCCGATCTGGCAATTGTCGATAGCGACGCAATGAAGCTCGACAAGCGGCTCGTTTTGTATCTGGCGGAGATTTTCTGGCCCGACCGGAGAATGCTGCTGGTCGGAAGCGACGAGCGCCGGCTGAGCCAGATGATCCGCGAAAAGGATGGGCTGCTTGTCAAACCCGTCTCCGCGCGAGCGTTGGTCGCGTCAGTGAAAAGCACTCTCAGCGGAACGTGGGATGGCTACGCCACCACCACTGCCACCCAGTTTGGCCGCTACGCCTTCGAGACGCGCGGGCGAGGCGTGCTGGTGGGTGAGACACGGGTTCCCCTGACGCAGAAGGAGTACCAGCTGGCCCTGATCCTCTTCAGGAACCTCGCGAGGCCCGTGTCACGCGTCTACCTCGCCGGGGCCGTGTGGCGGCACAACGAGCGCATCAATGCCCGCACGATGACGGCTCACATCTCCGCGATCCGCTCGAAACTGCAGTTGCGCGACGACGGCGACTTCGTCCTCACACCCATCTACAACTACGGTTACCGGCTCGACCCGGTATCTGGATACCAGTCGCTCAGCCAACCGCACACTTCGCCGCGGATGCCCGCCGAAGCATTCTGACCGTCCGCATCACCGTCCCCGTCCCTGTAGTTCCCGAACCTCGCGCGCCCGCTGGCGCAGCGAGGCGGGCGTCGTTGCGCCCGTTTTCAATGTCATCAGATCAGGAAAATAACTATTGCTAAATTAGCAATTAAATTCGCATTGATATTGCACGTGCGGCGATTGTTAGCGAATTCGATAATCAGCTGTTTCCGGTTTTATTTCTAATCGCCACGATGTGAAAAATTTTGCCGCTTTAGCGCTGAGGCATCCTGTTATGTGAAATTCGATGGCATCCGATTGACAAATGGAGTGCCGAGTTTCTTTCAATCAGGTTGTGTTGCGGTTTGGGGACATGCGATTAAACCGGACTGGATTGTTGTGCCTCCTGAAAGGTGTTTTGGTAGACTGGTAACCAAAGTAGTAAAAGAGACACAATTAAAAGTAGTTTTGCTCCACCCATTGGGCGGATTGCAGACAAGAGACCGGCTGCGAGGCGCCACGCCCGCAATTGCCGAGACGAATTTCTGTGCCCGTCCTCCACGTGAAGCTCCTAATAAGTTGATGCCCATTCGGGTATTGCCGGCGAGGCAATACCGCATGTAGTCGGTCATTCCTTTTAAAACGGTATGGAGGAGAGGATGAAGGTGAAGAAGAGTTTGGTTGCCGCCGCGTTGATGTCGGTCGGTGTGGTCGCGCAAGCTCAAACGAGCGTCACGCTGTATGGCCGGCTGGATGCCGGCATCGAGTATATAAACGGCTTGCCGGGCAACAACGGTACCGGGTCTACCTCGCGTTGGCGGCAGGAGAGTGGCGACTGGGGTACGAGTCTGTGGGGCCTCAAAGGCTCCGAGGATCTGGGTGGCGGTACCAAGGCCGTGTTTCAGTTGGAAGGTGCGTTTAGTACTGCTACAGGCTCGCTGGGTTTGTCGGGCTCTCTGTTTGACCGGATTGCTAACGTCGGACTTTCGAACGACCAGTTCGGTACGTTCCTGATGGGACGTCAGTTGCAGATCGCTAACGGCGACTGGGACTTCGATCCGTTCGGCCAGTCGAACTGGTCGTCGGCCTCGCTGGTTCGCGGCCGCAACTGGGAACACACCAGCAACAACCTGTCGTACCAGTCGCCGAAGATCGCTGGCTTTGACGCGTATGGCCAGTATGGCCTCGGCAACTCCACCAACTGGAATGAAGGCGTAGCCGGTGCGGCAACCGGCCGTAGCGACGGCCTGCAGGTTACGTATACCAATCCGTTGTTCCAGGTGCGCGGTATCTACGACGAAATTCGCGACCCGCTCAACGGCCAGCTCGACAATCCGTTCACGGCATCGCGTGAATACTTCGTCGGTGCAAACCTGTTCCTCGGTCAATTCAAGGTCCAGGCCAGCTATACGGCTGAGCGCACCTCGGGTGGCGTGGTCACGCCAGTCGGTTCGCCAACGTCGCCGAGCACGGCCGACATGGAATGGGGCGGTGTGACGTGGCAGGCCACGGCGGCCGCGGCGCTGATTGCTGCGGTCTACCACGTGAACACGAACAACGGCGGCGGCAACGCAACCATCTACACGGTGGGCGGCACGTACAACCTGTCGAAGCGTACCTTGCTCGATTTCCAGGTTGCGCAAGTGCGTAACAGCAGTACCGCCAACTTCGGTCTCGATGCCAACAGCGAAGGTCCTGGTGGCCTGACCAACGGCTCGTTCAACGAGAACCCGACGCAAGGTCGTACCCAGACCGGCGCGTACGCAGGCATTCAACACTCGTTCTAACGTAACGGAAACTGGCAGCGGCGCTGGCACTGGCGCCGGACTGCCGGGTTTTTTCACGCTGCCACGAGAGGCGCGTCTCGGCGCGATGCTTTTGAGCATGGCGCCATTTTTTATTTGTGCCTCCGGCGCGCCAGTCAGTGCAGGGTGCCAAACTCCACTTTGCCGCCTTTCATGACCACATGAATGTGCTCGCCTTGCCCAGTCAGGCAGTTCAGGTCTTTGAGCGGATTCCCGTCGACGATGAGCAGATCGGCAAACGCTCCCGCCGCCAGGCGTCCGAGTTTGCCCGTCATGCCGAGCACTTCGGCGCCTATCGTCGTTGCGCTGCTGATGATTTCGGCCGGCGTCAGGACTTGCGCGCGAATCGTGAATTCGTCGCTTTGGAGGCGGTGTGACGGACCGAGCAGGTCGGATCCAAAGCCCATCTTCATCCCGGCGCGTTTAAAGATCTCCAGCGACTGCAGACCCGCCACGCGCACGGTTTCGATCTTGGCTGCGCTCTCGGCAGGCAAACCGTATTTCACGCCCTCGCTGTGTAGCGCTTCATAAGCGACGAGGGTGGGCACTACGAAAGCGCCGTGCTCGGCCATCAGTCTGGCGGTCGGCTCATCGATCAGATTGCCATGCTCGATCGTGCGTACGCCGCAGCGCACCGCGCGCTGCATCGACGCGGCGGTATAGGCGTGCGCCATCACGTAGGTGCCGCGACCCTGCGCCTCCGCGACGACCGCGCGGATTTCGTCCTCTGAGTAGCCGAACGCCCCGATTGGATCGGTCGGCGATGCAACGCCTCCCGATGCCATGATCTTGATCTGGTCTGCGCCCATCTGTAGTTCTTCGCGTACCGCCTTGCGAAGCTCGTCCACGCCGTCGACCACCCGGCTCAAAGCGCCGACCCGGACGCAACAATTGCACGGAGCGTCCGGGACGATGAAGTCGGCGCGCCCGCGCGTGTCGCCGTGACCGCCCGTCTGGCTCAGCGCCCGGCCGGCGATGAACAGGCGCGGCCCTTGGGCGAGTCCCATCTCGACTGATTGCTTGAGCGCGAGGCCGGAGCCGCCAGCGTCGCGCACGGTCGTGAAGCCGCGCCGCAAGATGCCTTGCATGATCGGCAAAGCCTTGAGAGTGACGAACACGTTGGGCATTCGCACCTGACCCGGCAGGTCGAATTGCGTCGCGATCATGTGAGCATGCAAATCGATCAGCCCCGGCATGATGGTCTTGCCGTTGAGATCGACGACGTGGGCGCCCGCCGACGATATCGGCCGGTCAGACACTTCGCGGACGGTATCGCCTTCGACGAGCACTTCGTAGCCGGGCCGCAATTCTGCCTCCAGCGGATCGAGCAAAGCGCCGTTTTTAAACAGGATGCTAGTCATGCAGGGTCCTCCTCCAGGATGTCATCGGGTTCGCGTCAGCGATGGGTCATCGTGTGCGTCATTGCCTCGACTCAACCAGTTCGAGACGATCGTTGCCGGTGCTCGCGGCAATGTCTTCCAGCGACCTGCCCCGCGTGGGCACACCCATCAACACAACGGCCACGGCGCCGATCAGCAGCACCAGTGTGGTTGTACCGAACACGCCGGCGAACCCGAACACGGGGTAGAGATATCCGACCAGGATTGGCGCCGCGATCGCGCCCAGCCGACCGATAGCGGAAGACACGCCCATGCCGGTTGTGCGAACGTCGGTGGGGAAGACTTCAGGCGTGTAGGCGTAGACGCCGGCGTACGTGCCGTTCATGAAGAACGACAGGAAGATGCCAGAGACCATGATGCCGCTGTTGGTGTGGGTCAGCGCCATGCCGAGTGCGGCCATACCGCCAAGCACCATGTACGAGGCGATCGTCGCTTGCCGGCCGATTTTCTCGTTGAGCCACGCGCCGGAAAAGTAGCCTGGGATCTGCGCGAGATACATGGCGAGCGAATAGGAGAAGCTGCGCGTAATGGTCATGCCGCTTTGCACCAGCAGCCCGGGAATCCACGTGAAGAATGCGTAATAGCTGAACGTGATGGAAAGCCACATCAGCCAGGCCATTGCGGTGGTGCGTGCGAGCCTGGCGGACCACAACGTCTTCAGATTCCCGAGTACGGTCTTGCCGTTTGCTGTGACCAGCGCGGCGGGCACGTCCACCGATTCCAGCGGCGCGAGCTCGACCCCTGCCGCCCGCAATTCCGCCTCGATCCCGGCGACGATCACCTCCGCCTCCGCGGTGCGGCCCCGGCTGTCGAGCCAGCGAGGCGATTCGGGCAACGCCTTGCGCCACCACAGCAGCATCACGATGGGCAACGCGGTGAGAATCATCACCGCACGCCACGCGTCCGGACCGAGCGGGATCACGAAATAGCCGAGCAGGGCGGCCGCAACGAAGCCGAACGAAAAGAACGAGGCGAGACTCCCGGTGAAACTGCCCCGATATTTCCGGGCCACGAACTCTGACAGGAACGGTGCCACGATGGCACTCTCCGCGCCGGTGCCGATTCCCGCGATAATTCGTGTCACGATGAAAAAGGGCCAGTCGTTGGCGACGGCACTTGCCACGGAGGCCGCGCAATAGATGGCGAGCGACCACATCATGACCTTGCGGCGGCCGATCAGGTCGCCGAGGATGCCCGCCACCGACGCGCCCACGAAATAGCCGATAAACGTGCCACTGCCAAGTACGCCGGTCTGCACGCTCGTCAGGTGCCACTGGACTCGCAGCACGGGCAGCAGGAAGGCCAGTACGGCGGCGTCCATGGCATCGAAGACATACCCTAGGCCGCCCATGAACAGCAACCGGCGGTGGAAGCTCGAATACGGCATCCGCTCGATACGGGCGGGAATCGTCGACATAGCTTGCCTCCAGAAGAAGATCGCAGATGGGCGATGGTTCGGCCAGCCTGATGTTCCGGGCGTGAAAAATGGTCGCGACAGCGGGTGACGCGCGAGTACCACTCCTCAAATTGACCACGATGGGTGGTTTGAGTTTAGGCAGACGAAATTGTCGCGTCTTGAATACAACGGGCGCTTAAGATGCGCATTTCGGCACAGGGGCCCGCGATCGCGCACCTTGTTGGCGGAAGCGGGTCTTCCTTGCCGGGACCTGTTGCGACTTCATTCTCACCGCATCTAATCTGTTTATCGGCCTGTTTTGCCGTGAATCGCCGCTGACATTTCCTTCGATATTTGACCGGTCCCGCCAATCCCTTGTTGGACGGGCCTCTGGAGAGACACTCTTTGCTGTAAGACACGCTTCGCAACACCGAATCTCCGCACGTTTTCGTCAATGTATGCGGTTAACCCCCCCTTTTGATGTTCCCCTCCCAGGGCTACCTTTCGTCCTGACAGGCGGCGCCGTTCCGGCGGCCGTCCTATGCGTCCGCAATGTGCAGGGATTACACAGCCATTACGCAGAAACGAGCGGACGGACGCGACTCTCTGGAGAAGTACTGGCATGGCACGGATTATTGGCGGCATCGCCGCCTCGCACACACCTACGATCGGCTTTGCGTTCGACAAGAACAAGCGTGACGACCCCGTCTGGGCGCCGATCTTCGAAAACTTCGCGCCGCTGGCCGCCTGGCTGGCGGAAAAGAAACCCGACGTGATCCTGACCATTTACAACGATCACGTCACCTCGTTTTTCTTCGATCACTATTCGGCCTTCACGCTAGGCGTCGGTTCGGAATGGCAGGTGGCGGACGAAGGGGGCGGCGCACGCGATCTGCCGTCGATAAAAGGGCACCCCGGGTTGGCCGCGCACATCGGCAATTCTCTGGTGACCGATGAGTTCGACATGTCGTTCTTCCAGAACAGGGCGCTCGATCACGGTTGCTTCTCGCCTTTGTCCATGTTGTGCCCGCACAAGCCTGAATGGCCGGTGAAACTGGTGCCGCTGCAGATGGGCGTGCTGCAATTGCCGGTGCCCAGTGCGCGGCGCTTCTACAAGCTCGGGCAAGCGCTGAGGCGCGCCATCGAAAGTTATCCTGAGGATATCAAGGTCGCGATCCTCGCCACCGGCGGCCTGTCGCACCAGGTGCACGGCGAGCGCGCCGGATTCAACAACACGGAATGGGACCAGCGTTTCCTCGACCTATTCGAGCACGATCCGGAGCAACTGGCCGACATGACGCTGGCCGAATACGCCGAACTGGGTGGCTTCGAGGGCGCGGAAGTAGTCATGTGGCTCACCATGCGCGGCGCGCTGCCGGCCAATGTCACCTGCAAGCACCGTAGCTACTATCTGCCCTCGATGGCAGGCATCGCCACGGCAATCTACGAAGGTGAGGATGGCGAAACGAATCCTGCGGTGGTGGAACGTCATCGTCAGCGCATGTCGGTTCAACTCGCCGGCATCGAGAAACTCGAGGGCACGTACCCGTTCAGTATCGAAACCGCGGTGCGCGCTTACCGCATCAACGAATACCTGCATCGCATGGTGGAGCCTGCCCAGCGCGAAGCGTTCCTGCGCGATCCCGAAGCGAGCTTCGAGGCGGCCAGCCTGAGCGAGGAAGAACGGGACCTGATCCGTCGCCGTGACTGGCGCGGTCTGCTGCACTACGGCGTCATCTTTTTCATGCTCGAAAAACTCGGCGCTGTCACGGGAGTGTCGAACCTTCACATCTATGCCGCCATGCGCGGCGAAACGCTGGAAGAGTTTCAGCGCACCCGCAACGCGCCGGGCGCTTTGTATTCGGTAGCAGGAAAAACTGCAGGAAAACTGGATTGGGATAGTACGGGGAAAAAGAAGGGCGAGTAAGCGGACCGTTCGTGGGGCGTCTTTCGCATGATGACCCCACGCGACTCTAAATAACCACTGCATGGGGCAGGCGGACCATGGCGGTCACGCCCGAAGCGCAGGCAAGGAGACAGGAGAAAGCAGATGGCAAGCGGTAAAACGATTGATATCAAGGCCTTTATTGATGACCGGGCGATCTCGGCGTATCAGTGGCTACTGGTGGTGCTGTGTTTTCTCGTGGTCACGGCAGACGGCATGGATGTCGCCATCATGGGATTTATCGCACCTTCGATCATTCACGACTGGGGCATTTCACGACCCGCATTCGGTCTGGTGATGAGCGCGGCGCCGATTGGTCTCGTGATCGGTGCGCTGACAGCCGGCCCCGCTTCGGACCGCATTGGCCGCAAGTGGGTGTTGATTACGTCGATTTTCCTGTTTGGCATTTTCACGATCGCGACGGCTTTTACCCAGTCGCCCGCGACCATGGCATTGCTGCGATTGCTGACGGGCATTGGCCTTGGCGCCGCGATGCCGAACACGACGACCTTGCTGTCGGAGTACGCACCGCAGCGCAAACGTGCGCTGCTGATCACGATCATGTTTACCGGCTTCAACCTGGGCTCAGCGCTGATCGGCTTTGCTGCCGGCTGGCTGATCCCCGCTCATGGTTGGCGCGCCGTGTTGATCTTCGGTGGCGTGCTGCCGTTGGCGCTGATTCCGTTGCAGGTCTGGTTGCTGCCTGAGTCGGCTCGTCTGCTGGCAGTGCGCGGCGTCGCATCCGCGCGGATTGGCGCTATCCTGGGCCGAGTAACCGGCGCACGCTTTTCCGGTGACGAGGTCTTCGTCTCGAACGAACCGCCGTTGCCCACGCGCAAGCCGATCGGCGTGCTGTTCGCGCATGGCTACGGCGTCACGACCGTGGCGCTATGGGTCACATACTTCATGGGCCTGCTCGTCATCTACCTGTTGACCGGCTGGCTGCCTACGTTGATGAAGGACGCTGGATTGACGGTCAGCACGGCTGCCAACGTGACGGCCATGTTCCAGATCGGCGGCACCATTGGCGCGATTCTGGTCGGTTGGGTGATGGACAAGGTCCGGCCTGCGCCTGTGATCAGTGCGGCCTACGTGGGCGGCGGTCTGTGCGTGCTCGCGTTGGGCTGGATCGGCGCCATGTCCTCGTCGCTCACGTTGCTGGTGTTCCTCGCTGGCTTCTGCATGAGCGGTGCGCAGACGGGCTTGAATGCCTTTGCGCCGAGCCGGTATCCGACGGTTGCGCGTGCAACCGGTGTGAGCTGGATGCTTGGCGTGGGCCGCTTCGGCAGCATATTCGGCTCTGCGATCGGCGGTGCATTGCTCGGGCTCGGCTGGCAGTTCGGCGCCATTCTCGCGATGCTGGCTGTGCCCGCCGCATTGGCCGCTATCGCCATCTTGCTGGCCCAGCGTACCAACGCCAGCGAGGCGGTGCCGCAGCCGACCGCGGCGCATTAAACAATTCGGCGCGCTCGCCAGCCAGCGTCGCGCGCTGAAACCTGCTTCAGTTATCTGGAAACAACGATGATCATTGATATTCACGGCCATTACACCACCGCTCCGAAGGCGCTGGAGGCATGGCGCAACCGTCAGATTGCGGGCATCAACAATCCCGCAGAGCGGCCGAAGGTCGCCGAGTTGCAGATCAGCGATGACGAACTGCGCGAATCGATCGAGAGCAACCAGTTGCGGCTGATGCGCGAGCGCGGTCTCGATCTGACGATCTTCAGTCCTCGTGCAAGCTTCATGGCGCATCACATCGGCGACTTTGAAGTTTCCAGCACCTGGGCGGCGATCTGCAATGAGCTGTGCTATCGCGTGAGCCAGCTATTTCCCGATCATTTCATTCCCGCGGCCATGTTGCCGCAAAGCCCGGGTGTCGACATCGCCACCTGCGTCCCCGAACTCGTCAAGTGCGTGGAGCAATACGGCAACGTTGCGATCAATCTGAATCCGGATCCGTCCGGTGGTCACTGGACCAGTCCGCCGCTGTCTGACCGCTCGTGGTATCCGATTTACGAGAAGATGGTGGAGTACGACATCCCCGCGATGATCCACGTGAGCACGAGCTGCAACGCGTGTTTTCACACCACCGGCGCGCACTACCTGAACGCGGACACCACTGCCTTCATGCAGTGCCTCACATCGGATCTGTTCCGCGATTTCCCCACGCTGCGCTTTGTGATTCCGCACGGCGGCGGTGCTGTGCCTTACCACTGGGGCCGTTTTCGCGGACTGGCGCAGGAACTGAAGAAGCCATTGCTCAAGGATCATCTGCTCAACAACGTGTTCTTCGATACCTGCGTCTATCACCAGCCTGGCATCGACCTGCTGACGCGCGTGATCCCGGTGGAGAACATTCTGTTTGCGAGCGAGATGATCGGCGCTGTGCGCGGAATCGACCCGGAAACAGGCCACTATTTCGATGATACGAAGCGTTATGTCGAAGCCGCGCACATGAATGCGGACGACCGCTACAAGATCTACGAGGGTAACGCGCGCCGTGTCTATCCGCGCCTCGATGCAGCATTGAAATCCCGAGAACGTTAAAGGAAGGAAGATCGGTCATGTATGAACTGGGAGTCGTATATCGCAACATTCAACGCGCAGATCGTGACGTGGCGGCCAGGCTGGGCGCGCTCGGCTCTGCAACCGTGCACGAGGCGATGGGCCGCACCGGCCTGATGAAACCGTACATGCGGCCGATCTATAGCGGCGCAAGCGTAGGCGGCGCGGCCGTGACGGTGCTGCTGCAGCCGGGCGACAACTGGATGCTCCATGTGGCGGCGGAGCAGATCCAGCCGGGCGACATCGTCGTTGCGGGTGTCACGGCGGATTGCACCGACGGCTATTTCGGCGATCTGCTGGCGACCAGCTTTAAAGCTCGCGGCGCCGTTGGACTGATTATCGATGCAGGTGTGCGCGACGTGAGCGTGCTCACCGAGATGAAGTTTCCAGTGTGGAGCAAAGCGATCTCTGCCAAGGGTACAGTCAAGGCGACGCTGGGCTCCGTGAACGTGCCGGTGGTATGCGCAGGCGCACTGGTGAATCCCGGCGATGCCGTAGTGGCGGACGAGGACGGCATCGTCGTGGTGCCTGCTGCCTCAGCGGCCAAGGTCCTGGAAAAAGCGGCTGCGCGTGAAGCTTTCGAAGGCGAGAAACGAGCCAAGCTTGCCTCCGGCGTGTTGGGTCTGGACATGTATAACATGCGCGAACCGCTGCAGAAGGCAGGTTTGCGATATATCGATTGAACAGGACGGCAATCGAGGCCATGCACGAAATCGAAACCATGAATCAGGCGATCACGGGTGTCTCTTCAATGGCCACCCGTGATGTGCTGGCCGAATTGAGCGCCGCCTATGAGCGGCGTTCCGGACGGAGGGTGCTGATTGAATCGAAGGGCGGCGTTGTTGCGGCCCGTCTCGTTCAGGATGCCGAACCGTTTGACATTGTAGTGCTGGCGGCTGATGTGATCGAGCGGCTGGCAGAGGCGGGCCGCGTTGTGCCGGGCAGCCGGGTCGACCTTGCGCGTTCGGGCGTCGCGGTAGCGGTGGCCGCAGGCGCGCCGCGACCCGATATCAGCACTGAAACTGCGACTCGCGAAGCCATTCTCGCCGCGCGCAGCATCGGCTATTCGACAGGACCCAGCGGCAAGAAACTGGTTCGTCTGTTCGAGCGCTGGGGCATTGTTGAGACCATCGCGCCGCGTATGGTGCAGGCGCCGACTGGCGTACCAGTCGGCACGCTTGTCGCACGAGGCCAGGTCGAGCTGGGGTTTCAGCAATGGAGCGAGATGATGCATGTGCCAGGCATCGATGTCATTGGCGCGCTGCCGGCTGAAATCCAGATCATCACGGTATTCTCGGCCGCTATCTGCGCGGTGTCCGAGCAGCGCGAAGCAGCTCAGGCGCTGCTGTCGTTTCTGGCGTCGCCCGAGGCTGCTTCGGCCAAGCTGGCTCATGGGATGGAGCCAGCCTGATAAGCCGGCCTAATGCGCGAGCCCGTCAAGCGGGCCCATGTAAGTCAACAGGCCAGCGGTTCACGCTGGCCTGCTTCAAACGTTTCCATTTCTACTGAGTCATCGGTACGCAGCCCGGATCATCCTCGCGGATAACCGGGCTGCGATGCATCGTCAGAACATGTGGCGAATGCCGATCTGTGCGCCGGTTTCGCTCTGACCTGCGCCTGGCGTCAGGAACGATCCCGTTGTGATGCTGGCGCCAGTCATCTTGTACGCGGCCGTGTTGGAGTTGTTCAACCTCGATACCACTGCGTACAGTCGGGTCGCCTTGGAGAGGTCGTAGTTGACGATGGCGCTGAACTCGCGCGCCGTGTTGTCGAGCGACGAACTATCCGTGATGAACGCGTATCCAGCCCCTATGCTAAAGAACGGATTGATGTGGTAATCGGCAGAGAACGAATAGGTATTGTGGTAATTGCCTGCCACGTTGCCGACCACGCCTGTCGCCGGATTGTATTTCCCGGCGGGATTGGCCAGCGCATTTCCGGTCGTTGAGGAGATGATGTCATTGGCTCTGAAGAAGCCGAAATAGATCTTTCCCCAACCGTAGTCGTAGTTGGCGCCCGCCATGGCTTCCTGAACACGCACACTGTTCGTTGGGTTGGCTGCATTCAGGTAAGCCAACGCAAGGTAGACCGGACCAACGTTCGACTGGACGGCGGCCTGATAGACGGCATTACCTGCCGTGTCACCCGCTTCCCCGCCCACCGAATAGTGAAGCTCGACCTGGGTGCCGTAGAACTTCGGCGAGATATACGCAATATCGTTATCGACGCGAGCCTGCCAGTTGGCAAAGTTGTTGAAGCCAGATCCGTAGGTCGCCGCGCTAAACGCGTCCAGATTGCCGCTCCAGGCGAACATCGGCGTGTTTTGACGGCCGAGTCTCACGTCACCGTAAGGCGACGCGATACCCACCCATGCCTGCCGGTCGAAGAACCGATAGGCGTTCTGCATGGAGCCCGTGCCTGGATCGAAGCCGTTCTCGAGGTCGAATATCGCGCGGTAGCCGCCGCCAAGATCCTCGCTTCCGCGTAGGCCCCAACGGCTGGTGAGTTCTCCGTTGTTGCCGAGCGCAACCAGAGACTGGCTCTTCCCGCCGGTTTTGCTGGACTGGTATCCCACAAACTCGTCGAGTACCCCGTACAAAGTGACCGATGATTGTGCCTGCGCGTGTTCCGCAGAGATGATCCCCAGCACCGATATAATAAGTACTGCTATTTTACGTGGATTCATTTTTTGCGTTGCTCCTCTTGCCTTTATCGCTCTAGACTGGATTCGTCGAACTACGCACCCGGATGCGATGCCAGCAGTCTCTTCACGGTCAGTGCGAGCGGCACCGTGAAGCAGAAGTGCGACATGAAGCCGCCAATGATGACGGCGGGGTCGTAGTAATTCGGGTGATTGTCCGAAGCGATCGAGATGGCCACGTGCATCGCGATCCACGCGATGATGGCGTAGAACAGCGCGATGAAAGTCGCTTCGTACCCGCGGCGACGGAAATACGGCCAGATGAGAGCAAACAGGACACCCCAGCCGATTGCGAAGGAGAAGTGAATCAAGGTGCCCAGAAGATACGCCCAGATGCCAAGCGCTTCCTGCACAGCTTTGCCGAACACGAGACCCGTCGCGTTGCGCGGAATGCCCGCCAGCGGCATCAGGTGTTGCACCCCAACCCAGATCAGCGCTTCGTAAATCCAGATGCATACCGCACCGGTCAGGCCGCCAATCGCGCCGGCACGAAATAGGGTTTTCAGATCCTGCTTGTCCGAGTTCAAAGCCGAACCCTTGTTGACGTCGTTACCGCTCATGCTGAAGTTACCGCTCATGTCTACTCTCCTCGAGAAAGCCCCGTATAAAACGTCATGGTGCGAATGATCCGCGCCACTTCGCGTGCTGAGCTACGTGTACCCGGCTCATGCAAAATCGAATACGCTGCGGTGGCCGGGCGGCCATAACAACGTGATCCGTTGGGACACGAAGATATAGAAAGTAGGGATCGTGCTGAAAGTTGGGGTTAACCATTCGCGATCCGTATAAAGTGCGGATCCAGCACCATTTTGCGTTTGCGGTGAGGCGGCGTAAGCTTCTGAAATCCGTACTGTGTAAGGAACTGTTGGTATCCCGAAGCTTTGGCGGATACGCTTGCAGGCAACGGTGATATCCGCAGGGTCATAAAGAAATCAGATGGGAAAAGAATGAAGTCGCAATCTCGTCTGTGCACGCAATACAACAGTGGCAGGGGTGTAAGGAATGCCTGAATCAACGGAGGGAAATCCTTTCTGCGTCCGCCTGGGACTCGCTCTCGTCGCGGGGGCTTTCGAAACATCCCGCTTCAATCTTTGACCGATAACCGACGATCACCGTGAGCAACAACGAACTTCTCAATCTGGCCCATCTGCGAGCGTTCAAACTTGTTGCCGACACAGGCAGCGCGACACGCGCTGCCGCCGAGCTCTTTCGCGCGCAGTCGGCCGTGACCCGGTCGGTGCAGGAACTCGAATCGGCGCTCGAGGAACCGCTCTTCGAGCGCAAGCCGTCCGGCATGCTGCCCACGCCGACGGGGCGCGCCGTGCTAAAACGGTGTGAGCGGATCTTTGCCGAAATCGGCGAGCTGGCACTGTGGTGCGCGCTTAGACAGGCTCGCCGGCGAGTGCCTGCCGAAGGCACACTGCCGGCCTACCTGCTCAACACGCGGCGCCTGCAGATTTTCCGGGCACTGGCGCGTCATCGTCACATGCCCACCGCCGCGAGCGCGTTCGGCATCAGCCAGCCGGCCGTCAGTAGTGCTATCCGGGTTCTCGAAAGCGGCTCGGGTTTGCGGTTGTTCCATCGCGGCCCGCGAGGCATCCTGCTGACCACCGAGGGCGAGACCTTCCTGTTGTACGTGGGACGCGCGTTGAACGAACTGCGCCACATACCAGATGACATTGCTGCGCTGCACGGCAACATTCAGGGTGCCGTGACGGTCGGCGCGTTGCCGCTTGGCCGCACGCTGATTCTTCCCAATGCGATTGCCCGTCTGAGTGCGCAACATCCGGGGGTGCGGGTCATAACGGACGAGAGTGCCTATGAAACGCTGGTGGCCGGCCTGCGGGCGGGCGACATCGATTTCATTCTTGGTGCGCTGCGGGACAATGAGCCAACCAGCGGCCTGCAGAATGAGAGGCTGGTGACCGAAGACATGGTTGTGCTGGCCCGCCGGGATCATCCCCTCGCAAATGTGCGCGGTCTGACCATGGCGGACTTGCGCCAGGTCCAGTGGATTGTGCCGCGCATCCATGCTCCGGCCCGCGGGCTGTTTGAATCGCAGTTTCGCCGCTTGAAGCTGAAGCCGCCCATGCCCACGGTCGAAACGGCCGACCTGGCTGTGATTCGCGGACTGCTGCTGCACACCGACATGGTGACGGCGCTCTCGGCGCAGCAGTTGCATTACGAGTGCGAGTCGGGCCAACTCGTCGTGCTGGACGTACCGTTGCATAACACGCAGCGCGATATCGGCTTGACCGTGCGGGCAGAAGGGACGCCGTCGCCCGCGGCGCGCGCCTTGATCGATGCGATCCGCCTGTCTGTAGGCGCCCTCAGGCGGCCGGGGTTTCGAGCGCCAGTGGCATCAAACGAGGGCGCCACATCCTTGACGTGAGCCGGCGGCAACGCCAACACCGGTATTCCCGGTACTAGTATGAGTAATGGACTGGATGTCTACCCGGAGACGCCGTAGGATCGCAAACTGTCGCCCCTGAAACCGTTTCGTGGGGTAAAGCAGCGGCAATACTCAACGGACCGCCAATAGGGTCCGTTGAATGACGGCCACGTCTTCCCCGGATCGAATCATGGCGAACCCGCCCGCTAGCGTCTCGCAGCCTCCAATGCCGCCCGCCCAGGATGGCGCCGTTCATTGGCGCCGTAACCTCATCGTCTGTGTCTTCGGCTCGTTCACCACCATTGTGGCGATGACCCTGCTGCTGCCGTTCCTGCCGCTTTATGTCGAAGAACTGGGCGTCAAGAGCCATGCGGCGATTGTGCAATGGTCCGGTGTCGCGTATGGCGCTACCTTCCTGTCCGCTGCGTTAACCGCTCCTTTGTGGGGGCGGCTCGGCGATCGTTACGGCCGCAAGCTGATGCTGATTCGCGCCAGCCTGGGTATGGCGGTTGCCATGTCGCTGATCGGTATGGCGCACAACGTCTGGCAACTGGTGGCGTTGCGACTGCTGGCAGGACTTCTTGGCGGCTACGCGTCGGGGTCCACCGTTCTGGTCGCCACCCAGACGCCGAAAAGTCGCTGCGGCTGGGCGCTTGGTGTCTTGTCGTCGGGGATCATGGCCGGCAATCTTGCGGGTCCTTTGATTGGCGGTTCGTTACCTCCGCTGATCGGTGTGCGCGCAACCTTTTTTGCCGCCGGGACACTCATTTTTGTCGCGTTTCTCGCTACGGCGTTTCTTCTCAAGGAAGACCCGCGACTTGCGCCGAAGAAAACAGAGAAGCAGCAGGTCGACTGGCAGGCCATCCCGGACCGGCGCCCCGTCGTCGCGATGCTCGTCACCGGTGCGTTGCTGATGGTGGCGAACATGTCCATCGAGCCCATTATCACGGTGTTCGTCGCACAGATCGTCGAGGTGCGTCAGGTGACCTTCGTCGCGGGACTGGTGATGTCCGCCGCGGCCCTGGGAAGCATACTTTCCGCGTCTCGCCTGGGACGGTTGGCCGATCGGATCGGACACTGGAATGTGATCGTCGGCTGTCTGGCGGTCGCAGCAGTGCTTCTGATTCCCCAAGCCTTCGTTACTGCGGGGTGGCAGCTCGTGGTGCTGAGATTTCTGATGGGAGCGGCGCTCGGCGGTCTCTTGCCATGCGTGGCCAGTGTCATCAGACACAACGTGCCACAGACGGTTGCAGGAAGAATGCTGGGCTATTCGACGTCCGCCCAGTACACCGGGCAGGTGCTTGGACCTTTGTTAGGCGGGTTCGTTGGAGGACACTTCGGAATGCGCGCGGTGTTTCTCGGAACTTCGGTGCTGATGGCCATCGGCGCGATCTACAACCATATCAACAGGACCGCGCCGAGCCGCAAGACGGTCCCGGTTCAGTGAGGGCATTTACTGCGCGCACTGAACGTCTTTTCTTTGCACCACGATAATCGCCGGATAGGTGCCCTGATCGAGTTCCACGCGCGCGGTCACAGTGATCGTCGCGCCGTCGCTGTCGTCGTACACGCTCATCTGTTCATGCTTAAGGTTGGTGACGCCGGTGCAGTCAAATGCACGGCCCTCGTCGGAGATCTTGCATTGGATCTGGTGGTCCGCGAAGTAGCGATATCTGTCTCTGTCCGGTAGCGCGAGGTATTCGCGGAAGCTCTGTGCCGCGCCGCCCACACCGGTGACATACCCTGAATCGCAATGTTGTTTGGGCGTATCGCCGCCCCCGGATGTTTGGGCTATCGCAACGGTGCTTGCGGTCGCGATGACCAGCGCGAGTGTCGATGCAAAGAGATGTTTCATGGCGCGAATCACGATTGTCGGATCGAAGTGAGGGATTGTAACGGCTAACCGTCTAACCCCGCGCGTCGCTAACCACCGCCAGATGCATCTCATGCCGGTCAACAAACCCCAGCTTGCGATACAGCGCTATTGCAGACTGGTTCGATGTGAAAACGTGCAGAAACGGTGTCTCGCCGCGTGCGCTGATCGCCGCAATCAGCAGCTTCATCAGATCGCCGGCATAACCGCGGCCCCGAAACGCCGGATCCACGCAAACGGCGCTAATCTCGGTGAAGCCGTCAAGCCTCATGCGTTCGCCGGCCATCGCGGCCAGCTTGCCCTCACTACGAACGCCAATGTATTGACCGAGTTCTATCGTGCGTGGGCCAAATGGACCCGGCTCTGTAGCCGCGGTCAGAGCGAGCATGTCTGGAACATCGGCCCCGGCGAGGCTGACATGCTGCAGTTCGCTCCGTTGACCGAGCTTGCCTTGCCAGATCATCTGAAGCAATGCCGCGCGCCTGATGACAGAGAACCCGGAAGGCAATGCAACCTCATTTGCGGTAACCAGGGCAACCGAGTCCTGTGCGTCGATCAGCGAACGCAATGCTTCAAAGGACTCCGGGCTGTGATCGGCCACTGCAGCAAAACGCCCGATATCCGTCGGATACCGCCGTGCGCGAGCATCCCCGATTGCCAGGTGATTCTGCTTGCCAGCGAGCGCGTTCCATATCACCGCGTCGAGAGGATGAGCGCCGTTCGCGTCGCTTCGGGGTTTTGCTTCAGACATCGCTTCTCCTGCGTTAAGTCTGTTAAGGCATCGGCAAAGGGTTGTCGATGATCATCTGGTTGAGGTAGTTCACGACCTCATGCTCATTCGGCCCGGCGCTGTCGCGCAACTGCTGGCCCGCTTCGACGACGACCTCCGTGCTGGCGGTCTCGAGCAACGCCATGGTTTCCGCAATGAAGGGTTCCAGTTGCATCGCGCGCGCGTCGCCGCTCTTGTATATCAGATCGGTGTCGACCCAGGGCGGTGCGATTTCCAGCACCCGCACGCTTGTCTCACGCAACGCAAAACGTTGGGACAGCGAGTATGAATGGATTGCAGCCTTGGTTGCCGAATACAGTGCGGCCATCGACATCGGAATGTACGCTACAACCGAACTGTTGTTAATGATAAATGCTTCCGGCTGCTTCTTCAGATGTTCGATCAATGCACCGCTGATCCGGACGGGGCCCAGCAGATTGGTGTTCACCAGATGGACTGCCTGCGCGTCATCCAGTGGACCGGTCACATCGTCGAACGGCATGATGCCCGCATTGTTGATGAGGACATTGAGCGCCGGGTACTTTTGCTTCAGGCTCTCGGTCACGCTGGCGATTTGCGCCGGACTGCTCACGTCGATCTCGACTGCATCCATGCCGGGGTTGGCCCGCGTCACTTCATCGAGCAAGGCTTTTCGACGGCCGCCGATAATGACCTTGTTGCCCCTGCTATGAAATGCTTCGGCGAGGCCGCGGCCGATGCCTGAGGTTGCGCCGGTAATGAAAATGGTATTCCCGCTGAGCTTCATGATTCGTACTCCTTTAAGATAACTGCATGAGAAGTATGTTTTGACAGACCAAACGGCCGCATACCCGGAAAAATTACTGCTCGAACGCGTGGCGATTGGCTTGCACGAATTCACCAACGGTTTGCGGGACTCGCCCGGTGATCTCACTGATGACGCCGTCCGCTCCGGAGAAAATTCCGTTCTGGTAGTCAACAGCGATCGCGAGAAAATGCTGGATCAGGAATTCCGGCAGACCGTATTTCTCCAGATGCTCGCGGTATTGTTCGATGGTCGACGGGCTATAGGTGATCTTGCGGCCCAGGACCTTGCCGATCTCATCGGCAATCTCTTGCTGGTTCAGTTCGACGGGGCCAAGCAACGGATAAGTCTTGCCGATATGGCTAGCCGGTTGTGTAAGCACAGCGGCGATCAGGCGAGCCTGATCTTCCGCTGCGATTGGCGCATGGCGTCCTGCGCCGTATGGCAGCGTGATCTTGCCTTCCTGCACGATCGAATCGAGCACCCACGGAAAGGTCAGCCATTCGGAGAAGAAGGTCGGGCGAATGTGGACACTCGGCACACCGGACCAGTCGAGCACACGTTCTGCAATCCAGTGATCGCGTGCGGCATGACTTTTTGAGTCTTCCCGCGCGGAGATCTGCGACATCTCCACGACAACATCAACGCCTGCGCGTCTTGCAGCATCTGCGAAGTACGCGGTGGCCTGGATATAGCCGGGAAGCACGGGATAACAAAGATACGCGCCCGTCACACCGGTCATTGCACGAATGACATCGTCATGCTCGAGAAGATCGCCAACCACGACTTCGGCACCTTCCTCGCGCAGCGCTGCACTCCGCGCGTCCTCCTTGTGGACGAACGCGCGAACGGCATGTCCACCTTTGAGAAGATTTCGAACCGTATGGGCGCCCGTTTTTCCAGTGGCGCCCGTGATAAGGTATTGATGTTGCTTCATGGTGGATTCTCCAATGCGCACTGTGGGTGTATATGCACACAAAAAGTCAAAGAAAGTGACGGATGCAAATCTCCGGGAATACCTAGATCGCTTCGAGGTGTCGCCTGACGTCCTGCAATACCGACAGTGAAGCGTCGGGGTCTGCAATGATTCGCGACATCGTGATGGCGCCGATCATGGCCGAGAGCGCGAAGACAGCCTCGGACCTTGCCGCTTCCCGCTGCCGGCGCCCGATGCGTTTCGCCAATACTTCGACGAGCTCATCAAACCCGTGTGAGGCCGCGGCGCGTGCCTGTTCGTCGGCGCGTGCCAGTTCACTCCCCAGACCGGCAAGTGGGCAACCATGTTCCGGCTCGTCGCGATGCGTCGACGAAACATAAGCTTCAACGATAGCCCTGAAACCGTCCTTGCCTTCGCTGCCCTTGGCTGCTTCCTCGAGCTCTCCGATCATGGTGGTCAGTCCCGCTTCGCATGCTTCAGCGACCAGTTGATCTTTCGAGTCGAAGTGCCGGTAGAAGCCGCCATGAGACAGTCCCGCCTCGGACATCAGGTCGGCGACGCCAGTTGCCTGGATGCCGTTGGCCCTGAATTCCCGTGCGGCCACCTCGACGATTCGCTGACGAGTCTCGGCGGTTTCTGCCTTGGATTTCCTCATGATTCGTGGCTCCCGGTGACATCATTATTTAGATGATAGTTATCATCTAAAAGAAAGTCAACCCGTCCACGCAGTGCGATTGCGACGCATGATCGATGCATCAGGCGGCCTCACTGGTACATCCCGTTCGGCAAACGGCCATGGTAGGGCGTGTTGCGGCAATGTCCCCACGGACCGAGCCAGTATCCCGGCGGGCAGGCGTAGTTCGAAACGGGGGCCGCTGGCGCGGCATACACGACCGGGGCGGTCTGGACGATAACCGGAGCCGCATAACGGCATTGACCCCAGGCATTCCTCCATCCTCCCGGTCCGCAGCCTTGTGCCGCTTGTGCGTTGCCGATGGAAAACGCCAACGCTGTCGTAGCGATAACGAGTGACGCGGTAAGTTTCATGTTCATGACTGGCTCCTGTCGCATGTGTGGGTGAGACGCTATTGCTGACAGGAGCCATTCTGCGTGGCGAGAATTAGCCAAAAATGAGCGCCTTCGCCGTGGCTGCTTCTTATCGTTTTTGCGTGATTTCTGGATCGCGCATCCAGTGGCGCTCAGTCATGAGCCGAGGCGATGTACACGCGCAGCAGCTTGCGAATTTCCGAGAGGATTTGCGTCCGTGTGGCGGGCGCTTCTGTTTCGGCTCGTGTCACGGCTTTGAGCGTATGCAAGACGACAATAGCCATGTTTCTCGACCGGGCGGTTCCCAGGTCGGGAATCGCTCTGCGAAGTATCTTTGCAACGTGGCTACGCATGGCATCCCTGAACTCGACGCGTTTCTCGTCGCGGCCGCCGCGCTCCTCCAGCAGTGAAATCGCGAAGCTGTGCTGTGGGCGCACTGATAGCGAGAAATCCACCAGTGCATCGGCCACTTCGTCAGGCGACATGCCCGACACTTTCGTTTCGAGTGCCGTCAACTCCGTCGCGACAAGTTGGGCGTACTGCAGGAGCAGTGCGTCTGCTAGCGCCTCTTTGGATGGAAAGAACCGGTAAAGCGAGCCAATCGCCGTCCCCGACTGCGCTGCGATCTCGGTCATCGTCGCCGCGTCAAAGCCCTTTTCTTTAAACAGCTTGACGCCCGCCTCGATGATGGCCGCGACGCGATCGCGGCCTCGCTGTCTCTTTGGTTCTTGCGCGACGGTAGGACGGGCGGATGGCATGGGAACGAGGTTCTCGCTGAAGATAGTTGAGGTTTTGAGAGCGAATCCTCTCATATTTCCCCGGCCGTTGTAACGAAACAATAGCGTAAGAAAGACGGCTTCTCTTCCCAGGACCTCAAATTACTTATGCGAGGCTTGCCTCTAGTATCTCGATTATGAGAGGATACCCTCGCATATCCAGACAACTCTCAGGTTACCGCCATGTACTACATCGCAATGTTCTTTTCCGGGCTATTCATCTGCAATTCCTTGCCGCATCTCGCGAGCGGCTTGAGGGGAGAGGCATTTCCCACTCCTTTCGCAACGCCCAGAGGGATAGGGCGTTCGTCACCGCTTGTTAATGTCCTCTGGGGTTGTGCCAACCTTCTGGTTGGAGGCTTTCTTCTTGCGCGCCATGGAATTCCGGCCGCGACTGACCCCGCGCTCGTCGCAGGATGTCTTGGTTTCGTCGTGATGGGCGTTTTTTCGGCGATCCACTTCGGCAAAGCCCGCAAGACATGGGAGTAGGCATTCGGCATGAAGCCGACGCGCACGCTCTCCGCGAGCCGAGGCGCTGCGATCGACACGCGAGGCCCTCGGACGCTCGCCAAAGCGAATGCCCGCGTCGAAGCCTTCCTCGGGGGCATGGCCTGTTCTACAAAGCACCGATTAAAAAAAGCCGAGGCATCACTGCCTCGGCTCCCCATCCATCCCTGCAACTAATGGACGCTACCCATCCTCAATGCTTGAGACAGGTGTCGGCGTTCTTCCAGGTGCACGTATCGAGACCCGTATGGATGACGGGCGGCACCGTCTTGCCTTCCGCGAGATCACGCATGACCATGGCTGACCGGTAGCCCATTTCCTCCGGCCGCTGGCCGACGAGCACGTTGACCTTGTGATCCTTGAGCGCCTGGATCTCCGGTCCGAGCGTATCCGCCGAGACGATCACGAACTTGCCGCTATTGATCTTGTCCATGATCGGCTGAACGACCTGCGAATAGGCCTGCGGTGCAAACAGCGGCCAACCGCCCTCGAGCACGAAGGCATCGAGACCGGTCGCGTTGGCCGTGAGCGTGTCCTGCATCATCTGGTTCGCCTTGGCGGCATCGTCATTCACGTAAAGCGGACAGGCGCTGATCTCCTTCCAGCCGTTTTCTCCCGCCAGCTTCTGGACGCCCTTCTTGCCGGCGAGTGTGTCACGCGTACCTGCTGCGCGCTGGTTGATGTTCTCGGCTGCGGGGTTCCCCATGACGAGGCAGATATTGCCGCCCTTGGGCATCAGCAGCTTCAACTGCTCGCCGAGCTTGACGCCCAGTTCGTAGTTGTCGGTGCCGACATAAGTCTTGCGCAGCGACGCATCCTTCGGCAACAGATCGGCATCCGCAGTAATGACCGGGATCGTCACATTGCGGCGGCGCAATTCTTCCGCCACGGCCGGAGCGTTCGCAGGCGAAATCGCGATGGCCGATACGCCCTTGGTCAACAGGTCGTCGATGATCTGCACTTCAGCGCTTTCGTCGGCGGCGGTCGCGGGACCGGTGTAGTAGCAGGTGTAGCCCTGTTTGCCGAGCTCCTTGTTCGCCCGGTCGCATCCCTGATGCATCAGGTCGAAGTAGGGGTTGTCGAGCCCCTTCACGACCAGCGCTAGGGTTTTATCGGCTGCGGACGCGGAGGTGCCGAGTACAGCGAGCCCTCCGATCGCAGCAAGACACATCAACATTTTCTTCATTGTCGCCTCCTGTGTCGGCCGGAGTGAGCGCTTTGGCGCCTCGTCCAGTCCCATACAAAGTAATAGGCGCCGGCTCTGCGGTGCCTATGTCTGCTCGCACGATTGTCGTAATAATCGCAAGGCAAGTCCGTCTCCGGACCTTAACCTTCTTGCGGAACATGGCGTTTCTTGTGAGCCCCTGCGTCCGGCAGTTCCGCATCTCGCCCGGTCGCACCCCAGGCACCGGTCGCAATCGCGGCCAGTGCGTCCGAAGACATGTCAATCTCCCTGCCGCTCGCCACCCAGCCGGTTGAACAGTACGGCGACGATGATGAACGCACCCACGACCGTCCCCTGCCAGAACGAGTCCACGCCCAGCAGGATCAGGCTGTTGCGGATCACTTCGATGAGTGCGGCGCCGACCACGGTCCCAAACGCGCTGCCGATCCCGCCCATCAGATTGGTGCCGCCGATCACGGTCGCGGCGATCACGCGCAATTCGTCGCCGGTGCCGAGGCCCGTCGTCACCGCGCCGAGCCAGCCGACTTCGAGAATGGCCGCGACGCCCGCCATGAGCCCGGCGAGCAGATAGACGGAGCAGATGATGCGACGCACCGGCACGCCCGTGAGATTGGCCGCGTGGCGGTTGCCGCCGACCGCGAACACGTAGCGGCCCCAGCGCGTAAACGCAAAGGCGAACCAGAACAGCACGGCGAGGACCAGCAGGAACCACACAGGATTGGCGAGACCGAGCGTCTTGCCGCCGCCGAGTGCGAGCAGCTTGGCGCCGTCGGGACCGAAATCGAAAATGGTCCGGCTGCCGGAGAACACCAGCGCGAGGCTGCGGCCGACGCTCAACATGCCGAGCGTCACGACAAACGGCTGCATGTCGAGATAGGCGATCAGGAAACCGTTCACGAGGCCGACGACTCCGCCGGTCAGAAGACCCATGCCGATGCCGGCCCAGATCGGATAGCCGGCATTCATGACCACCGAGAGCACGATGCCGGAGAGGCCGATCGTCGAGCCGACTGAAATGTCGATGCCGCCCGTGACGATCACGGCCATCATGCCGAGCGCGACGATGGCAACGAAAGCGAAGTTGCGCGTGACGTTGAACAGATTCTGCTGCGTCGCAAACGTGGAGGTGACGAACGAGAGCACGACGCAGGCGACGATCGTGGCCGCGACCACCCAGAACACCTGGCTTGCGAGCAGCCCCGACCAGCGGGTATGTGTCCGCGCGGCCTGCGGATTATCGAGCAGTGCCGAGAGGGGTGTGGGCTGTTCCTGCGGATCGTTCAATTTCGGGACTCCCGTGCGAGTCAGATTCAGGCGGTGGCAATCGCTCCGGTGATGAGGCCGGTGACTTCTTCCGGAGACGATGCTTCGATCTTTTTGTCCGCAACCTTGTGTCCGCGCCGCATGACGACCACGCGATGGGCGACCGTGAAAACGTCAGGCATGCGGTGGCTGATCAGAATGACAGCAATGCCATGTTCGGAGAGACGCTTGATGAGATCGAGCACCTCCGCCACCTGGCGCACGCTGATGGCTGCGGTCGGTTCGTCCATGATGACGAGCCGTGCTTCGGACAGACGCGTGCGGGCGATTGCTACGGCCTGCCGCTGGCCGCCCGACATCTGCCGGACCAGATCGAGGGGACGTGTCTCCGATTTCAGTTCTTTGAAGAGTTCGCCGGCGCGCCGGTACATGGCCGCGTGATCGAGAATGCGGATGGGTCCGAAGCCGATCCTCGGCTCACGTCCAAGGAAGACATTGGCAGCCGCCGTCAGGTTGTTGCAAAGCGCGAGGTCCTGATAGACGACTTCGATTCCCTGGGCGCGGGCGTCAACCGGACGGTTGAAATGCACCGCCTTGCCGTCGATGAGAATCTCGCCGTGCGATGGCGGAAAGTTACCGGCAATGACCTTCACCAGGGTCGATTTGCCGGCACCGTTGTCCCCCATGAGCCCGACTACCTCGCCGGCCTCCAGACTGAACGTCACTTCGTTCAGTGCGTGAATGGCGCCGAAATGTTTGGATACGTCTCTGAGCTCCAACAGACTCATAAATTATCGTGCTCGCTCCAGTGGAGCCGCCCGTTTCTTCGGCAGGGCGACCGGAAGATACGCTGACTAGCATTTTTTTATAGCACAACAGTGCCTTTTCGCAAGACATGTGGCTACCGGGGTTTACCTTCGATAGAACGGGCGGCGCGGCGTATCAAACTTCGGGACGCTCAAAGGCCGAAACAAGGTATTCGATGAATACGCGTACTCGCATCGGTACCCGGCGGCCGGCCGGATAAACAACGTGGCTCGGCACCTTCTCCGGTTGCAGGCCGGGCAGCAATACCTTGACCTCACCGGAGCGGATCTCTTCGGCCAGCAACCAGAACGGTGCCTGTGCGATGCCGAGACCGCACAGCACGGCCGCACGAATATGCTCGGCATCGCCGGTGATCACCGAACCATGCGGAATGTAAGAGACGGTTTCCCGACCGACCTTGAGTGACCACGGGCTACGCTCACGCCCTTTTGCAAACGCGATACAGGTGTGCGCGTCCAGCTCCGAAAGCCGGGTCGGCGCGCCCTTCGCGGCAAGATAGCCAGGGCTTGCCACCAGCACGAAATCGGTCTCGGACAATTTCCTCGCGGTGAGCGAAGAGTCGACCAGTCTTCCATGACGGATGGCCAGATCGACACCTTCTCCAACCGGGTCGACGGGCCGCTCCGACGTGGACAATTCGATCGCGACGTCCGGGTAGCGTCGAAAGAATTCGGGGAGTAGCGGCGTAATGCAAAGCCGGCCATGCGCTGGCGCGGTACTGAGCCTGACCAGACCTCGTGGCGACTGCTGGCGCGCGCCCACTGAAGACTCGAGCGCGTCGAACTCGTCTACCAGTTGCCTCGCCGAATCATAGAAGGCCTGTCCGGCATCCGTGATCGCGACCTGGCGCGAGGTACGCAAAACGAGTTGTGCGCCGAGGTACCGTTCCAGCGCAACGATCTGCTTGCTGACTGCAGGTTGTCCGATTCCCTCTTCGCGCCCTACGGCCGAAAAACTCCCGCATTCGACGAGACGTACAAACAGCCGGATCGCATCCAGTCGGTCCATGTGCTTCCCCACCATCCATTCCAAAGTGGAATTGATAGTATGTCCTGAAGCTACGTTTCGGCAATGGATGAAGTTGCTTATGTTACGGGCTGTGCAGTCATCGACACCTAAACCGGAACATCAGGAGCTGACCCATGAAAGCGATTTGTGTGACACCCAGCCGCGAGCTGGAAGTGCGCGACATCCCGACCCCGACCGAGCCTGCGCCGGGCCATATCCTTGTCGACATGGACGCGTCGGCCATCAACCATGGCGACAAGACGTTCCTCAAAATGCCGGGCGCGGCGGGCAACCCTCTGGGAGGCGGCCAGCACGGCGTATGGGGTGCGTCGGGAGCGGGGAGGGTGGTCGCAGTGGGGGCAGGCGTGCCGGCCGAATATGCCGGCAAGCAGGTGGCGATCTACCGGTCGCTCGGCAGAACGCCGGAGAGTATCGGGCTGTGGTGCGAGAGAGCGCAGGTGCCTTACACGAGTTGCGTGATTCTGCCCGAGCATGTGCGTGCGAGGGATTATTCCGGTTCGCTGGTCAATGTCATGACGGCCTTCGCGTTTCTGGAAGAGATTGCCGAGGCGGGGCATAAGGGCGTCATTGTCACGGCCGGAAATTCGGCTACGGGGCATGCTCTCGCTTCACTCGCGCGCCGCAGAAACCTGCCGGCGATTTTCCTCGTGCGCACCGAAGCAGCGCGGCAAGCGCTCCGTGGACTGGGCGTGGAACATGTGATCGCGACAAGCGACGGCTTTACCGACACGCTTTCCGCGTTGTCCGCTGAGCTAGGGACGACAGCGGTATTCGACGGCGTCGGTGGCGACCTGCTCGGGAAGATGGTTCCCAGCCTGCCGATGAATTCCACCATCTACATCTACGGCTTTCTCGGCGCGAGCGCGCCGCTCACGATCCAGTCCGTGCTGTTCATGATGAAGAACCTGACCATAAGGCGATTCAGCAACTTCGAGAGCAGGACAGCGAAGGAGCCAACGAAGCTCGTGTCTGCGCTGAAAGCACTCGGGGAGGTGATCGACGATCCGATGTTCAGGACCAGAACCGGCAAGGAGTTCAGTTTCGAGCAGATCGAAGAGGCCATGGCTTACCAGCCGTCCGGTGGGACCAAGGCGGTCCTCGTAGCCTAGGTAACCGGGCGATTGCATTTGTAACCATCCCGACAGGAAGGTTGCATCTGTAATGCACGGCGCGATAGAATCGCGCCTGCTCATTGGGGAGTAGCCGCCCTGAACGCGACGTTCAGGGGCGCACGTCAACATACTTGGCAAATCGCAAGATCTGCCATGGCGTACGCAGCGAAATGCCTGGCAAGACCGATGACACGCATTCCGACCTAACCGGGTCGCCGGAATGCGCGTCATCGCGTTTTTTCGGCGCGGCCCGGGTACAACATCCCATGCAATCCTTTCTCGTCTCAACCAGCGTTGTTGGCCTGGCCGAAATCGGCGATAAAACGCAGCTGCTCTCCCTCGTGCTCGCGGCCCGCTATCGCAAGCCCATCCCCATCGTTCTTGGCGTGCTGGCCGCGACGCTCATCAACCATGCGGCGTCCGGCGCGTTGGGAGCGTGGCTTGCGAGTGTGTTGCGACCCGGCATCCTCAACTGGGCGGTGGTCGCATCGTTCGCGGTGATGGCCGTGTGGATTCTCATCCCGGACAAACTGGACGACGCCGATTCCGCGGTTTCGAAAAATACGATGGGTGTCTTCGGCACAACGGCCGTGACCTTCTTTCTCGCGGAGATGGGCGACAAGACCCAGATCGTGACCATCGCGCTGGCTGCGCGCTTTCACGAGTTTTTCGGGGTCGTCGCCGGCACGACCCTGGGCATGATGCTGGCGAACGTGCCGGTGATCTATCTGGGACACAAGTTCGCCGACCGCTTGCCGACGAAAGCCGTGCACGTTCTCGCGGCCATCATCTTTGTGGTGCTGGGTGGACTTGCGCTGAGGACGGCGCTGTATCCGGATGCGCATCCAATGTTTTAGCGTGACGCAGGTTCTGTTTATTATTAGGCAGTCTAATCCTGGCGGGCGGTCGCTCAGAACCGGATGCGCGGCGCGAGTCTCACGGGTTCAATCCCCATCCGCACCTAGGGGAAACGGCTGACTTGCGCACCGCTTTGACGCAAGGCGCTCGCCTACGCTTGTGTTACGCGTCCGTAAGTGTCCTCGAAGCGCACGATGTCGTCTTCCCCCAGATACGCTCCAGATTGAACCTCGATCAGTTCAAGGGGAATCTTGCCCGTGTTCATCAGCCGGTGCGTTACCCCGACTGGAATGTAGGTCGACTGGTTTTCTGTCAGCATGATTTCCTGATCGCCGTTGGTGACGAGCGCGGTGCCTTTCACCACGATCCAGTGTTCTGCGCGATGGTGATGCATCTGCAGACTAATCTTGGCCGCCGGGTTGACGACAATTCGCTTCACCTGGAAGCGCACACCATGGTCGGTGCCTTCATAGGAACCCCAAGGGCGCACAACGCGCCGATGTGTGACGGAGATTGAAGGTTCCGGATGGCGAGTATGCGACCGCTCACGCGAGGGACGGTGCGGCCATCCAGATTGCGTGGTGGCATATGCTGGACCGTGTGATATGCACGCGTAAAGCTCACGCCGTGTGGGTTGAACAGGGTGGCTTTTCGTAGGCGGACGCAGATGGTAGTGATCTGCGTGACGGCCGATGAAGGGGCGCCTCTCTACCTGCGCGGGATCAGCAAATGGACCCCGTGCAACAAAATGACGTTATGGTCACCGCGGGAATCCCGTCTACGCCTTAGTCAAAGCGCCGTTAGACGAAGGCACGTCAGTTGATGAATGCAAAACGTCTTTTGTCCGATGTGCTGTCAGATTGCTTTCACTCCAGCCAGACCACCTCAACGACTGCGATGATTGCGAGCTACCGCTGTTCTGTCGCGCCGGGGTTGTGCTGGCACAGGAGAATCGGACGGCTCAAACCAGCGACCTGCGTCGATGGTGCCTACCGAACCCGCACCGAAGAATTGCCTGACGCGGCTTCCATCGCTGCACGCCAATCTCCCCAAGCGAACCGCTTTCGGGCTGCATGATCTGGACTTGTTCTGCGTGACCGGACATGTGATCACCTCAAGTTGATAAATCTGCTTGCTGCCAGAATCCGTGTGGCGAGCGGTGCTTAATGGCGCGCTGCGAATTCGACCGGTTGTCCTGCTTAAAGGCAACAGTCAGGTCTTTCAAGACTGCATTCTTTTCTGGCCACCCGTGAGACTTGTTCTCGCTTCATCGTTTTGACGACGCTGCCAACCATCCCGCTGCTGTGCGGACTGCTGGATTTTCCCAAACGCTGTTGGTGACTTGCATTTGCGGCAGTGCACCTGAGACTGTGTTCGTGGGTTCGATCGACGAACACACGATTGTGTCCCAACAACAGACAGGAGAATTCACATGCAGAACCGTCAACGCTGTTCACGCTTTTCCGTCGTCAATGCGGCTTACGCCGAACTGCCACGCCCGGTCCATTGGATTATCAACGGCATCGGCGTGCTCTTTCTGGCCGCTCCTCACGTCTTCTCGGTGCTGTCGTGGTTTCTGCTCACCTGGGGTATCGATGTACTGCAGTCGGTCCTTGGAAAGGATGGAAGAGGTACCGTGTTCGCGCTGTTCGACATGCTGAAATTCGCTACGTCGATGTTCACGCTGGCGTTTGGCCTCGAGCTCTGGTCGAGCAGGGCAGAGTGGGCCGAAGAGGTTTACCAGATTCTCGACGACAGTTGCGAGGAATTTTCCACCCTGTTTTGTCGATAGACCCGGCCACCGGTCGTCGCCCCGGTCCCTGTGGCCGCGCAATGCTGCATTCGCGATCAGTGACGGCGGTGCCTGACGCTTTCGCGATTACCGGGTGCGACGGCCGTTCTGTTTGCAACCCTTTGATCCCTGAGGTTCGCATGACACGGCACAACGTGCGCAGACGATCGCGTGCATTCCGCTCATGCAAAAGGAGTGACCATGAATTTTCTTATCCTGGCGAACTTTAAGTTCGATCGTGCACAAGAAAGGACTGCCTGCGGCAGTAGCGTGTGGTCTCACGGTTCGAGGTTCCTGCTGTTTGACGACCCGACCCGGCTGCTAGAAGCATTGACCGTCCAGAGGATGGAGATTGTCACAATGCTTCGGGAAGAAGGCCCAATGACGGCGGAATCGATTGCTTCGCTCCAGGCTCGCGAGAAGACGTTAGTCATGCGCGATCTGGAAGCGCTCCTCGACCTGGAAATTCTCGACCTGGACCGTGATGCGCGCTACCTGTTCGGTTTCAACGGCATACGCGTCATATTGCACTATCCACACCGTGGACATATGGAAAGGGAGTCGTGATGAACGCTGAACGCTGAACGCCGAGCAACCGACACTGCGAAAAATCCAGGTGAATTGGTGATCGTGCGACTGGAATATGAGCAGGTGCAGGAAGACGGGACTCTGCCTTGCGGAGCGTGTATCGAGGTGGAAGGCGCGTATCGCGTTGGCACCGTACCGGAAATTCATGGTGCGGATGGATGTGGATCCGTCACTGAACATTGGGCGCTCGTTCTGTTCCCGCGTGACGCACGTGGCAATGTCGTCGGATGGCTGATGCTTGCGAACGATGTGAAGGCACTTCCTGACGCGTTGCCCGGAACTAACATGGCCGGACCACCGGGGCTACATTGAGGCTAGAGGGGGGCCCTTGCAGCGATGTGCCTTGCATGATGTCTTGCGGGCAGCGTTCGCTCCTGTTGTTCCGATCCGCGTGGCTTGCACCGACCCGGCCGCACGCCATCCTGACCATGTTGTCAAGAATGAAGCCGTGACCGTACCGCAGGCGGAAGGTTCGTATCAGACCTGGGTCGCATCATGGTGGAGGGCCTGGGCCGGCCGCTCCAGCTGATGACGTTGTGCAAACGGGCTGCTTCCGCAGGCCGATTCTGCGAGCGGTTCACGGCTGTACCTTGCCGGATGCAACGGGATCTGTTGTTCGCCTAGGTCCGGGGGGGTGTCAGGGATTGTGTGGTGGCCTCGATATGGGCTGCGCGCCGGGTGCGCGAACAGAGGCGCTGCAAGTGACCCCGTCGTTTGAACGATGCCCAGCCGGCATGTCAGATCAGACGGCAAACGTAATTTATATAAATAGGAGTATTGATGAAAATGAAAGCATCAATTTTTGTGGAACACGGTGAGGGAGTTATCAGGATGAGCGGCGGAAGCCTTACTGCCTTTGTCCCGGCTTCGGTCCCCCTTGAAGTCATCGAACTCTGGCGCCAGCGACTCGCGAGCCATCTCAGACGTCGAATTGGTCGGCTGCGACGCGCGGAAAGACGCTGGAAGCGGCGCAGAACTAAGCGGGTACGTCTCACAGCACGCATGCGCCCGGTCAAAAAGCGGATCAGAAAGCCACTGCGACAGTGGGATCCGGTCCCGCGCCGCTAAAAACCTGCCCGGCGCTGCACGACGTGCCCTGGCTCCGGGAGCAATTGACGGCAACAGCAGCGCTTGCATGGTGAGTGCTGCTGTTGGTCTCCGACATACAAATTGAGGTAAATCAATGAACGGGTTCAATCATCCCGCCTGCTTTGTACTGCGGTGGGTTTTCGTGGGACTTTTTATGGTTACCACCATGCATTCATTTACGGCGGGGCACCAGATGAGCGCTGATTCGTGCCGCGAGTTGCTCGGACTTACCTTAATCGCGGCCGCATCGGTGTGGGTACAGGACCGGCACAGCTCGCGCTGGACGCTAGCTGCGTTCCTTATACTGAGCGCGGGCATGACGTGTCTGGAGATCGCTTCAGGTGGGTTCAATCGAACCGGGGCGGCTATCTGGACGATAGCGGCCGTCGCCATGATGATTCGTCGCCACTGGCGCTACGGGCGGCCAGGCTCGGACCGGATCGCTGCGAACACCGGGGCTGCGCCGCAGACGCTACGTGATCCGGTGCAGGAGCGGCACCCGGCCTATTCGTTCGATGACAGCGTGCGACAGCCTCGCTACCGGTTTGGCGACCTGATCGGCATGGCTGAAACGAAGATGCGTTTGCTGGCGGCCGCTGAGAGCATTATTCATGGCGGTCGCGACAAACGAAACGGGATCCTTCTCTTTGGAAAACCTGGCAACGGAAAGACCCTTTTCGCGGAGGCGCTCGCTGGCGAACTGAGGGTGCCGTTCATGGCAATCACCTATGGTGACCTTGCGTCGAAGTGGATCAACGAGACTCCGCAGAAGATTGACGCGATGTTCAGGGTGGCGCGTCGCATCGGAGTATGCGTCCTCTTCCTCGATGAAGTTGACTCCATCCTGCCTGTCCGTGACGAAGGCAGCTCGCACTCGATGGATATCCATATGGTCAACGTCATGTTAACGAACATCACCAGCCTGCACGGTACGCGTGTGGTGCTGGTGGCAGCCTCAAACTTCATCGACCGGCTCGACCGTGCTGCGATCCGCGAAGGTCGCTTCGATTTCAAGATTGAAGTGCCGGTACCTGACATGGAAGCACGGGTGGCAATCCTGCGCAGGTCGATCGGCGAAAGCCTAGGTTTCTCGGCGGTTGATCCCGTCGTGGTCGAGAGTCTGGCAGAGCGCTGGGACGGCTTTAGCGCGAGCCGCCTTGCGAGCGTGGGTGGCCAGCTGGCGGAAATGCGCAGGGACGGCAGGTTTGGGACGGGCACGGTGACGTTTGATCTGGGGATGCAGGCGATGCGATTGCTGCAGGGTCGCAAGGGCAGGCTGCCGGTGGGCGTGAAGTCGATCGAAGAAATCATCATGCCGGCTGAGTCACGCGACGTTTTACGCGATATGGCTTACCAGATGCAGCAGGTCCATAACCTGGAGAAGATGGGGGGGAGCCTTCCCCCTGGCGTGATCTTCTTCGGCCCTCCGGGTACCGGGAAGACGGAAGCAGCGATGGCGATTGCCCAGGCGAGCGGGTGGGGGTTCCTGTCGACTACGGGTGCCAGGCTCATCGGCAAGCCGGGTGCGTGGGGCGACCTGGTACGGGAAGCCAGTGATATCCGTCCGGCGATTGTATTCATTGACGAGGCGGACCCCGTGCTGCTGGAGCGTCGTTACTCGAACGTCGAGGTCTTGACGAACGAGATCCTCACGTCCTTGAGTGGCGCTCAAGGAAAGGTTCGTGACGTAATGTATATCGCGGCGACCAATCACTACGACCGCCTGGACAAGGCGGCGCTACGTGGTGGACGCTTTGAGGAGAAAATCCGCTTCGACGTGCCGGCGCGCGAAGACATGCGTGCGTATGCGAGCCGGAAGCTGGCGGACATGACACGCAACAGATATACCGTCGCTTCTGGGGTGCTTGATCGCTGCGTTATGGTGCTTGACGGCAGGTCGATTGGAGATGCGGACGCGGTTATCACAAATGCAGTCAATATTGCCGCCGTCCGCGCCATGCGAGGAAGCGTCGCACAGTTGCGGGTCAGCGACGTGTCATTCGCGGCGCGCGCGGTGTTTGTCGAGAACGTCGACATATCAGCGACGAGTTGACATGCAAGGCCAAGCTTCCGTGCATGCCATTAAAACCGTTTGACCTTCAGTGCCGGAACGCACCACAGTATGAGCCGCGCGCCTTATCGTAATTACGGAAGCGGGGAGGGTTCCTTCCAGCACAGACCACCGATCCGTGTTTCATCTGATCCGCCCTCACGCAGGCATGCTGGTCAGGGCAAGAAAATGGCGCGCTGCCTTTGGGTCGGGGGAGTCCTCCTTGGCCGTACGCCCGGCAATCAGGCGTTGGGTCGATATCCACGTTGTGCCGAGCCGTGGTCTCATGGGGCCGTCCTTACGGTATCGACTGTCATCCCCCCAGGCAATGCCACGTGTGGGTCGTCGCCGGCGGGGCACGGCTGCAGCCAAACTGCTGATAACGCTTTCCTTTGAGATCGGAAGTATCGGGCCACGATCCTGAGCCGGGGCGACGCGCGTATTTGCGTCTGGCAATCGGTGACAGACACTGGAATTGCGACGGGCAGTGGGGTGTCCACTATCTGATGATCGCATTTCATGTGAAATATAAATCGGAGTCCTTATGAAATTGTTTCGCAAGGTGTGGAGGTATTTTTTTCACTACGACGATCACCATCTGTCATTGCTGATGCTTGCGGTTGCGGCCGCAACGTCTGGTAGCGGCATCGTTGCTGCAGCATTATGGATTTCGCATGCTCCGCCGGCACTGCCGAAGGCGAACGCCGCGTACCAGACCTGTCTCAAAAGCTGCCCGAAAGTATGTGACGAATACATTCGCTAATAGCCGCGTCATATGAAAATTTCCAATCCGTCGAGGATGAATCATGAAAGATGTTCGTAAATACTGGTACCTCTTTTGGACAGAGTGCCGCGCCTTGTTTCTTGACTGCGCCCGGCCCTTGATTGACCTTGCGCGCTGGCTCCGTGGCAAGGGATAGCGTGTAGTTCACCCATGTGTCGTCCGCACCGGATACGGTGTGGACGACACACGGTCTATTGGCACCTCGCAAGCGAAAACGTACCGCCATGCACCGGCCGTTTGCGGTCCGGGACTACGCGGACACACACGCTGTTGCAGAATTCCAGCTTTGGCTTCCGCACCCGCGCGATTTCACGGCTGCAGTTATAGCAAGACAGGCGCGCAGGGTGCGCTTGCCGTGGGTCTTCCCCCTGAAGAGAAGGTGGCGGCTTTGCGATAGTGCTCGCTTGGCCCGCGCCAGACCTGATCCCTGCCTCTCCAAACCTGCCGACCCGTGTTTGCCGGTGCGTCCGGTGCGCGCTGCTCGCGCGCAGACTTCGAAAAAGTTTACCCCGCGGCTCCGGGCAGGTGGCCGCAGGGTGCGATAGGCAACCTGGCCCGAAGCGAGGCTACGCCGTGGGCCAGTCCGACTCGACGTGCCTCCAGCGCCTCGTCATTTCTCGCTTGCCGAAACCGCCCGCGGGCTTGTGGGTCCCAGCCAAGTCGCCGTACGCGGCACGTCTGCACGGCGGTCAAAGCTAGCTTCGGGGCACGCGACGGTCGATATGGAAACGATAAAACAGGGGATGGACCTACTACGGTGCCGTACGCGGCCAGACTGAATCTGTATAGCAAGGCAGTTTAATTTCCTTACCGGGCAAGGGCCGTTTGTCTCACTGTGCGACTGGGCACGCGCACCGACGCTTCACGCAATCGAAGTTAGCCCGGGCGAACATGCGGCATCGCGCAATTCGCCGACCCCATGAGACGTCGATTGCGAAAGATAAGACCCCAAATATTAAGGTGCCGGAAGGAGAGCCAGCGGCGCAGTGGCTTCGGGCATGCCGCGGATATCCGGTGGCGTTAGCACATGTTCGGGACCGTAGAAAGCCGAAAAGCACCCCAAAAGTCGTGGTGCATTCGAGCGAATTTTTGTCAAGGTTTATTGCGCAATGAATTCGTCGGGCGCCACTCTGCCCGGTCACCGAGATCTGGATCTCTTGCCAGTTACTTAGGAATACGAAATGAAAAGAGCAGGAAAATCGACAATTATGTTCGCTTCTTGAAGATGCCTGATCCACATGCGGAAGCTGGACCGTCCAATCGTCAGGCGGCCATTGCCGCTTGCGCTCGCCGAGTTGTGCGCACGCGATGATGCGGCCACGACTCTCTATCCGCAAACTGAGTTTGCCGAGCGCATCAGGCGGGTCGAGAAGGAAGCGGCGCATATCCGCTCCACGTCGCAGTACGCCGAAGCTTAGAATGACTGGCGGGCACCCTGCTTTAATCAGGATACCGGTTGGGGGACGCGGGTCGTCCTGTTCCACAGTGAAGTGGACGATAAGGGAGAGCTGAATGGGATCGCGCTCGCCACAAGTCCGCATTCACTTGTGGCGACGCCACTGCTGACGCTGCTGCGTGACGATGAAGGAAATTCTCTCGGCGAGCTCCTGCGCGACGCATTGAATGAGCAACTCGCCATGCACGAAAAAGCGCCTTTCGAGATTCACACGATTCCCGTTCCGAGCGCGGCAAACCCGCTGTCGCTATGGATTGTTTGGCCGGAATCGGCGGAGGCTGAGATTGAAGACATAGCAGATGTGCTTCAGACAGTTCTGAACGACAAATCAATTGAGCCCGCATACTGTTCAATGATCGATAGCGCAATAAGGCGCGTGCGGCTCGTCGGGTAACGGATGTCCAGGCACAGCTGGGGGTCCACCTGGAGGTCGCGCCTTCGGCCACGACCCCGCTTGTTGCTATTTCCGCTATTGCATCGTGAGACATCCACTGGAGGACCATCCGGCATGGTCTGAAGCATTGTTTTTGTGGCGCCAAGAGCGGGATGAACAGCTTTTTTCCCGCTCTTCCTTAGCCGCGGGGCAGTTCCCGCAGTCAAGCCTCGAGGCACGATCTGAGGAAGCTGGCCGCCGCGAAAGTCGCTGGAATGGATCGCCTTATAGAGAACATACATTCAGCCCAATACAGTAGTGAAAAACGGCATTCAATTCGCAAGAAGTGCGTAGCAGGTACCAGTCGTCAATTACACATGATACGTGCCCGCAGGCAGCTCAACTATCGCTGCGTGGGACAATGCTAACGACCCACACAGAGCGAATTGGGATCGCTCGGTTTCCTGCGCCCCGGATTAAGCCGCGCCGATTTTTCTGGTCTTTGCCGTGCCGGTGGCGACGGCATGATGGTGGGCTTCTTTGGCCGCAGTTTGTTCCGGTGGAAAGCTTTTTTGAGGACTGACCTCCGGTGAGCATCGTCAGGCGCTCGAAGACGGCGGCAAATTCGAGCGTATGAATGGATATCTGCGCTACAGCTTCTGGGTCCCGTTGGTTTCAATGCTTAACCGGGCAGAGCTCATCGCCGACTGCGGCATGTGCAACGAGCGCGTCAGGCTGCGGTTGCGCGACGTCGCCAACGTCCGTGTGCACGGCACTAACAAACGGGTTCCTGGCGCGGTGTTGCCCGAGGAGCGGGCGCATCTTCTGCCACTGCCGGCACCCTACGTGGGACAATCGGTTAGAACGGGCGCGACGCCACATCAGCAGCCGAAACCAGCATCATGGTACGCGACCTCGGAGTGGAACAAATCGTTGCAGCACCCGTTGTCGGTCTAAGACGCGTTTAGCCGCGCGCAGGAGGTAAGCGCATGACGCCACAGCTCGAACGACTGACTGTGTTGTGCAAGCAGCTCAACCTTCTGCACTTGCCGACATAGATTGCACACCTCGGCCAGATGGCCGCGAAGCGCGAGCTCGGCTATCTGGACTTCCTCGAACAGGCCCTGAAGGATGAAGCAATGGCACGCGCGGAACGCATGCGCCGGATGCTGACGCGTCTGGCTGGCTTACCGGCAATCAAGACGCTTGATGAATTCGACTTCGAATTCGCGCTCGGCGTGCCGAAAGCACTGGTCCTCGAACTCGGTAGTCCCGCCTTTGTGGAGCGTGCAGAGAATGTCGTGCTCCCTGGACCCAGTGGCGTTCGTAAAACCCATCTTGCTGTCGCGCTTGGATACCGCGCAACACAAGCCGGGTTTCGCACCCGCTTCATTACTGCCGCCGATCTGCTGATGCAATTGACGACAGCGTTGCGACGTAACCAGCTGGAGGAAACCATCAAGCGGATCACGAAGCCCTCGGGCTACTGATCATTGACGAGACGGGGTATCTGCCCATTGATCGGGAGCAGGCGAACCTGCTCTTCCAGGTGGTCGCCAAACGGTACGAAACCGGCAGTCTCATCCTGACCAGCAATCTTCCGTTGGGGCAGTGGGACCTAGACGGAGTCAATGCGCCGGCCGAGATAATTGTCGCCGCCCAAGGACCAGACCTTCGCTGACGATGCAACGCTCACGGCAGCGCTCCTCGACCGGCTGCTTCATCACGCACACGTCGTGCCGATCTCTGGCGACTCGTAAAGGGTGAAGGAAAAACGTCAGGCCGGCATGATCAACCGCATCCCACCGCCACACCTAAACGACGCGCACGACGTCAAACGCAATTCGAAGGAGACACCGCTCAGCTAATAATCGCATGAGCAGGTGTATCAAATTCAAATTGCGTTTGCGTCTGAAGCTGTATCAATTTGAGATTGCGTTTGACACGGTTGAGTTTCGACTAGAACCGCTTTCTGACAAGCCCCGAGCACAAGCCGTTCTGCGATAGGTACGCTCGATGTCAGAATGGGAGCGAAAACGTCCTCCCGGGTACGCATTGGGTATTGCATACTCCGACATGTTCGAAACCCACACTGCGCAAGCGATTGAAATCTCCGTGCACGAACAGTCCGGCAAGATCCACGTGCACAACGTATGGGTTGCTGTGGACACAGGAGTGGCTGTAATGCCCCAAAACCTAACACGGCAGGTGGAGGGGGGTGATCTGGGGAATCTCGGGTGCACCGTTCGAGCGTTCATCGATATCTGCTGGCGTTCGGGAGCAGTCGAACTTTAACGACTATCTTGTAACTCGAATGCGTGACATCCCTCACGTTTCTGTCACGATACTTCAAATGGACAATCCGCCGGGTGGGATCGGCGAAGCGGGGGTTCCACCAGTTGCACCCGCGATATCGAACGCCTTCCGCACATTGACTGGACAACGATTGCGCCATCTCCCGATGAGCAATGAGAGAGTTAAAACCGTGCTTCTAAACGCAAATATACAAAACGCCCCCCGGCGGAGTGGGCTAGTGCCATTCTTCTAAGTTTGCGGAGGCGCAATCGTTTGAGACAGCGAGGCCTATGCGAAGAAGCCAGTGGATGCTTCCCTCGTGATGGTCAGTTTGTGGTGGCTGTGCCGGCAACGACTACCTCCCACCGGTCAAGATGATATTCGCTGCAGATGTCGCGCAACACCGATCGCATCCACTTGTTTGGTGGGCTCGGGGCGTTTTGGGTGTTCCAAATCAGGCCGCACGTCGTGTGAATCCGCGTGAAGGGCATGTCCACAGCCCGAATACCCGCGGCGGCACCAAAACGTCTGATGAGCTTGCTCGGAAGCACTGCGATGAGGTCGGAGTTGCTCAATGCAAAGAGTCCGGACAAAAAGTGCGGGACGGTAAAGGCGAGGCGCCTACGCTTGCCGAGCGCTATGAGTTGTCTGTCCAGCATCGTGCTAGCGCCACCGTCGTGGGCGATCGCGAGTTGCGGTGTGGCGCAAAAGTCATCCACGCTGATGGATTTTCCAATCAGAGGGTGATTGAAGCGCATGGCGCAGGAGAATGGGATGTCGTAGAGCTTCTCGAAGTCATAAGCGACACCGCTCGCATCAAATAGCCCCATGGCCATGTCGACCTTGCCGCCCTCAACACGACTTATTGCGTGGTTGCCGTCAGCATGCTCCACAACGACACCGATGTTTGGGGCGAGATGAGCGAGGCGAGACGTAAGCAATGGCATCATCATAGCAGCGCCGAGATCGTTGAAGGCAATTCGATAGCTATGCGAAGACTTGCTTGGCGTGAATGTCTGTGGTTCGAGCGCCTCGTTGATTTGAAGCAGTGCACGACGCAACGGCCCTTCGAGTTCAAGGGCGCGTTGTGTTGGATGCATGCCATCGGCGTGCCGGACGAAGAGCTCATCGTTCATCAGATGCCTAAGGCGGCCAAGCGCGGCACTTGCAGCTGGTTGACTCAGACAAACACGACTCGCTGCCCGAGTCACGCTGCGCTCGATCATCAGCGCATCGAATACAAGCAGTAAATTTAGATCCACGCCGGCGAGGTTCACGTTGCAGCTCCACTGGTAGCGAAATTCATGCCGATTATGACGTTCATATGTTCAATCGATTTGAGTAGGAATGCAAGCCGCCGTACCATTTTCCCGGAAGTTTGCGCGGGATAGATCAGCGATCTCCCTTACGGCAACAGCGCATACAAGCCCGCGTTTTTCTACCAGATCAATGAGATACAAGACCGCATGAAAATCACCAGTTACTCGAACGGATCCACCGAATCGTACGGCATCGTCGAAGGCGAAACGATCGTCGACCTCGGTGCGTGCCAGAACCCTCCACAACCTAGCCTGCGCGTTGCCATTGCCGCCGGTTTGAGTGCAGATAGTTTGGGTGCTCGCGGGCAGACATTTGCGTTGAAGGACGTCATCCTGCGACCGCCTATTCCAGATCCGCACAAGATCATTTGCGTGGGGCTAAATTATCGGGCACATGCTTTGGAAGGCGGGTTTGAACTCCCAGCTTTCCCTTCGGTTTTCATGCGAGCGAGCGACACGCTTGTTGCCCACCATGAACCCTTGCAAAAGCCGTTGATTTCAGACGATTTCGACTACGAGGGAGAACTCGCCATAGTCATTGGAAAGGCTGGTCGCCACATCACCGAGGAGAATGCTTTGGAGCATGTCTTCGGATACACCTGCTTCAATGACGGCTCGATCCGGGATGTTCAGCTAAAGCAGTCGCTGATTGCCGGCAAGAATTTCCCGAAGACGGGAGCGTTGGGGCCCTGGATCGTGACAGCGAACGAAATTCCCGATCCGTCGCGCTTGATCCTGGCGACGCGCATCAACGGGAGAAAAGTCCAGCACAAAGGCGTCGACGACATGATCTTCAACGTTGCTCAAATAATCTCCTATATCTCCGGGTGGACTCGTCTGGAACCCGGGGATGTGATCGCCACTGGCACGCCAGAAGGCGTCGGCTTTGTGCGTAAGCCACCGCTGTGGCTGAAGGTCGGAGATACCGTCGAAGTCGAGATCTCATCAATCGGCACGCTCGTCAATCCCGTCGCATCCGAGAGGTAAGCTCCCATGTACCAAGTTGAATGGCAATGCCAGCAAATCGTCGCACGGTTATTTCACGATCTAGACGAGCGAAACTACGACGGGCTCGTCAATCTCTTCGAAGAGAACGGGGTCTGGCTTCGCCAGGGAAAGGAATTGAAAGGCCGGGAAGAAATCATGGCGGCCCTATGTATGAGATCCCCGACCTACATCATTCGTCACGTAGTCAGCAACTTTCTGTTCACGTCGAGCCGAGGCGAACAACCGTCAGCTGTGGCGTACATGACAGCATACGGCAATGACTCCGGGCAACTGCCGATAAAGCCAGTGGAAATTCGCACCCCGCTGGGAATCTTTGTCGTGAAATGCGATTTCATTCAAGACGGCGAGAAATACAGATTCGCACGTCTTGAACTTCATCCAGAGTTCACGTTCTCACGCTGAGTGGTCCGCAATTCTCCTGTGCATCACCGGCGAGCCAAAGAACCGCTCGCCGATATTCCTCGCGTCAGACGATCAGTGCGTCGAGACGCAATCGCATTTCGGGTGCTCGCGGATCGTCGTCACTCTGTTGCACATCGGTTGAAAAGATCGTGCCACAACCTGGACAGCAATATCGCCGGAGGACAATTTCTGAATCTTTGAGGTATCGGTTGGACTCGCTCAAACTCGACAGTGGAGACTCCAACATCAAGGCTCGTTGTCGCGGATCCTCATTGGCAGGGCCGAATGCGCGGTCGCAATTGGTGCAACCCAGTAGTGGGCCGAACCTCGAGGCTCTAACGGCGAGAGTTTCGCCAACGCGAAACATTTGCGCTCCGCTGAATGGTTCATCGCCATCCCAATCGTTGCCCAGGCGAACGCCCGATGTCATGCGATCCTCACGCGTCTTGCGACGAAGCAGGGTGGTGGCAGTTTCGTCAATTCGCGCACCTAAACCTTCCACCACTGAGACACCATATAGGACCTCGGCTTCACCAGCGGAGCAGAAGCCCAGACGGACATCGCGCAAAACTTGATCCGGTTGTCGCATCAATGGGTCACCATATCCGCCGCCGCCAGAGCAGAAGTTGATCCACGCGTCAGACACACCAAGATCGGCAACGTCCTTGGCTTCGGGGACTTCTATCTTCTCGCTTGCGAGTTCATCGAGGCCCCCTGGCAATCGACCTGCTTTGAATTTCTCGGCTAAGTCCGTGTTGCGAAGAACGAAATTCCGCTGGATTGATCCGGGTAGGCCCCCCGCTACGCCTTTCGTTTCTGAATGGCTGTAACCCGTTGCAAAGAAGACAGCATTGATATCGGAACCTACGCCGTGCGGCGCAATCATGTATTCAAGGCTCACACCGCCACGATGTATGCCGGCTCCAGCGGTATCCTTTCGCTCCTTGCGATATACATACAACACGGGCAAGAGTCCTTCGATCCGTTCGACATTGGGAATTCCATACGATGGCGCTATTAGATTGCCGCAGCTATTGACGCCGTCTCCGAACGGACGTGCTCCGCCCCCGCCAACCGAGTCGGTAAACATGTTGACAAACGGGCGACCGTTTAGCTTGGTTCCTGCCAGTACCGCCATATTGGCTCCGCCATAGCCCAAGCCGATGACTTCGTCGCGCAGGTCTTCCGAGCACCCGTACATGCGGGCCATGGTCTCCCAGACGAGATTCCCTGTCGATTGGGAAGCATTGAGTGTTGCCATGCTGGTTGCGGCCGGAAATAGACAGTTATTGAGGGTGCCTTCTTCCGAAATGATTTCGATGCATTCCACGAGGGCGCCATGCGCCCATGGCAAATCGAAACAAAGAAGGGGCAGTAGCACTTGTGTTACGCCGCCTACCAGGCCGCTATACGCGCAGTTAATGGAACCCGGTGCCTGTTTTGCGGTCCCGGTGAAGTCGAAGGTGAGACGATCCCCAAGCTTTGTCATCGTCAGCTTCATCTTGTAGAGGCAATTCTGGACGCCATCGTGATCCAGCAGGGCTGTGGCGAACCACTCACCGTCGGGCATATTGGCCAGCCGCTTGCGTATCCTCTGGCGAACATAGCCCAGGATTTGGTCCTGAACGCCGAGAAACACATCCAGCCCATATTCGCGAATGATCTCACGCAGGCGGTCGCGAGTAGTCGTCTGCGCTGAAATCTTTGCGCGAAGGTTTAGAGCATTCACCTCCGGAGTCCGTGTGTTTCTCAAGAAGATGGACTCGATGTCCTTCCTGAAGACACCAGCCTCAATGATTTTCACGGGAGGCATTAAGGGACACTCCTCGTATGCCGTTGTGGCTCCCACACTCCAGCTTCCGGGACGTGGGCCGCCAACATCCATCTCGTGCATGACGATACCCGTCCAGGCAACGAGGGTTTCGCGCCAGAAGACAGGACACACGACCGCGTAGTCCATGGCGTGCAGTGCGCCGGACCAAGGGTCGTTGGTCATAAATACATCGCCCTCGTTGATATTCCCCTCGAAGTCGTGAAGCACAGACTGCACGACGATGTCCAGTGCGGCAGCTTGCCGAATGACATATACGCCGGTGAAAAGTCCCTTTCCCTCGGCTGTCAGAATCGCCGTGTTGAAGTCGCCCGACTCGTAGACGGCAGGTGAGCCGGAGATGCGGCCTGCAATCAGCCCCATTTCATCATTGATTTCCCAGAGCCGGTGCCGAAGCACCTCGAAGGTGACCATGTCGATGGTCTTAGACGTCTGCATGCGCGACTCTCCCGAACGTTAATGTAATACCGCCATTGCGATCAACCTCAGCGTGTGAATTGGGCGGCAGCACCACGGTGTCAGCGAAGCGCTGGATAATGGCGGGACCATCTAGATGCTGCCCAGGCCTTAGCCGATCACCGGAGTGGACGGCTGTTGATATGAACCCACCGCTCGACCTGAAATATGCAGACCGTCGCCCAACTAGGGAGTCGCCCGCCGATTTTCCATTTGCGACTTCGAGCGATGGCTTCACGATGTCTATCGTCCCCGTCAAACGGACGGTGGCCAGTTCAATTCCGGCTTCGACATACGCGCTACCTTTCCCGTAAGTCATCTCGTAGGTGCGAATGAAGTCTTGCTTTAGCTTCTCCATATCGCTGGCAGTCAGTTCGTCAGGCCTGATATCGACTTCAAGCTCATGGACTTGCATCCCGAATCGCATCTCGACCGCGCGCCGCAACGTTATAGGTTGGTCGTTCAGTCCGGCTTCGGAAACGCGCTGCAACACGCGGCGCTCGAGGCTTGCGAAAGACTCATTCAGCCCGGCCAGCGCGTTAGCGTCGATCGGGAGCTCCAGCGCTACAGACTGCTCCTCCTGCAGGGCAATGTCGGTCGTCAACATGCCAAGTGCGGAAAAGACGCCGGAGTCCGCGGGTATGTAAGCCAGCTTGACACCGACCTGCGCGGCCAAGAACGATGCAAATACCGGCCCCGCACCTCCATAAACGAACAGCGCGAAATTACGTGGATCGAGCCCGCGTTCGACTGTCACCTTGCGAACCAAGTCCGCCATCTGAGCGTTCGAAATCTCAATCATGCCGGCAGCAACGTCAGTAATCGAAAGCCCGACGCTTCTCGCCAACGCTCCAAGTGCGGTCTCGGCCGCAGTCTTGTTGAGCCGGACTTTGCCCCCAAGCAAGAAGTCTGGATCGAGGTAGCCAAGCGCGACGTGTGCATCGGTGATAGTGGGCTCAAGACCTCCACCACCATAGGCGGCCGGCCCGGGCGTTGATCCGGCGCTTCGAGGCCCGACTCGCAGACTACCGCCGTCATCGCGCCAGCCAATGCTGCCACCGCCAGCACCAACCGATTTGACGAACACCTTGGGAACAAGATACGCATACTTGCCGATCACCGGTGCCGGGTCCATCTGCACCTTGTCTTCGAATACCAGGCCAACGTCGAAAGTCGTACCGCCAACATCGGCACAGATAACGCTCTGTTCGCCGATGAGACCGGCACAAAACCGGGCTCCGAGCACACCTCCGGCAGGCCCCGAGTCGACAGTGAGAATTGGCCGCCCGAGGACCGAGTCGACGGTGCACAGGCCGCCGCTCGACTGCACGACGAGCAACGAACATCCCATGCCGAGCTGTTTGAGCCTACGTTCCAGACGCACAAGATATTCGCCGACAACCGGTCCAATATAGGAATTGAACGCGGTTGAGACGCTGCGCTCGTACTCGCCGGTGCGGGGAACCACTTCAGATGAAATTGACGTGAACAGTTTTGGATGTCGCTTCTTCACCAGATCGCGCAGCTGAAGCTCGTGTGACGGGTTCTTGAATGACCACAGCAGGCACACGGCCAATGCCTCGATACCTGTTTCAACGAGGTGATCGACGTCACGACTTGCTCTATCAAGATTGAGTTCGACCAGAACTCTCCCATCACGGTCCACGCGCTCGATCACTCCACGGATGTCCTCCGGCAAAACTATCGGAGGTGTCGCCTTCTCCAAATGCGTGACATGGGTCTTTTCTCGTTCCGAAAGGCCGATCACCTTTTGCCTGGCCCGGCCAATTGTGATCGTCTGCTCGTGACCGGCGGTCATCAACATTCCAGTTCGTGCGCCACGCCGCTCAGTCAGTGCATTGGTGCCGACAGTCGTTCCGTGAACGAATTCCGTGGCGCGGCTGACAAGTTCCGGCGTGGTAATTTCTAGCCGCTTTGCCGCCATATCGAGGCAGTCGATGACGCCCCTAGATGGATCGTCGTATGTCGTCAGCGATTTGGCCGTCAACCGTGAACCCGACTCGCTCAGCATCACACAATCGGTGAAGGTCCCACCAATGTCCACCGCAATGCGCAAACCGTCTTTAATATTCATTTGATTCGTACTCGAGTGGTCGCTATTAGCCAATGTTCTCAAGACAATCGATTGATTTGAAATCGAATGTTGATATGAAAACAATTCGGAGATGAAATGAGACTGGGTGTTGGCTACCAGCTTGTGGCGATGTATTGCGCTTCCATGAATTCGAGAAGGCCATGGTGCCCACCTTCGCGACCGAGCCCGCTTTGCTTGACGCCTCCAAAAGGTGCAGCTGGATCGGAAACCAATCCACGATTGAGGCCGATCATTCCGCTTTCGAGGGCCTCCGAAACTCTCAACCCACGCGCGAGATCTTTCGTATACACGTAGGCCACGAGGCCATACTCCGTTCGATTGGCCTTGTCGATTACCTCTTGTTCAGAATCGAAGATAACGATTGCCGCGAGCGGCCCGAAGATCTCTTCATCCAGCAACCTGGAATCGTCGGCAACGTTTACGATGACCGTGGGCGGATAAAAATATCCGTCACGTGCGGGCGCTTTGCCACCTGTCAGTACGCGCCCGCCCTTGGCGACAGCGTCGGCGACCAATTGCGCAACCTTGTCGCGTGATTCACTGTTGATCAAGGGACCCAGTTGAGTCTCGGCCGCGCAGCCGTCACCGATTTTCAGTGCGCTCATCTTCGCGGTCAGCGCCGCGGAGAAATGCTCAGCGGCGCCACGCTGCACGTAGAAACGGTTTGCCGCTGTGCATGCTTCTCCGCCATTGCGCATTTTCGCAACCATTGCGCCTCCAACTGCGGCGTCGATATCCGCGTCATCGAAGACGATAAACGGTGCATTGCCACCAAGTTCCATCGAGCAATTGATGACCTGATCAGCGGCCTGCCGCAGCAAAATTCGACCGACCTCAGTCGATCCCGTGAAGGACAGCTTTCGAACACGCGGATCATGCAACATCGCGCCGACCACCTTCCCGGCCGTTGACGTTGTCACTACATTGACTACGCCAGGTGGAACGCCAGCTTCCTGAAGAAGCGCTGCCATCGCATAGGCGGTGAGGGGTGTTTCCGTCGCCGGCTTTAGCACGCAAGTACATCCGGCTGCCAGTGCTGGACCGATTTTGCGAGTCGCCATCGCGGCCGGAAAATTCCAGGGCGTGACCAGCACAGAAATGCCGATAGGTTGGTATTGGACCAACATGCGATTGGCGCCGCTCGGTGCGAGCCGGATGTCACCGACAATTCGCACGGCTTCTTCGGCGTACCACTGGAAGAACTCTGCCGCATAGGCCGCTTCGCCGCGCGCGTCCGACAGCGCTTTGCCATTCTCCATGGAGATCAACTTCGCGAACCAGTCGAGTCTCGCCGTCATCAGCTCGAACGCCTTGCGTAAGATCTCGGAGCGATGACGAGGCGACGTCGCCGCCCACGCACGAGCAGCATTGGCAGCCGCCGTAACGGCGGCAATACCTTCTTCGACCGTTGCGTCGGCAACGGACGCGATCGTCTTCTCCGTGGAAGGATTAATGACGTCAATCCGTTTACCGGAAGTCGACGGCATCCATGCGCCGCCGATAAAAAGGTCGGACGGAAGCGAGTCGAAGTCATGTGTTGACCAGTGGGCTGGAGACGAGTCGATAGATCTATCATTCATTGCTAGATACCTCTGAGTTGATCGCGCTTTCCTTCGAAACAGGCCCGCACAATTCTGTTGATACTTTCGCGACTGAGCTGCCGCGGATTGTTGTTGACGAGTCTGGCAGCTGACATTGACTGCTTGCTGACCCAATCGAGTTTGTCTCCCGCGAGACCAAGGTCTGCGAGCGACTCGGGCACACCAATTTGAGCGAACAGCGCTTGAACAGCGTCAATGCCGCGCTTGGCCTGTTGTTCGTCCGAGTGATCTGTTTCGGCAACACCAAAAATGTGTGCGATCTCTGCGTACTCGGGTAGACAAGTCGGCAGATTGAATTCCATTACATAAGGCATTAGGGTCGCGACTCCGAGTCCGTGCGCTGTATGCGTGACGGCGCCGACAGGGTATTGAATGGCGTGGGCGGCTGCAGTCCCTGCGGTTCCGAAGGCCATTCCGGCGGCGAGCGCGCCGAGCATTACCCGCTCGCGCGCCGATCGGTCGTTTGGAGATTTCACGGCCGTCGCGAGATTGCTGGCCAAAGCATTGATTGCAAGGCGTGCGTGCGCGTCCGCAAAGACGTTTTTTCCGACAAACACCTGATTCAAACCCAGTTCGGCAGTCGGCTCGCGTCGAATCGCGGTAAAGGACTCGATGGCGTGTGTCATTGCGTCTGCGCCCGCGATGGCGGTGAGCCGTGGGGGGCAACTCATCGTGAGCTCGGGGTCGCAAACCGCTACTTGTGGAATCAGGTAAGGGCTGGATATCCCGACCTTCATGTCACGTGCTGGATCTGCGAGTACAGCAACCGGGGTTACTTCGGAGCCGGTGCCAGCGGTGGTCGGTATCGCGATGACCGGGAGGACCGGGGCAGGCACTTTAAATTCGCCGTAGAACGCCGACATTTCGCCCGAATGACTCAACGCCAAGGCGACCAGCTTGGCCAAATCCATACAACTTCCACCTCCGATTCCGACGACGACAGCCGGACCGAAAGCTCTGGCCTGCGAAGTGGCATCCAGGATGCAGTCGAGCGGCAACTCTGCAACGGTTGCGTCATACACCTCGACAGCAATGCCTTCGCTGCGCATGTCGGTCGCCAATGCGGAAAGCAACGGGTCTTGGGGGAAGCGATCGTCTGTGCAGATGAAAGCCCGATTCCCGAGCGGCTTGACTAGGCGAGGCAGCGCGTGGCGCTGACCCCAGCCGAAAAGTACGGTCTGGCCGGTCCGGGCAATGCCGAAATTATTCATGGTCGTTTTCTCAATCACGCTTGCGCGAAGCCGCGAGCAGTTGGAGGTCATGCCATACCTGATCATCGAGCGGTAGGCCATTGGACAAACGCTCGCGACGAGATGCGAGCGCGCGATCGCCTGGCACCTGCACGGCAGCGTCGGGGGAACCAGACGCGCGCACTGCGTCAAGATAAGTCTCAATGGCCGCATAGCGACCTTGGTCGGCACCTGGGTCTATTACGATGAAGATGTCACCCTTGTTGCAAACTTGGTCCGAGTCAAGCGTGCCATGCACTCCCGGCCCCAGCGCGCAAGCGCTTAGGGCGCCGATCAGCACCTCGAAGCCGAGACCGAGGCTGTAACCCTTGGCGCCTCCAAACGGCGCGATAGCGCCCCGTTTGGCAGCGTGAGCGTCGGTGGTTGGCTCTCCAGACACGTCCAATGCCCAGCCGGACGGAATCGGGCGGTTCAGGTTGGCATGGTGGTGTATCTCGCCCATCGAAACCAGGCTGGTCGCCATGTCGAGCACGAAAGGCTCCCCGACGAGCGGAATACCTATAGCAAACGGGTTGGTGCCCTGCATGGCACGTCGTCCGTTCCAAGGGTGCACTAGCGCCTCGCTGTTGCACAGCGCAATGAGGATCTGCCCCTGTCGAGCAATGCGGTCTGCGTACCAAGCCAGCATTCCAAGGTGGTTGTTGTTTTTTATGGCGGCCATTGTTATGCCGGCTGCAACAGCTCGCTCAGAAATTCGTTCTAATGCGGCAACCGCAACCACCGGTCCTAAGCCCATGTACCCATCCACCTCGAGCACGTTGCCGCGCCAGTGGTGTGAGCCGTTGGTGAGTGGGTCCACAACGCGATTGTGAATTCGCTCGACGATGCGCTTGAGTCGCAGCAGCCCATGAGAGGAGCGGCCGCGCAGCTCCGCCTCCAGCAACAGATCCACCTGCAACGTCGCGTGGGCCAGTGGGACACCGGCCGAGTCAAGCACCGCCAACGCAACCCGCCTCGCCTCCTGAAAGTCGACCATCATCATGTGATCAGAGCACCGGGTTTTCGAGTCGTCCGAGTAAGCCCTCGAACGGGGTAATCGGGTCGATCTTTACGTGCTTCGGCGCACGATTTGCCTTGCGGGCGAGCGCCGGCATTTTCGATGACGAAATTGTGATGAAAGGACGCGAACGAAAGCGCCTATAAGCAATGTTTCTCATGTTTGTCTCTTTCGTGCTTTTTCCGAACCGTGGCGTGAATCCGAGAAGGCCGTTGGGGGAGAAGTGAAGGGCACCAGGAAGGTCAATCAGATCATGGGATTGAATCGTTCGCATTGACTTGAGATTGCCGGGACTGATTCGCCGGTTGAACCAAGCAACTGGAACCTCGCCGATACCAGCAACCGAGCCCGAAAGACTGAAGGGCATCACTTTAGAGAAGGGTGCGTGGTAGCTCACCACGACACATCGTTTGCAGCCGCATGTAATGTGAATCAACGATCTTTCGAGGATTCATGTTGCCTCTCTGTTTGTTCCTTTCTGCTCTAGGTGTATCAGTACAGAAAACGCTTTGATTTATCTGGAAACAGTGTGGCAAAGAGAGGCGTTGTCGGGAAATCGAATGATCGTATAAGCGATATTCATCCAGATGATGTCGTACCGTGTACGTGCTGCCAATGCCCTTGCGTGTGCCTTCGAGTGCCGCAATATCGGGACACCACTTAGTTCCTGCTCTACTTCGCCGTGGTCGAATGCGACGGCTCGCGTCCTCGTCCCATCGCATCCCATGTGACCGGAACGAAATCCATGCGTGAGGGCAGGAGCAGCCGCAGAGAAAGAATCGTAGCTGAGCTTGCCCCCGAAAAACGAATCCCTTGCTGAGCAGGTAAACTCAAGCAAGGAGAGGAACGATGACGAGCAAGGCAAAGCGAGCGCAGTACACGCTCGAGTTCAAGCTGGAAGCGGTGCGGCTGGTCAAGGACGGGCAAAGCATGGCAGCGGTGGCAGCGACACTGGGTGTGGTCGAACAGACGCTGTACAACTGGGTAAAGGCTGACCGGGAAGGCAAACTGACGGGAGCGGGCACGAAGCCCGTGAGCCCGGAACAGATGGAGCTGGCGCGGCTGCGTGCCGAAGTGGCTCGCCTGAAGATGGAGCGGGATATTTTAAAAAATGTATGGTCTGCCCCAGGTTTGCAAGGACTGTCTAGCCGTCTCGACAGAACATCGTTTGCGTGAATGTATCCGGCCTGTTCGCGCAGTTCGAGACTGCTGGCCGTGATGGAATCCGCGCACACCTAACCCAATAAAGCGTTCCGTCATTAAAGACTGCTTTTTTAGCCGGGCTTTCGGCATGCCGGTCAACGGTTCTGTGTCATCAGCTATGCAGGGCTCGCAAAACAGGACGGTAGTGCTCGGACTTGCTCAGGCAGCTGCGGGTGCTTCCGCAAACGGTCGATAGGACTGCTGGCTGGTCAACACCTTCCAGCAGATACGGACGATCTTGTTGGCCAGTGCGATTAGGGCGACGTGCGGATGACTACGTTGCTCGACCTCGCGAAGCCATAAGCCCATTCGGGACTGTTCGCGCTTCATGTGAATCATCAAAGCACGTGCGCCTTGGATCACCATCATCCGTAAATAGGTGTTACCGCGCTTGCTGATGCCACCAAGATTCGATTTGCCTCCCGTTGAGTATTGCTTCGGTACAAGGCCGAGCCAGGCTGACATATCGCGAGCCCGCTTGAACGCAGCACCATTGCCGACTGCAGCAATAAGAGCCGTTGACACAACCGGCCCGACGCCGGGTACCGTGCAGACACGTCGGCTGAGGTCCGATTCACGAGCGATCCGGGTAATTTCAGCCGACGCCGTGTCGATCTCTTCGTCCAAGGCCAGCCATCGCTGACGCAACCGCGCAATGAGCTGACTCAGTCGTGGCGATAAGCCGCTCTGGGGATCGGCTAATACTGCTGGCAGGCGTCGAGCGAAGAGAGCACGCCCAACCGGTATGACAATGCCGTGCTCGAGAAGCAGCGCTCTCATCTGGTTGACGACGGCGGTTCGCTCGACAATGAATCGTTGGCGAACTCGATGCAATGCTTGTAGCTCGATTTGATCAGTTGTCTTTAGCGGAACACAGCGCATGCTTCCGCGACTTGCAGCTTCCGCAATCGCCTGAGCATCGTTGAAATCGTTCTTGTTCGATTTGAGGTACGGCTTCACAAACTGGGCCGGGATAATGCGCAACTCGTGGCCCGCCTGCTGGAACCGTCGCCCCCAGAATTGGGATCCAGGACACGCCTCCATGGCGATCAAGCATCGGGGTGCCGTGACCGGAAATTCTGCCAGTTGGCCTCGGTTGAACTTCTTGCGGAATAGTTCGTACCTCGCTCATCGTTCGCTACGAGGTGGAACCAATTCTTGCCGAGATCAATGCCAATGACATAGACGCGGTGATCGTTCAGGGTCGCTCTCCCAGAGTGGACACGCCTAGTATCGCGCAGGAGGTGGGGCAGACCATTCCATTAGGCAGCCGCGTACTTCACCAAGGAGTCGATGAGAAGTACGCATTCATCGAGCGCAATCGACGCCACTGGCGGTCTCGGTGCTATGCGAAGTGCTGGAAGTCGGTCCCGGCGGATATCATCAGCGCCGACAACGAACCGCACAGGCCAAGCCGCGCCGAGATGTGAGTGACGACGCACTGCTTGCGCATGGCGTGGTTCCGGCGCCGCCCTGGAGCCGGTGTAATTGTGTGACCGGCTCGTCCATCATTCGACGATTTTCGAGATGAATGTCGAAAGCTACCGCCGTCGCACCGCCAGCGACAAACAGAACAGCCGGCGCCGACATTCATCCACCGACAACCACAGTGAAGGAGCGACAAACATGGCCGAATAACCACCGACAATCAACCCGGTCGACCGGCCAAGATGGTTGTCGGTAAACCGGCCGTGCTGCTTGACGCTATCCAACCGGTGGCGCTGACGTGTGACGCAGGTGCTATGCGGGTCCGCAGGGCGCGCGAGAGGCCTTCTGGATCTCGAGGCGAATGGTGGGTGCTAACTGAGCGTCGTGAAGGAATGAGTCGTGGATTGAGTTAGAAGTTGCGGTCAAGATACATGCGGCGGATGGTTGTGCGTCTTGAGATGCCGGACGAGAAGGGGGCTGCCCTGGTTTACGGCTGGCGCACACATCGATGTTGAAGTCGTACTGGCAGGACAATATTCGCTCTGCCGCAGTCCACGCGAGCGCCCCTACGACAACATTCGCGGCATCAAGCCGGGCATTCCGCGCGGGACCGCATGAGATCCAGTCTTCCCCTCACGGCAAGCTGTCGTCTGGGGGCTGTTCGAGCAAACAAAAGGGTAACTCTGCAAACATTCCGGTTACCGGCATCCACGAACCTTCGTCTATAACTACGCTTAATGAAAGCAGATCGAAGGTGAACCTGAATGCCGGTGGACCTTCAACCGTGTTGTAGCGGTCGGGCATAGCGGCGGCGGAAACCGGTCTCTATGTGCACAGGTGTTCTGCGTAGCCGATCGCGAGATCATCGATAGGGCGCCGAAGGTGCAAGCGGACGTACAACTACATATATCGGAGATGAGCAAATGTATCCCCTCAAGAAAGACGTGAATTTCCCGAGGAATCAATGGTACGTTGCGGCCTGGTCTGATCAGGTTGGCCCGGAGTTGCTGGCCCGCACGATATTGGGCGTCCCGGTGGTTCTCTACCGTACCCAAGAGGGAAATCCCGTAGCACTGGCCGATCGGTGCCCACACAGAAGGTTTCCCCTCTCCAAGGGAAAGCTCATCGACGATCAGATTGAATGCGGATACCACGGATTCACGTTCGATTGCAGTGGAAAGTGCGTTCGCATTCCTTCTCAATCGGACATTCCAGCGAGCTATCGCGTCGCCCAATATCCTCTGGTGCAGCGCTGGGAGTGGCTATGGATATGGATGGGTGATCCATCGGTTGCGGACGAGAGTCTGATTCCCGATCACCGGCCCCTTCGTGTGTCGGATGAAGGTTGGCAACCAACGATCGGCGGCCATGAACGGGTCGAATCGCGATACATCTTTCTGCATGACAATTTGCTCGACCTGTCGCATCTGAGCTACCTGCACGGCAGCACAATTGGTGGTCCCGGAATCGCCCAAACCGAAGCGGAGATGAAGCAGGATGAGCGTCAGTTTATCGTCTCCCGCTTTATCAAGAGCGATAAGGTCGAACACCTTCCGCTAGCAAAGACACTGAATATGACTGGACTGGTCGACCGTACTATGATCCAGTACTTCTTCCCTCCGGGGTTGCACTCCACGGGCTCGAGTTTCCATAGTGCGGCAAATGGTGGCGCGGAGCCTGGAAAACCATACGGCGCGCTTAGGGTAAATCATGCGATTACGCCCGAGACAGAGAATACGACCCACTACTTCTGGGCGTTTAGTCGAAATTTCGGGCTCGGCGATCAACAGCTTACCGAATCACTGAAAGCAGATATCGCCGCTGCGTTGGATGAGGACGTGGTGGGAGTGAAGTACTGCGAGGCCATGGTTAGTCTTGGTGGGATTGGCCCAGAAATCCATGCCCGGTCCGATGCGCCTGGCTTGCGCGGACGGCGACTGATCGAGCAGCAGATTGAACTGGAGATGAATATCCGTTCAGGGCTTAGTAAATAATCTATTTGGATAATAAAGTTCGATTCCGCTCTCCGTGAAAAGCGACGCACGTCGCGCTCGCACAATCGCGCTCGGTCACGTCCGTGGCTTAGAACTTGCACACAGTGTAACTAACCGGTGTGCTTATGAGGCGAACCCGCGCGGTCGGAAGATCCACGTGCTGGACCACGGCCATACCGCCCTGAGCCACCGCGTGGCGACCCTTCGCCTTATACCGATTGCGGCGAACGGTCACCTTGCTTTCATGTAGAAGAATTTATGAAACAGTAGTCCGGTGTTTGCCTGAGCCCCAACGCCGCCCGAGCAGGCGGTGCTTGGGGCAACGTTGATATGGGTGGCTGAATCCCGTACTGTCATTCACTGCCCGCCTGCAGAGCCTCTTCTGGAGAACGTGCATGTCTGCTATCTCTTCGAATTCGAGCGCTGATCAGACCACGGTGCTCTACAACAGATTGAACTGGCGTCTCTTGCCATTTCTGGTCACCTGCTATCTGTTCGCTTGCCTCGACCGCCTCAACATCGGCTTCGCGAAATTGCAGATGCAAAGCGACCTCGGCTTCTCTGACGCCGTTTACGGAGTAGGTGCGGGAATTTTTTTCTTGGGCTACATGTTGTTCGAAGTCCCCAGTAATCTCTTACTGCCCGCATTAGGCGCTCGCAAAACAATTAGCCGTATCCTGGTGCTTTGGGGGCTAACATCTGCATCGATGCTGTTTGTGCACAACGTGACGATGTTCTACGGGCTGCGTTTTCTACTTGGCGTGTTCGAGGCTGGCTTCGCACCTGGGATGCTCTTTTACCTCACCTATTGGTATGGCGAGGCACGCATGGCACGCGCCATTGCCATCGTCATGATAGGTCAGCCGCTAGCGGGCGTGGTAGGCGGGCCGCTGTCAGCCTGGACTATGACTTACTTTGCGGGGGCCTTCGGTCTTGCTGGCTGGCAATGGATGTTTCTAGTGGAAGGCTTGCCCTGCATCATGTTGGGTGTCGTCGCGTGGTTTTTCCTCGCCGACCGCCCGGCTTCAGCGACGTGGTTGTCGGCGCAAGAAAAGCGAACGCTCGAAAGCGGCCTCGCTGCTCCCGCCGTCGTTCATCACTCGTTTAGGCAGGTGGCGCGCGATTCCCGGGTGTATCTGATGGCGATGGCCTATTTCTGCGTGATCTGCGGCATTTACACCGTCAATTTCTGGCTACCGACGATCCTTAAGGCCAATGGCGTGAAAGACACGCTGCAGATCGGGTTTTACTCGTCGATCCCTTACATCGCCGCGGTAATCGCTATGTACCTTGGTAGCCGCAGTTCAGATCGCCAGCGCGAGCGGCGCTGGCATAGCGCGGTGTCGGCGCTGATTGGTGCGCTTGCCCTAGCCGCCGCGACGTGGGCGAGCGGACAACTCGCGATCTCCCTGATTTTCATGACCGGCGCCACCGCCATGATGTCGATCTCCTATACGGTCTTCTGGGCGATACCCTCCGATTATCTGAAAGGCGACGCAGCTGCAGGAGGAATTGCGTTGATCAATACGATCGGTTTGCTAGGCGGCTTTCTGAGTCCGACGATCATCGGTTGGACCAAGACCGCAACCGGCAGCATACAAGGCGGTCTGTATGTGATGGTCGGGCTGCTGGTACTCGGAGCTATTCTGTTAGTAGCGAACCGCTTGCCTGTCCTCCAACCGGCAACACCCACTCCACCCACGCACCCCGCTCAAACCTAGGAGCGAGTTCCAATACCCGCCGCGTCGCCCTGGCAATTCGCGCGCAGCCTAGCGAAAGATAAGTTGAGGTTGTGCCGTTCTTGTACTCTGTACCCCATGGAGCTTCTGCGCATGAAGAATGCGCCGCCTATTTCGGCAACACACTGTGCGTTTCATCGGACGTGGGCATAGTGAACCAAGACTGCACGGGCTTCCTGAATTCAAATCTCACAGTGACTCGAGGGTGAGGTTTCTCGTCCGGTAGGACATCGGTGTTTCACCGGTGTGCCGGGTAAAGAATCGGGTGAAATGGCCGGGCATACTAAAGTCCAAAATATCGCTGATCGTCGCAATCGAATCGTCGCTCTCCAGTAAAAGATGGAGCGCAGCTTTCATCCGGACGGCGTTAATCAGCAACTGTGGCGAAAAGCCAAAGTGAGCACAGAACCGGCTGGAAAAGTGGCTTCTTGAAAGTCCGTATTCTTTCGCCAGATGATCGACATCTGTTCGCCCGTTACACCGCTGAATACTGTGGGCCGCGTCCAGAATCCGCTTGTCCCAATAGCCTTTCAGACGCCCTGAATTGAGAACCGGGGCGGATGTGCCCATTGAGCCCACGCCATCGATAAGCGCGTCGACGAGCGCCGTCACCTGCTCTGGCGCGTCCAACCCTGGATTTGTCAACGACAATCGCAAATGCGCCAGGATCTCTGCGAGGGAGCGAGGCACAGCAAAGACTTCCACGCCTCCGCTGAGGTTATAGCCGGCTTTATCATGTGTACGAAGCCATGCAGGCGAAATCGCTATCACAATCAGATATGTTGGTAGGGTGGGGTCGACGTCACGCGAATGCTTCACCCAAGAGGGAATGATTGCACCTTGACCGGGCTTCACCACTACAAGTGTGTCATCGATCCTGTAATTCAGCGGACCGGCACCGAGATTGAACGTAATCTGGATCTCGTCATGGGCATGCAATCCAATGTTGCGCTGCGTCCAACAGCCCATCACCCGTCCAAAATGACCCGTTGCGAGCAACGCTCCCTGTGCCCCTGAAGCTGCCGACACTCGCGTTGAACATGGGTGCGCGGAGACGACTCTGGGCGCGGTGCTGCTGAGATCGCCTTCGACACGCGCTTCGCCAATAGACGATGGCGCAGCCCTGCAGTCCGAAAACTTAATATCGGTAGAAAGTTGCTGTTTCATGTTCCCGTCTCCGCCCAAAAGTGGCTGTCCAGCAGTAGACGCTGGAAGACCTTTTTCTTTAAGGCTAGCACGCTCAGGAAGAGCTGGGTAGTCGTCATGTACCTGGCGTCCTCGCTCGCGCTCTGACAGGGTGAGGCGCTGATACAAGGGAGGGCAGGCTTGCGAGGTCATGTACAACGCCTCCGGGAAAGGCCCAGTCACGAAGCCAGACTCCCGGAGATTCGACTGGTCGCCCAACGAGGGAAACCGATCACGCCGACGCTGGACGCGATATCAAGGCCTAAAATATTGGATGAACTGATCGAGTGCGGGGTTTCTAGCGTCCGCGCTCCATAGGAATTCGACTTCATAGGTGCTGGACAGATCTGGGTAACTGATTAGTTGAACATCAACCGGACAGCTGTACTCGGATACATCCGGCACAATCGAATTGACCTTGCCCCCGTTTGGCGAATCCCGTAACCGAGGATGTTATGCGGCCTTGCCTTGCTGTGCTGCGAACCAGTTCTGCTCGAATGTCATCGGGCTAACTGAGTTGAGCGTCGAGTGTAACCGGCGTGCATTGTAAAAGCCCAGCCAGTCAATTACCTCGTCCATTGCGGTACGCCGCGTGGCGAAGTGCCGCCCGTGCATACGTGCGACCTTGAGCGAACCCCACAGACTTTCAGTCGGCGCATTCCCAACAATCGCCGCGCCGGCTCATCGACGAACGCATGCCATAGGCCTTCAACGTGCCCTGAAACAGGCCGCTGCAATATTGGCTGCCGCGGTCGCTATACACAATTACACCGGCTCCAGGGCGGTACCGGAACCACGCCATGCGCAAGCAGTGCGTCGTCACTCACATCTCGGCGCGGCTTGGCCTGTGCGGTTCGTTGTCGGCGCTGATGATATCCGCCGGGACCGACTTCCAGCACTTCGCATCCATACATCGTAACGCTGCTTTGAAAGTTGACAACACCAGCCACGGTGGCCCGCAACATCGCCAAAATAGCTTTGTGCTTCAATATGCTGCTCATAATAGATCTACGTCGATGTAAGCGGATTCCACGTGCGGACGTGGCAGGAGCGGATCTGCTTGAATCTATTCAGTTATCCACTCTTGTTTTCTCACAGAGATGCTCTTTGCAAGGTTGTACCCTCGTGGGGTGCAGGTATCAGGCCGTCTGAATTTCCGTGTTGGGCCCCCCAGTCTTCAAGCGTCTGGCGCGCTTGCGCATATGGCTTGAGTCCAGACCAGATCAGCAGCGCGCCCAAGCCGCTTGCAATGCTTCCAACCCAAACGATGGAGTTGCGAACGGCCATGTCATCGCGGAACACATAATCTGTGACCAGTGCCACAGCGGTGGGGCCAAGACCCAGTCCGATCAGCGTCACGGCGAGCAGATAGATGGCGGAAGTCTGTCCACGCATGGAGTTCGGCATGATTTCCTGAATCGCTGCGGCCGCGACGCCGTTTGGCATGGCTGCGGCAAAGGTGTAGACGAACATGAAGATCCACAGCAAGGTCAGGTTGTCGATCAAGTAGCCAACACCGCCAAGCGCCGTCAGTACGCCTCCGAGGAGGCCGACGCGCATATTCGAATCCCGGAATCCGCGCCGCGCCAGATAGTCAGCAAGGCGGCCACCGGACATAACGCCAAGAGAGCCTGCGACTATTGAAATGCTTCCTACGTACAGCCCGACTTTGCCCAGCGTCATGCCATGATCCCTGAGCAAGAACGTCGGAGTCCAGGCGCCGACGCCAGAAGCCGCGAAGACGAGACAACCAAAACCAAGGTTGTGCGAGAGCACGGCCTTGCGAATGCCGACGATATAGCGACCAACGTCTTTGAGTGGCACCACCACGCCAGCGCCAGCGCCCTTGCGCGTGGGTTCCTTGATGGCGAGAAGAGGCAGGGCGAACAAGATGCCCAAGGCGCCTAGTACAAGGAAAATCACTTGCCACGGTTTGATATGGCCGAGCAGCGGCAGGATTACGTCGCCTCGCGCATTCGCCCACGTGATGATCGCTCCCCCCAGCAAGTAGGCCATGCCTATTCCGATGTACACGCCAATTCCATAGACGCTGATGGCCGTTGCTCGCTTCTGGGGCGGGAAACTGTCTGCCAGGATGGAGTAGGCAGCGGGCGACAGTGTCGCCTCACCAGCGCCAGTGCCGACACGCATAAGCAGGAGCTGCCAGTAAACCTTCGCTAGGCCGCAGCTGGCAGTCATTAGACTCCAGAAGAGCACCCCACAGAAAATCAGGCCGCGTCGGCTCTTGGTGTCGACAACTCGCCCCAGTGGAATGCCTGCAATCGCGTAGAAGATGGCAAAGGACAGGCCCATCAGCAGGCTGATCTTCGTGTCGGTCAGTACCATGTCGCGCCGAATCGGGGCCACCAGTAGGTACACTATCTGCCGATCCATGAAGGACAGCACGTAAGCTAGCAAGAGAATGAATACTGTCAGCCAGGCGCGCCGGGGCGTGGGGTAAGCATTGGGGTTTATCATAAGGACTCCTCCATCTGGCTGTATTTGTTGTGGTCGACAAAGCATTGGTTGCTCTTCGCTGCGGCATCTACTGCATCGGCTTCGTCAGGTTTCTGCAGTCCAAGACTTGGACGACTGGTGTTGCTGTCGTTGCAAAGCCGAGGGCAAGGTGGAGAGATCTGCATTGCGTGGACCTCATTGCAGCGTGATCGACAGCAGACATGCGTTGAGTACTTGTGTTATCAGTTCTGATCGAACCGGCGTTCAACTGAAGCCATAGAGCCGCGCTGGATTGTCGACCAGGATGCGGCGACGGTCCTGCTCGCGTGGCACGCAGTCCAGAAAGAAGCGCAGCAGTGCACTGTCATCGGGAATGAAGTCGGCTGGCGGGAAAGGATGCGGCCAGTTGGTGGCCCAAAGCAGCTGCTGTGGCGCGTGGGCCACTAGCGCGCCGATTAGCGCGGCGACATCATCGAAGGCGCGAGTTCCAGTCAGCCGAGTTGATGATTCGTACGGAGCCGAGAGCTTGACCCAGCATCGGCCGGTGTCGAGCAACCGCAGTAGCGCTGTAAAGGCCGGATCATCCACCCGTGGTGGCGGCAGGAACTTGCCCACATGGTCTATCACGCAATCGGAGGGCAACGTTGTGAGCAACCCGGCGCATTGGGCCAGGGCATGCCCATCCAACTGGACGTTCGCGTGCCAGCCGTGCGCATGCAGCCGCGGCATCAAGGGGGCCAGTGCGTCTAGGCCCAATGCACCCCAGCGAAGCGCGTAGAAGCGCTGGCCGCGCACGCCGGCCTGGGTCATTGCGTCGATTTGCGCATCGCTCGTGTTCGCTGATGTCACGGCCACGCCGCGCGCGTTCGTGCCGAGTTCCGTCAGGGCCTCCAGCATGACGCTGTTATCGAACTGGTAGGCGTTGGGCTGAACGACGACGACGCGCTGCAATCCGAGGCGACTCTGCAAGGCGCGGTAGTCCGCCACCGTGTAGCAGCCCGGCAGGGGCGGTCCGCCGATCGCGGACGGAACGCGTAGGTCGTAAAAGTGCATATGGGTGTCGCATGCGCCCGCAGGGAATGTCCAGCTCATGCGCCCGAACCCTTGCGTGCCGGTCTCCGCCCGGGCAGGGGCGCGGGGTTGGCAAAGGCCTCCTCGTGCACGAAGGCGCCGCCCTGGTAGGACGCGCCGCATGGATCTTCCTCGGGCGCGCCAGCGATGACTTCCAGCGCGAAGGTCTCGCTGTCGTCCAGCGGTCGGTAACCCAAGCGGTGGGCATTGCGGTTGTCGTACCAACTGCGACGATTGCCAGAGACGCCATACACGACCTCAAAGCGGATGTCGGGATGTTCCACGCCGATCGTGACCAGTTGCGCCATGTCGCGAGGACTGAGCCAGAGGGCCAGCCGGCGTTCGTCCAGAGGGCGTACGTTGACGTTGCCGATGCGCAGACACAAAACATCCATGCCGTATTTGTCAGCGTACAGGCGGCCCAGCAGTTCGCCGAAGGCCTTGGATACGCCATAGCGGCTGTCCGGCCGCAGCGCGACCTCGTGATTGATGGTGTGCGTGCGTTTGTAGAAGCCAACCGCATGATTGCTGGAGGCGAACAGAAAGCGCCGAACTCCCGCGCGATGCGCCGCCTCGAAAGTGTTATAGCCGCCTTCAATGTTGGAGGGCAGCACCTCGTCCCAGGGCCCCTCCATGGACAGGCCGCCCAGATGAAGCACCGCGTCCGCGCCGCGCATCGCATCTTCGAGCGCCGGCAGGTCCTCCAACGCCGCCGCGACGAATTCCTCATGCGGCTTCAGGTCGGAGATCGGCCGCAGATCGCATAGGCGCAGTTGGTAGCGGCCTGCCAGTTCCCGGCGCAGGTGTGTAGCGATGCCGCCTGCAGCGCCCGTGATGAACAACGTTTTGCGCGTCACGCCGAGGTCTCCAGCACGATCAGCGCAGCCGCGCGTGCCGCCTCGGCCCGCGCATGCACGAGTCGCGTCATCCGGTCGGCCAGCGCGCGCTGCTTGTCAGCCTGTGAGCCCAATGTGTCGAGCCACGCCTGTGGCAGCGCGCTCGCGCCCCTCATGGCGCCTGCCACGGCACCCGCCATGGAGGCGATCGTGTCAGCATCGCGACCGAAGTTCGCGCCGTATTCCACCGCCTTTTGCGCGTCCCCGTCGGCCAGCCACACGAGGGCCAGCGCCAGGGGAACGGTCTCGCGTGAATCGGTGAAGTGCCGCCGAACGTCGATGGCGGCACTATAGTAGCGGGCCCGGAAATCCTTATACCCTGCGCTCTCGCGCGCCATGGCCAGCGTCGATTGCAGTGCCACCCGCATGGCCTCCGCGCTGCGCTCGGGGAGAAACTCGGACGCGGCCCGCAGGACCGACTCGACGTTGGTGCCCGGCACGAACGCCTGCGCGACGGCCGCGGCCATGGCGCAGGCGCCGTCGCGGCAGAAGTTGTGATGGATCAGACCTGCGACTTCGAAGGTCTCTAGCACGGCCTGGCGCGGATTGCCCGCATTCACAATTCCCATCGGCGAGATGCACATGGCCGAGCTGCTGCTGGCCATGTTGCCCGCGCCTGCGTCGCGGGGCAACACCTGTTCCCCGCTGAGCTTCCAGAACGTCGCCACCACGGGGGCGAAGAACAGCTTGCTGTTCACGAAGGTTTGGCTGTGTCGAATCCAGTCAGCGGCCCAGGCATCGGCCGTGGCATGGCCGCCGGTGCGCTCCAGTGTCTCGCAGAGGATGTGCTTTAGCAGGGAGTCGTCTGTTCCATCTCCGGAGAAGGTCTGCACCCAGCCGAAGCGTTGCTGGATGTCGTCGTGGGAGAGGTTTTCCGTGGGGGTACCCATGGCGTCGCCAATGAAGCCGCCGAGCAGGCATCCGAGGACTTTGTCGAAGAGAGGGGAGTTGCGGTTCATAACATGTTGTTCCATTCAGGAGAGTTAGTCATAGAGCCGCTGCCATCGATAGCCGTTGCGCGGCCGGGATGTCGAGGCCCGCGCGGGCGAGCGAGCACTCCAGTTCCCGGCGAGCTGCGCGGCTAACGGACTGAGCGGCGGGCGGACATGCTGCCAGTGCTCGTCGCCTGACTTCCATGCGATCGCGGTCTTCATCGCTGCAATCAGACGATAGGCCTGGAAGATTGCGCGTGTGTGGTCGAGCGCCGCTTGCTGCGCGTCGGCGTCGTCGGCGCGCCGGTCCTGATACAGCCGCAGGATGGCGGTCGGCCGTGGCGACGGGACCGCGAGTCAGCTGGGTGAGCCTCGCGTGGCTCTCGATGTCGTCGGGTTCAAAGGGCTCTTCAATGAAGTAGGGGTTAAAGGGCTCAATGCGACGCATGTACTCCGTAGCTTGCACCGTGTCCACCTTACCGTTGTTGCAGTCGAGCATGAGCTGCACATCAGGGCCGATGGCCTCGCGGGCAGCCTGCACGCGTTGCCCCTCGCCTCGGGGCGACCAGCGGCCCGTCTTCATCTTCACGGCCTGAAAGCCCATGTCAACGTAGCTGGCCATCTCGTCGGCCACGCCTTGTGTCGTCTTGCCTTCCATGTAGTAACCGCCACTGGCGTAGGCCGGAACGGCCTCTGCGTGCATGCCTCCGAGAAACTTGTGCAGCGGCAGGCCAGCCGTGCGCGCGTTCAGGTCCCACAGGGCCGTGTCGAGCGCGCTGAGGGCACGCATTACGGTGCCCATGCGTCCCTGCAGCAGCGCTTCCTGGTACATGGCCTGCCACAGCCCCTCGAACAGCCGGCCCGCAGCGCTGCCGACGTACAAGAAACTGAGGCCCTGGGCGCCATCGGTGGAGCGCACGCGCACTAGGCCGTAGTGACGGGTGTGGACTGTGCGGTTGGAGAAGGATGTCAAGGCGTCGAGAGGGACGGCGACATGACAGAATTGGATGCGCTGGATCTTGGCCACGAAAAGGATCCCCTGATTAATGTGTGCAAATCTACAATGCGTGAGGCATAGGAGCAATCGATGTTTAACTGCTTAAGAAGATGGCAAAATCATCTTTTTCATGGAGCTTGACCGATGGATGTGCGTTTCCTGCAAACCTTCATGCTGGTGGCCCAGCTCGGTTCGATCGCGGAGGCGGCACGCCATCTGGGGCTCACCTCTGCGTCGGTTGCTCAGCGGCTGGCGGTTCTCGAGGCCGACATCGGTGGCAAGCTGGTGACGCGTTCAGGCCGAACTGTGTGTCCGACCGAGGCGGGTCTGCGCGTGCTCGAGCGCGCTCAATCTGTGATTCGCGAGGTCCGCGACCTGCGTTCGGCCGCGTCGAACACGAGCCTGCCCGCCGGCCCCTTGCGGCTGGGCGCCACGCCGACCGCGATGACTGGCATGCTGCCGGCGGTGCTCAAAAAATGGGTGGCGGAGCATCCTGGCATTGCGATTTACATCGAGCCGGGTCCAACCACGATACTGCACGCGCGGGTGATGGAGGGCGAACTGGACGCCGCGGTGCTCGTCCAGCCCCCTTTCGAGCTTCCGAAGTCGGCGGCTTGGCATACGCTCAGGCAGGAACACCTCGTGCTGGTCACGCCCGCCTGCATGCATGTGCGGGATCCATTGCGCACACTGGAGAGCGAACCCTACATTCGCTATGACCGGAACGTGATCGGGGGTAGGATGGCCGACGACTACCTGCGCCGCAAGAACATCCAGCCTCAAGTGCGCTTTGAACTCGACGGCATCGAGAATATCGCGCGACTCGTGGCGGAATGCTTGGGGGTATCCGTTCTGCCCGACTGGCCGATGACGGACATTTCGGCCCGGTCATTGCGCAAGTGGGAACTGCCACAGCCGCGGCTGAGCCGTACTGTCGGCGTGCTGTGGCTCAAGGCGCAGGTGCGTGCCGCATTGGTAAGGGAGTTCGTGCGGCTTGCCAATTAGCAGATGGAAGAGCCAGCCGATCGCTTGAAGAGCCGCACTTGCTCAACGCAGGTGCGCAGTCGTGCGAGCCTCCGGAAAACTACGATCGGAGAGCGTGCAGTGTGGGGGATTTGCGGCTACCTCTTTCCGAAGATTACCGACAATCGAACCCCACAATGCATGAACAGACGGCGCGCTATTACCATGGAAGCTGCAGTCGAGCTTCCCTTGACCGTTCATCTCGCCACGGGTGGATAACACGGACGATGAATCAACAATCAATTTGCGCGCTGCATCTCAGGGTGACGAGCCATTTCTCCTGCAACTCCGCAAGCTAACGATAACGGAGCATCTGGAACGAGTCGCTATGCCCGTCGACGATGACGCGCACTACCAGCGCATCAGATCAAACTTCGAAGACGCGCAGATTATTTGAGAGGGAAGTCGAGGCATAGGGCTAATCAAGTTGAGCCGCATGAACGACGAGGTACCTATCGCCACGTGACTTTGGAGATTGGGAAAAAGATCGAAGAGGGGTACGTCAAACATGAGGATGTTGGCCGGTCCCAGAAAGATATTTATTCGCGTATTATCGGATCGCAGTTTGGGTGTACGACAAGACGAAGCAGAGAAGACTTTCGAATCGTTTCGCGTAATGGTGAGCCGTTTCCGACATTCAATCAGATTGCGTATTCGGTCCGGAAAGCTTTCGATCCCGATCTCCTGAAAGAAGCCATATAGACTTAGAGCTACTTCACTTTGTGCGTGACAGAGGAGAGCAAGCAGGGTGCGCGACCTCCGTTTGCACTGGATCTCTCATGCAAGGCGCTGCGGGCTTCTAAAGGGCTATGAAGCAACGACACATTGGGGTTGGCACGAGATATTGTCATCTCTCGGAGTGAAGCCCGTGCAGAAGCGCGTTGTGCGTGATCGAAATCGACTGTCGGGTGGGGGAGTGACTGCGGGACTGGACTTCGGACTTAAGTTACTTGCGATTTTGGGCGGCGAGGAGGCCGCCAGGACGGTGCAGCTTTTGATGGAATATGATCCCGCCACCATTCAACGTTGGGAATCCCGAGAAGGCAGGGCATGCTCTGGTCGAAAACGCCCAACGGATACTCAAGGCTCGTGCAGGGTGCAAGCTCACGATTGAGCAACAACAGGAATTTGAGTTTCCTTTGGAGAATAATCGGCCGCAGCAGATTGCCGGCATGGCTGAGTAAGATCGACTATGTGGGACGCCAGAATCGCTTGGCGATTGCTACAAAGCGCCTGTCCTGCCGGCATGCTGTTATCGTGAATGCTGTATCTCAGCCAGAATCTCATGAGTGTGTTCGCCGAGATTAGGCGCTAGCCGGCGAATGTCTCCAGGCGTTCTGGAAAATTTCACCGGTATCGAGATCGTCCGCAGAGGGCCTTCCGTCGGGTGTATGTCGTCGCGGAAAAAGCCGGTCGCTGCAAGGTGCTCATTTTCGAGAACCTCTTCGGGTGTCAAAACTGGCGTAGAGGGTATATCGGCATCGCGCAGCAAGGTCATCCAATCCCCAGTACTGCGCTGTGAAATGATATCGGCGAGAATATCGTAGAGCGCATCGATATTCTTGCTACGTTCGTTCAGTTTTTCAAAGCGAACGTCACTTGCGTAGTGTGGATATCCTGCTACTGCGAAGAAGCGCTGCCATTGTGCATCTGTATAGGGCAGCAGGCCGATAAAGCCATCGCGGGTCCGATATGGCTTGCGGTGTGCGGACAAGACACGGTCATAGCCCATCGATCCTTCAGCGGGTCGAAATGTCTCGCCAGCAAGATGCTCGGTGAGCGTGAACGACACCATGGTCTCGAACATCGGTACTTCGATCGCCTGGCCTAGCCCAGAGCGCTCTCGCTCATACAATGCCATTGCAATCGAATAAGCGGCGGTCAGGCCCGCAGTCTTGTCCGCCAGTATGGTGTTGACGTAGGCTGGTCCGTCATCACTATTGCGGCCTTGCAATGACGCAGTACCACTCATTGCCTGGACGATGTCATCAAAGGCTGGTCGGCCTGCATACGGGCCGGTTTCCGAAAAGCCATACGCACCGCAATAGATCAGGCGCGGATTGAGTGCACTCAGCGTTTCGAAGTCGAAGCCGAGCTTGCGCATCGATTGTGGTCGAACATTGAAGATCAGCACATCTGCGGTCTTTGTCAGTTCGAGAAATGCATCGCGACCTTCGCTACTTTTGAGTTCAAGTACGACACTGCGCTTGTTGCGGTTCAGATTGAGAAACGCCGCTCCCATCGCCGGGTTGCGATTCGACGACACATGTCGAAAGACATCGCCGAGGTGGGTCTCGACCTTGATGACGTCCGCTCCCATGTCGCCAAGAATCTGCGTGGCATAGGGTCCCATTGCAACACTCGTCAAGTCTAAGACGCGAATACCGTCCAGCGGTCCTGCCATGATTGCATACTCCAAAGCTCGACGGACAGGCGCATTGCCTGTCTTCCATTTATTTGGCCGCGGCAAGCGCCTTTTCCATTTCACCAAGCATCCGGGTGCCCGGTCTGCCGCGACTGTCCAGGCCACTGGCCCACTCGCGACCGACTTTGGAGAATGCGCTGTCCATCAACGTTTGATCCGCGGCCGTGAAGGAAATGACCCTCATGCCTTGCGCCTTGAACTTGTCAATCGACTGATTTTCGGTCGTCTCGAAGCGCTTGCACGCATTGAGAGAATTCTCTTTGCCTGCTGTCATCAGCACGGTCCGCTCATTAACGGATAGCTGTTTCCAGCGATTCTCGCTAATCGAGTAGGTCAACACCACGGTACCGAAGCTGCCGCCGACAGTGCCCTGCCTGACCAGATTGCTCAGGCCATACGCGAGAGCGCTCGAATAGGGAAATACCGCCCCGTCGATCGTGCCGCGCGACAGGCTTTCATACACCTCGGGTGGCGTCATCCGGACTGGCACCATGGACAGATTGTGCAGCATGAAATCCATCGCACCACCCGCTGAGCGGACCTTGAAGCCAGCCAGCCCCTGCACGCCGCTTGCCGGCTTTTTCGACGACAGCAGGATCTGGTATCTGGGTAGCATCAGTATCAGCAGCGGGATCACATGATTGGGTTCGAACTCGCTTTTCTGCAGGAAGCCACCGTCATGCGTCATGGCCCACAACGCTCGTGTGCCCTGGCAGTCGTCTTTGAACGCGCCGGGCAACTCGAATGCGGCAGACAACGGCATTTTGTCCGATACATAGGAGGGCCCGACGTAGCCGATGTCCACGACACCTGACTGTGTCAGCATCAGCATGTCTTTGGCTTTGCCAAGTTGCTCGCCGGGAAAGTACTGGAGCTTGAGTTGACCTTTCGAGTCCCTTTGCACCTGGTCAATAAACGGTCGGGTCAGTTCGCTAGCAATGAAGTGACCGTTGGGCAAACTGTCGGCGAGACGTAGCGTCGTTTCAGCATGTACGTTGCAGCAGGCGAGTGTCAGCGCAGCAAACCGGGAAGCCGCCCGGACTATTTTCTTCATCGATGTCTCCTGTTGTACGGCAGGCTTAACGAACAACCTTGGCTGGATCCTCCCCATACGGCGGCGAATAGATCACAAGCAATTGGACGGGCTCATCGCTGACCGCAGTAAAAACATGGGGTACATCGGCTGGAAAGAACACGGCATCGCCCGCGATCATTTCCTGCCTCTCACCGCCCACCTCGGCGATCGCACGCCCAGCCAGCATGTAGCACGCCTGCTCCAAGCCCGGGTGAGCATGCGGCAACGCGCCCTGGCATTTTTCGATCGTGCCGTGTACCACTTCGAAGTGTTTCGCACCCGTCGTGTCTGGCGAAATGAGACGGCGATTGGTGGTGCCTTCGTGGTTGGCCGGGTGATAGCCCGGCATCTCCGACAACCGGACAAAGTATCTGGATTTCATCTGCGCCTTTATTGCATATGGCCAGGGAGCCAAAGAATGAGACTGGGGAAGCACAGCAGTACGGCGATCGCGAACAGGTGTGCAATGAAGTGTGGCCAGGTGCCTTTGAATACCTCGGCTACAGGACGATTGGCGTAGCGCGATACGATGAAGCAATTGAGTCCGATCGGCGGCGTGATCATGCCGACTTCAGCGGTAACAATCTTGATGACACCAAACCAGATCGGGCTGAAACCGAGTGCGACGATGATTGGAATTACGACGGGCACAGTCAGAACGAGGATCGCGATCTGATCCATAAAAGCACCCAACACGATGTACACGCAGAGGATCGCCACCACGATGACCCAGCGGTTCAGCGCAAGGTGCCCCACCCACTCGATCAGGTCCTGCGTGACATGGGTCAGCGTGAAGAAATAACCGAATAACTGGGCGCCGAGCAGGATCGTGATGATCATGCAGGAGCCACGCGCTGCGCGTACGGTCGCTTGTCTGATCAAGGCCGGGCTAGCCTTGCGTTTCCAGATCGTGAGCAGAAATGCGCCGGTTGCGCCCATCGCCGACGCCTCAGTCGGCGTTGCCACGCCGCTATAGATGGCACCCGTTACCGCGCCCATTAGCAGCAGCATCGGTCCCACCACACGCAGCAGCCGGATCCGCTCTCGCAGACCGACCTTAGGGCTGGCTGGCGCCGCCTTCGGGTCGCGCCAGGCGAGGAAGGCAACCGTTAGCATGATCGTCAGCGTGATCAGCGCGCACGGGATGATGCCTCCTACCAGCAACTGACCGATATTGGCCTGCGCAAGCAGGCCGAAGATAATCAGCGTCACGCTGGGCGGCACCAGCATCGCCAGAGTGCCAGAGATTGCGACCACGCCGGCTGCAAGGTCTGGCTTGTAACCTTGCCGGATCATCGCCGGCAGGCTGGTCGATGACAGGGTTGCAGCCGAAGCGGTGCTGGTGCCGCACAGCGCACCAAATGCGGCGCCGGTGACCGCGGTCGCCATGCCCAGTCCGCCGCGATAGCGGCCGACCCAGGCGGCGGCTGCAACAAACAGCTCATCTGCGATACCGCTGAGTAGCACGAACTCGGCCATCAGCAGGAACATGGGGATAGTGATCAGCTCATAAGAGCCCACAGTGCTTAGCGGGGATGTGCGCAGCACACCCAGCAGAACATCCCAGTTGCCGGTGACAAACAGCCCGACGGCACCTGCGGTACCCATCGAGAAGCCAACCGGCACACCGAGGGCGAGCAGCGCGAACAACAGCCCCATCATTGCTACAGACATCGCCATGCCTATTCCCCGAAGTGCGCGCCAGCGAGTGGCAGGGCATCGACGACGCTATGTCCCCGCATCAGGCTGAGCGCGTTTCCGGTCAACCTGAATACAAGTCGCAGGACAAGAAGTCCGCAGCCTAGAGCGACCAGTGCCGAAGAGATCCAGGTGGGCCACGCGATCAATCCCGACACGACATCCTGACCCAGGTAGCTTTGCCAGCCTCGCATGGAGGCGGCACAACAGATCAGACCGAACAGTGCAATGCCGACCACGTTGGTCAGCATCTCGGAGATTCGTCGACAGGGCTCCGGCCAGTTGCGCACGAGGATGTCGACGCCGACATGCGCATGCGCCGCATACGAATCGGACAGGCTCAGAAAGTAAACGCCAGCGATCAGATACAGGCCAATGAGATCGTAGGCCCAGCCCAGCGGATGGTTGAACAGGTGGCGCGACGCTACGTCGCAGAACACAATCAGCATGATCGCAAGCATCAGTACGACCGTGACCACCTGACATAGTTGTTCGACCGCGAGAAGCAACTTCTCGAATCGTTTCATTTACTTGTCTCCGACTGCATGTAAGTGATGTGCCGGCCCAAATGCGAGCCAGGATTTTCTGCGCACACTCCAACGACCGGTATCAGCAGCGTTGGAGAGACGTATCCATTTGCACAGGACTTCGGACAAAAAACGTTGCAGGTTGATGTTTCACCTAGTGAAACATCATTTCGATAATTATAATCGAGGTGACCGACGTGATAAGACGGGTTTACCCCTCACGCCTGCTATGCTGGAGTTGGGTAGCATGCTGTGACTGTCGGGAGTTTTCACGCAATCCAGAGGTACTAAGGACTCTCATATTGAAACGATAATTCATCTATTGAAATGTCTTCTTACGAACCTATTGCAGCGTTGCTACGCGGTCTCGAGGTGCTGAAAGTGCTCAATGAAGGGGGGCCGCAAGCGATCGGAGACCTGTATCGGGTCACGGGTATCGCAAAGCCGACCTTGGTGCGTATCGTGGAAACCTTGCAGCACGCCGGTTACGTGAATGCCGGAAATGCCGACAGGCGGTATGCCGTGACGCCGCGAGTATTGAGTCTCGCCAACGGGTATGAGGAACAGCGCTGGTTGCTGGAAGTGACTGGCCCGCTACTGGACGAGTTGCGCAGCCTTGCCGGGTGGCCGGTCGAACTCGGTGTATTTGACACCGATGCGATGGTCATTCTGAATACGAGCCGGCAGCCCGGCTATCTTTCCGTTAACCGGAAGCCCGGCTCGCGCGTGCCCCTGTTTAAAACCGCTTTGGGACGCGCTTACCTGGGGGCTTTGCCTGAACAGGAAAGCGATGCGTTGATGGCGAAGCTGGCTGTGCGACCCGAGGACGAGTTCGAGGCCGCGCGCAGCCCGCGCAATTTCCGTCGCTTGCTCGAAGTCATCCGGGAACAGGGGTATTCGACGGCAGACCGCGAGACACTAACTAATGGACGTGCGATAGCTGTTGCCATCGTGGCGAATGACAGGCCGGTCGCTAGCGTCAATCTTGTCGCGCACGCGTCCGCGATGTCGATGGATGAGCTCGAAGATACGTGGGGACCAAAAATTATCTCGCTAGGCAAGCGTATCGAAGATGCGCTCAGGAACTCATGATGTTGCAACGAAGTCGTGCCTGCTTCTGTCCACGATGACTGGCCGATTTTCATCGATGCTATCCTCCCGCGCCCTGGAGCAGTTCATTGTTCTGGCGGAAGAGTTGCACTTCGGTAGGGCGGCAAACCGGTTGCATATATCGCAACCACCGTTGAGCCAGGCCATCATGCGGCTCGAGCAAACCATCGGGGTTCAGTTGTTCCTTCGAAAGAGCCGGTCCGTATCTCTGACCGACGCTGGGAGTGTGTTTCTCGTAGAGGCGCGAAGACTGCTGGAACAGCAGGAACTGGCCATTGCACATACACGCGAAGCGTGCATTGGAATGACTGGGAGAATCTCTCTGGGTTTTGTCGGCTCCGTCAGCTACGGACTGCTCCCAGAACTGCTGTCGAAGTTCAGGCGCACGTATCCCGACATCGTGTTTGATCTGCGTGAACTTCCTTCGTCTGGGCAACTCTCCGCATTTCGCACAGAACAGATCGAACTAGGAATCGTGAGGCTGCCATTGAGCAACGCCAGCGACCTCGAAATGAAGGTGATTGAACGCGAGCGCATGATTGCCGTTTTGCCCATCGGCCACCCGCTCGCAAAGCGGCAAATCGTCGAATTGAAATTGCTTGCCGACGAAACCTTCATGATGTTCCCCTCTCATCTAGTGCTAAGCCTGCATGCAAAAACGATGATGGCGTGCCACGCCGCCGGCTTTAGTCCACGAACAGGACTTGAAGCATGGCAAATGCCCACGATGGTTAGCTTGATAGCTGCGCAAATGGGGATCGCTCTTCTACCGGAACAGGTCAAGCACATACCTCACCCGGGCGTTGTGTACCGCGATGTAACTGGAGACCAGGGCCACCTGAACCTCGAAATCGCGTTAGCTTGGCGTCTCCAAAACCGGTCGAGAATCTGCCAGCAGGTGATCGACGCGATTCCTGCCGCATGAAGTGTCTTGACACGGACTTCGAGATCGGATGTCGTGTCAATTCAGGACGGGGTTACACAAGTGAAATTGCCTGCGCTGTTAATGTCGCCAGTCCCTTTGTACTTTTCGACCATTGGATAAGGGCAGAGCGGACGACTTCTGGTAACGCCGTTTACCGTACCCGACCCAACGATCGTCGACGTCGCACTCGTCGCGTCAGGCGCAATCCCTTTCTCAACCCAGTTTTCAAGCGGAGTGAGCCAGTCCACCGTACCAATCGGGCCACCAGTGCAGTGCCCCATACCAGGAACCATATACAGGCGGGCAAACTGATTGACCATATCGGGCCCCATAGCGTCCTGGATTCGTCCCCAGGAAGCGACGGAAAGATAGGGAGAGATCAGGGGATCGGCCCAACCGTGGTACATAATGAGTTTGCCTTTGTTTGTCTGGAATGCCGAGAGGTCAGGATTGATCGCATCATAGATTGAGCCGTACTGCGATCTGCCCCTGTCAATATCGGTGTCCCAATTCAAAGTGAGGATGTCGAAATTGGGATTTCCCTTAAGAATCAGCCGGAAGAAATCGTAGTAGCTCCCGCTCTGCAAACTCGTTGTCGAATTCCAAGTTGTTACCCAGCCTCCTTCGCTCCCAATCGCGTACCCAGGCGACACCGACGCGCCTGTGTCCTGACGCTTCGGACCCGCATAGATATCCTTCGCAGATTGAACCTGTGCCGGCGTGAGACAAGTAGCCGGATTCGCGCCAGGCGCACCGCACTGCAAAGTCGCGGGGTCGAAGCTACATTGCCTCGGATCGTCGATCTGACCGTCAACCAACCCGTCCTTCGCATCGCAAGCCGAGATGACGGCGGTGTTTAACGCAGCTAGCTGCGCGGCGTTCATTCCCCCCGCACGGTTATTCTTTAGAACTGATACGCCGGCCCAGGCCTCCGAAGACATCATGCCGAGCCAGTCGCCCCCGTGTGAGCCAGCAACAATGCCATCATAGTCATCGGGGTATCGTTGAGCTTCCATCATCCCGTGATGACCGCCCTGTGAACAACCCACGTAGTAGGAGTGCACAGGCCGCGAGGAAAAATAAGTGTTGGTAATGTCCTTACTTACCACCGTCACCACGTGCTCGGCGCGGTATCCGAAGTCGATTATCTGATCGGTTTTGACGGTGTTTGTTGAAAAATCGAAGGCCCACGATTGTTCAAAAACATCCGTGCTGGTGTGCCCGTTGTCGTGCCCCATGACCGCATATCCCCGAGCGAGAGGATCTACCATCGAGGTGTAGTTGATAACGCCCGTGGAGCCACCATCAGCGCTTCCCACAAACTTCGAATTCCATTTCTCGCGGTCTAGCGGCAACCACACCTCAAAGGCGATAGTGGAATTTGCTACTGGTTTGATCACACCTGTCACACGACAAAACGGCGTAGTCACGCTAAGACTCACGGGCGTCAGGAAGTTGGTCGGCGTCTGGAACGGTGTGCCAGCACCCGGTGTGACTTGAACGGCACTTGTAATCGTTGTGGGTATTGCACCCGAATAGTTCATCAGACTCGCGCAGTTCCCAGCGATTGTCGCTGATGACGGCATTACGGAAGTGCTACTGATGCCTTCACCGCATGCGGAAAGCACCGCACAAGCGGCAAGTGTAAGTGCGCTAGCAGCCTGCATTGTCTTGCACATTGTCATCTCCTGTCTCGTCTAGTTTTTTTTGGTTTGCGCTTGCTTTATCGAACTGATGGTAGAGCGAGGATGATTCGGATAACAATATTATTTTTAGACGTGATCCATATCACAGACCATATGACAGCATGCGAGTCACAGGTCATCTGTGCGAGACCGGATCAATGCGTAGTCAGTTTCAGGTAAGCAGCACAACCGAGACTGATTGAGTTGCGCCGAATGGAAGGAGGGGCGGCTAAAATCTTGGACTGGTTTATGCCGCGATCCCGAGACTTTTCCGGTATTCCAGAGGATCAGAGAGCCAAGCGAGACCTTGATTCGCGCTATGTTATATACGCGGATATAAGCGTCGAGGGTTTCGATGGATTGATCGACAGTCGTAGCCCGCCAGTCACGAGGATAAGACAGTTCGGTCTTGAGCCAACCGAAGAAGCCCTCACAGGCTGCGTTATCGGGCGAGCATCCTTTGCGTGATATCGAGCGAACGAGCGTGGCATCGCGCATCCGCGATAGCCGTCCCGGCCAACGATAGTGTGCACCGCGATCGGAGTGGAGCACTGGTCGCTCATCACTATCAGCCGAAGGCAAGCTCGAGCGGATCTTCACGTCATGGGAGACACCCGCTCCCGAAGTATCGATTCTCTATCCGAAAAAACGTCATCTGCCGGCACGAACGGAGGCCACGATGGACGTTTTCACAACTTGGATCAGGAAGGCCATTCGTGACGCAATTTGAGTGACAGGGAGTCGCGGAAGCAGCAAGGCCCCCTTTTGTACTCGATCCGACCGCAGCGTGGCTGCCGGCCGCACTCATTGCCGCACAACTATTCTCTCCAGGCGACTCGAAAGTAAGCGTCAATCTGAGGCCGTCTTGACGATCAGAATTTGACCTCTGAGAGCAGCTGATTCGCGAGCACGAGATCGAAGGCGGCGGGATCGAAGCTGCCGCCACACCACTCGAGGAAGTGGTCGTGCTCCTCGTGCGTCGGATTGGTGATCGCTTCGAGGAAGTCGGCATATCCTGGCACTCCACCAACGTCTTCTGGTGGACACGCATTCTGCCCGTCCAGGCACAGCGACCGGCGCATGTCTGGATCAGGCACCAGCGCCTTCTCGACTTTGATCCGATGCTGCCAGTTGTCGCCGTAGTCGTAGATGTAGGTGAATGACTTCAGCCCGCCCAGCGCCTTCGCCAGCGTGACCCGTGCTTCATTGAGCATTGGTGGATCGCTCTGGAATCCGAGGTCATCAGGTTCGCCATAGTTGGTTTCGCCGAAGACGAACTCGTGCAGGTGCCCGCCTTCCCATCCCATGGCCAGTTGCAGCACGACATGCAGCTTGCCCAGCCGGATCGAGCCGGGAACGATGATTCGTCGCCAGATCGCCGGCTTGATGTACTTCAGCTCAACGCGCAGTACGTAATCGGGCACTGGCGCCTTGACCAGGCGCACGGCAGGTTTGCGGGGCTGGGCCATCGGATTGATTGTCAGGCAGCTTGCTGCTCGATGTGTGCAGCCGGCATCAGGCGCCACGGCAGCAACTCGTCGATGCGGTTGATGGGATGATCGGCAATGCGCTCAAACACCGTGCGCAGGTAACCGATGTGTTCGTTGTTCCTCAGATCATCCTTGCAACTGCCTACATGCAACAACGGCAAAGAATGATGCTATCCGCGATATGGTCGCCATTTCGTATGGAATTTCTGAGCTATGTCCCCAGGATAAATTTCATCATCGCGGGACACGAGCGCACTCATGATTGCAGTTGCAACGACTTCAGGGGATACCTTAGGTAGGGGCAGGCTCGCACTCATTGCGGTATCCATAGGCCCGGGATAAACACCGATCACTCGCACGCCCCACGGCTGCAACTGAGCTCGCATCCCTTGTGTAAGCGAGTGTGCCGCCGCCTTCGATGCGGAATACGAGCCGCACTCCACCAGGTGCTCAAACGCCAGTATGGAAAGGAGATTGACAAAAGTCCCTTCTCCACGATCTTTCATCAATGGGGCGAGTGCGCGAGCCAAACGTAAGGGCCCGAAAAAGTTGACTTCCATTTCTTCCCGCGCCGCACCTTCGCTACGGCAAAATAAAGCGCTATCTTGCCGATTGCTACCAGCGTTATTGAATACCAAACTCACATCAGCTACGAGCGGGATCAGAGCATCGATGCTGTCTGGATCGGTGAGATCAAGCCGCACCGGGATAATTAGGCGGTAATTAGAGGCATCGGCGAATTTGTCTGGATTGCGTACTGCGGCATACACTTTACAACCTCGGCCTGCTAACGCACGTGCTAACACCAGGCCGAGCCCACCGTTTGCGCCGGTGACGAGCGCTGTGCGGCCTTCAAAAAAAGATTTGCTTTTTGAGTTCATTTGCGATCCACGTTGAATGAGCGATAAGAATGCTCTTGATGAAATCGTCTGGCGTCTGACCGTCAGAAGAAAATGCCTGAACGAGACATTTCTCCATCAGCTGCGGTGTAGTGGAATTTCACCGAGCCGTTTAATCTAAATTCGGTCAGCTTTTTCTCTATAAATCCGCCGACTTTGCTGTCAAAGGTTCGGTCCCGCGTTCAGCGGATGAGCTCAAGATCGTCTCTTGCGTAGAGTAATAGCACGTCGCAGAAACACGCATGTTATGGGCAACCCGCTCCTTGACTGCCTCGGCATCCGCCTCAAGGAATGCGTCTAATATGTGTTTCATATGCTTTAACGCCAACTCGCGAATGGCCTTGTCACGAAGCGTCGCGAGTCGGACGGCTTCGACATGATCGCGTAAGCGGTCAATTGTCTGTACGAGATGAGGATTGGGCACCATTCCAACCCAGGTCAAGCGGAAAGCGTCGGACGAATCCATGAAGCCTGGGATATCGTCATTAGCGTAGGCACGCTCGGCCGCGGCGACCATCGAACGCATCTCGGAAAGCCCCTTGATCGAAGCGTTCTTGCAAGCATCGCCAGCCGCAGCGGGCTCAAGCAGGAGCCGAGTTTCGAAAATATTGGCGATGTCAGTCGGAGTAAAGCGGCGCAGAACGAACCCGCGCGAGGTTCCTTCAAGAAAGCCCTCGCTCTTCAGTTGCAGCAATGCTTCCCGCACGGGCATACGTGAAACGCCCAATTGACTGGCGATCTCATGGTCAACCAATTTGTCTTCGTATGTAATCTCGCCACTTCGCATTTTGTCGCGCAAGTGACGGTACACCTGTTCCCGGATGCTCTGTTTGGGTTCCTGCATCGCGGTGTTTGGCGTCGCTTTCGCTGCCACGGTTAACGATGTCGGCATGACTGTACTTCCATCTCTTCTAGGTACCGGTTGAGGTGGGCAAACAATCCATGAGCTTACAGCGATTCTAGCCGTTGCCGTGTCTACGTCACGTGGAATCACTGTAGCTTTGAAGAGCGCTTCGCCTTTGATTCGCAAGATGTCGTGCTCCTGATTGTATGGCGGGCGATCGGCACGTCATCCTGCCCTACGTGCGGAAGCGGCCACCAAAGCGGCCGATTTAATTTGGTCTCTACCTCGAATCTGCGTAGACCCTTCCGAAAACGACGCTGACCCCACGCACAATGGCTCGCTTCCCCGTACAAAAGAGGGACAGGCACTTTCGGCGTATTGTAGCATGTCGCACAACTTACAGTATACTATTGTTTTTAGCTTAACATATTGATTTATAACGATAATTAAAATAAATAACAATTTTCTTGAATAAATATCGTAAACAATATACTGTTTGTTCCGTGGTGAAGTTATTTGATCCAGGCGGCTGCCAGCCGTCGCGCAATGTCGGCACAGTTGCCGTATGACCCGCCTGAAGGTTCGGGCGAGGGCCACTTTGGAGAAGACGATGGCCGGAATAACGATAAAAATATCAGGGGACAGTGCCAGGAAATTCACGGGATATCTGGCGCTGCCACCCGCTGGACGCGGCCCGGGCCTGGTCTTGTGCCAGGAAATATTTGGCGTGAACGCGTTCGTCCGCAAAATGGCGGACCTGTATGCCGAAGAAGGTTACGTAGTTCTTGCTCCGGATTTTTTCTGGCGCCAGGAGGAGGGAATCGAGTTAGAGCCGGATGAGTCGGGCGTCAAGCATGCGATGCGTCTGCTCACGGGGGTCCGCGATGAGGATGCTGTGTCCGATCTCAACGCCGCATTGACTGTCTTGCGCCAGCGTCCGGAGCTGGATGGCCAGTGTGGTGTCGTGGGGTTTTGCCTCGGTGGAAAGTTTGCCTATCTGGCTGCGACGCATACCGATGCCGCCATTTCCATTGGCTATTACGGAGTAGGAATCGAGGATCTATTGGATCGTGCGGATCACTTGAAGAGCAAGTTGGTGCTTCATTTCGCCGGCAACGATGCCTTCTGCGATGAGTCGGCGCGCGCAAAGATATTCGCGGCCTTACAGCAGCAGAAGAATGCAAGCCTATATGTTTATCCCGGCGTCGATCACGCATTCGCCCGATTCGCGAGCCCGCATTTCGACAAGCGGGCGAGCGCGCTAGCCCATGATCGTTCGATTGCTGCGTTGCGTCACATCCTTGGACCGGATTTCGATCTTGAGGCGCTGTGGGAAAGGCACCTTCAGTTGGAGTTCGAGGTTCGCGATGCCGATGCAACGATGGCGACAATGGTCTCTGAACCCTACGTCAATCATATCCCGACGATGACTGGCGGAGTTGGTCATACGTCGCTCAGGCGTTTCTATCAGCATCACTTCATCCATGCCAATCCTCCCGACACGCGACAGATTCCAATCTCACGCACGGTCGGTGCCACGCAAATCGTCGATGAGGTCCTGTTCTGCTTTACGCATACCTGCGAGATTGACTGGCTATTACCGGGGGTGTCACCGACGGGGCGCTATGTTGAAGTTCCTCTGGTGGGCATCGTGAAATTTCGTGGCGACAAGTTGTGTCATGAGCACATTTATTGGGATCAAGGGAGTGTTCTGGCTCAGATTGGTTTGCTCGATACCGAGCACTTTCCGGTAGCCGGCATCGAAACTGCCAGGAAAGTCATGGATGAAACACTGCCGAGTAATACCTTGATGAAACGCTGGGCAAAGAGTGCTCCCGACGCCCCGTGACGTAAAGAGCGCTGCTCATCATTTCCGGGTGACCATACTCCGCACATGACGTCCATTTGCCGGACGGAAGGGTTCGCGAGTTCACCCTCAACGCTCGATCGTGTACTACATCACCGTGCAGGAACTTATGGAACCGAAACACATTGATTATCCAAAGGACGTGAGCGAGTGGAACGTCGCTCCGTCGCAACGCACGCTCCCTGCACTGCTGAAGGCCCGTGCCACAGCCCGTGGCAATGCCATTCTCTTTTCCGATCGTACAACGGTATGGACAACTTCTGATGCGCTAGATGCGGCTGCGCGACGGGCCGGCGCTTTGGCGGCCGCAGGGGTGAAGCGTGGCGATCGGGTAGCACTGATGTGCTCGAACCGTGTGGAATTCATGGAGATCGTGCTTGGATGTGGTTGGCTCGGCGCAATCGTGGTACCAGTCAACACCGCGTCACGGGGCCCGCAACTGCAACACATTCTCGAAAATTGCAAAGCGCAACTGATGGTAATAGAAGCCTCATTGACCGACGCGATTGGTGCGCTCGATTTCTCGAGGGTTGCCCTGAAGGTTGTATGGCTCATTAATGACGGCGCGCCGGCTAAGTCCCTGCCAGTGTCCTGTGAACAGCTTCCTCCGAGAGGCGAGGCACATGAAGCCGCCGATGTCAGGCCCGGTGATACGCTCGCCATCCTTTATACATCGGGGACATCCGGTTTATCGAAAGGCGTCGTCTGCCCGCATGGACAGTTTTATTGGTGGGGCATCTACTCATCAAGACATATCGGGATCACGGCAGGAGATACGCTCTATACCGTCCTGCCGCTGTTCCATACCAATGCCCTGAACAGTTTTTTCCAGGCCCTGGTGACGGGAGCAAGGCTAATCGTCGACAAGAAATTCTCTGCAAGTCGATTCTTTGCGGCGTTGGCTGAGACCGAGGCCACGGTAACGTACCTGCTAGGGGCGATGGTTCCCATCCTGTTGTCGAAAGCGCCAACAGACATGGAGCTCCGCCACAAGGTCAGGATCGCCCTGGCTCCGGGTGTGCCGGAGCAATTTCACGCCAGTTTCACCGAACGTTGCGGGATTCACCTGCTTGACGGATTTGGAACAACAGAGAGCAATTGTGTCATCGGGTGCGGTGTTGCCGACCAGCGTGCCGGATGGATGGGACGTGTGGCGCCAGGTTTTGAAGCACGCGTCGTTGACGAGAACGACGAGCCGGTGCCGGACGGACATCCTGGCGAGCTGACCCTGCGTGCCTCGGAGCCTTTTGCGTTCTCGAGAGGCTATTTCTCGATGCCTGAAGCGACAGTCGATGCGTGGCGCAATCTATGGTTCCACACCGGAGATCGGGTTATTCGTGATGCTGATGGCTATTACAAATTTCTCGATCGGCTTAAAGACGCAATCCGTCGCCGTGGCGAGAACATCTCGTCATTTGAAGTCGAGCACGTCCTGCTAAGTCATCCCGCGGTCGAAACCGCCGCGGTTTTTGCGGTGAGGTCCGAACTTGCCGAAGACGAAGTAATGGCTGCACTCGTGTTGCGCGACGGCGAGATCCTTGAGCCGCTTGAGCTAATCCGCTATTGCGAGCCGCGTCTACCGTATTTCGCAGTGCCACGCTTTATCGACGTTCTGCGCGAGCTACCCAAAACCGAAAACGGCAAGATCCAGAAGTACAGGTTGCGCGAGAAAGGCGTGACCGAAAGAACCTGGGATCTCGAAACGTCGGGATACCGGCTCAGACGCTCGTAGCAGCTATGCCCGCCGGGTGCTCCAGCCATAGTCTGAGACCCGCAAAGTGCGCAACGAAGCAGTGACGGACTATTTTTATCTTGCCGCAAGGCGGCACAGAGGAAGCTGTATGGCAACGGCGCAAGGTTCTCCAACGTTTGTCGCGACGCCGGTCGCATTCGAGCACGTTGCCGTCGGCTCTGGAGCGCGGCCAAGCGGCACCTTATTGAGCTACAGGGGTGCCGGCGATCGGTGCGAGGCCCTGCTCATGCTGCACGCAGCATTGCAATGCATGACATGCTGGCGAGGAGATTGAACATGCACTCACGCGAATTCTCGGGTGTGATGGTATGCGCTGGAGTGGAAGTTCCATATCGGCGGCAGGCTCCCGAAGGTACGACGGGTGATCTACTTGCGCAAGCGTTTCGTATGGCGCTCGCCCAATCGGGTTTCGCTGCAAAGGAAATCGACGGACTCGGCGTGGCGTCCTTTACCCTTTCTCCCGATCACGCGATTGACCTCGCGTGGCGCCTTGGCCTTTCGCCTCGGTGGTGCATGGACGACTGCCACGGCGGTGCCAGCGGAATCAATCTGCTCCAACACGCGGTGCGTGCTATCCAGTGCGGTGACGCGAATGTGATTGCGCTCGTATCGGGCGACCGCTTCCAGCCCTCGGACTTCAAGCAGCTCGTTGATCACTACAATCTGACAACGCGTGTGTGGCTGCGTCCGCTCGAGAGCGGCGGCCCGAACGCGCTGTTCGCCATGTTGACCCAGCAGCATGCGCAACGTTATGGCCTGTCGCGTACCGATTACGGCGCGCTGTGTGTGGCGCAACGTGGATGGGCATCACGCAATCCTCAGGCGGTTTATCGTACGCCACTGTCAATCGATGCTTATCTGGACGCACCGCTCGTCGCTGACCCACTGGGCCGTTTCGATTGCGTACCGGTGGTGAGCGGCGCGAATGCGATCGTCGTTGCGCGTACGGACCTCGCAAAGCATGGTACTCGCGTTGCGGTGCGCGCACTGCGATGCGCTTATAACGTCGACCACCAGATGGGCGATGGCCTGCAGACGTCGCTAGTCACGCTCGCGCCGGCGTTATGGCGCGACGCAGACATGACGCCGGACCAAATGGATCTCGTGTCTGTATACGACGACTATCCGGTGATGGCGCTCGTGCAGCTCGCTGACCTGGGTTTCGCGCCTGACGCGGACCTGCGCGCGCTGATCTCGCGGATATCGTCCCACGAATTGCCGGTCAACACGTCAGGTGGACAACTTTCCGCGGGGCAGGCCGGCGCGGCAGGCGGCATGCATGGACTGGTAGAGGCGGTCACTCAACTGCGCGGCGAAGCGGGCGAACGACAGGTGCGGGATGCAACGCGTGCACTGGTCAGCGGTTACGGGATGGTCGAGTACCGGTACGGCATGTGTGCGAACGCAGTGGTGCTTGAAGCTGTCGGCGGAGGTAGCCAATGAGTCTGACGGTCTCCAGTTGCATCCGCTGCGGCACGACTGTGTTCCCGGCGCGCTACCTGTGTCCCGTGTGCGGGGGTGCCGAATGGTCGGAGATCGAAGCAGCACGCGGCACAGTGACCGCGCTGACGGTGGTCCGGCACCGGGTCGGAGCACACAACAGCGGTGACGTTCATCTGGCAAGCGTTGCGATGCAGGCGGGCCCAACCGTAATCGCATGCCTTAAGTCGGTCGCGGAGAAGGGCGATACGGTATGCCTTGCACTGGATGAGCAACATCGAATCGTGGCCAGCCGCAGTTGATGCAGTCGTGTTGCGTTGGCGCTAAATGCGCTGTGCTCGAGCGGCAGGTGGGTTTGAACTGTGACTTATCAATTCGGCAGCAGTAAGAGGAAAAGGAATTTCTGTAAAAGATACCTGATATTTCTTTCGGTATCCTATTTATAAGTTGATTCGATGATGTAGAAAGAAGCACATCGCTTGACGGAATCATTGGGCGCAGCCTCACGCGGTCCAGCACTCAGAATGGAGATCGCGCAAGGCAGACGCAAGGCAGCATTTTCGCAGGGCAATCAGTCGATGGCTTCAGCCACCAACTCGCGAACGATTGCCTTGAACACAACTCCGGGCGCCCGACGATGACAGCATCCCGGACCGTACGGACCCTCGTCGCTGTGATAGACAGGAGCATGAACATGGCAGGGAACACTTACGATAGCTATCGGGAGAGCGTGGCGGGCCGTGCGAACGTCGCAGATACGCCGGCACTCGCTGCCTACTATCAGCAACTCGAACAACTCGACGCAGGCGCGCTATGGACCGTTGCCAACAAGATCGAGCCGTGGCAGCCGAAGTCCGAATCGGTTCCGGTGCTGTGGCGCTATCGCGATCTGCGCGAGCACGTGCTGCGCGCGGTTGAACTTGTAACCCCGGAGCAGGCAGGGCGCCGCGTCGTGTATCTGAACAACCCAGGCCGACGCGAAGTATCGGCCGCGGTGGGCTGGCTGTATTCCGGTTTGCAGGTGATGAACCCGGGGGAGGCGGCCTCGGCACACTCTCATTCGGCGTCGGCGTTGCGATTCATCATGGAAGGCACCGGCGCATACACGATCGTCGATGGTCACAAAGTGATGCTCGGGAAAAACGATTTCGTGCTGACGCCGAATGGCACCTGGCACGAGCATGGCGTTGCGGCTTACGGCACGCCCTGCATCTGGCAGGACGGCCTCGACATCCCGCTGGTGAACGCGATGGAAGCAGGCTTTTACGCGGTGCATCCGGACTTGCAGCAGGCGATCACTCACCCGGTCGACGATTTGACCGCGATCTGGGGCGCAAAGGGCCTGCATGCGCAGAAAGGGGACTGGGACAAGCACTATTCACCGCTATTCAAATACGAATGGGAACCCACCTATGAGGCGCTCACGCAATACGCGCGCGTATCGGACGGCTCGCCGTTCGACGGCGTGCTAATGAACTACGTAAATCCAGTGAACGGCGGCCCGGTGATGCCGACGATCGGTGCAAGCATGCAATTGCTGCGTCCAGGCGAAAAGACCCGCGCGCACCGTCATACCGGCAGTTTCATCTATCAGGTCGCGAAAGGCAGCGGTTGTTCGATCATCAACGGCCAACGCTTCGACTGGACGGAGCGCGATATCTTCTGCGTGCCTTCGTGGGCGTTCCACGAGCACTCAAACGCTTCATTGTCGGACGACGCGTGCCTGTTCTGTTTCAGCGATCTGCCTGTCATGCACTCGCTCGGGCTGTACCGTGAAGACGCCCTTGCGGAAAACGGCGGCCATCAGGTCGCGTCGGACTGACTGCAATCGGCTTCTTTCTAACCAGTTTCTATTTGCTGCCCGGAGAGGGCGGCACTGATGGAGTCATTTCATGCGTCTCGTTACCTACCGTCCGGAAGTTTGCGCTGCTGCCCGTCTAGGATCGATCGTCGATGGAACCGTCATCGATCTGGCGCGCTTCGGTGCAACCACTGGACATCCGCTGCCGGCGAGCATGCTCGAATTCATTGACCTCGGTCCGCAGGCCGTGCTCTCCACGAGTTCGCTGCTCGATGAGCATCGCGGCAAGTGGCCGGTCGGTGTTGCCGTGCCCGTGCAAAACATCAATCTGCTCGCTCCGATCCCGCGCCCGCGAAAGAATATTTTCGGTATCGGCTTGAACTACGTCGAGCACGTTTCCGAATCGAGCCGGACGCTCGATACGTCGAAAGATCTGCCGAAGGAGCCAGTAATCTTCTCGAAGCCCCCGACGGCGGTGATCGGCCCGGGCGATGCGATCGAACACAACAGGGCGATCACGCAACAACTCGACTGGGAAGTCGAACTTGCCGTGATCATGGGCACACGCGCGAAGGGCGTAAGCGAAACGGATGCATTGCAGTACGTGTTCGGCTACAGCGTCATGATCGACATAAGCGCACGCGACTGTCGGCGTGCGGGCCAGTGGATTTACTCGAAGGGGCAGGACACCTTCGCGCCGTTCGGTCCGTGCATCGTCACCGTTGATGAAATCCCCGATCCACAGACGCTGAACCTGAGCCTGACGGTCAACGGCGTGATGAAACAAAGCTCGAACACGCGCCACATGCTGTTCAATGTGCCCGCTTTGATTGCGGACATCAGCAAGGCCATTACGCTGGAGCCGGGCGACATCATCGCAACTGGTACGCCCGAAGGCGTCGGCGCAGGTCGAAATCCGCAGGAATGGTTGTGGCCGGGCGATGTGGTTTGCGCTCAGGTTGAAAGCATCGGAGAACTCCGCCATCCGGTCGTGGGGGTCTGAGCCTGTGCCATTCGTATGACGCTATCCGGTCGGCAACTGGCCGGCGTCAAATTTTCCCAACAAAGTGCGAGACGTCTTCCATGCTGAATCTCACGCAATTCAAAGCAGCGGCCGTGCAGGCCGCTCCCGTGTTCCTTGACACCGACGCCACCGTCGACAAGGTCTGCGGGCTGATTCGCGAAGCCGCAGACAACGGTGCGCGCCTTGTCGCGTTCCCCGAGGTGTTCGTCGCCGGCTATCCGTACTGGAACTGGGTGATGAGCCCAGTCGAAGGCAGCCCTTGGTTCGAGAAGTTGTGCAGATCCGCCATCGAAATACCTGGGCCGGAAATCCGACGCATCGCAGGGGCAGCTAAGGCGAACCATATCAACGTCGTGATCGGCGTGAACGAACGCAGCCGCATGGGCATTGGCACGCTCTACAACACGCTCGTCACAATCAACGACGAGGGCCGAATTCTCGGGAGACATCGAAAGCTCGTGCCGACGTGGGCCGAAAAGCTGACGTGGGCCAACGGCGACGCGTCCGCGTTGCGGGTACACGATACGAGCATAGGGCCGCTCGGCTCGCTAGCGTGCGGCGAGAACACGAATACGCTTGCCCGTTTCAGCCTGCTCGCACAGGGCGAGCTTGTGCACGTAGCGAGCTATATCTCGCTCCCCGTCGCACCGCCTGATTACGACATGGTCGAAGCAATCCGCCTGCGAGCGGCTGCGCACTGCTTCGAAGGCAAGGTATTTACGGTGGTCTCATGCTCGACCATTTCACCGGAAATCATTCAGACGATTGGCGCATCGCACCCCCAGGCTCGCGATTTGTTGGCGCGTCGAAACAGCGCGTTCTCGGGGATTCTCGGGCCTGACGGTCGAGTGATTGGTGAGCCGCTAATCGATGACGAGGGCATCGTCTACGCTGATATCGACCTGTCGCGCTGTATCCAGCCGCGCCAGATGCACGATATTACCGGTCACTACAACCGCTTCGATGTGTTCGATCTACGCGTGAACCGCAAGCCACTCGCGCCCGTGCAATTCAACGATGAAGGCAGCGGGGCATCGGATGTCGACGCCGAAACAGTGCAACTCAATGCTTTCGAAACCGTGGAGAGCAAATGATGGCTCAGCAGCGCGTTCTGCGTATCGGGCAGATTGTCCCATCTTCCAATACGACGATGGAAACCGAAATCCCTGCGATGTTCCGTAGGCGCGAGCGAGACTCTGACGAGCGCTTCACATTCCACTCTAGTCGCATGCGAATGAAGAGGGTCGTGAAGGAAGAGCTCGAAGCAATGGATCGCGATAGCGACCGCTGTGCGATCGAGCTTTCAGATGCTCACGTCGACGTGCTCGGCTATGCGTGCCTGGTGGCCATCATGAGCATGGGCGCTGGCTACCACCGGGTGTCGGAGAAGCGTCTGTTCCAGCGAACGATGGAGAACGGGGCGCCTGCCCCCGTGGTGACGAGCGCAGGCGCGCTGGTTGACGGCCTGCACGCGATGGGCGCAAAACGCGTTTCGATAGTCTGCCCTTACATGAAGCCGCTGACGAAGTTGGTTGTTGAATACGTTGAAAGTGAAGGTATTGAAGTGAAAGACTATATTGCGCTCGAAATTCCGGACAACCTGCAGGTTGCCGCGCAGGACCCGGAGAAACTGCTCGCCATCTATAAACGTCTCGATCGCGGCAACATCGACGCCCTCGTGCTGTCAGCCTGTGTCCAGATGCAGTCGTTGTCGTCGATCCAGAAGGTCCAGGACGAGTCGGGTGTCCCGACCATGTCGGCGGCGGTCGCGACTACGTGGCAAATGCTGCGACGTCTGGAAATGCATACGGAGGTCTCGGACTGCGGCGAACTTTTGTCCGGCAGATATTGAACGTGAGACCGATACCGGCGAACAGGCTGTGAGATCACCCGAACATAGCGTGCGTTCGCCATACCTTGAACTTGTGGGAAGACCGGTATGAACTCTGATATATCGATTGTGAGCGGTCCTGCGGCGACGCGGGTACCCGAAGCAACGTTGCGGCGCACAGTGCTCACTTCGATGATAGGGCAGGCGCTGGAATGGTACGATTTTTTTCTGTACGGCACCGCGGCCGCCTTGGTGTTTGGCGATCTCTTTTTCCCCGCTGGCACGGATCCGCTCGTTGGAACCATTCTGTCCTTCGGTGGATTCCTCATTGGCTTCATGGTACGGCCGATCGGCGGGATCGTATGTGGACACTTGGGCGATCGTGTTGGACGTAAGAATGTGCTTATCCTGACCCTGCTCATGATGGGCAGTGCCACCTTTCTGATGGGATTGCTGCCTACCTATCACAGCATTGGTATCTGGGCGCCTGTGTTGCTGCTGGCATTGCGTGTCGTCCAAGGCCTTGCAGCCGGCGGTGAGTGGAGTGGAAGCATTCTTATCATTAGCGAGAATGTGCCGGCCTCGCGGCGCGGCTTTCTGTCCGCATGGAGTCCTGCCGGGGCAACAACTGGCTTCGTGATGTCATCTGCGGTATTTCTTCTTGCTCAAATGCTGCCGCATGACGCGTTCATTCGCTGGGGTTGGCGTTTGCCGTTCCTCGCTAGCATTGTCATTATCGCCCTGGGTTTTTACGTTCGCAAACAGATCCCGGAAAGTGCTGAGTTTGTGAAGGTTAAGCGAGCCACAGTGCGCGTTCGCACGCCCATCGTCGAAGTGCTCCGGCGCCACCCCAAAGAGCTCTTGATGGTAATGGGATTGCGTTTTGGTGAAGGTGGCGCGTCGTATATTTTCTTCGCATTTTCGCTGGCGTACGGCAGGTTCATTGGCCTGTCCAGCAACCTGCTGTTGGGCGCCCTGACGGTTTCCATGGTGCTGATGATCCCTTTCTCGCTATGGTTCGGTCATATGTCGGATCGCATCGGTCGTCGCGCGGTATACAGGTGGGGCGCACTAGGCGTCATAGCGGTCGCGTTTCCTTTTTTCCTGATGCTTCAGTCCGGGCAGGCATGGGTGATCGTGCTGGCCTACGTTCTGTCTACCAGCGTGGCTCTTGGTGCCCTTGAGGGTGTGCAGCCAGCCTACATGTCGGAGCTTTTCAACGCCGATGTGCGCTACTCGGGCTTGGGACTCGGGCGCGAAGTGGCCTCGGTCCTCGGAGCGGGCTTATCTCCGATGCTGGCGACTGCCTTGCTGGCGAAATACCGAAGCCCGTGGCCGGTCGCCATCTATTTAGCACTGCTGGGTCTATCTATCGTTGTCGCGCTGAGATTCACCCCCGAGACTTTGCCGCCCGAAGAGCGCGCTAAGGAGCGATCGGTATGAACGCTATCGTTTCACGGCTGGTGCACGATCTTGAGGCGGGAGAGATCTGCGATGGCGACCGCCGCTACCTGATCATGCGACCTGATGTACTCATGGGGACGTTGAAAAGCCTGGACGACACGACGCGCGAGCGCGTGCTGAGTTCTCTAGCCAATTCCGCGGCGCTCCATGGAGGACGCAGCGTGCAAGCGTACGGCAAAACAGCTGTCGGCCGCGCGTTGCTAGAAACTATGTGTGATGCATCGGCTGGTCTCGGCTGGGGACGATGGTACATCGAAGAGAGTGCCGAAGAACTCAAGCTGACTGTGCACAACAGTCCGTTTGCATGGGGCTACGGCGCTTGCACCCATACAGTCTGTGCGCCGATAGTCGGCATATTTCGAGCCGTCGCCACCCAGTTCTTCGGGACCCCCGTCGTGGTTGAGGAGTTGGAGTGCGCGGCGATGACATCTCAGCTGGCTTGTCACTTTGTCGCTAGTCGGAAAGGTGGCACTTTACCCGGTAATCCGCAATGAACCACCTGTCTCAATACCGCAGCGACCCCGACGCCATCCGAGCGTTGTTCGATAAAGATCGGGTGCATCGGGATGTCTACCTGAACGAGGAGCTCTTCGATCTCGAATGTGAACGACTGTTTATTCGGAGCTGGGTCTTTGTCGGTCACGCCAGCCAGGTACCCAATACGGGCGACTTCATCACGACTCAGATCGCCCGTCAGCCGGTCATCATGATCCGGCAACCCGATGGCTCGATCCGCACTCTGCTTAATCGTTGTGCCCACAAAGGGACAATGGTGATCTCTTTGCCCTCAGGCAACGCCGGCAAGTTCCTGCGCTGCCCCTATCACGCTTGGACCTATCGCACGGATGGCAAACCACTTGGCGTGCCGCTGCGCATTGGCTACGAAGGCACACGGCTACACGAGTGCGAAGCGTCTGCCGGGCTTGACAGCCTGGCTTGCGAAAATTACCGCGGTTTTGTGTTTGCGCGTATGTCACCCGAAGGCATTTCCTTTCGTGATTACTTCGGAGATATGTTGGGCGTGCTTGACAATCTAGCCGATCGATCGCCCGCTGGTGAAGTGCGCGTGGCCGGTGGCATTTTGCGCAGTGTGATCCCGTGTAACTGGAAGATGTATCTCGAGAATATTGTCGACGCGGTGCACCCGATCTCCACCCACGAATCGGCCTGGCAAACTGCTCGAGACGCGGTGAAAACGTGGCCCGAGGATACCCCGCGCCCGATGGAGTTGGAGCAATTACTGCCATTCGGCTCAGGCTACGAGTTCTATCAGCAAGCGGGGGCGCGCGTTTATGCGAACGGACATTGCATCCTTGGTACTCGCGCTAGCATTCATTCCGGCTACGGCGCGCCGCCGGGATACGAAGACGCGATGCGCGCAGCGCACGGGGAGAAACGTGCGAAGGAAATCCTAGCGTTTGCCCCCCAGAACTCAGTGTTGTTTCCAACTTTGGCGCTGAAGAGTTCGCCGCAGACCTTGCGCGCAATCCGCCCACTCGCTGCCAACCGAACACTTGTCGAGATTTTCGCCTTGGCGCCCGTGGATGCGCCTGACGAACTGCTGCAGCGAACCTTGACTTACAACCGGCTCGTATTCTCCCCGATGTCCATCGTTGCGCATGACGACATTCACGTCTTCACGACCATGCAGCAAGCGTTGGCTTCCAGCGGCAATCCATGGATAAGCTTACACCGCGAATGCCAGGTCGATGAAGGTAGTCAATTGCCCGTGGATGTTAGCGGCAACAATGAAATTCTGATGCGCAATCAGTTTCGCGCCTGGGTTGACCTGATGGCTACCCACGATTGATTCAATATGAGGACTGAGTGCAGGAGTATGCGATGAATGCTCACGCTGGAAAGATACTGGATGTGATTGTCGACGAGGTCCGCGATGTGACTGCCGAAATCAAGACGTTCCGCATGCATGCGCCCGACCGCACGCCATTGCCAGCCTTTGCTGCCGGAGCGCACATCCGTGTGTGCGTTTCGCCGCAGGATGGTCGTCAATGGCGACACTATTCGCTTGTCAACTTTGAACTGGGCGCCCACGCAACACTGAATCCCGGCGCGTACCTGATCGCGGTGCGACGAGAGGAGGGCGGACAGGGTGGTTCACGCTGGATGCACGACAACGTACGCCTTGGCGATACGTTGCAGGTGTCTGAACCGGAGAACGCATTCGCGCTGGACGCTTGCGATCGCGCAGTTCTGATTGCCGGTGGTATTGGCATTACCCCAATTGCGTCGATGGCGACCGCACTGGTCAGTGCGGGGCATGGCTTCACATTGCACTACAGTGGTCGCAACCTCCCGGATATGGCATTTGTCGACAAACTGCGCGGACTGGCCGGCGAACGGCTCCATATCTATACCGATGACCATCCATCGAAGAGCCTGAATCTGGAGGGACTTTTTGAGACCCTTCAGTTGACGCAGCCTCTCTACATATGCGGACCTAAAGGGATGATCGATGCCGCTATCGCGCTGGCGACTGCGCGAGGCTGGCCACGAGAGAATATTCACGTCGAGCTGTTCGCTGAGGCGGCGCCTCAGGCAGGCGACCGTGAGTTCGAAGTGGAGTTACGCCAGGCCGGGATGGTGCTGTCGGTCCGATCGGACCAGACAATACTGGACGCTATGATCGAAGCAGGTCTAGATCCGATCTTCGACTGCCAACGTGGAGAGTGCGGCATTTGCCGGACTTCGGTATTCGAGGGCGATATCGAGCATCGCGACTATTGCCTGACTGACGCGGAAAAGCGGGCGGGTCGCGTCATGCAAATCTGCGTGTCGCGAGCGCGTGGCCCGAAGCTCGTGCTTGACGCTTGACTGTGGGGGGAGCGTCCAGGCCAACGGGCCTCGTTTTGGTCCGCTGCCATGTCTTCTTTCTAGCGTGTTCTGTCGGACGACCGCCGACAGTCGACGAAATATAAGGAAACAACATATGGAAATCGCTGGCTCTTTGCGCGATGCGCTGATCGAATTCGTGTATGACGAAACGCTTCTGCTTGATGAGAAGCGCTTCGAGGAATGGTACGAGCTTTTTACTGAAGACGGCACGTACTGGATGCCCCTTACGCTAAATCAAAGTGATGGTCTCAATCAGGCTTCGCTCATGTATGAGGATCGCTTGCTGCTTAAGCTGCGCATCGACAGGCTGAAGCAGCCGCGGGCATTTTCACAACAACCGGAAAGCCGCTGTCTTCATGTACTGCATCGTCCAGCGTTATATGCCGTGGAAAATGGTATCTACCGAATGCGTACCCCAATGATTTATACCGAGACACGAGGAGACGAGCAGCAGATATTTGCCGCTACGGTGTTCCACGATCTCATGGTCTTCGACGATGTTCTCAAGATCAAGGTCAAGCGAGTCAACTTGCTCAACTGCGACGCCGCGTTACCTGCGATTCAACTCTTCATTTGAATTGTGGTTCTTGGTACATGAAGCATGTTTATGTCCCCGTCAGCTGAGATTGAGGGCGTCCGAGCTCCGTATTGTTGCGCGCAGTGTCACTCGCACTTTTGGGTGAGGGTGAAAGGAGTCTGACGATCATTGGTTTCTCGAAGCGGTGGCGGCGTAGAGTCTCAGGCAGAGAATTTTGATTTAGTGTATTTATTTCGGATTGCATAATTAATTTATATCAAAGTGTCTTATGTAGTGCTAGTCATCTCATCGAAAATTGATGAAGCAAAGAATTTCCCCACGTCGTCTGCTAACTAAAATTTTGGAGAACAAATGAAAAAATTACTTCTCGCTTTTGCAGCATTGGGAACATTCACTGGTGCAGCCCAGGCACAAAGCAGCGTGACGCTGTACGGTATTGTCGACGCAGGTTACGTCTACGCGAACAATATCGGCGGTAGTAAGCTTTATGAAGCTACCGGGGGTGCCCTCCAAGCCGATCGTTGGGGCCTGCGAGGCACGGAGGACCTGGGGGGTGGCCTGAAGGCAGTGTTCGTGTTGGAGAACGGTTTCAGCGTATTCACCGGCAAACTGAGTCAAGGCGGTGACGAATTCGGCCGTCAAGCCTACGTTGGCCTGTCGAACCATTTCGGTACAGTCACCGTCGGTCGTCAATACGACTCCGTGGTGGACTATACCGGTACGCTCGAAGTGGGGGCCCAGTGGGCGACGTACCTCGGCGCGCACCCGGGTGACCTGGATAACATGAACAACACGCTTCGGGCGAATAACTCGATCAAGTTCACGAGCAGCAACTATAGCGGTATCAAGTTCGGCGGCTTGTATAGCCTGGGCGGCGTTGCAGGTCAGTTCAACCGCAACCAGATATTCTCGGGCGGTATTGGCTATGTGCAAGGCCCGTTGCGGTTGGACGCAGCTTACTTGAACGTCAGGAACCCGAATTACTCCTTCTTCGGCAACAACTCGACCTCGAGCGCGACTGGTTCGAACATGACCGGTTCGACGGTGTACTCGGGCTATGCATCGGCTAAGACGCAGCAAGTGATCGCCGCCGGAGGTGCTTACACGTTCGGTGCGGCAACGGTCGGTGCAACGTACAGCAACACGCAGTTCAAGGATCTCGGACAAACCGGTATTACTGGTGCACCTGACCAGACCACCTCCGGCAGCGCCAAGTTCCACAACGCCGAACTGAACTTCAGGTATCAGGTGACGCCGGCTCTGTTGTTGGGCGCTGCATACGACTATACGAAGGGTTACGGCGTGAACGACGCGAAGTACCACCAAGGAATCCTTGGCGCGGACTACTTCGTCTCGACGCGTACGGACTTCTACGTCGACGCGGTTTATCAACACGCGTCGGGTACGGATTCGACCGGCCATACGGCTGTTGCAGACATCAACGGACTCTCGCCGTCGTCGACGTCGAATCAAGTGGCAGCGGTTGTTGGAATTCGACACAAGTTCTAGCTGGCAGTAAAGGTATCCAGTGTTCGAACGGCGCTTCGGCGCCCTTCGTTGAGATTTTTCTCCTGGCCAAGAAGTTTCTTTTTGCGAAGTCGATTACGCAAAAAACGTCGACGCTGCGTCGCCGTCCACGACGGGCAAACAGATCATCGTCCCGGCGTCCATTAGACACAGCTTCTGACTTTTTTTGTCGCGGTATCTGAGGACGATCGGGAGACCGTTTGCATGATGCTTCGTTCTGGGCGCATAGGGGGGGCCCTGCGCCCAACCCAGAGCATTACCCCTTTCAACACGAAGGGGAGGTCATGAGGCTAAAGTTAGCCGTGGACGCCGCAGGATACGATGTTTGTGTAATAAAGGGACTCGATAGATATGAAACTTTCGTTTGCTCAAAAGCTCTGGCTGCCACTGATCCTGAGCCTGTTGTTTCTCGCTGAAATTTCGATTTACAACGCCTACCAGACTCGGGAAATGCGTCTGGACGAGCGTAAGGCGGACCTGCAACACGCGTCGGAGGTTGCGCTGAGTGTCGTCAAGAATTTTGGCGACCAGGCGGCTGCCGGCTCAATTCCTTTAGCGGAGGCTCAAAGGACTGCAATGGCCGCCATTCGCAACATGCGGTTCGGTCGAGACGGTTATTTCGCGATCTTGGATTCACAGTTGACCATTCTGATGAACCCGGCGCAACCGCAGTTGAACGGCAAGAACATCGGCGACTTCAAGGGTCCGAACGGTGCTTTTCTCTTCAGAGATATGCTCGCTGTTCTCAGGCGTGACGGTCAGGCCTTTACCCTTTATAGCATTCCGAGGCCGGGGGGCACCGAAGCCTCGTCGAAAATTGCTTACGTCGTAGCGTATCAGCCGTGGGACTGGATTCTCAACACGGGGCTCTACGTCGACGACATTGATGCGGCGTTCCGCTCGGCGCTGTACCAGAACCTCGGGGTCCTAGTGGTACTGGCTGGCGCCCTGTCGGCTGTGGTGGTGCTGCTCAACCGCGGCATTCTCCGCTCACTGGGAGGCGACCCGTCGTACGCCGCCGAAATTGCCAACCAGATTGCCGGTAACGATCTCACTGGCATGGTGAAGACGGCACCGGATGATCGCTCGAGCCTGCTGTTTTCGATGAAGCGCATGCAGGAGCAGCTCACGCAGACGATCGGCACGATCAAGATCTCGGCCGACTCGATTGCCACCGCCACGCACCAGATCGCGACGGGCAATCAGGATCTGTCGCAGCGCACCGAGGAGCAGGCCGCCTCGCTCGAGGAAACCGCGTCGAGCATGGAGCAACTGACCTCGACCGTCACCCAGAATGCTGACAATGCCGGTCAGGCCAACCAGCTCGCTGCACAGGCTGCTCAGGTGGCGGAACAGGGAGGCACCGCGGTGTCACGGGTGGTGGAAACCATGGAGGGCATCAACGCCAGCTCAGACAAGATTGCCAATATTGTCGACCTCATTGAGGGCATAGCCTTCCAGACCAATATTCTCGCACTGAACGCGGCCGTGGAAGCCGCACGGGCAGGCGAACAGGGGCGAGGTTTCGCGGTGGTTGCCTCGGAAGTGCGTTCGCTGGCGCAGCGTTCCTCGGCGGCGGCCAAGGAGATCAAGGAGCTGATCCAGGATTCCGTGGAGCGGGTTCGGGCAGGTGCCGCCCATGTACTGGAAGCCGGCACAAAGATGAGCGAGATAACTCACGAGATCCGGCGCGTGACCAACATCGTGGGGGAAATTACCGCCGCCTCGCGGGAACAGAGCAAGGGCATCGGCCAGGTCAACCAGGCGGTCACACAGATGGACGAGGTCACGCAGCAGAACGCCGCGCTGGTCGAACAGGCAGCCGCCGCCGCCAGCTCGCTAGAGGCGCAGGCGAAGGATCTGAAAGCGTCGGTCTCGATGTTCAGGCTGAACGCCTGACGCAAAGCCGAGGTGAGCGACGCAGGCGCGCAAACGCACACGGCGCGGCTCCGGTGTGCGAGGGCGCCGGCCATGTCATCCCTGAAGGCGCTCGCCGCAGCCCATTAGTGAGCACAAACTACCGAGGCTGAAGAATGTGAAGACTATCGGGGGCATCCGTATCACGGGTGATTGGTCGGCAGAGCAATCCGCGGGTTTTGGCATCGAAGGTGCGCCCCCAGCGTTGGCAAAGCCAAAGACCGCACGCGTCACTGGCAGTCAGTGAAACGTTGAACCATGTGATTGTGCAAAACCGGACATTACGGGCCGGCATGCGTATCGATGGTGTCGCTGTCAGTGGGCTCACTGACAGCGACACCAAATGGACGCCGGAGGTCGATGGCGGATTTGTTCGCGGAAATCAAAATTGGTGTGCCAAAGCTTTGAAGTCCTCACTATAAGATTGACTACGAAAGGGGAAACGCCTCATGTCTTCGCCTTTAAGAAACGAATCGGCGAACGCCGCGGAAAGGAGAAAGGTTCATCACGCTCGTCTAAGCAAGTCGCATCGCGATGGAGGATCAATTTCAACTGCTATGGCGAATTCGGCTGGTAATCAGGCGTTGAACCATCGGATGTGCAAATGGCAACAGATGCATTGGTCGCTGTGGGTGGCCCGCCCATTGGCACAAGTTCAACGGGCTGCCGCCCACAGTGGCCTAGGTAATCGCCTCACGCTTTTAAAGCAACGTAGCGAGCTGCCAACTGAGGTAGCTGCGTGCGTTGGTACGTTGCCTATCCGCTTAGCTCGCGTCGCGACGAAATGATGGCGGAGCGTGGGGCTGCGGTCGATCACTCCATGGTGCACTGCTGGGCCATCAAGTTTCTGCCGGTGCTTGAGACGGTGTTCCGCCGCCGCAATCGGCCAGTTGGCAAGATCTAGAGGATGGACGAAACCTGCGTGAATGGGATTGTCTCTATCAGGCCGTGGACAGGGAAGACAACACATTGATTTTCGTCTGCGAACCAAGCGTAGCAAGGCGACTGACCAGTTTTTTTCGAGAAATCGCTCTAGCAAAACAGCGTACCCGAGACGGTGTCTATCGACAAAAGCGGAGCCAACCTGGCCGCGCTGCGCGTGGTGAACGCTGGGCGCGACACGCCCACCAAGGTTTGTCAGGTCAAGTATCTGAATAACGTGATTGAGCAGGACCATTGGGCGATCAAACGCATCGACGGACCGAAAGTCGGGTTCAAGGACTTCCGCCGCGAGTGTCATTCTGAGTGGCATCGAGATCATACATATGATCGCCAAAGGGAAGATGAAGCACACTGACAAAATCAAGCCATCTACAGCCTGTCAGTTATATTCATTGATAATATAAGTAATCCTAAGTATATCGTCTTTGTAAGGCTCAACCACCGTACTGCGACAGAACCCCTTTCGAGGCCACAAATATATGACCGAATTATCCAGCGAGACCATCAGCGGCCCCATGATCGAACTGCATCCCGACGACAACGTGGTGATCGGCTGTGCCACGTCCGATATCGCGCCAGGCACAATGGCGCACGGCCACAACGTCCAGTTCCACGGGTTCGAAGAACCGAGTTTTACTATAGGGCGATCCCGCGTATGTACGACGCGCAGTACCTACGTTTTCGCTGTCCGATAGTACTGGATTTGAGATCGATGCCCCTCTGGCGCAAAAAGGCTATGGCAACGGACCGGGAAAATGGGAAATCTTCGATAAGAATCAATACGTATCTCATAACGATCGGAAATTCTGGAATTGGGAGTTTGAGCGTCACTGGATGTTTTACTTGCTTTGGGGACGGTTGAGCTATAACCCCACCGCATCGGAAGATGTGTGGATGACTGAGCTGCGCAGCCGCTTTGGGGATGCGGCCGCGGATGTATCAACGACCTACCACGCCGGAAGGTGTGTTGTCTCCGAAATTGCTGCCGCTCACCTCGCAGATCCAAACATGTACATCTGGCCCGAAATCAACCCAGGCGGATTAATCGCAGACTATAAAGATGTACTCCCGAGCGACCAGAGTTTCATCGCTAGCCCAGCCGAAGCGGCTCGAAACGTCGTACAGAACCATGCATCGGCAAAGCAGGGGCCACACGAGACTGCTGAATTATTCGACGGCATTGGTTCGCAGATTGAGGCGGCGGTATCAAGGGCAGGGTCAAAACTGGGAGGTAACCAGGAATGGCGCGGTACAGAACTAGACTTGCGGCTTCCTGCTTTCTAGCATGAAAACGGGCAAGGTCAGCAAGTATGCTGCTCCGAAACCTGGCGAGAAAAGCCGCACCACCTGCGGAGGAGCATTATCCGATGGCCCTCGCGCGCCCAAGCATTATCCACACGCCACCCAGCCAGGTTTCAGTCGGGCAGCTCCTTCAATTGCAGGTGCGAGCAAGTCCGCACACAAATGTCACAGGCATTCGTCTTCATTATCGGCAGCTCAATGCTCTGGAAGAGGTTTACACCCTGGAGGTGTCGGGAGCTAATGCGGTGTTCGCCATACCGGCTGAAGAAATATCCGGAAAGTTTGACCTCCTCTGTTACTTCAAAAAACAGCAGGCAGCGCTAAAGCTTGCCATCAGGCTGATGCTATTGAATTGATTGTGATCTCTTCGGTCGGCTCAATAAAAGAGCAAGCTGGAGTCAACGACTGGGACGATTGGCGAATTACGGCCAGGTCGCACTCGACCGGACGCTGTATGAGCGCGCGTTACTAACCAGGCATTAAACGCTGGGAAGATAGACCTGTTTTCGACACAGAGTGCACCTGACTTTATCGCTCGATTCGGAAATAATTCTTCTATAGTCGCAACAATGGCCCTAACCGCCCCCGACTGTCGTTGCTTTCTTGAAATTTACTTTCAGTGTGATGCCTGGTATTCAGGCGTACCCGGAATCACGGGCGCGAGCGAGATGGCCGGCGGCCGTCAGGCAGACCCGGTCGTGGTTCGATCGGGAGGTCCATGGAAGTGATCTTCAGGATACCAGGCTGTTTGGCGCTTTGCAGAGGTCTGCCACTGGGTCTGGCTGGGTGAAATTCTGAACGAGAAGGCATTTCAAGGGGCGCTAGCTGGAAAACACGCGCTTGTCTGCCCCACTGCCGTGCGAGTCTCGTTGCGTCAACGACTGGGCGGCGCGTGAGTCCCGAAGCCCTGCCGTTCAGAGGATCACGACGTTGATCGGAGCGTCGACTGGCGTGTTGATCAGGGTGACGGAGGAGGTGACCGTGAAATTGACTTTTACTATTTCCGGACATAAACTGAGCGCTCAGTCACATTGGTTTGCCAGCTGGAAGCAGGGAGTTCGCACGTAGGGCCGTGGTACTGCGAGCAAGTATTCTTCGGATACTGGAGAAAGAATGAAGATCATCGACGTACATTCACACTGGCCTACGAGGCGCGGATTTCCGTTGAGAACCGAACAGGAGTTGGCCCAGCAGCGCAAGACGTGGAATTCTGAACCGCGCTACATGTCCGAATGGGAAATGGCCGAGTACTTTACGAAGAACAATGCGCGCGCCATCCTTGACTTTGGTTTTGCAAAATTTCTGCCACTCGACGAGATGCAGGCATTGCACGACTACGCCTTCGCGACACAGCGCGAAATCGGATCGTCTGTTGTCGGACACTGGATTCACATCGATCCGCACAAAAGCGGAACGGCCGGTGTGAACGAACTCAGACGCTGTATCGACGAGGCTCCAGGTTTCGTTGGCTTTGCAGTTTCTTCGTCCGGTACGGCCCCGGCGAGCGACGAGGCCTTTGCCCCGTACTACAGACTATGTATCGAGGCCGGGATTCCAGCCCTGATTTTTGTCGGTACTACCGGTCTGGGAGCGGGGCTGCCTGGCGGTGGCGGCATCATTCTTGATAATTGCCATCCGAGGCACCTTGATTTTGTCGCGGCCACCTATCCCGACCTGAAAATCGTTGCAGCAAGGCCGGGCTGGCCATGGCAAGCCGAGACGATCGCGGTGCTCATGCACAAACGCAATATCTGGTATGAACTGCACGGGTGGTCGCCCAAGTACTTCACGCACGAACTAAAACATGACATTTCGAGGCGTCTGCAGGACCGCGTGATGTTTGGTGCAGACATTCCGCTTTACACGTATGAGCGGCTCGTCACTGACTGGAAAGCGGAGGGATATTCCGAGGAAATACTGGAGAAGGTCTTCTGGCGCAATGCGAGCAATTTTCTCGGTGAAGGAGACAACTGATGGACTTGCACCTGAAGGATAAGATCGCAATTGTGGGAGGGGCCAGCCAGGGCATCGGCTATAGCATCGCACACACGCTGGCGATGGAAGGGGCGACCGTGGTCATCACGGCAAGACGCAAGGAGCCGCTCCTTGCGAGCGCTCGCCGGATCGCAGAGGAGACCGGGGCCCGGGTAATTCCAGTCGCGGCGGATCTTCGAACGGAGTCCGCTTGCCAGGAAATCGTTGGTAGGACCCTCGACGAATGCAGTGGCGTCGATATCCTTGTGAACAATGCAGGTGCGCCCCCGTTGGGGCCCGTTCTTTCTTTTGACGATGCGGCGTGGGAGAGAGCGGTCGAACAGAATTTGCTTAGCGTCATCCGCATGATCCGTCAGGTCGTTCCCTCAATGGAGCAGAGAGGAGGGGGCAGCATTCTCAACATCACCGCGATCTCCGCGATCCAGCCAATTCCGCAATTTGGCCTGTCGGTTGCAACCTGGTCGGCGGTAATCGGATTGGCAAAGACTTTGGCACTTGAACTGGCGGCCAAGCAGATCAAGATCAATACGATCTGTCCAGGATATATCAACACGCCGCGGCTGCAGAAGGTATTCGCAGCCGGTGATGAGCCGGCGGATGACGTACAGGCCAAGCTCTGCGCGGAAGTTCCACTGGGCAGAATCGGTACCCCGCAGGACATTGCGAATCTGGTCGCGTTACTTGTCTCACCGCGGGGCTCGTACATTACGGGCACGACGACGCAGGTCGACGGCGGGCTTTTCCGGGCTACTCGTTGAGGTGCATCATGATTGAGGCTACACAGTTTCCATGCGAGGAGCGCGCTCGACAATATCGAGCGGCTGGATATTGGGCTGACCAGTCCTTTCACGATGTCCTGTTTGAAGCCGCGAAGTGTTACGGCGGCAAGGAAGTGTTCGCTGACAGAAATCGGCGCCTTAGCTACGCAGAGTTAGCGGATGAGGTAACCCGTTGTGCGACGTTCTTCAGAAGCGTTGGTATCCGCTCGGGCGACGTCGTGACGTTACAGCTACCGAACCGGGTAGAATTTCCGGTTGCCTTTTTCGCGCTTGAACTCATCGGGGCGATCGCAAATCAGATCAGTCCGGATTTTCGCGCTTCGGAACTCGAATACATCATGAAGTTCTCGCAGTCCGTCGCCTATGTGTGCGCGAAACAGATGCGCGGATTCGAGTACTTGCCAATGGCACGGGACGTTAGAACACGCAGCCAGGATTTCACAATTATCTGCGTCGACGATGTTTCCGACGCCGACGTTTCGTCGATGGCCAATCTTGCGCGGCACGAGTCACTAGCGTCCGGGGAATGGGTGAAAGTGTCCCCCGACAGGATCATTCGGATGGCATTCACCTCTGGGACAACGGGAAACCCGAAGGCGGTCCTTCATAGCACTAACACGACGCTCTATGCGGCAATGATCCTCAGCAAGGACATGGCTGTACGCGAGTCGGATGTCCTCCTGGCCTATTTGCCCGTTGGTCTGAACTGGGGTTACCTGACACTTCTGCAGACAATCATGACGGGCGCGAGGGCATACCTGATGGAGCGATTTTCGTCGGGAGAAGCACTCGCGTTGATCGAGCGTGAAAAGGTAACCTATATTCCGACAGCACCCGCATCAATTATGGCGATGCTCGGGCACGATGAGATAGACAGCCGGAAACTCGATTCGTTGCGTGTGATAGTTACGGGTGGTGCTTCCGCTCCGGTAGAGACGATTCGGATGTTCCAACGAAGGCTTCCAGAAACGGCGCTGGTCGAACTGTACGGCATGCTAGAAACGGGTTTTCACTCCTACACGCGGATAGGTGACGATCCGCTGGCAGTCAACGGGACCGTCGGACGGGTCGTGGAAGGTCTGGAACTCGAGATCTTCAGGCCGGATGGAACGCGTGCAGATCTGTTCGAGGAAGGTGAAATTGCAGCTCGCGGTCCTTCGATTCACCTCGGCTACCTGAATAATGCGGAGGAAAACAGCAAGAGCTTCCCCGGTGATGACTGGTTTCTAACGGGTGACCTTGGCAAGTTCATCGATGATGCACACAACGTCGCAATCGTGGGGCGTCGTAAGGAAATCATCAACCGCGGTGGCAAGAAGTACTTCCCGCGCGAGGTCGAGGAGATTCTCTATGAATATCCAGCGTTCCAGCAACTCGCCGTCGTAGGTGTTCCTGATGAGCGTGTTGGCGAGAAGGGCTGCCTTTTTGCAACGTTGCGCCCCGGTCATGAAGTAACGTTGGAGCAGGTGGTTGCGTTTCTGCGAGGCAAGGTGGCCGATTACAAACTGCCGGAGCAGCTGGTTGTTGTCAACGAGTTTCCGATGACACCGACTGGCAAGATCAAGCGCACGGACCTTGTCGCCAGCGTGTCCTGATATCCAAAACGGTGGTTTAACCTGTTGGGACTCTACGGCCACCGTTTCGATTCGGGCCCGTATTGGAGTGCGGTATCAACTATTTTCAGTGCGAGAGGAGTAATGGACACAATTTCGGCTGGTCGTTAGCTCGTGTCAGAATCCGAGCCCACGCGCCATAAAGTTACTGAGTTCTTCGATTACCTCTGCAGGTTTTGCCCGCTCACGGAGTGACCAGCGGCGCAGCGCAATCATGGTGGGCAGAAAGGTGACAATATTGGCAGTGATACGCGGGTTGCGCACGGTGATCTTTGCTTGGGATGACGCCTGTGTCACGATGTCCTCGAACATCTGGATAAACTCCTTGACGCGCGCGAGGATGACCTTGCGTGAGCGCTTGTCGAGCAGGTGACTGTTTTGGTAGATCAACAGGATTTCGTTCTCGTGGTCGTGAACGATCTCGCTGGTGGCGCGCAGTGCTGCCTTGATACGCGCTGCGGGATCATCGACTTCATCGATAGCACGTTTGACCTTCAGTTGATATTCCGTGATGATTCTGTCGCAGACCAGATAAAGGATATCGTCCTTTGACTTCACATAGTTGTAGATCGTCCCCTGCGTCATGTCGGCAGCTTTGCCGATGTCGCGGACGGTTGCCTCGTGAAAACCTTTCTCAATGAAGACAGTGATTGCGGCCTTGACCAGATGATTGCGCCGTTCCTGTACGAGGGACTCGTCCCGCGTATTTGATTTGATGACGCGCCTGTGCGTAACGGCCGCTTTCTCGGGCGTTGCTTTTTCGGAAGTATCTGCAGTCTTCATGGAAACCCGCACGGGACATGGTCTGTTGCGTTGGTTTCAAATCATAGCATCATCGATTACGTGTTTGCCTGTCCTTGAATCGGAGGTGGAGTGGGCGGATAGTGTGCTGCATGTGCCGACACGATTGTTCCTCAGCACGGGCACACCTGTGATTCTCTTTAAAAGCACAGCGGGCCGGGTTTCCCGGCGCGCAAAGGACTTTTCATCTCCGTCCTTCGGGGCGTACCGTGACCGCTCAGGATAAACGTCGCCGCTAATGGCTCGGGACGCGCGGGATACCTGTCCCTGTCGTCCGAAGCGCTCGGGCGTTCAATGGTCGGCGATAGCGAAGAGGAGTCCGCCGCACAGGAGGCACGGTGTTGGATGTGATAAAGGCAGATTCACTCGACTCTATCCGGCTTAGCCGGATCCGTCTCGCGTATCCATTTGAAGCCGCAGTAATTGCAGCGCTAGCGATGAAGAACGGATGGTGGTCGGCCCGAAGGGCAGAGAATTGATGGCTCGTAAAATGTCAGCTGATCAACTCGGGGGCGGCTGGATCGCTAGTCAGGATGCTCTGGCGCGCTTCGCGGTGTCATGGATTCCAGAAACCGGCCGGAAGGTGCATCGAAGAGCACATCTGCGACGTTCGACAAAATGTTAGTTCAAAAGATACCCGCCAGCCGGCGGGCTGAGTCCATATCAAATGAGACATGGAGGAGATTCGGTCAGTATAGACCGTGAAATCTCCGCAGCGACCATCTCGTGACGGGCGTCCGACTTCGCGCACCGTTTGGTGCGGCCTGTGTTGCGCGGAGCAGTTCGACCTGAATCCCGCGACCGCGATACGCGGCGAGCGTACTTGCCGTGTACGGATGTGCCGTATTGCCCACGTGAGTATCAAGCAGGCTCATGCCTACGGTACCAGTGATTTTCTCTCCCAGTTTTGCCACGAACAGAACCGAATGTCCCCGCGCTGAGGTGAGTTGTGCGAGCGTTTTGAGCAGGATCATTGGACGAGGCACTGCCCGATGCGGGCGATTCATCCTGATCAGATAGTCCAACGTCTTTAGAGGCCTGCGCGAGCACTCCAGGTACATGACCAATACCTGGCGCCACCCACGTGAGCTCGCCTCCCGAAACCCACGATCTTGCAGCGCATACGGCTCGACAACCTCCGTTGCGAGAGGCAGCAAAATGAAACTGGGGAGACAGCAAAACGAAGAGGCTGCCATGTCTTTGCAATTCCAGCAACACGATTTCCACCGTGGAGCCCCAACGCTTAAGGCTCTACGGATTGTTCAGTGACCGGGGTACCCGCGGCTCGCTCTTCTTCTTGCCCGGTAATGTCTTGAGGCTGGTTTCGATCAAACAAAAGGGTAACTCTGCAAGCATTCTGGTTACCGGCTTCCTCGGACCTTCGTCTATAACTCGATCTTACGAAATGAGGCCAAACGATCCCACAGGAGGCGCGGATGCAAATCGTGGTCGGTACTGCAACGATGATGGCATGGGCAAGCTCTGACGAAGGCGTGAGTTGGAGAAGAATGACAAAGGGTATTCATTACCCGGTGACGCCCGCCTGGGCATTGAGCTCGCATCCTGCACGGCCAGGCGAACTTTTGGCAGGTACCGATAATGGAATTATGCGTTGGCGTACTGCAGACGAGGAGTGGGTTCCGCTGTTCAATGAGTTCAGCAGGACGCCCGTTTGGGCACTTGCCCAAGCACCCTCGGACCCTGACTTTATCCTCGCCGGGACACGATACCCGGCTGCTTTCTATCGCTCAAGTGATGGTGGCAAAACGTGGACGTGGCTTTCCGCACGACTGGCGCAGAGCTGCCCCGCAGTAGTCTATCCCCGCGTCACCAAGTTTGTTTTTGATCCGAAGGACGAGAACACGATCTGGGGTAGCGTTGAGATCGATTACATCTGGCGCTCGGGCGATCGTGGCGAGACGTGGAAGCAGACGACGTGCGGGCTGATATCCGGGGACATTCACGGCCTCGCTGTCTCGCCGGTCAGGGAGCGCGTTTTCGCCGCGACGGACAAAGGTCTGCACATGACCGGTAACCAGGGCGAGACGTGGTCTCACATTCCTCTGGATGCGTCTGATCAGTACACACGCTCTGTGATTGTTATGCCTCATGCTCCGCAAACGATTTTCGTCACGAATGGGAACGGGCCGCCGGGCTCCTGGGGCAATCTGTTCCGCAGCGACAATCACGGTGACACGTGGCGCAAGGTTCCGATGCGGTTCGAGCTCAACAGCACGCTCTGGAAGTTTGCACCTCATCCCGAGAATCCGGATCTAATCTTCTGCAGCAGCAAACTCGGGCAGGTTTTCCGTTCTAAAGACGGAGGCGTCACGTGGACAAAAGTGAAGCAAGAGTTCGGCGATATTCGCAGCCTGGAATGGGCATGGATATGATCACTCTGCCGCAATCACCAGTTTTCCATTGGATCACCGCAGGGATAACGTCGGTTGGCGTTGCGGATTCTGCGAGATACCACCCGAACTGTACGCAGGTCATCAATAGCTGAAGTCAAATGGAGCGATAACGTGCGAGGCCGAGTTCAGTTGTGTGCGAAAGACGGGTTTGAATTGTCGGGTTATATGGCGGGCCCCGAGGACGCTGCCTACGGGTTGGTCATCGTGCAGGAGATCTTCGGACTCAATACGCGCATCCGCGATGTTGCGGATCGCTTCGCGGCGCAAGGCTACAAGGTCGTAGCACCCGCAATGTTCGACCGTATCGAACGTGGTATAGAGATGGGATATTCGGAGGAGGAAAGGCTCAGGGGCCGTGAATCCCGCACCCGGATGAAGGATTCCGAAACGGTCGCGGATATTGAAGCGGCTGCCGTCGCACCTGGGACATCCCGGTGCGGCATCGTCGGCTATTCCCTCGGTGCCTGTGTCGCGTGGCTTGGCGCGACCCGGACGCGGGTCTTTCAGGCCGCCTGTGGCTGGTACGGCGGTGGAATAGCAGCCCTGCGCGATGAAGAGCCAAACTGTCCTGCACTGCTGCACTTTGGCGAACAGGACGCGTCCGTGCCGATGATGGATGTAGAAGCTTTGCGGCAGGCTCGGCCGGAGGTTGAAATCTGCGTCTATCCGGGCGCAAGGCATGGCTTCGGCTGCGATGTTCGTGCGCCGTTCAGCCAGGTTGACTACGACCTCGCGCAGAGGCGCACACTTGCTTTCTTGGACAATTATCTTGGATGAGAATGGCGGCCTTGTCGAGGAGGCCCGTTGTCGTTCTCCGAGCCGTCCAAACATATCCGGGTACGCTCACATGCGAGCAGGGTATGAGATCCGGGGACCCGTCCACGGTGTTCGAAATACTGTCTGCTTCGCCAGGCAAACTTATCAAGCCGTTAAACCGGCATCACCAAGAGTACTAACATGACAGACATTACTTTGGCGCAAGCCACGCGGATTATTGACGCTGCATTGTCCGAGGCGCGCAAACTGAATCTGCACCCGATAACAGTCGCAGTACTGGATCGCGGCGGCCACCTGACCGCGTTAAAGCGCGAAGACAATTCTGGCAACATGCGTGCCGAAATCGCGACCGCCAAGGCGCGTGGCGCATTGGGGCTTGGACAGTCGACCCGCGTAATGTCTGAACGGGTCGGCCAGGTGCCGCACTTCTTCGCGGCGATTGCGGCACTCACTGACGGCAACGTCGTGCCGGTTCCGGGTGGTGTACTCATTCTCGACCCTGTGGAACGCGTACTTGGTGCCATCGGAATTAGCGGAGACACTGCTGACAATGATGAAAAATGCGCGCTGGCCGCGCTCGCCACCGTCAGCCTTGAGGAGTGACATAGAGAGAACCGCGCTGCCCGTCGCCCAGGAAAATCAATGAATCGGAGAATTGATGCAACAGCTTAGTATTAAAAGTGCCGGTGCGGCACGCGGTTTGATCGGGAGGGTGTGCGATGAATTTTTCGCTAGCCATGGAATCAAATTGTCTTCGGATTTTGCTGCGGTGGGGACAACCTTCGACCGCGTGAGCGAAGCTATGCGGACGCACGAGGATTGCGGTCTAACGATTCTGACTTCCGCATTTTTTCAGCGCCTCCAGCAGGCGTTTCCGCAACGCGTGACACCGGGTGGCTCGCTCGGCTCGACGACGACTTGTTTCGCCTGTAGGGGCGATGCGGGCGCGTTCCAGGTTTCCACCGTCGATGCGCTGCGACGGACCTTGAGTGAAGTGGATGCCGTCTACACCGGTGATACGCGGCAGTCGACGGTAGGGCGTCATCTCATATACGTGCTTGAGGCGTTTGATCTCCGAGGTAAGCTGCGTCCTGACATTGTCGAATTTCCGGGTGGAGCACAGGCGGTCGCGGCTCTTGCTGGCGTCGAAGGCAAGGGGGTGCTTGCCTTCGCGCAGCGTAGCGAAGTTCTGCAAATCCCCGAGGTATTGTTCGTCGGCCCATTGCCGGAAGCGTTCCATCTTGCGACGGAATATGTGCTGGGGGTCATCGACAAAGCGCCGGCTGCTGAGGATTTTGCTGCGTTCCTGACAGCCGGGCTTCAGGAGAGCACGCGGCGGGAAAGCGGCTTCGATCCAGTCTGACACGCGGTTTCTGCGATTGCGCTTTCCGGAGAGCACCAAAAAAGGCCGCCCAAACGGGCGGGGTAAAATCATACCCGGGGCGGTCGCGTCAACGCCGGTTTTCGAAGAGTTTTGCTCCGCGTGTATTGCGTCTCGCCCACCGGTTCGCCCGGGCCTACGACGATAGTCCAGACAGGTCCGGAGTCGAACTTGTCGGATTGGGGAATCGGAACATTGTCCGGAGTCCGACCGTTGCGCCAACGTCGTTGGTACGGCCAATCTTCTCGACAACACCAGTGCTCGTGTTGGTTGTGCCCGGATAGTCGGCAGCAAACGCTCCGTTGCCGCGCGCGAAGTCCACGGTGGCGTAAACCTCCGTGCGCTTCGTGAACGAGTAATCTTTGCACCGTTGACCAGGCTGCCCTCCGCAGTTGAAACGGAAGTTTGCTGGAAGCCTGTGTCGAGCGATGCTGGGCCGACTGCATACGTAAGCTCCATGCCGTACGTGCTGCCCAGACCGACTGAGCCGGCATTTTTGCCGAAGCCGTAGATGGCATCAATAGTCAGGCCATTGAACGTCGCCTTGTACTTAACCGAGTTGTTTACTTCCAGGTACGGGCCGATGCCATTCCACACCCAGCTGTCTTGCCAGTAGTCGCCCACGGTCAACGGGTCAAACACATCGCCCATTGTGTCGTAAAGGGGCGAGTATTGACGACCGAACGTAACCGTGCCGGCCTTGTCGCTCGACGGACCAACATACGCCTGTCGACCGAACAGCTCATCTGGCGAACCCAGTCTCCCGTGAGATAAGCTCGATTCTGGTGTGCGGGGAAGTTTGGGAGCGGGAGATTGAAGGCGGTGGAGGTTTTACCTGAGAATCTGATTGTCGAAATCGGAAACTAGCAAACAACAAACCATCCACCATGAGCAAGTTTACAGAAAAAGAAGTCGTCGGACTATCGGGAGTCGGTCTGGGGCTGGACGAATTGGTTCGGCACGGGGCTCGGCAGGTGATTCAGCAGGCAATCTAAGCGGAGTTGTTGGCGCTGCTGGAGCGGTTCGAGAACGTCAAGACATTGCACGGGCAGCGCGCCGTGGTGCGCAAAGGTTATTTGCCGGAACGCGAAGTGTTGACACCGTACTACGCGTACGCGCAACTGCGTATCACGACCCACCTTCCTCGGTCTGGTATTCAAGCTGATCGAGGAAGCCGAGAAAACCTGGGGCCGTATCAACGGCCCCGAACAGATCAAGCTGTTGTTGGAGGGCATTGCCTTCAAAGACGGCGAACCGGTGCAAGACGATCGACCGGATCAGCAGGAACCCGCCGCTTGAAATCGCCGCTCATCAAACCGCCCGAACACCACTCTTGACCATATCTCATCAGTGGGGACCTTATCCTCGCAGGCCTCAGTACCTCGTGCGCTACGTAGGGGTGTTCGCAGCTTTGTTTCTTGTCGCGTGACTGGCGATATGGCGACCCTATTTCAGCAACAACATTCCCGATCGGTCGATGCGTTCTGCCGTCGCTAGAATTGAGCGCATAGATCATTTGCGACCCGGTCCCAAAGAAGGATTTGCGCTGAGGGAAGCATTGGTTTGTCGCGTCGAGGGCCAAGAGGTCGAGTTTCAGGCCTCTTTTCGTGCTGCGCCGGGCGAATATGTTGCAGTCAACTGCTTTGCTGACTCTAAGGGACGGATTTTGATCTCCAGCATCGTTCCGGCAGAGCACTAGCCGTCGCTAGCCAATTGTCGACGGTCTGGGCAACAATGCCGGACCACTGGACGCGGCCGCACTGAGCCCAGCGGCGATCGGCTCAGGGCGCCCACAACGGTCGGTTGCGATTCCCGGAAGCAGTCGTCAGCAGTGCGTGCAAAGCGCGTACGGACTTTATCAGGACACCCCTCCCATATTTCGCAATCGACAACCAACGGGAAGCGCGTCATGATTGGGCAGCGCTGGAGTCTCCACTCAATTTCGAACTCGCTCTTCAGAAAGTTGCTTACATCCTCACAGGCCCGACGACATGACATGGTGCGAACTTTCCTTATCGCCCTGACTATTTGCCTAACCTTGACTTCTTGCTATACACCAAATCAGGAGGCACTGGTGGAAACGGTGCATAAACGGGTGACTGTCGGCATGCCAATTTCGGAGGCGATATCGGCGTTGTCAAAAGACGGATTCGAATGCTCAGGCTCCGTTCCGGTTGATTGCGTTCGCACGCGGCAACGATTATTGCCGTCTACGTGTATAGAAAGAGTGAGACTCCAGCATAAGCTTTGGACTGTGGATACCATAGATATCGCCCTGAGCTTGCCCCCGAAAAACGAATCCCTTGCTGAGCAGGTAAACTCAAGCAAGGAGAAGAACGATGACAAGCAAGGCAAAGCGGGCACAGTACACGCTCGAGTTCAAGCTGGAAGCGGTCCGACTGGTCAAAGCCGGGCAAAGCATGGCAGCAGTGGCGGCGACCCTGGGTGTGGTTAAACAGACGCTGTACAACTGGGTGAAGGCTGACCGGGAAGGCAAGCTGGCAAGAGCAGGCACGAAGCCTGTGAGCGCGGAGCAGATGGAGCTGGCGCGGCTGCGTGCGGAGGTAGCGCGCCTGAAGATGGAGCGAGACATATTAAAAAAGTGCGCAGCGTACTTCGCGAAGGAATCGATGTGAAGTACGCGTTCATCGAGCGCAATCGACACCACTGGCCGGTCTCGGTGCTATGCGAAGTGCTGGAAGTCAGTCCCAGCGGATATCATCAGCGCCGGCAACGCACCGCGCACGACAAGCCGCACCGTAGCCGCGTAAGCAACGATGCACTGCTCGCGCAAGTCAAGGCGATTCACATGCAGGTCAAGGGCGAATACGGCTGGCCTCGCATGTGGAAGGAGTTGCTCACGCAAGGCGTGCGCGTGGGCAAAGAACGGGTTCGCAAACTGATGGCGCAGCATGGCATTCGAGCCCGCCACAAGCGCAAGTACATCGCGACGACGAACTCGAACCACGATTTGCCGGTGGCGCCGAATCTGCTGGAGCGCGACTTCACCGCTAACGCACCGAACCAGGTCTGGACGACCGACATCACGTACCTGGCGACAGCCGAAGGCTGGGTCTACCTCGCGGCCATCATCGACCTGTTCAGCAGGCAGGTGGTGGGCTGGTCGATGCAGCCGCACATGAAGGCTGAACTGGTCACGGACGCATTGCGAATGGCGTGGTTCCGGCGTCGCCCTGACGCCGGCGTAATCGTGCATAGCGACAGGGGCAGCCAGTATTGCAGCGGCCTGTTTCAGGACGCGTTGAAGGCCTACGGCATGCGTTCGTCGATGAGCCGACGTGGAAATTGTTGGGATAACTCGCCGACGGAAAGTCTATGGGGTTCGCTGAAGGTAGCACGCATGCACGGACGACACTTCCCCACCCGGCGGGCAGCAATGGATGAGGTGATTGACTGGCTGGGTTTTTACAACGCGCGCCGGTTACATTCAACGCTCGATTACGTCAGCCCCATGACATTCGAAAAGAACTGGTTCGCGGCTCATAGAGGCGAAGCCGCATAATTCACCCAGCTATGGGATTCGTCAAACGGGGGCAAGGTCACCCCAATCGCATGCGCGGGGCTCTAACAACGTCACACACCTTTACACCGTAATCCAGCGCATACAACGTTTGCTACGGTTGCCTTGCGTCAATGCTGGAGAGTAAATTCGTCGGCGGCGGCATCTCGTCCGTTGATAATTTCGGTCGCACACGTCGATGTCCTTTCATGGACGAGCGGCGTCTCATGCAATCAGCATCGCGACGCGGGAGCCAAGCTTCGCGACGGACAGAATGCGACCCGCTTCGGTCTGTCGCCTCAGCGCGACCTGACGGCAGCTTCCAACGTACAGCGGCCGTCCGTCGATTCGCATGGGGACGCAAGTGTTCGGAGGGAGCGGACATTCGCGACGGCAAGGCGACGTCGACGAATGTCCGGCAACGGGAGCCTACGGCGCCGGTGTTCCGCCCGCTGTCAAAAGAAAATCCGCGCATGAAGGGTCGCGCCAGTACGTATCGCTCACCTTCATCTGCTTGTCGAATCGCACCTGATACTGGCAAGTAACGATCTTTCCGCCTTGACGAAAATCGAACAGGTAGTTCCAGACATGCCCTCCGACGAACCACTCGTGGAAATGAGGCGGTCCGAGCAGGTCGAACATCTGGTCCTTCGTGAGGCCTGGCTCCACATTGCGCAGGTTATCCAGGTTGACGAAGGTGCCGCCCGCCTGCGTCGCGGATTGAGAATCCGGAAACTTCGGCGGACCATCGGCAACGCAGCCCGCGATCAGTGAAAGTAACGTGATAGACAGCGCAAGATTCCATTGCTTTTTCATGTTTGCATCTCTCATCGAACAGGCGGCGGCACGCGAGATGGGCCGCAGCGAGAAACGGAATGACGTCACCCATAGTTGCTGCATTGACGCCACCTGGAAGCTTCGTTATGTCCATTACCACTGGTAACCTGCACCCACGACCGCGCCATAGTAGCCTTGCGTATTGGTCGAAACCGCAGCCTTATAGATCCAGTGATTGTTATCCGAGATTGTGGAAATGCCGACCGCCTGGCCTGACTGGCCCCGATAAACGCTGCCGGCGACCGATACCATGCTTTTTCCCGGCCCGGAAGGTTGCGGCAATCCTGCGACAGCCATCGCAGTTGCGATTCCCCCATCCGCGTCACGCTTCAGCTGTTGAATCTGATTATCCGTATATGCATTTGCCTGTGCGACGGCGCTTCCCAGTTGCTGCACGTTGACGGCGTCAGTGGGTGCGGTGCCGGCAGCGACATTGGTAATCTGCCGTGGTGAATCGGCCGACCCCACCGAGACCACATTGCTGCGACCCTCGTCGTTACTACCGGCACCGATGGCCACCGAACCGGATCCTGTCGACGTCGCCCCTTGACCCAGGGCCGTCGACCCGGTGGCGGTAGCCTGCGAGTTGTTGCCTACAGCCGTGCTACTGGTTCCCGAAGCAACTGCCCCCTGTCCGCCCGCGGCCGAATTGGATCCCGTTGACGCAGGCGGGGTTGTTGTTGTTCCCGACGTGGACGGGAAACCACCATTGCCGCCGTTCGCGTTGTTGATCAGCGTGGTCAACTGCTGCTGAACTGCCTGGAGTTGGCTCACGTTGACTGCGTCGGTCCCGACGCTCCCTGCTGCAACCCCCGTGATCTGCCGGTTTCCGATATTGACTTCCCCTGCTGAGGACTGGGGGCTGCTCAGACCATAAGCAATGTAGTTCGACAATGCACCGACCGTCGTCACCGACCCGGCTCCCAGTGCGACACTGTTCGCATAGGTTGCGGATGCACCGGCGCCTAGCGCCACTGCATCGGTGGCGCTGCTTTGCGCGCCGGAACCCAGCGCGATGCCTCCCACAGCCGTGACACTGGCATTCGCACCTTGCGCGACAGACTGTGCGCCACTTGCGTTAGCACCACTACCCAGCGCGATCGCGTCGGCCTGATTCGAACTCGCTGCTTCCCCGATCGCGACACCACCCGGCGCGTTCGAATTGACGATGGCGCCGTTGCCAATCCCCACACCATTGTCGCCATTGACCACCGTGGTCGGTCCAACTGCGATTGAATTGCTGCCTACGGCCAGCGAGTCTGCTTCAGTCGAGTTGGCGTGAAAGTACTCAATGGGCGTGACTGCGAACGAGGACAATGCTCCGGCAAGTTGCCGCACGGTGACGGCATCCTGCTGTTGCGTCCCGTCTGCGACATTGGTCAACTGGCGATACGCATTGGTGGTTCCGAACGACACCGCACCCAGCAGCGTCTCGTCGGTGGTGTTATAGGGAATCACGTAGCTGCCGGTCGCAATCGAACCTTGCGCGGGGACAATCGTGCGGTTAGATACGGACCCCGAGCCTATTGCAATTGCGCCCGCGACAGAAGCAGTGGCCTGCGCTCCCAGCGCCATGGCGTTGTCAGCGGTTGCCTGCGCACCGTTGCCTGCCGCGAAGCTGGCAGTTCCACTGGCTACCGCCTCGGGGCCCACGGCGATACTGTTGGTGCCCGTTGCCTGGCTGTCCGCTTCTGTGGAGTCAGCATGGAAGTACTCGATGCCCGCGCCGTTATTAATGTTAGTGAGGGAGTTCTCGATGTTAGTGAGGCTGGTGTTCAACCCGCCAAGCGCACCGCCGACGTTGTTATAGGTGCTGCCTTGCACGGTGTAGCTCGGTGCCGAGACACCGCTGCCCGGTGTGTAAGTGGAACCTCCGCCCAGCGCCGAAGCGACCGTCGACCCGGTCGTGTTACCCGCGCTCGCCACCGAAAACAGTTGCGAGCCGTTAACGGCGTCGGTCGACGTCGCTGACAGGACACCCGCTGCGACGTTCTGGAGCTGCCGCTCCGATCCGGCTGCGCCAATCGACACGACAGACGTGGGTGCAGTCGCCTCTGCTGTACCACCCGTCATGTCGAACGTTCCGGTATGCGGGGCCGCCGTTGTGGATCCCGCCCCCAGAGCGACGTCATTCGCATTACTGGCTTGCGCACCATTGCCGATTGCAACTGAAGACGCTCCGGTGGAGACCGCAACCGGACCGACAGCGACACTATTGGTACCGTTCGCCGTTGAATCTGCAAGCGTCGAGTTCGCATGGAAGTACTCGATCCCACCGCCGGTAAGTGAGTTGTTGATGCTTTCCAGCGCACTGCCCACGTTTGTGTAGGTATTGCCGTCGACCGTATAGCTCGGTGCACTGATCGCTCCTGTCGAACTGTTGTATGTCGCTCCACCGCCCAGTGCGCTCGCCGTCGCGCTGCCCAGATTGTTTACGCCGGTCGCGACCGAGAACAGTTGCGATCCGTTGATCGCGTCGGTGCTGCTCGACGAGATCACGCCTGCCGCCACGTTCTGGATCTGACGTTCGTTGCCCGCGCTGCCGACGGAGACGACCCCGGAGGCTGTCTTCGCGATGCCTGCTGCGGTACCGCCAAACAGTGCAGTCGTCCCTGTATTGGCCGCCGCCGTGGTCGAGCCTGCCCCCAGTGCCACATCGTTGGCATTGTTCGCCACGGCGTTCGGGCCCAGCGCCACGCCGTTGGCGCTGCTTGCCGTGGCGCCCGACCCGAGCGCCACGCCGCTCGTCGCGGCGCTCTGGACAATGGCGCCATTACCAATCGCCACCGAGCCCGCGACATTGGCCTGCGATGCGTTGCCGAGCGCGACCGATCCAGCTCCCGTCGCCACGTTCGTGTTACCCAACGCGATCGCGCCATTGCCGTTTGCGATATTGTCGGCACCCATCGCCACTGCGCCGTTACCGGTGGCCGTGTTCGGATCGCCAATGGCCACTGCGCCGTTGCCGCTCGCGGTTTGCCCCTCACCGAGCGCAACCGCGCCTGTCCCGCCTACCACTTGCGAGTTGTGTCCACCGGCAATCGAACCGGTGCCGGCTGCTGCCGCTACGGTATTGCTGTCACCGAACGCTACCGTCGAGGCGGCGAGCGCTTCTGAAGTATTGCCCAAGGCGACCGCGTTGGCACCACTGCTGACGGTATTGAGGCCAATCGCAACCGCGTTTGTGCTATTCGCTAGTGCGTTATAACCCAGGCCAACTGTATCGCTGGCCGTCGCGTTGGACGCCGCACCGATAGCAATGGCGTTGGTTCCGGTTGCATTTGTCTGCAACCCGACGGCGATGGCACTGGCCTGATTTGCAGTCGATTGTCCGCCGATGGCGACGGTATTGGTGGCCGTTGCCGCAGCGCCTGCTCCCGCATTGCCGCCGATGGCGGTTGCACCGTCAGCGGTCGCCCGGACCGCCGTAGCGGCGCTGATGCCGCCGCCACCCAACGCGGTGGAACCGACACCCGTAGCCTTCGACCATACCCCAACGGCCGTCGATTGGACACCCGTTGCGCCGGCGAGGCTGCCGACGGCCGTGCTCCACGTTGCGCCAGCGTTCGTGGAGTTGCCGATCGCTACACCTTGCTCTCCCGCGGCACTTGCGCCATTGCCTACCGCAAGCGCCTCGAAGGCCGTGGCGGTGTTGCCGTTCGGAAGCACCACGTTACCGGCTCCGCTTGCTGTGGCATTGACGCCAATGGCGATAGGCGAACCTCCTCCGGTACCTGTGGCAGAGGCATTCGCGCCCTGGCCCACGGCAATGCTTGCACCGGAAGTACTGCTGGCGATGGCGTTCATGCCAACGGCAAGTGTGCTCGCTGTTGCTATCCCTTCCGTGGATTGGGCGCCTCTACCGATTGCGATCGCGTTTGGCCCGGTGGCGACGGACGACCAGCCCGCGGAGAACGCATAGTTGCCGTTGGCTGCGGAACTGACACCGACCGCGGTTGAGTTCCCACCCGTAGCAGTGGCGAAGGTGCCCAGCGCACTGGCGCCAGCCGAGGTGGCAGCAGCGTCAACGCCGATTGCGACCGCGTTGATGTTGCTTGCGATTGTTTGGGAGCCCAACGCCACTCCGCCTTGGCCTGAAGCCGTTGCCAGATAGCCGAGAGCCACCGCGTAGAGATTCGACGCAGTGGCGAGGTAACCAACCGCCGTAGCTTGCACCGCCGACGCAATCGCGCTTGCGCCTAGCGCCGTGGTCCCAGCCCCGGTGGCCGACGCCTGAAACCCCATGCACGAAGCAGTGCCGTCATAGAAATTGTAGGGAGTCGACGCGCAACTCACGGACTGCGCATGGGCCTGTCCACCCCACGTGCTGAAAGCCAACAGCAACGATAAGGGGATCATCGGTGGCGCCAAGCCATATGTCGATAAAGCGCCGAGCTCTCTGCGCCGGCTGCTGCGTGCGTCGCATACAGCCGCGCTGGCCCCCGACTTGCCGCGCGACCTGTCCAGCTCCGATGCAGCTACAAAGGCGCCTAGTGCCTTATTCCAGATCGACCGGTATATCCTGTTCATATTTTTTCCTGTTCAATATTGCGTGTATTCACCATCACCTTTCTTTAGGATAACTACACATATAAGCAGAAAGGTAATTGTTGGTGTTGAATTGATTTATTACGGGTAAATAAATTTACACACGTCTGACACAAACACTTAGACATCCTAAATACGAACGAGCGCCATCCTCCTGTCTGGAGAATTCACATGAGAAAGTTATCGATGAGGGACGACCAGGACGCTTCTATTTTCTGGCACCCTGGCAGTACAGGCCGCAGAGGGCCATAGGCTTATGAAGGTCCGAACAGCGACGGCTTATCGGTGCCAATTACGCGAAAAGGCGTAAATTGCCGGTCTAAATTCGATGGCTGGTTTGGCAAACGTTTGCCTTGCGCCGTCGTGTCCGGAATACTCATAGTTTCCGCCCCAATGAAGTACTGCGTCGTTTTTCGGCGCAGCATGGCGAACGCTCATGTCGCGCTGTAAGCTATTCCTGTTTCAGCACCGTTTCCCGCACTACGCGAGCTGACAACCGGAAAATATTCCCGTCAAAGTCGGGTTTCCGTGTTGCAGTTCCAGGCAGGTAAGTTCCTGTAAGTATTAGACGAAACTCTCGCATAGGCTTTTTCATTTGTCTACTAAAACCTATTGAAATCGAAGCACCAGAACATTTAACAATTGGGCAATCGCAAAACGCATATCCGGAGGCAATAAAACATAAAAACCGGCCTGTCCGAAGCCGACGCAGCTTCGCTTTCGCGCTGTGCGCGCACCAAGCTTTGCGGGTCAGGAGTTAAGGCGCGCGAACCGCTCACGACTCAATCACCGGCTCGCCGTTGGCATGCCGCCAGAGAGCGATCGCGGGAAGTCGCAGTTCTTGCGAAGGACGGACGCCTGACTGACGTAGAGCGATGGATCGAAAACATGATCACGATTTACCCCTCATGCGACGCGATTCTGACCGAGATGTGGCATTGCCTCAAACCGTTGGATATCGCGGGCATTGAGGCTCTTGCTCTTGCCCCGCACGAAACACACCATGCCTCGCCATCTACTAACGGAACGACCGCTTCGACCGACGGCACAACGAAACAATAGAAGCGGTGAATGCCCGTTGTCTGGGTGCCCCCGACGTTTGAGTCGTCATGTCGGCGGACGGACCGCTCCAGCCACACCGTTGTATCGCTCCTTCCTGTGAGATCGAATGTGTCGGGCCACGGTTCTGAACCAGGGCGAAGCGCGCGTGCATTTGCGTTTAGCAATCGGTGGCGGACGCCTGTATTGCGACAGGCAGTGGAGCATCCGCTATCTGATGGCTGTATTTCCTATGGTAGATAGGTGGGAGTCCTTATGAAACGGGTTCGCAGGCTGTGGGGTGTTTCTTTATCACGACGATCACGAGATATCGCTGCTGGAGCTTGCGGTCGCGGCCGCGACGTCTGGTAGCGGCATCGTTGCCGCGGCGTTATCGATTTCGCATACCCCACCGGCATTGCCGAGGGCGAATGTCGCGTACCTGACATGTCTCGAAAGCTGCCTGAATGTGCGTTGCGAATATGTTCGCTAGCAGCGGCGTCATGTGAGAATTTCCAATCCGTCGAGGATAAATCATGCAAAATGTTCGAAAATACTGGTACGTCTTCTAGACTGGGTGCCGCGCCTTTTTCTTGATTGCATCTAGCCCTTGATTGCTCTTGCGCGCCGGTTGCGTGGTAAGAGACAGGCATGTAGGTTGCCGCCATCTTAAGTCCGCACCATACGCGGTCCACCGAGCGCTTTAGTGCCGTGCGAGGATGCGTCGCTAGCCGAGCCGCTTACTCGTTTTCGCGGTTCTTCAAGTCATCCAATGTTTGAATCCAGCAGTCTGCGACAGGGGCCTTTGCTGTCGCCCGTGTGCGACCGGCGACAGTAGCGTTATTCCGGCGGAAACCGGATCTGCGAGAAATGCCGCCCGGCCCGAATTGCCCGGCGCTCGATATCGGCTGCCGATTCGATCAGACCGTGCTGCTCAAGGAACAGCAGGTACGCGCGGGTTGAGACCTTGCGGCAGTTATCCGGCAACAGGAAGCTGGTGCGAGCGATCTTGTGGTCCTCGAACAGAAAGACGCCGGTTCGTTCGGCAACAAGGCCAAACTCGTTCATCGCTTCCTGTATCGCGAGTTCACCGAGATTCGCCTTGCGACCGGGTGAGAGGGTGCGGGATTGCCAGTAATGGTGACAGACCTTCGTTTCGACAACCGGAACGCCACTGTCACGCATCCATGCAGCGATACGTGCGCTTGTCGGCGTCTCATTGCGTGTGACCTCGTGCAGCACCATGTCGACCAGCTCGATTGCCCAGCCGGGTTTCAGCAGCAGATCGAGGGCATCGGCGTAGGCGAGCGTGATCAGGGGCCCCGCATCAGGAAGCAGGGTAACCGCCGTATTGGTCGCCATCCGCTATTTGCGCAGCGCGTTCAGGTCGTCGAGCATGCGGCGTGTGCTCAACTCCGGGAGCCGCGGCATCGGCAGGTGGGCCTGAGCCATGAGCAGGAACAGGTCTTCGTCGGTGTCGATGCCCAGCGCGTTCATCGCTTGCTTGTCGTCGATGCGGCCGAGCGAGAAATCGACCAGGGTACGAAAGTTCTGGTTGTCGCTGGCTTCCGCTGCCTCAAACGTCTCGACCAGATAGCGCAACTCGGCGTTGAACAGCGCATTCACGGACGTGTCCGATTTGGCTGCAAGGATCTTGGCGCGCTTGAGCAGGTCGCGATCGACTGCTCCGGTGAAATTAACGGTTTCGGCCATGATAGGACCCTCCATCCAGAATGAATGCAAAGTATAACGCGCATTTATGTGTTACACGCAATTATGTGTAAAAAGTTTCCATGACTGACGAGGCGCGATTGGCGGACCGGCAACCGGGACGTCGTGTGCCACGGAAAGCGAAAGCTGTGTCAGCCAAGTGTGAACTTCCGCCGCAGTTTCTGAAAAGCGCGGGCGGCGGCGCTCACCCTTGGCGGCCCAAGCTCGCAGCTCTGCGTGATAAGACTGCGTCCCCGGGTTGTCTCCACGGCAGCACGGACCGGGTCCGTCAATGGGGCCTGCGGCAAGTGATGAGAAAGGCGCCTGCACCTGCACGGCGATGGCGTGCTTCCAGTCAAGATTGCGTCTTCTCGCATTGTACGGGCCCGACACGAGGCTCCCGTCGACGATGTCGGCCTTTGGCCACCACGGCCTGCGCCGCACGTATTGCGTTCTCATACGTCATGTGCACTTCATCGGGCGGCGGATTCCGGTCGAAGTGCGACCTTCCCCATGCTCTGCACCGTGAATTTTTACCTAAATTTCTTCCCGGGATGACCGATAGGTTCTACCGGGACCGCGCAAGGTGGTTTCTCCCGCTCCACCGGTGGCGGGATGCGATGCAACGGACGCTATGCGTTGAGGCCGATGGAAGCGTGCGATCACCGGTGTGGAGGGACAGCGTGGACGGGCTCGCCAGCCGTGGCGCCCAAGTTCATATGACTGTCGAAACGCATTGATAGCGCTTTTTATCGGAGTTTAGCTGTGACGAAGTTCATCAAAAAACTGGGGCAACGGGCAGAAGGCCAGGCAGGCGGGTGCACCATACAGTTAGAAAGCAGCCTCATCGAGCTGCCCGCGTCCGTTGTTGCACGCCGATTGGCAGAGGAAGATGCCAAAATCCTGAATCTCAAACCGGCGAGCGCGCTGGACGTGTATTCACAGGGCATCGTGAAAGCGGGTGACTGTATCATCAGGGAGCAGCCCCTCATGAAATTGCCGCTCAGCCTCGCGTGCTTTCTCACCATGAATTTGCGCGACGAGGGCAATGGTCTCATAGAGGCAACGAGAGCGCTGAACAACCGCTACGCCGGATGCTGGACGCAGGCCGTTAAGGTGCAGCTCTTTGCCGACGTCGAATTGATGGACCTCAAGGCCCGGGTCCTGAACTGGTGCGAGCGAGCCATGCAGGAGGTGCTGTACAAGCGCCGGCGAGGGGTAGAGAACGAACCATTCGTCACCTACGGCAAGCTCTTCGAAACGTTTATCCGCGAGATCGACACACGCATTGCGCATGGCGATGACCGCATGTATCAGGAAATCTGGTCACGGGCCATGGATTGCATGTGCTATCAGCTCATTGAGGGCTGCTTCCTCAAACCGGGACACATCGTCTGCCGGCACGGTATAGACGCATTTCACCTGCTGAAGTGGGAAGGAGCGTGCCTGCGCAATAAACATGTTGCCAATTGCGTGAGCCACCACATGAATCTCTACGGGGTGGACGCCGCGCTGTACACCCGGGATGTTGTCCTGAGACCTCTCTCCGCGGCTCTGGTCGATGTCGAGGCCATGGATCCCGACGTCGTTCTTCGAGCAGACTTTCATTCCTGCGTGGGCGATCTGCTGGAGGCGTTTCCGTACCTTTGCTCATCGAAAAGAACGTCCCGGTATACGTTCCCCATTCGCGGCTCAACGTGTGTCGCAGTCTTTCGCTTTCTCGGACCGCATGGATTCGGCATGTTTGCATTCTTTGACAGCGAAGAGGAGCTCCACGCCGGTCTTGAGACTGGAGCATGCCGGGCAGGCCTCACCCTCGATTTTGACGGGGCCTTGGGCTGTCTGATGCATCCATGGCTAACTGTTGAACGTTTCCTGGGCGCGACAGACGCGCTGCGCGTGTCGCATTGGCTGATTAGCCAGGTGCATGACCGGATCGTCGAAGATTACCTGAAGATCAACCGATATTTTCTGCAGCGCAAACAGCACGACGGTGTGCCTGATTCTGGGTCAGGCGTCGCAAACGGTGCCAACGATCTTCTCGTCCATGCCGAGTATGCCGAAGCATTGCGGGAGCCGATTGATGCTGATCCCCACTTCGAAGCTGGCGCCAGCATTCCGGCAGTCGCGGTGAACGCGGGGCGGGGCCCCTTTTTGCCTCAAATCCGGCGTAGCCGCTTTTTCAAGATCCTGCGTATGTGCGGCGTGGAGATCGTGCAAGGCAAGGGTTCAGAGATTAAGCTTCTGCGCGGCGGTGCGCACCCGTTCCGCCTTGGTAGTCATTACGGCGTCAATCCAGCAATTCCAAGCTTCCTTGCTGGTCAGATATTGAAGCGTCTTGAGATCTCCCGCGAAGAATGGATCTCAGCGATCAGCGCGAGCAGGATCTGACATTCCCGGCTCCGCCCCCGTGTCTGCTGCGGATCGATTCGGCTCGATCACGGGGGTGTCGCTAATGCGGCGCCCATGAGATGACTGTCGGTCTTCCCAGCGGCGAGACGTCGCATGACTTACGTGACTACCCGATCTTCTCCACGATCTGGCCAGCTAGTCCGCGGCGTTGCAATGCTGCGTCTGGTATGAGCGCTGCGTCGCAGTGACGGTTTGCGACGCCGCACAACCGTGCCTGACAGGGTGCGTATTCGGCGCAAATCGGGCGACCGATCCGCGGCAATGCGAGCCGGCATTCCACGCGAAACCGAGCAGTGTTTCCACGCCGAGGCGAGCGCCATGGACATGGCAACACGGAGTGAGTTCCTTAACTCCGGCTCCGGTTTTTGCTGGCCAAACCATTTCGGCGTTTGCGCATCGACTCGCCTGGGAACGTGAGGCGATGTGAACCAGCAGGTCGAGGATAGCGTGGGCGAGCGTTGGATCACCGCTGGCGGTATGCCAGCCTTCAACAGCGATCTGGCAGCGATCTGGCGGTGGCGGGTGATGACTGTGGAGCACAGGCCGTGCCGGTCGTCGAGTACTGTTCGCGCCGAGTTGAGTTTTGGGCCACCGCGCCCAGTTGCTGCAGTGGTGGAGTCGAAGTGCCCTTGAGCGGAGTGTGGCCTTACCCGCCTACTCGAATTCGCCGTTCTCCGTTTCGTCCAACGTTATCAACCAGAAATCCCCGACAGCAACTGTTGCCCGATCCGGATTGCGCAACATGAGGCTGCGACAACCGGATGTGCCCGTCTTCGTTCGTTGGGCCAAACGCCAATCTTGCAAACGCTCACGACCTCGCTGCGTTTGCTGGCGAAGCGGTGGCTGACGCTGGCGCAGGAGCTCAAAGCTCTCGATAGCGTGCTTGAAAGTCTGACCAGCGAGCATGCCAGACGCCTTCGCGAAAGATTCGGCGTCGGCCCTCAGACCGCTGCGGTATTGGCTGCTGTGGCGGGAGACAATCCCGAACGCCTCAAAAGTGAAGCTGCGCTGGCTGCACTTTGCGGCACAGGTCCGTCGCAGGTGTCGTCCGGCAAGACGGTCCGGCATCGCTTGAACAGGGGCGGCGACCGGTCTGCAAACAATGCCTTGTGGACCATCGCAATGGTCCGCATGAGAAGCGATCCCCGGACCCGGGCTCACGTCGAGCGCCGGACGCAGGAAGGTATGTCCAGCAAGGAAATTCGCCGCTACCTGAAGCGCTATATGGTGAGGAGGTTGTACCCACTCATCCTCGCCGATCTGGCCGGTTCGACGCTTGCCACCTGACATAGGAGCGTCAATGCACCGAATGGAAGTCTGTGGGGTTCGCTCAAGGTTGCACGTATGCACGGGCGGCGCTTCGCCACGCGGCGTGCCGCAATGGACGAGGTGATTGACCGGCTGGGCCTTTACAATGCACGCCGGTTACACTCGACGCTCAACTACGTTAGCCCGATGACTTTCGGGCAGAACTGGTGCGCAGCACAGCAAGGCAAGGACGCATAACATCCCCGGTCATGGGTTTCGACAAACGGGGGCAAGGTCAGTTCGCTGATATCGCATGGATCTGCCCGCGCGCAAGCAGCCGGGAATTTATTTTCGGCGGCCCCTTCCAGGGCGGCGCCCGAACACGACAGTGGTTGCGCCCGGGCGGGCAAGCGGACAAGCTCACGCAGCGCGGGCCTGCCGGGGCGCGTCAGCGCTGGTCAACCGGGCGGTTTGAGACGTTACACCTTGTATCCTTGCGGGTTGCTTTCCTGCCAGCGCCAGTGATCCACACACATACGCTCGATACCAAACTGCGCCTGCCATCCGAGCAGCTTTGCTGCGGCTGCCGGATTCGCGTAGCAGGACGCCACGTCGCCGGGGCGGCGTGTCACGATTTCGTACGGCACGGGGCGGCCTGAGGCTTTCTCGAACGAGCGCACCACGTCGAGTACGCTATACCCCTGGCCGGTACCGAGGTTCACCACAAAACTCGCATCGTGCTTCACCAGCGCGTCGAGTGCAGCCAGGTGCCCGCGCGCCAGATCGACCACATGGATGTAGTCGCGCACGCCGGTGCCATCCGGCGTGTCATAGTCGCCACCGAACACGCGCAGTTTCTCGAGCTTGCCCACCGCCACCTGCGCGACGTACGGCATCAGATTGTTCGGAACACCAGCCGGGTCTTCGCCGATCAGCCCGCTCTCATGCGCGCCCACGGGATTGAAGTAGCGCAGCGTGGCAATGCGCCAGCTCGGGTCCGATAGTTCGAGATCGCGTAGCACCTGCTCGGCGATCAGCTTCGACTGGCCGTAAGGGTTGGTCGCCGACAGCGGAAACGACTCGTCGATTGGCGAACTTTCCGGCACGCCGTACACGGTAGCGGACGAGCTGAACACAAACTGCTTCACATTGCGATCTCGCATCACACCGAGCAGCGTGAGCAGACTGCCGACGTTATTGCTGTAGTACTCGATCGGCTTCGTTACTGATTCGCCCACCGCCTTCAACGCCGCAAAGTGGATCGCACCCGTTACCGGATGCGCATCGAAAATGCGGTTCAGCGCGGTTTCGTCGCGCGCGTCGGCTTCGTAGAACGTCACGGCACGGCCGGCGATCTGTTCGACGCGCCTGAGCGACTCGCGATTGCTGTTCACGAGATTGTCGATCACGACAACGTCATAGCCGCCGTTCAGCAGTTCGACGGATGTATGCGAGCCGATGAAACCCGCGCCGCCCGTTACCAGAATCGTGCCCTTCGTGGTCATGCTGTGCTCCGTTAGAGTGAAACGCCTGTCAGGTTGCGAACCAGGTCTTTATATCTTTCTACCACTACACGCTCGTCGAATTCGGCGGCGACTTTTTGCCGGCCGCGTTCGCCCATGGCGCGGCGTGCCACGCCGCTCATGTCGAGCATCTGTGCGAGCCGCGCAGCGAGACTTTCCGCGTTGCGCACTTCGCACAGCAAACCATTCACGCCATCCGCGACCACTTCCCGGCAGCCTGGCACATCGGTCGCCACAATCGGGCGACCCATCGCCGAGGCTTCCATCAGCGTGCGCGGCACCCCCTCACGATACGAGGGTAATACGACACAATCGGCTGCGGCGATAAATGGCCGCACGTCGTGGGCCTCGCCCAGATATTCGATGACGCCTTCGTGCTCCCAGGCGGCCACTTCTTCGCGGGTGATCGCACTGGGATTATCCACGCCCACGGGTCCCAAAAGACGAAAACGCGCCTGAGGATAGCGTGCGCGCAAGCTTCGCGCGGCCTCCACGTATTCGCCTACGCCCTTGTCCCACAGCAACCGGCCAATCAACACGAAGTCGAAATTCGCCTTGTCCGGCAAAGGCGTAAAGGCGAACTGCTCGAGATCCACCCCTTCGCCGTGCAGCAGGCGCGCGCGTTCCGGATGCACGAGCAGCTTCTGATCGACGAAAGCGGCCTGATCGTCGCGGTTCAGAAACCACACTTCGCGCGGAAAGCGAAACGCGAAGCGGTAAAGCTTTTTGGCGACCTGCGCTGCACGGCTGTGCTGGATGAACACATAGCCGAGCCCTGTGGTCACCGCGACCGAATCGACGCCCGCCAGCTTGGCCGCAATCGAGCCGTAAATGTTCGGCTTGATCGTATAGTGAAACACGATATGCGGGCGGATTGTCCGGTAGTGGCGGTAGAGCGCCCATAGCGTGCGCAGGTCGTCGCGCGGGCTGGTGCCTTTCGAGGCCACCGGCAATTCGATGCAGTGGCAGCCCATGGCGCCCAGCAGGTCGAAAGTGCGGTCGTGCGGTGCCAGCACCGTCACCTCGACGCCGCGTGCGACCAGTTCGCGGATCAGCCCTTGCCGGTACGTGTAGATTGCCCAGGCAGTGTTGCAGACGAGTGTAATGCGCAACGAAACAGCGGGGCCAGCAGCAACGCCGGCGATGTCGGGCACGTGGGCAACATCTGGCACGGTTGAAACGTTGGGCTTCATGGCGGTTTGACAGGGGCTTCGAGGGTGCATCAAGGTTTCAGTGTCCGGCGTCGGGCGCATACAACCTGCGCTTCACAGCCTGCAGGGTGCGATACGGCGTGACAAGGTGCAGCAGATTCTTCGCGAGCCCTAACCAGTCATACAGGTTGAGCACGTTGAAGTAGCGCAGTTGCAGGCGCAGGGTCGATGCGACCTGGCCACGCCGTTTGGTGGCGCTAATGCCGCCTTCGTTCAGCTCGTAATACAGGCCCAGTTCCGGCAGGTTCGCGCAGTCATGGCGTTCCATCAGACGCAGGAAAAGATCGAGGTCTTCGGCGGAACGGTAATCGGCGCGGTAGTTGCCCACCGCGCGCACGGCGTCGATGCGCAACATCATCGAAGGGTGCGCGAGGCAACTGCGGTAAAAGCGCAGGCGGCGGATCGCATCCGGCGCGGCGGGTGGCCTCAGCATGAAGAGCGGCTTGCCGTCGCGCGTCACCACCTGGGTCCACATGCCGAGACCGGCTACTTGAGGATTTGCGTCCATGTACGCGCGCTGTTTCGCGAGCCGGCGCGGCACGCTCAGATCGCCCGCGTCGATTCGCGCGGCATAGCGGAAACCGCGTTCGGCAAGCGCGTCGATGCCGGTCTGCAGCGCCTTCTCGATGCCGCCGTTTTGCGGCATGCGCAAGATTTCGATCTCCAGGTTCGGCAGGGCCGGGGCGACGATCGGCGGCGTGCTGCCATCGTCGACGATCAGCACGTGAACCAGCGCGTCGTCCTCGCTGAACGATGCCAGCGTACGGTCGACGTCGGCCTGGCCGTTATATGCCGGCAACAGCACGGCGACGTCGCCAAGGGCTTTGTCCGACGCACGCAGTTGCTGACCCACTGAGCCTTGCGGCCCACGCGGCCATTGCGGTGTTCGCGGGCTTTGCGCCGGGGCGGATGAATTCGTCATGAGCGCAACTTGAAGCGGATGTAATAGAGGTTGACCGACGCGGCGACCAGATAACCGGCCGCCAGTCCGACCAGCGCGCCATAAGGCCCGAGGCGTGGGATCGCCAGCAGATTGACGGCGAACGCCACGGCCAGCGCCAGCAGCCACTTCGCCAGCAACACGAACTTGGCCTGATATTTCAGCACAACCAGGTTGCCGATCGCCTCGATCCCGGCCGGCACGGAAAGCCACACGGCCCAGCGGAAAATCTCGATGGCGCCTTCGTAGGCAGGCCCGAACACGCGCCGGATGATGATGCCCGCCAGCAGATCGAGCACGATTGCGCCGCCGATCATCAGCGCCGCCGTCATCGCCGTCAGCCGCCACATATTGCGGCGCAGGTGAGCGGGCTCCTGTACGCGGTAAACGAAAGCGGGCGCAATGGTTTGCGCCAGCATCAGCGCGAGCGTGATCCAGTTCTCGTTGAGTTGCTGGGCAGCCGAATAGCGGCCGAGATCGGCAAACGAGATGGCCCGCTCCAGCATCAGCCGGTCGAGTTTCAGGAACAGGTACATGCAGATCAGGCCGAGCCAGAACACGGTGCCCGCGCTCGCGAAATGCCTGAAGAGCGAGCGGTCGACATGCCAGCCGAGCTTGCCGCCATGGCGGCGGATGTAATAGGCGAGCAGCACCGCGCCGATCGCCGCCGATTCCAGCGCCCATAGCCAGCCGAAGCGGGCGGGCGTCGTGGCAGCCCGCACCAGCAGGTAGACAAGCCCAGCCTTGACGATGGCCGTGCTCATGCTGGTGAGCAATTGCGGCTTGCTGTAGGTCATGCTCTGCAGCCACGAATTGATCACGCCGACAAACGGCTCGCGGAACAGCATCGTCACTGCCAGCCCGGCCAGCATGGCGCCGACGAGCGGATCGGTGAGCCCTGCGGCAATGCCGATCCACGTGATGAGCAAGGCCCCGGCCGAAACCGAGATACGCAGTGCGAAGGCGCTCCCCAGCACGGTGCCCAGTTGCGCCGGCGGCCGGTTGACGATGGTCGGCACGAGGATCTCGGCGCCGCACACCCAGGTGATCGGCGAGAGCACCAGCAGCAGCGTATTGGCGTATTGCCATTTGCCGAAGGTATCCGGTCCGAAGTAGCGCGCCAGCATGCCGCTGATGAGAATGGCGACGGCGATCTGCGTCACCCGTTCAAGCCCGAGCCAGACGATATTCGCAAACGCTCGCGTCACATCGGGATTGGCAAAGCGCCCGGAGAAGCGTTTGAGCGTCAGCATCCAGCGCCTGCCCGTTCAGTTCGCCCGGTTCGCCCTGTGCGCCTATCCAGATCCGACGAGCCTGTCCGTGCGATTGCCCACCCGGCCGGCAGAAGCGGCAACTTTATGATCGGAGGGCGTCTAAGCATTAGAATAGTCGGCTGTAAGGCGTGACAGAAAAGCGCAATTATAAGTTGGAACCGGAGCGCCTCCGGCAAGGGCGCAGCGCGATGACCACCCACGACCGCCGATAACCACACAAGGTGCCGGTCAACTTTTCCAATGCACGCAAGTGAGCCAACCATGATTTCCAAATCCATTTTCAAGGCGTATGACATTCGTGGCGTGATCGGCAAGACACTCGACGCCGACACCGCCCGTCTGATCGGCCGCGCGTTCGGCAGCGAAGTGCGTGCACAAGGCGGCGACGCCGTCGTGGTGGCCCGTGACGGCCGCCTGTCGGGCCCCGAACTGATCGGGGCGCTGTCCGATGGCCTGCGCTCGGCGGGTGTCGATGTCGTCAACGTCGGCATGGTGCCCACGCCGGTCGGCTACTTCGGCGCGAGCGTGCCGCTGCAACTGCCGGGTGGCGAGCGCCGTGTCGACTCGTGCATCGTCGTGACAGGCAGCCACAATCCGCCGGACTACAACGGCTTCAAGATGGTGCTGCGCGGCGCGGCTATCTATGGCGAGCAGATCCTCGCGCTGCATCAGCGCATCGTCGACGACAACTTCGCGAGCGGCAGCGGCAGCTACACGGATTACGACATTTCCGATGCTTACCTCGATCGCATCGTCAGCGACATCAAGCTGGCACGTCCGCTGAAGATCGTCGTGGATACCGGCAACGGCGTCGCCGGCGGCCTCGCTCCGAAGCTGTTCAGGAAGCTCGGTTGCGAGCTGGTCGAACTGTTCACGGAGATCGACGGCAACTTCCCGAATCACCACCCGGACCCGGCTCACCCGGAAAACCTCCAGGACGTGATCAAGGCGTTGAAGGAAACCGACGCTGAAATCGGTTTCGCGTTCGACGGCGACGGCGACCGTCTGGGTGTCGTCACCAAGGACGGCCAGATCATCTATCCGGACCGTCAGTTGATGCTGTTCGCCGAAGAAGTGCTGTCGCGCAACAAGGGCGCGCAGATCATCTACGACGTGAAGTGCACGCGCAATCTGGCGAAGTGGGTGAAGGAGAAGGGCGGCGAACCGCTGATGTGGAAGACCGGCCATTCGCTGGTGAAAGCCAAGCTGCGCGAAACCGGTGCGCCGCTGGCTGGTGAAATGAGCGGCCACGTGTTCTTCAAGGACCGCTGGTATGGCTTCGACGACGGCCTGTACACGGGCGCGCGTCTGCTGGAAATCCTGGCGCGCGTCGACGATCCGAGCGCGTTGCTGAACTCGCTGCCGAATTCGCATTCCACGCCGGAGCTGCAACTGAAGCTCGAAGAAGGCGAAAACTTCGAGCTGATTGCGGGACTGCAGAAGAATGCGCAGTTCACCGGCGCGGACGACATCGTGAAGATCGATGGCCTGCGCGTCGAGTACCCGGACGGCTTCGGTCTGGCGCGCTCCTCGAACACTACGCCGGTCGTCGTAATGCGCTTCGAGGCGGATAACGACGCCGCGCTGACGCGCATCCAGGAAGACTTCCGACGTGTGATTCTGGCCGAGAAGCCGGACGCCAGACTGCCGTTCTGACGGCCCCCCTGGCGGAGAGCGCGGGTACCGGCTCGCCCTGCTCTTCGAAGTCAACCGGTGCCCGCGTTTCATTTCCATGATTTTCCTGCAACGGGGTGCCAAACGGCTGGCTTGTCGGATGTGTTGGGCGCCATCTGTAAAAGGCGCCACGCGCGTTGCGTCGACGCAACGCGCGTGGCGGCCGCAGTGCGCGAGAACCCTGTGCGCACGGGGTGGGGATGCGGGCTGCAAGGGGTGACAGAGAGCCCTCCGGCCTGCCCGGGCCCGTGCAGCAGTGTCCTGCTCGCGCGCAGATTTAAAAAAGATCTTGCTTAAATTCCCATACTCGCGCTATAAAGACGCTTGGCTTATGTAGATTTCGCCTCCGCCTATCCAGGCATGAAAGTTTCAGTCAGATGAACACCAGCACAGCAGGCACAGCAGTGTCCGGGCACGTTGCCCGCATGTCACCGCTCGCCTCAGGCAGGCAGTTTCAGCCTCACGACGTCAGTCCTGGGTGCGCTGAAAGCAGGTCGTTGTGCCGCCAGGCACGACGCTGACGCCGTTGCCATCAAACCGTAATTACATCCCGTTTTTGGAAAACTGTCGCAGCGCTGCACGCATGTGTGCGCCGCGGCTCGCGGACAGCTTGCTCCTGTCTGCGGATGGCTCCCCCGATCCGGGGTGAAGCACTCAGGGCTGCCGTCCCACGCCTGCTGGCGGGGTCGCATGGCTGTCCCTTCATTTATCAATCAAATCTGCTGCCAGGGCACCGGGCGGTTGCGGTCACGCGATGTTGCGCCGGACTTTGGTCGGCGTGCCGTTGCGGATCTCCGCGCGTTGGCACAGATATCAACCACGCCTGCACAGGTGTCCAGTGAGCCCTCTGGGGTCCTTCCGCCATGCCGGGGGATACGCGTACCAGACCATGCCGATGTCAGGCGTGCCGTGCGGCTCTCATTATCTGAAACCCAAAGGTATCCAGATTTACAGCCGGCTGGTTCGCCGGTTCCTTCAGCTTAACCGGATACCCCGCCCAGGCCCGGCCTCACAGCCCTGGTAGCAACGATTCATTCCCGGACTCCCCTTTTTGCAGCGCCTGGGGGGGAGTGCGCGCCTGTCGGTTTTCCGTGCCTGGCCTGGGTGCCGACGCCCCTTTTCTGGCGCTATTCATGGGCGCTGCGTCACCCGGCCAGGTGGATAACCCACTTGTGCTGTAGTCCTAACGATGAGGTTGCATGATCGCCTGTCGTGTGTTGTGCGCCCGGCGCGTAGCGCTGGCGAGACCGTCTGATGCTGCAATGACCCGCGAGAGCGCTTGCGGGACATGTCGTCAGCCAAAGGAGAGTTGAAATGAGCAGGAAGGGCAAGCTGGTACATCAGGCCTGTGAGGTCCGCCGCGGACCGCAGGGGGCCTTCGCAAGCTGGGAGAACACCAAGGACGTCTGGCAAGGATTCGCCCGTTTTCTTCACGAGCGCGCGCTGTTGCCCCGGCGCGTCCAGGACGTGTCCGTCGCCGCGATCGAGCTCTATCTTCATGATTGCGAGGCGAGGGGTGTGGCGCGCTCCACGGTTAAAAACTACGCGACCGAGATCCGCGTCGTCATGGCGCGCCTGGGCCGTAACGTTGCGAGCATGACCAACAAGGCGTTCGGACTCGCGACGCGGTGCCGTGATGGCAAGAAACGGCCACCCACGCCTGAGGAACTGGACCAGGCACTCACTCGCGCGCGTGCCGTTCACGAGGGTTTCTATCTGCTCCTGTGTCTGCAGGAGCTTTTTGGATTGCGGCGTATCGAGGTGCTGCGCAGCACACGTGATTTTGAAACATGGCTGCATCTGCTTCTGGGCGGCGCGCAGGCGTTGCCGCTTCGCAGGGGTGGCAAGTGCGGGCGGCAACGGCGATTCCGGATTCTTGAGCACCGGCGCGAGGAGACCGTCTCCGTACTCCGGCAGGCAGTCCTCTACTGTCGAGCCCACCACGGGCGCCTCGTCGAGGGGCGGCGCAAAAATCTCGAGGGCTCAAGGGGCAGCCTCTCCGCGCGGTACCGGGCGGTTGGCCTCAAGGGTGAGATTGCCGGGCACTGCCTGCGTTACTCATATGGCCACCAGATGGCGAGCGCGGAGCTCGATCGGGGTGTGGACGAGCATGAGGTGTTGCTGGGTGTGAGCACAGATCTGGGGCACGGTCCTGGTCGCTGCCTGTTCACCCTGCGGACTTATCTTCTTGGCCTGCTTCCACGCTTCCAGAGGATTCTCAACAATGGCCGTTTGATTCGCATACCGAAGGATATTGCTGATGACGAGCGGTTTCGCCCGCCGCCGCGCGTGAAGGAGAACGGCGCACGCACGTACTGGCGTGCCCATATACGCAACCGGCGCGCCGGCGAGGGCAAACGTGACATCGAACCGGGCATGAGCGTGCTCCCAGTGCATCCATGACCTGAAACCGCGCCGCACGGTGTCGTGCGGGGCACAACCTGAGGAGAAGCATCATGCAGCCGAGTACCCTGGCGCGGCAGGCCGCCGCGGCGTTTGACGGCATTCACGGCGGCAACGCGGTCCGTGACACGATCATGCCGCTGTGGATCATCTACGAAACCTATCTGCAGCAGTCCGGAGCGTTGCCGGCGACCCTTGCGGCGGTCCCGGAGGCGAGTTTCGCGCCCTTTATTCAGCATTGCGAGGCGCGCGGCATGCCCGATGACGAACTGCACCTGATGCTCGCGGGCATGCGCATGATCCTTTCCCGTTCGGGGTGGAAGCCCGCACGCTTCGCAGGACTTGCCGCGCCGCGCCGGCGGCTGCGCATCGCCAACAGTGCCACGGGCAAATACCGCTTTGTGCTGGTGCCCAGGGACCGCAAAGACCCGCCGCAAGTCTGACGCGCAATGTCTGACGCACCACACCGCGCGGCCTGCCGATGACGCAGGGCCGCCACGATTTCAACCAGACCGCAACACCAAGGAGAAACAGCATGATCCAGAAACGCCAGAAACCGGTCGCGCACATCCGTACCTCACCCGCTGCCGTGCAGGCGCTCAGTGCCCCGCTCGTCCAGACCCGTACCGGCGGGCAGATCCTGTACGTCGACCAGCGCTTGCAGGGCCCCACTCCCCCAGGCACGCGGCGCTGTCGCGCGAACCTGATCGAGAGCGCCCACGTCGCCGCGGCGAGTGCCTCCCGGGCGCTGGTGGACATCGCCGCTGACAGCCGGGACGCCTTCATCCGCCTGCTCACGGACTACCCCGGGACGGCCGCGGACTACCAGCTCTGCCTGCTGACCGTCTCGCGGGACGAAGAATGCCAGCTCGCCGCCTTCAACATGGCAAACGCGGTGGTGGGCGCCGGGATGTCTCCCGGCCAGGTTCGCTTTATCCATGTTGCCGGGCCATTTGACCCAGCGAAGACCGCCTACCCGCTCGTCGCGAAATTTTACGAGGAGCATGGGGTGCAGGAAGAGGGGAGCGCACCTGCGGTTCTGCACGAAACGGAACTGCTCCTGCGCATCCAGCGCGACGGCGAGCGGCTTGGCGACTGGCTGCACGGTAAAACCGATTTCCAGGCCCTGCTGGATGAAGCGCGGCGTGAGGGGGCCGGCGAAGGAGCCCTGAGCCAGCTCATGCACAAGGTGATGTTGCAGCGCAAATTCGCCATCGTTCGTGACAGGGTCGCCCAGGTTCTTGATTCGCTGGGCCTGACGTCCATCAGCCCGGCCGAGTGGCTCGAGGAAGCAGCCGGTTTTGCCTCGCCCCCTCCTGCGGGCGCCTGAACGCTCACACGGGCGGGGAGGACACCGCTGAGGTGAACAACGTCACCGGGGATGTCATACCGGTGTCCGTGTGCTTAGCTGGTCGGGACAGGGGCGCGCGGCGCAGCCCCCACGGCGCTGCCTGCTTTCTTCCGGCACGCGCGGGCAGGCACTGCCAGACGGGCCATGCGGGAGTGAGCAGGGCAGCGAGGTGGAAGACGCACCCGGTTCACGGGCCGCGGACAGTCTGCGGCCTGTGCACGCCGGGCGCCCGGTCTTCACATGGCTTGCATGTCTACCTTCTGTTGGCAGGACCGCCGCACCGCGTCTGCCGGGCTTTTGCACGCAACGCGCAGGGATCGCTGTCCTGTTGATGCGTCGTATTGGCCCGCCAGGGTCGTTCGAGACCTGCCGGGGACCCCGGACATACATCGCTGTTGCGAGGCGCAGACCGACGGGCTCGTCCGGCCGCGCTGCGTGGGCGTGCGGGCGCACGAGCGGCGTGTTGCCCGCAGCACGGGCCAATTTCACCGGCAGAAAATTCTTTCAAATAACTTTCTGTAATAATTCGAAACGATTTATTCGGCCCGCATGAATTCCTTACGATTGAAATGTTTTGAAACATATGAAATGATAGTAATTCTCATTAACAACTAACGCCAGCCCACCGCTTCCGTCCCGTCGACTGGAGAGCGGCCAGCCAGCCGCCGATTCCTTCGTCACACAAACCGTCATCGCATGCGGTTTCCGGCAAGGACTTCCACCGACGAGATTCCTATGTTCAATAAAACGCCGCTGGCAACAGCGCTGGCGCTAGCTTTGTCCGTTCCATTTGCGGCGCCTGCGTTGGCGCAGACCACAGCGACGACTCCCGCGCAGGCTGCGCCTTCGGGCGCGTCGTCCAATGCATCGCCTGGCGTGTCTCCAGACGCGTCTTCCAGCGCAGCATCGACTAGCGGCACGCTGCCGACCATCGCCGTGTCGGGCCAGGGCGTTCAGCAGGATTTCCAGGCCGAGCGCTCGACGGTAGGCGCCAAAACGCCCACGGCCCTACGCGACATCCCTCAGACGGTCACGGTCATTAACAAGGCCGTGCTGCAGTCGCAAGGCGCGACCTCGTTTCAGGACGCGTTGCGCAATGCGCCCGGCGTGACGATCGGCGCAGCCGAAGGCGGCCAGATCGGCAATAACGTCAACCTGCGCGGCTTCACGGCGCAGAACGACATCTATCTCGACGGCTTCCGCGACCGAAACCAGTACTACCGCGATACCTTCGACCTCGAAGAGATCGAGGTGCTGTATGGCCCGTCGTCGATGCTGTTTGGACGCGGCTCGACGGGCGGTGTGATCAACCAGGTCAGCAAGAAGGCCAACCTTCAGGAGTCGGGCGACGTATCGGCAACCGTCGGCACCAACGACCGTTACCGCACCACCGTCGACCTGAATCATCCGTTGACGGATACGTCCGCGATCCGGATCAATGCGTTCGGCCAGAGCCTCGGTTCGACGCGCGACGTCGAGAAGAACAAGGACTACGGTATCGCGCCCGAAGCGCGTTTCGGCATCGGCACGCCGACCGAGGTCACGCTCTCCGCGCTGATCCAGCACAACTACGACATGCCGGACTATGGTGTCCAGGCGCTGAACGGCCATCCGTCGCCGGTGCCGAAGAACACGTTCTACGGCCTCACGACGGACCGCACCATCCAGGATGTGCAGACATTCAACGCGGGCATCAAGCACAGGTTCTCCGACGACCTCACGCTGCGCAACCAGACGCAAATCTCGCATTCGATGACGGACGCGCGCGAAACCGCGCCGCAATCGGTGCTGACGGGGCCGCTCGCGACGAGCCCGGCGCTGACCAACGGCAACTACACGTCGCTGTCGCCGTCGGACCTGTTCATCAAGCTGCAGAGCCACGACCGCGTGATCCAGAATCACTCGATCTACAACGACACGACGCTCGAGTACAAATTCAACACCGGGTTCATCAAGCATGACCTGATTGCCGGTGTCGAAGTGGGACACGACAGCTACACGAACCAGGCCTACACGCGCAACAACCTGCCGATCGTGTCGATGGTCAACCCGGCCTATCTGTCCAACCCGGCAGGGGTGACGACCACGACGGGGAATTACGCGGACTCCGGGTCCAACGAAATTGCCGGCTACTTCAACGACACGGCCTCGCTTGGCGATCACTGGAAGCTGATTGGTGGTCTGCGCTGGGATCGCTTCCAGGCGCAGATCCACAATACGGTCAGCGCGCCGTCGTACGCCAGCCAGACCAACTTTTTCACCAGCGTGCGCGCTGGCGTGATCTACCAGCCGACTGACTGGCAATCGTATTACGTCTCCTACGGCACCTCGTTCGATCCTTCGCTCGAAGCGCTGACGGTGACCAACCTGACGCAGAATCTGGCGCCCGAATCGACCCGTTCGTATGAAGTGGGCGGCAAGTGGGATCTGCTCGGCGGCAACCTGTCGGTCACGTCCGCGTTCTTCCGCGAGGAAATGACCAACGCGCGAACCCAGGTCTCGCCGACCGAGTACGAGCTTGATGGCGACGTTCGCGTCGACGGTTTCCAGGCGGGCGTAACCGGGCACATCACCGACAAGTGGCAGGTCTACGGCGGCTACACGTACATGGACGCCACCATCGTGCAGGCGGCCGACGGCACCCAGGGGAACGTCCCGGCCAACACGCCGCGCAACACGCTCACGTTCTGGACGACGTACTCGCTAACCCCGCACTGGGAAATCGGCGGCGGTCCGAGCTACATGTCGGCGCGCTACGCCTCGAACACGAACTTCGTCGAGGTCGGCGGCTATACCCGTTGGGACATGACGGCGGCCTATCACGCGAAGAAATACGATGTGCGCCTGAACCTGCTGAACCTGACCAACAAGACGTACTACGATGCGCTGATTCCGTCCGACGGTGGCCGTTCCGTGCCAGGCATTGGCCGCACGCTGCTGGCTACGGTCGATTACCGGTTCTGACGCAGACTTGCGTGAACTTCCGGGGTCACCGTGTTGACGCACCCTGTTCGTACAATGCGGCGACTCCGCGAAAGGATTGACTGATGCTGTTGCAGATTCCGAATGTGCTTAACGAGGAGCAACTGCGCTTCGTGCGCGAACGGCTCGATGCGGCGGGCGATGCCTGGGTCGATGGCCGGGCTACCGCCGGCTATCAGGGCGCGCCGGTCAAACGCAACCAGCAGATCGAGCAGTTCTCGCCGCTCGCTCGCGAGCTGGGCGATGTGATTCTCGCCGAGCTCGAGCGGCACCCGCTCTTTATCAGCGCAGTGTTGCCCAACCAGGTCTATCCGCCGCTGTTCAACCGTTACGAAGGCGGCATGCAGTTCGGCAGCCACGTGGACGGTGCGGTGCGTCTGTTGCCGAACGGCAGCAAGGTGCGCACGGATGTGTCGATGACGCTCTTTCTCTCCGCCCCGGATGAATACGATGGCGGCGAACTGATCATCGAGGATACCTACGGCGTGCAGCAGGTGAAGCTGGCGGCCGGCGACATGATTGTCTATCCGGCCACCAGTCTGCATCAGGTCGCGCCCGTCACGCGCGGCGTGCGGCTCGCGAGCTTCTTCTGGGCACAGAGCCTCGTGCGCAGCGATACGCAACGCGCGCTGCTGTTCGATATGGACACGGCGATCCAACGCCTCAACTCAATCCAGGCCGACGACGCGGCACGCCGCAGTCTCGTTGGTTGCTATCACAACCTGTTGCGTCTTTGGAGTGAAACATGAGTACACCGGTTATCGACGATGCCGGCGTTGGTTCGAGCCCCGTGCCCGACAAGCCTGCGCGGGCGACCGGCCCGCAGGGTGCCGAAACCACCCGGCAACCGAAAAGCGCAGGGCGTATCACCTTCATCAAGTGGCTGCGCAAGGTGCACGGCTGGATTGGGCTGTGGGGTGCGGCGCTCGGTCTGCTGTTCGGCACCACCGGGTTCCTGCTGAATCATCGTGGCGGCCCCTTGCGCGTCTCTACGGGGGAGCCCGTGGTCTCCACGGTGCAGGTGCCGCTGCCGCAACCCGCGCCTGAAACGCCGCGCGAGCTGGCAAAGTGGCTCAAGCAGGAACTGAAGCTGGCAGGCAAGCCAGGACGCATGCAGAACGAGCCGGCGCATCGGGTGGCATGGGGCGAGCGCAGCATGATGCAGCCGGAACACTGGGAAATCAGTTTCGCCTCGCCGCACGAGAACGCCGCGGCGGACTACTGGGTCGGCAACGACTTCGTGACCGTCAAGCGCACGGAAAACGCCTTTCTCGCCACGCTGACCAACCTGCACAAGGGCGTGGGCATGAGCGTCGGGTGGGTGCTGGTGGTCGATACGCTGGCGGGCAGCCTCATCCTGCTGTCGCTGACCGGCGTGCTGCTGTGGACCGAACTGAACCGTCGCAAGACGGTGGGCGCGGTGCTCGTGATCGGGTGCATCGTCACCATGCTTTGCGCCGGGCTTCTCTGAGCCGTACCCTCGCGCGGCGTGGTATTCACTTACCCCGCCGCGTTTTTTCATGGTTTTTGCACGTGACGCGCTAAAATTGCCGTCCTTTCAACGCATCTTATCGCCGGATTGCCGGCGATCCCCACTTGAGCGTGCAAAAGATACTGATCGTGCGGGTGTCGTCGCTAGGCGACGTCGTTCACAACATGCCGGTGATCGCGGATATCCATCGCCGCCATCCCGAGGCGCAGATCGACTGGCTCGTCGAAGAGAGCTTCGTGGGGCTGGTGCAGCTCGTGAGCGGCGTGCGCCGGGCGATTCCGGTGTCCCTGCGGCGCTGGCGCAAGCGGCTCTTTTCGCTTGAGAACTGGCGCGAGATCGGTGCGTTCCGGCGCGCGCTCGCCGCCGAGAATTACGACCTGGTGATCGACTGCCAGGGGCTCATCAAGACCGCGTGGGTGGCCAGCATGGCGCGCGGCCCGGTGGTGGGCCTCGGCAACCGCACGGACGGCGCCGGCTACGAATGGCCAGTGCGCTTCTTCTACGACAAGCGTGTGCCGATCGAAGCTCGTACTCACGTGGTGGAGCGCACGCGTCAACTGGTCGCCGCCGCGCTGGACGACCCCAAGCCCGAACCCACCGACGAGATCGACTTCGGCCTCGATACCGGCCGCGCTGCGCTGGCCCTGTCCGAGGCGAATCTGAACCTGCCCGTGCCGTACGTGGTGTTCGTGCACGCCACCTCGCGGGCCGACAAGCAATGGCCGGACGCCGCGTGGATCGAACTGGGGCAGGCGCTGGTGCTGCGCGGCGCCTCGATCGTGCTGCCGTGGGGCAGTGACGCGGAACGCGTGACCAGCGAGCGGCTTGCCAGGGAGTTCGGTGCTGCGGCCATCGTGCCGCCGCGTCTGTCGTTGCCTGCGGTGGTGGGACTGATCGACGGTGCTGCTGCGACCGTCGGAGTTGATACAGGTCTAGTCCACATCGCGGCGGCGCTGAAGCGGCCCACGGTCGAGTTGTACAATTTCGCCACCGCGTGGCGCACCGGCGGCTACTGGTCGCCGAATGTCATCAATCTCGGCACCGCTGGCCAGCCGCCGACGCTGCAGCAAGTGAAGTCCGCGCTGACCGGTTTCGGGTTGTTATAGCCTTCACCGACCAGCCTGCCGGGCCACGCGCGCAGCAATGCTTGACCAGAGGGCAGGATGCTGCAGGACAGCAACCACGCTGCAAGCCACCAGAATTACGCTCCATCCGCTTTCAAGGGCGACCATGAACGAAACCCAGATCATCGAAGTTGCAAGCGCTGACTGGCACGGACACAACCTGTCTGTGCCGCGCGAGACGCTGCTGGCCGGCGTCGAACGCGGCAAGGTGCTGTATTTTCCCAATCTGCGCTTTGCGATCGAAGGGGGCGAGCAGGCGCTGCTCGATCCCGCGCTGGCCGATCCGAATCGCAAGAACATCAGTCTCGAGCCGAACGGCGGCGCGCTGCATGGCGTGGTGGGCGATGCGGTGACGCAATCGGCCGTACGCGCTTTGATCGCACGTTATCAGACCAATGCACGCACGCTGGTGGACGGCCTCTTTCCCGAGTACGACGGCAAGCTGCGCGTCGCGCCGACGAGCCTGCGGCTGCATCAGGTGGAAACGCGTCAGACCTCGTGGCGCAAGGACGATAGCCGCCTTCACGTGGATGCGTTCCCGTCGCGCCCGAACTACGGCGAGCGCATCCTGCGCGTTTTCACCAACATCAATCCGGCCGGCGCGCCGCGCGTGTGGCGCGTGGGTGAACCGTTCGAGGACATGGCCAGGCGCTTTCTGCCGAGCATCAAGCCGCAGATGCCCGGCTCCGCGTGGCTGATGAACCTGCTGCACGTGACCAAATCGCTGCGCAGCGAATACGACCATCTGATGCTGAATCTGCACGACAGCATGAAGGCCGATCTCGAGTACCAGAAGTCGAGTCCGCAGGAGACCATGCCGTTTCCGCCGGGCTGCGTGTGGGTGTGCTTCTCCGATCAGACTTCGCACGCCGTGATGTCCGGTCAGTTCATGATGGAGCAGACCTTCTTCCTGCCGGTCAAGGCGATGGCGCAACCCGAGTGCGCGCCGCTCGGCATTCTCGAACGCCTCAAGGGCAGGGCGCTGGTTTGAGCGCCGCCGGCTTTGCGCGGGGCTGCGCCGATTTCGACTTCATCGACTTCCCTTTGGACGCGAGTGCGGAGTGCGGATGCTGAGGGCAATCTATAATGCCCTCTGGTGGTTCGTCGCGCCGCTCGCGGTGCTGCGCCTGTTGATCCGCTCACGCAAGGAGCGCGGTTATCGCGAGCATATCGGCGAGCGCTTCGGCTACACGCGTGGCCGCGTGCCCGAGGACGATGCGCCGCTGATCTGGGTGCATGCGGTATCGGTGGGCGAGACGCGCGCGGCGCAGCCGTTGATCGAGGCGCTGATGAAAGCGCGCCCCGATGCGCGCATTCTGCTCACGCATATGACGCCGAGCGGCCGCGCCACCAGCGAGCAACTCTTCGGCGATCGCGTGATGCGCAGCTACGTGCCATACGACATGCCGCATGTAGTGCGACGTTTCTTGCGCGCGTGGCGTCCGACGCTCGGACTCGTGATGGAGACCGAAGTGTGGCCGACGCTGATCGACCAATGCCGGCGGGCCGATGTGCCCCTGGTGCTGACCAATGCGCGGATGTCGGCGCGCTCGTTCAAGCGTGCCGCGCGGTTCGGTAAGGGGACGCGTGAGGTGTTCGGTGGCTTTGCGCGGGTCTTGGCGCAGAGTCCGTCGGATGCTGAGCGTTTGACCGCACTCGGTGCGCGTAACGTGGCGGTGCTCGGCAATCTGAAGTTCGATATGAGCACGCCGCCGGAACTCGCGGCACGTGGGCATGCCTGGCGCACGGCGATCGGTTCGCGGCCGGTGTGGGTGGCCGCGAGCACGCGTGAAAATGAAGAGGAGCTTGTGCTGCAGGCGTTCGCGGCGTTAGGTGTCGAGGATGCGTTGCTGATTCTGGTGCCGCGTCATCCGCAGCGCTTTAACGAAGTGGCGGCGCTGGTCGAGAAGGCCGGGCTGCGCTATGAGCGTCGTTCGACTTGGGCACCGGGCGCAGCAGGGGCGTCGGTACAGGGCGTGGGCCGGGCGTTGCCGGCGAGCGTGACCGTGTTGCTCGGCGATTCGATGGGTGAGTTGGGTGCTTACTATGCGGCGTCCGATCTGGCGTTTATCGGCGGCAGTCTGTTGCCGCTGGGTGGACAGAATCTGATTGAGGCGTGCGCGGTGGGCGTGCCGGTGCTGATCGGGCCGCATGTGTTCAATTTCACGCAGGCCACGGCCGATGCCGTGGCGGCGGGCGCGGCGGTGCAGGTGCAGGATCCGGCGGATCTGGCGAGAGCGTTGCGTGAACTCTTCAACGACAAGGCGCGGCGCACGGCAATGAGCGGCGCGGCGTCGGCGTTTGCCGCGCGCCATCGCGGAGCGACGGCGCGCACGGTGGATGTGTTGATGGCGTTGTTGCCGGAGGTGGTGGAGTGAAAGTGGCGGTACCTGGCCGGCGGTATCCTTTTGTTCGGCGATAAATCGTATATTCTGCGAAGAGCAGGAAGTGCCGCTTGTTTTCTCGCGAGACCCAACGTTTTTCCGATAATCCGCCTATGACGCTTTTCACTGACCTCGGCTTTCACTGGGACCGCACCGCGGTTCCACGAGATCTGCCGATCCATTCGATCAAACGCGTTTCCTTCCGCTTTCATCGGATGCTGCCCGAATTCGTCTGGGATGCGAGCGTGCTCGAAGGTAATCCCTTTACGTTTCCCGAGGTCAAGACGTTGCTTGATGGCGTGACTGTGGGTGGCCGGAAGATCTCGGATCAGGAGCAAATCCTGAACCTCGCGGACAGTTCGAAGTACCTGCTTGCGCTCGTTCAGCGTGAGCGGTTCACACTCGACAAGGCGACGTTCTGCGACTTGCATCGCATCGTTGCGCGGAACGAAGCGCTCGAGTGGGGCGTGTTTCGGGGCGAGGGAGAGGAAACCCATTACACGCCGGATGTAGCGTTGGGCGAGAAGGGACGCTATACGCCGTTGGCTACCATTGCTGGTGCTCCTGAACTGAATCGCGTCTTTGCTGCTGGCACAACCGCACTCGTCGATCAGGTCGACAACGTCTTCGAGCGAGGTTGCGCCTTTTTTCTCTTCGGAGCGTTGCAACAGTTCTTCTTTGACGGCAACAAGCGCACGTCGCGCTTCATGATGAACGGCGTGCTGATGTCGAACGGCATTGATGCTATCAGCGTACCGGCTCAGCGCGCCGGCGAATTCAACGAAAAGATGGTGGGTTTTTATACGTCGAAGAACGCGACGGAGATGATGGCATTCCTGGCGGAATGCCATCCGGAAACTTGATGAGGCGGGCCGCGTTGCGATGCGCGCGGCAGATCAAACCGTCAGCAACCCCTTCTTCTCGATAAACGCGATCACTTCATCGAGGCCATCGAGCTTCTTCAGATTGCACATCACGAACGGCCGCTCGCCGCGCATTTTCTTCGCATCGGACGCCATTACGTCGAGGTTCGCGCCGACCATCGGTGCGAGGTCCGTCTTGTTGATCACCAGAATGTCCGACTTCGTAATTCCCGGGCCGCCTTTACGCGGAATCTTCTCGCCACCGGCGACGTCGATCACGTAGATCGTCAGGTCCGACAACTCGGGGCTAAACGTCGCCGCCAGATTGTCGCCGCCCGATTCGATGAACACGATGTCCGCATCGGGAAAGCGCGTCAGCATGCGATCGACCGCTTCCAGGTTGATCGAGGCGTCTTCGCGGATCGCGGTGTGCGGGCAGCCGCCCGTTTCCACGCCCATGATCCGTTCGGCCGGCAACGCGCCCGCTACCGTCAGCAGACGCTGGTCTTCCTTCGTATAGATGTCGTTGGTAATGGCGACGAGGTCGTAGCGGTCGCGCATCGCCTTGCAGAGCATTTCGAGCAGCGTGGTCTTGCCGGAGCCGACCGGGCCGCCGACGCCTACGCGCAGCGGCGGCAGTTTCTTGGTGCGATGAGCGGTGTGGTGCTGAGGTGCTTTCATGATCGATCTTTTCTATGAGCGGAAGAGCCGCGAGTATTGCGACTCGTGACGCGCCGACAAAATGCCCAGCTGCGGCGCGAAGGTGTTGATGTCGTCGGGAGTTGTGGCGAGTGCGCGCTGGACGGCAGCGTCTATCGGCGCACGCAGCGCCACGATGATGCGTTGTCCTGCGAGTTGCCCAAGTGGGACGGCCTTCAGTGCGGCTGCGGCCTGGTTCTCGACCCAGCTGAATGCGTACGCGGCGAGCGCGGCGTCTGCGGAGACGTCGTGGGCGAAGGCAGCAAATGCAAAGGCTGTCGGTTGTGCCAACGGTGTGAGTGCCGCGAGCGTCGTGCGGCGCTCCGCATCGCCCCATTCGAGCGAGACGCACAACTGCCGCAGCGACCAGCCCATTTGCTCGGTTTCGCGGCGCAGTTCCGCGGATTCGCGGCTTGCGAGGAATTCGCTGTTGGCGAGGGCGAGGCCCGCCGCGTCATGGGCATGCCAGCGTTCAATCTGATGCGCGAGAAACGGTAGCTCGCCGAGCCCCAGGACTTCAGTGAGGCCACTGGCGATCCAGTCGCGGGCGCTATCGGCGTCGGTGATGAATTGCGCTTCGATGGCCGCTTCGAGTCCCTGCGAATAGCTGAACGCACCGATCGGCAACGCCGGCGATGCGAGATGCAGCAAGGCTGTGAGTTCAGCGATGCGCATGTTTGGTGTGGTCGTGATCGTGGTCGCAGGACGCGTCGCAGTCGGTGTGGTCGTGGCTGTGACCGTGCTCGTGATCATGATCATGATCATGTTCGTGGCTGTGATTCTCGCCATGTGCGTGCGCATGCCCGGTGCCGTGATCGTGCGCGTGACCATGGTCATGTCCATGGCTGTGATCATGCCCATGATGCTCGCCGTAAACCTGCTGCGCCAGCGCATAGTCCTCGGCAAACGTCTCGTCATGTCCATGCTTATGCCCACCGCCATAAGCGCCGGACTCCGGCTGAAACGGCAACGTCACCTGCTCGACCATCGCGCCGATCCGCTTGAGCATATCAGCGAGCACCCGATCATATTCGAGCTTCAGATAATCGGCCCCAACTTCAACCGGCGTATGCCGGTTGCCAAGGTGATAAGCCGCGCGCGTAAGCGTCAGCGCATCCCGCGCGGTGACCATCAAAACGGCCTCAGGCGCCGCGACCACCCGCACCAGCGCACCATCCTGCGCGACCAGCACGTCACCATCGCGCAGCACCGTGCCACGCGGCAACACTAGCGCCACCTCTTTGCCATTATCAAGCGTCGCCGCCAGACGGCTCTTGCGACGCGCATCGAAGTCGAGCGTCAGCGTCGGTGCACGCTTGACCAGCACCGCTGCGAGCTTGATCTTCGGATCGATCAGTTTGTCGATAGTGCGCATGATTAGAACAGGAAGTAACGTTGCGCCATCGGCAGCACGGTGGCCGGTTCGCAGGTCAGCAACTGGCCGTCCGCGATCACCTGATACGTTTCCGGATCGACGCTGATGGCCGGACGCCACGCGTTGTGAATCATGTCGGCCTTGCTGATGTTGCGGCAGTTCTTCACCGGCACGATACGCTTGGTCAAACCATACCGCTCGGCGATGCCCGCATCCGCGCCCATCTGCGACACGAAGGTCAGCGAGGTACGCGCCAAAGCGCCTCCGCGTGTGGCGAACATGTCGCGGTAGTGCACCGGCTGCGGCGTCGGGATCGACGCGTTCGGATCGCCCATCTGCGCCATCGCGATCATGCCGCCCTTGAGAATCAGCGACGGCTTGATGCCGAAAAACGCCGGTTCCCAGAACACCAGATCAGCCCACTTGCCCGGTTCTATCGAGCCGACTTCGTGCGCAATACCATGCGTGATAGCCGGATTGATCGTGTATTTCGCCACATAGCGTTTGGCGCGGAAGTTGTCGGCGCGAGCGTTATCTTCCGGCAGCGCACCGCGTTGCACCTTCATCTTGTGCGCGGTCTGCCACGTGCGGATGATCACTTCGCCCACGCGGCCCATCGCTTGCGAATCGGAAGACAGCATCGACAGCGCGCCAAGGTCGTGCAGGATGTCTTCGGCGGCAATCGTCTCGCGACGAATCCGCGATTCGGCAAACGCGATGTCCTCTGCAATCGACGGGTCCAGGTGGTGGCACACCATCAGCATGTCGAGGTGCTCGTCGAGCGTATTGACTGTGTACGGGCGGGTCGGATTGGTCGACGACGGCAGCACGTTCGCCTCGCCGCAGACCTTGATGATGTCCGGTGCGTGGCCGCCGCCCGCGCCTTCGGTGTGATACGTGTGGATCGTGCGGCCCTTGAACGCGGCCACGGTCGCTTCGACGAAGCCTGCTTCGTTCAGCGTATCGGTGTGGATCGCGACCTGGGTGTCGGTGTCGTCGGCAACGGACAGGCAGTTGTCGATGGCCGCGGGCGTCGAGCCCCAGTCCTCGTGCAGCTTCAGGCCGATCGCGCCCGCGGCGATCTGCTCGGTGGCCGGCTCCGGCAGGCTCACGTTGCCCTTGCCGAGAAAGCCGAGATTCATCGGATAGCCATCGGCGGCCTGCAGCATGCGTTCGAGGTGCCACGGTCCAGGCGTGCAGGTGGTGGCATTGGTGCCGGTAGCCGGACCCGTGCCGCCGCCGATCATCGTCGTCACGCCGCTTGCCAGCGCTTCGTCGATCTGCTGCGGGCTGATGAAGTGGATGTGTGTATCGATGCCGCCCGCCGTTACGATCAGGCCTTCGCCGGCGATCACCTCGGTGGCCGCACCAATCGGAATCGTCACGCCCGGCTGGATGTCGGGATTACCCGCTTTGCCAATCGCGGCAATACGGCCGTTCTTGATGCCGATATCGGCCTTCACGATGCCCCAGTGATCGAGGATCACCGCGTTGGTGACGACCGTATCGACGACATCGGCCGCGACGCGCTGCGACTGGCCCATGCCGTCGCGAATCACCTTGCCGCCGCCGAATTTCACTTCTTCGCCGTAGGTGGTGTAGTCGCGCTCGATTTCGATCAGCAATTCGGTGTCGGCAAGTCGCACGCGATCGCCGGTCGTGGGGCCGAACATTTCCGCGTACGCGCGGCGGCCAATACGTAATGTCATGATGTGAAGTCCGGAAAAGGGCAGGGCGGGTATTCGTGACGTTCGACGACGGGGCTCATGCCACGCGTCAGAGCGGTCCCATCACCTTGCCGTTGAAGCCGTAGACGACGCGGTTGCCCGCCAGTTCGACCAGCTCGACCGTGCGCTCCTGGCCGGGCTCGAAACGCACGGCGGTACCCGCTGCAATGTTCAGACGGAAGCCGCGTGCCACCTCGCGGTCGAACGACAGCGCTGGATTCACTTCATAAAAATGGTAGTGCGAACCAATTTGCACGGGACGGTCACCGGTGTTCGACACCGTGACCGAGACCGTTGCGCGGCCCGCATTGAGTTCGTGCTCACCGTCGTCGGTGAGAAGTTCGCCGGGAATCATCAGGGGCTCCGGGGCGGGTCAGGGAATCGGATGGTGGACGGTCACGAGCTTCGTGCCGTCGGGGAAAGTGGCTTCGACCTGAATGTCCGGAATCATCTCCGGTACGCCTTCCATCACGTCGTCGCGCGTGAGCAGCGTGGTGCCGTAGTGCATGACTTCGGCGACTGTCTTGCCATCGCGAGCCGCTTCCATCAGCGCTGCCGAGATGAATGCGATCGCCTCCGGGTAATTCAGTTTGAGGCCGCGTGCGCGGCGACGTTCGGCCAGTAGCGCGGCCGTGAAGATCAGCAGCTTGTCCTTCTCGCGGGGTGTCAGCTTCATCGGATGTCTGGTTGGGTTGCGCCCGTCCCAGCCGGGACAGGCGTCGGATGCCATCGGGGTCGCGCGTTGTCGCGAACGCTTGAGGGGTACGCTACAAACCGCGACAAGCTTAACGCCAGATCAGCTTACAAAGATATCAAGGCTAACTAACAGATTTATTACAGCGTCTTCGGCAAGGGCGCGCCGAACCACTTCTTCGACATGGCGTCGAACGTGCCGTCGGCCTTGGCTTGGGCGATAGCGGCGTTGACCTTCTCCTGCAACCGGCTTTCATTTTTATTCATGCCGACGAAGCATGGTGAATCCTTTATAACGAACTTAGGTTCTGGACGGCGCGGCGGATTCTTCGCATTGATCGCGGCGGCCACGATATTGCCCGCAGCGATCAGTTGCACCTGGCCGGACAGGAAGGCGGCGATGGTGGCGTTGTTGTCTTCGAAGCGTTTGATGGTGGCGTTCGGCGCCATCTGCGTGAGGGCGATTTCTTCGAGCGCGCCGCGCGTCGCGCCGACCGTGATGCCGGTGAGATCGGCGGGGCTGCTGACCTTGATGTCGGCGGGGCCGAACACGCCCTGGTAGTAAGGGGCGTAGGCGGTGGAGAAGTCGATTACCTTCTCGCGATCGGGCGTCTTGCCGAGCGATGAGATCACCAGGTCGACCTTGCCGGTCTGAAGGTACGGGATACGGTTTGCGCTGTTAACCGGCACGAGTTGCAGTTTGACGTTCATCGACTTGGCGAGCACGGCTGCTGTGTCGATGTCATAGCCTTGCGGCTGCATGTCGGGGCCGACTGAGCCGAACGGCGGATAGTCCTCGGGGACCGCGACCTTTAGGACACCGGATTTGGTGATGTTGTCGAGGGCGTCAGCGTGGGCTGCTGGCGTTGTCAACGCAAGGATCGGTGAGAGCAGCAGGGCGGCGAGCCACGTGCGGCGTGACTGGCGGGAAGACAGTTCGGTCATGTTGGTCAGCGGTGGTGGGCAAAGCGGGTGGCCTCCGTCGGGTGCGGGGGCATCGTGAGGGGTTTGGCGAGCAAGGTGTGTGCCAATGCGGTGCAGCGGGGATGGGCGGGGAGGTTCTACAGGTGATGCACCTTGGTGGGGCTTTTCGATGCGCTGCGATGGTGCTAATGCTGTGTGCTTTAGTCTGCTTGCATCGCCCCTGAACGGGTCCGCTCAGGTTGTGCAGGCTCGTACTGTTCCTTTATCTACGCCGCGTTTAATTCGGCGCAGATCCGGCCAGCATTGCACCAGCGCACGTTTGGTTTGTTTCGCTCTCTCAGGTCGTCCAGATCCGCAGCGGTACCGCTTCGACGCCGTGAACGATCGGGCGCAGCTGTAGCCAGCATTGCGTTAGCGCGCGTTGCAGCGATTCCATTGACCGCGCCACGGCCCGTACAAGTACCACGCCTGGAGTTACGCACGAGGCGGCAGCGCGTAGCGTGTCGGTGAACGGGAGTTGCCCGGTTAGCTGTTCGGCGAGCGTGTCGTCGCAAGCGGGCCCTACGGCCCACAACGTGCCGTAGGCGGGGAATCCCGCGAGGCCTTGAGGGGCATCGCGCAGCGGATCGGTGGCGGCGAGATTGGCGCGCTCAAGCCACAGCAATTGGCCGTCTGGGCCGACGATGCGCGAGACCGCGCGTAGCGTGCCCGCCGACCATCGTTCGCCGGCGGCCTGGCGGCCGAGTTGCGTGGCGTCCCAGCCGAGCGCGGTGGCGCCTTCGGCCATCGACAGCGTGAAGTCGAGGGTCGCGTTGGCGTGATCGAAGACGATGTTGTTCTGCGGCAGCCAGTCGAGTCTGGCGTTCGCGCCCACGCGCACATCAATCTGCTGCCGCGCCGCGCGATCGTTGGACTTGTACCACTTGGTGGCGCCGGGAGTCGTGAGCACTGCATGTGTGCTCGCCCCAAGCGCTACGTCGATGTGAAGCTGATCGCCACCGGCGACACCGCCCGGAGGATGCACGATCACCGCGTGGCAGATCGCGTGGCCTTCGGGATAGAGGGGGCGTTGGACGCGTAACGGACCATCGTGCAGGCGATGGACGAGCGTCGTGCGTTCAGCGTGTCTGGCGAAGCCGAGTTCGAGGCGAGCTTGCCACTGGGTGTGCGCGGCGGAATCCGCCGAGGCGAGCGTGGCATGGTTTTCGTGAAGCGACATGCGGGTCGATGTAGTTGGACTTTGCGTGGCGACTGCCCGGCGGCTGCTCGTCGACGCCAGGCAACGCACGATCTGAGCGATCTACGTGACCCGGTTCGCAGCGACATGAGCGCGCCGGATGGATGCGGCGAGGATAGCATGGGCCGTTCGCCGCACGGGACGCCTGTGCTTCTGCATGTCTTTGGCCGTCACTCGGAGATAGCTCGCGTACGCTGGCAGATGAGGCGTTCCAGTCCCGGTGGCCCGTCAACATTCAGACTGCGATGAGTTCGCGCACACCGTTGGCGTCCATGTCGGCGCCTTCACCGCCGGCGACGATTTCACCGCGGCTCATGACCCAGTATCGATCGGCGATGGCTTTGGCGAAGTCGTAGTACTGCTCGACGAGCAGCACGGTAAGGCCCATTTCCTCGACGAGTTGACGCAGGGTGCGGCCGATGTCCTGGATGATCGACGGTTGGATGCCTTCGGTGGGTTCATCGAGGATGAGCAGTTGCGGCTCGCTCATGAGGGCGCGGCCGATAGCGAGTTGTTGCTGCTGACCACCGGACAGGTCGCCACCGCGGCGGCTGCGCATATCTTTGAGGACGGGAAACAGTTCGTAGATGCGATCGGGGATTTTCGACGGTGCCTGTTTGCTGGCGGCGCCTACCATCAGGTTTTCTTCGACGGTCAGGCGCGGGAAGATATCGCGTCCCTGAGGGACGTAGGCGAGGCCATTCGCGACACGGGCGTAGGTTGGAAGTTTGGTGAGTGGCGTGCCGCGCCAGGCGATCGCGCCACTGCGGGTTGGGACGACGCCCATCAGGCAACGCAGGAGCGTGGTTTTGCCCACGCCGTTGCGGCCCAGTAGTACCGTGAGTTTGCCGTCTGGCACCGTTAGCTTTACATCTCGGAGGATGTGGCTGCCGCCGTAGTACTGGTTCAGGTTTTCTACTTCTAGCATTTTGCTCCGTTCCTCTTTCTGTGCTTTCTTAGCTTCGGGGGCCCGCGGTGGACAAACTTCACCTCCCCAGATAAGACTCGATCACAGTCTCATCCTTCTTGACCTCATCAAGCGTGCCATGGGCGAGAACGCGCCCTTCGGCCATAACAGTCACTTTCCCCGCCTCGCCAGAAAGAGCAGCCACGAATTCCATATCATGCTCAACCACCATCATGGAACAAGTCCCACGAAGACGATTAAGAAGCTCAGCCAACTGCATAGTCTCGTCATCAGTCATCCCAGCCGCTGGCTCATCAAGCAGAAGTAGCGCCGGTTGCTGCATAAGCAACATCCCAATCTCGAGCCGCTGCTTCTGCCCATGCGAAAGCTCCCCAGCGAGCCTGCGAGCTTCACTCTCCAGATGAATGAGTTCCAGCGTTTCCTCGATTCGCGCCTGCGCATTCCGGTCAAGCCGTGCTCGCAACGAAGCCCACCACCCCTTGTCAGCCTTCATCGCCAGTTCAAGGTTCTCCCACACCGGATGCTGCTCAAACACCGTCGGCTTCTGAAACTTGCGTCCAATTCCCGCGCGCGCAATCGAAGGCTCATTCATTCGCGTCAGGTCGATCGTTTGCCCCAAAAACACCTTGCCGGAATCGGGCTCAGTCTTTCCAGTAATCACATCCATCATCGTCGTCTTGCCGGCGCCGTTCGGTCCGATGATGCAGCGCAATTCGCCGACATCAATCGATAGCGTCAACGCATTCAGCGCCCGAAAGCCGTCGAAGCTGACCGTCACGTCCTCAAGATAGAGAATCGTCCCGTGCGATACATCGATCTCGCCCGGTGTCACCACCCGCCCGAAATCCGCCACGCCGCTCAGCGAGTGTTCGGCCGGCTCCTCCGGCAATGCCAGGTCCGGCACCATCGGGTTTTCGTTCATGAGCGCTTCCTCCGGTGCATCGCCATGTCGATCAGGCCCATGATCCCGTGTGGCAGCAGCAGCGGCACCAGCACGAAAATCAGGCCCAGAAAGAACAGCCAGTATTCAGGGAAGTTCGCCGTAAAAAAGCTCTTCGCTCCATTCACCGCAAATGCACCGATGATCGGTCCGATCAACGTGCCGCGTCCACCCACCGCCACCCAGATCGCCATCTCGATCGAGTTGCCCGGCGACATCTCACCCGGATTGATAATCCCCACCTGCGGTACGTACAACGCCCCTGCAATCCCGCACAGGATCGCCGAGACGGTCCAGATAAACAGCTTGTAGCCAAGTGGGCTGTAGCCAAGGAACATCAGTCGTGTCTCGCCATCGCGCACGCCGGTCACGACGCGTCCGAGTTTCGAGGTCACAATCGCTCGCGCACCCAGAAACGCCAGCACCAGCACGGCAAATGTGATCAGGAAGAGCGCTGTGCGCGTGCCCGGATGGGTGATAGGAAAGTTGCCGATCCGCTTGAAATCCGTGAAGCCGTTGTTGCCGCCAAAGCCGGTCTCGTTGCGGTAAAACAGCAGCATCGCGGCAAATGTCATGGCCTGCGTGATGATCGAGAGATACACGCCCTTCACCCGCGAGCGGAACGTGAAGAAACCAAACACCCACGCAATCACGGCCGGTACCAGCACCACTAGCAGCAGCGCGTACCAGAGATGCTGCGTGCCCTCCCAGTACCACGGCAGCGCGTGCCAGTTAAGGAACACCATGAAGTCGGGCAGATCGCTCTGATAGACACCCTGATGGCCGATCGAGCGCATCAGGTACATGCCGATCGCGTAGCCGCCCAGCGCAAAGAACAGGGCGTGGCCCAAGCTTAGGATGCCGCAGTATCCCCACACGAGATCCAGCGCCAGTGCGCCGATCGCGTAGCACATGAACTTGCCCATCAGCGTCATCATGTACGCGGACAGGTGGAAAGCGCTCGTTTCGGGCAGTACCAGCGCCGAGAGCGGCACGCCAAGACCGATCGCGATGATCAGCGCAATCAGCGCGATCCACGCAGGCCGCGTAAGCAGCGCCGGACGCGGCGGCAGGCCGAGCGCAAAGCCGCTTTGCGTGGAGCGCCCGGTGCCCGGCGCGGTGCCGGGGGGCGTGACCGAAGCAGGGGAGGTTGCAGATGTCATCTCATGCCTCCGCGCTGCGGCCCTTGAGGGCGAACATGCCCTGCGGCCGCTTCTGGATGAACAGCACGATCAGGACGAGCACCGCAATTTTGGCGAGCACGGCGCCCCAGAACGGTTCGATCGCCTTGCTGATGAGGCCGAGCCCGAAGCCGCCGATCACCGTACCGGCGAGCTGCCCGACACCGCCCAGCACCACCGCCATGAATGAATCGATGATGTAGCTCTGGCCCAGATCCGGTCCGACATTGCCGATCTGCGACAGCGCGCAGCCGCCCAGTCCTGCAATGCCCGCACCGAAGGCAAATGCGTATGAGTCGACCCGTGCGGTCTTCACGCCCACGCACGCCGCCATGCGGCGATTCTGTGTGACGGCCCGTACGAAGAGGCCAAGACGCGTCTTCGTCAGCACCGCCCAGGCGATGCCGACCACGATCAGCGAAAACGCCAGGATGGCGAGCCGGTTGTACGGCAGGATCAGGCTCGGCAGCACTGTGACGCCGCCGCTCATCCATGCCGGGTTGCTCACCTGCACGTTCTGCGCGCCGAAGATCATCCGGGTGGCCTGGATCAGGATCAGGCTGACGCCAAACGTAGTCAGCAGTGTTTCGAGCGGGCGGCCATACAGGTGCTTCAGAACAAGCCGCTCGAGCACCATGCCTACCACCGCTGCGGCGACGAACGAGGCGGGCACGGCGAGCAGTGGATACCAGTCGAAAGCGCCCGGCGCGTAGCGCTGGAACAGGTTCTGCACGACGTAAGTTGCATACGCGCCGATCATCAGGAACTCACCGTGCGCCATGTTGATGACGCCGATCAGCCCGTATGTGATAGCAAGCCCGAGCGCCGCAAGCAGCAGCACGCTGCCGAGCGACAGGCCCGCGAACAACGTGCCGGCGATTGCGCTGCGGCGCTGGATCGCATCGAGCTCGTCGATGCCGGCCTGCGCGGCGGCGCGCACGCGGTCGTCGCTCTCTGCAAACGTACCGTCCGGCTTCTTCGCGACGAGCGGCCGCAACAGTTCGTTCATGTCGAGATCGTGACGCGCTGCCACGAGTTGCACCGCTTCGAGGCGCGTGGCCGGATCGCTGTTGTGCAGCGCCGTCATGGCCCACAGTGTGTCGAGTTTCTTCTTCAGATCCGGATCGGTTTCCTTCGCGCGTTGCGCATCGATCAGCGGCTTCATCGAAGGATCGGGGTTTTGCAGCAGCGCGTTGATGGCCGTGCGGCGCGTTTCCAGATCGGGTGAGTCGAGTTGCGAGCCGGACAGCGCGCCTGAGACTTTCGAGCGCAGCAGGTTATTCAGCGTTACCGGTTGTGCGTCGGTTGCCGTGACCGTCTTGCCAGTGATCGCATCTTTGGTCGCGTCGCCGTCCTGGATCAGCACTTCACCGGAGTCGGTCGTGAGCGCGTTGTCTTCGGACAGGGCTTTCAGCAGTGCCTGGGAAGGCGCGTCGTGAGCGGCGATCAGTTTGTCGATGGCCGCGGACTTGGCATCGAAGTCGTCGCCGGCGAGCGGGGCGATATCGGCTGGGGCCAGCGCGAAAGCTGTGAGCGGAGCAATGATGATGAGCGCGATGCCGAGCTTGCCGATACCGCGCCGTGTGAGCCTCAGAATGGAAAACGCCATGATGCCCTTTGATAGTGCAATTGGATCAGGCGGGCGCGAGTTGCACGCGCCCTCCGTTACATCACGCAACCCGCGAGCGGCGCAGGAATGCCGGGATCGAACTGACGACATCCGGCTTGCCCGCGTTGCCGGCGATATACGGACTCCACGGCTGCGCACGAATCGCCGTTTTGGTGCGCCACACCACGTTGAACTGACCGTCGGCACGTACTTCGCCGATCATCACCGGCTTGTGCAGGTGGTGGTTGCCGTCCATCGTGAGCACGAAGCCGGACGGTGCATTGAAGGTCTGGCCGATCATCGCCACGCGCACCTTGTCGACATCGGTGCTCTTGGCCTTTTCGACCGCCTGCTTCCACATATGGATACCGACGAAGGTCGCTTCCATCGGGTCGTTGGTGACGCGCTTGTCGCCGCCCGGCAGATTGTTGTCCTTGACCCATTTGGCGAACATCGCCTTGAACTTGGTGTTCTCGGGATCGCGCAGCGACATGAAGTAGTTCCATGCAGCGAGGTTGCCCACCAGCGGCTTCGTGTCGATACCGCGCAGTTCTTCTTCGCCCACCGAGAACGCCACTACCGGCACGTCCGTCGCTTTCAGGCCCTGGTTGCCCAGTTCCTTGTAGAACGGCACATTCGAGTCGCCGTTGACGGTCGAGATTACCGCGGTCTTGCCGCCCTGCGAGAAAGTCTTGATGTTGGCGACGATGGTCTGATAGTCGCTATGGCCGAACGGTGTGTAGACTTCCTGAATATCGGCGTCCTGGACTCCTTTCGATTGCAGGAACGCGCGCAGGATCTTGTTGGTCGTGCGTGGATATACATAGTCGGTACCGAGCAGGAAGAAACGTTTGGCCCCGCCGCCTTCGGCGCTCATCAGGTATTCGGTAGCAGGTATCGCCTGCTGGTTCGGTGCTGCACCCGTGTAGAACACGTTGCGCGACATTTCTTCGCCTTCGTACTGCACGGGGTAGAAGAGCAGGCCGTTGAGTTCCTCGAACACCGGCAGCACCGACTTGCGCGACACCGAGGTCCAGCAGCCGAATACCACCGCGCACTTGTCCTGGGTGATGAGCTGGCGTGCCTTCTCGGCGAACAGCGGCCAGTTCGACGCCGGGTCCACCACTACCGGCTCGATCTGCCGGCCCATTACGCCACCGTTTTTGTTGATGTCCGAAATGGTCATCAACGCGGTGTCTTTCAGAGAGGTTTCCGAGATCGCCATCGTGCCCGACAAGGAGTGCAAGATGCCGACCTTGATCGGCCCGCTGTCGGACTGCGCGTTAGCAAACGGACTCTGGCCTGCGAGTGCCAATGCGCCAGACATTGACCCGAGCTTTAACAGATTGCGACGTTTCATTTGCTACCCCTTGCCTTTGGTTGAATGAATGTTTTATGGGCGTCGATTCCAGCCATCGAGGCTGTCCGGCATGGCTTGCCAGACAACTACTGCAAGGCACGTGCCAAGCGGTAAGAGTGACCTGTGCGTCGCGCACGGGGCGCTGCGGTGCGGTAGGCACTGTCCCGATCGATCGGCGGCCGGTATGCCGGATGGGCGCAAATGTGGTGCATGCGCTGATGCCTCGCCTCGTTGCGGTGCGCGTCGCGCTGCAACGAAGCGTGCCTGGCCGCCAGCGAGCGGCCAAGGTGCATCGCCGCCGCGCCTTTGTGCATGAGGGCGGCGCACCGCTCGCAAATGAAAAAGGCTGGCCACCTTGCGGTGCCAGCCTCCTGCATGCACGAATGACGCGGCGCGTCTGAAACCTAGAACGCTACGAACGGCCCCGCTTGCGTCCCTACCCTGGCGTTTTCGAGCACGGTATAGACGCTTCGGCCGTAGAAGAATGGCAGGCCCCAGAGGAAGCCCTCTTCGGACAACATGTTGTTGGTGGAGACGTCGTAGACCGGCAGGCTGGCCAGGTACATGCCGAGATTGTCATAGGCAGCGTAGCCGCTTCCCATCATGTTGGTCGCGTTGCCGATCGAGAACTGCACCATGACAGGGTTGCCGGTCCCGTTAGTGGACGCCATGGTTGCCGACAGCGCCTGGTCGCTCGGTGGCGTGTACCACTCGCCCGTGGTCGGGATCGTGGCGTCCGAGAAGGCGTAGCCGTTGGTGCCGCTGTCAATCGCGCTGTTGATGATCGCGCGGCCTTGGTACTGGGTCGTAAAAAGGCCGTTGCCATCCACCTGCAAGATGTTCGCGTTGGCCGGCAGCGCGTTGTTCGCCTGCGTGCCGACACCGAATATCAACTGTCCCGTCACCCGGACCTGTCCTCCCGCGGGCAACGCGGGCAGGCGGATGACGGTGCCGTTGTTATTGGTAGCCAAACCTGCAACCGGGTTCATGACCTGCCTGGTGAGCGGTACGCGCGTGCCGGTGCATGAGTCCGTGGTCGGGCAATAGTAGTAGCCCGCCGGAATCACCGACTTTGCCGCGAGCGAACTGTCACGCACGAAATGGCCGATGCCAACGATTCCATTGAAGGCACGGTTGCCGTTGGCGCCGAGGAGCGGGCCGAGGTCTGGGCCGCCACGGGAGGTGCAGTCATCGGGCGCGGTGTACCCGCCGTCGCCGATCACCTGGATGGGGATGTTGCTCGCCTTCTTGTTGCCCAGGATGACATCGGCACGCTTGATGGGCCCCCATGTGAAGCCGGACGCGAACAGCGCGCATTGAACGATTGGCGCCGAGCCGACCTTGTCGTCGGTGGCGCCGACCTGCGTCAGCAACTGGGCGTTCAACGCAGGGCTCAGCGCGCTGCTGGCAACCCGCACGCCGACCGAGCCGGTATCGACGAGCATATTCGTCACCGTCACGCACTGACTGTTGTTGGGGGCACCGGCCGGGCACAGCGTGACCGTGACGGAGGGCTGGTTGACGGCGTCCATCGAGGGATCCACGACGATCGGCACCGAGTTGCTGGTGTCGACGGGCGGAGACGGCGGCGTGGGCGTCACCGGCCAGCTTGCCGAGGCCGGCCAGTTGATGCCGCTGTTCGTGCTGCTCTCTCCGGAGCCTCCGCCGCATGCGGAGAGGACGACGCTGGCGCTCAGTAGCGCGACGCCGAGGGTGTGGCTGAAGGTCTTCATTTTGATGGTGTTCCGGGAAGGCGGCGGCGCGTTACTGCAGGTTGTTTGCGCGGAGATCGGCGGGCATGAGGCGGGGGAGGTAGGCGGTGCCGAAGAAATGTCCTGGGCGTCCCGCCGACTCGATCTGAAGCTCGCCGTTGTGCTGGATCAGCGCGCCTGTGCCGCGCAAACGTTCTTCGCCCGCGGAGACGAAGTGGGGGAAGTAGTTGCCGAGCAGCGCTTTCATGTCGGGTCGCACCGGGCCTTGCCACGTGAGCGCGAAGACGACGTTGCTCGGCAGCACATACTCGCGCACGGTGATGCCGTCGGCATCGCGCGACTCGTACACGGAATAGGCTGAGGTGGAGTAGGCGGGCGTCGCTACGGAAGCAGATAAAGCGGACGCTGTGGATGCAGCGGACGATGCAGCCTGCCGGGTGGCATGCAGCGACACGGGAGCGGATGACCCCGCTGCGGGGGCGCCCCCGAGCACGGCGTGGGAGGTGAGCGGCAGCAGCGTTGCTGCGGCCAGCGCGATCTTCACGAATCTCATCAGACTGCTCCGGAAATTGAGTCGGAGCATGTTGCCTTCAACGAGCAGGTCGAGCCGCTGGAAACTTCCTAATCTGTGACGTGAAGTATCGCTACGGGATAGCGACGCGCGAAATGGACGAAAAAAAGCCACCGCATGGGTGGCTCATAGATAAGCTGGCTTCGTACTCTTCAATTTCAATAAGTGGGCACGGCCGGATCAACCTGTCTCGACCACGCGTCGATCCCGCCTTGCAGATTGAACACGTTTTTATGCCCGCGCGATTCGAGAAACATCGCGACCTGCGCGCTACGTGCGCCGTGGTGGCACACGCAGACAATCTGCGCATCGTCATCGAGCTCTTCGCTGCGTGCCGGAATCTCACGCATCGGGATCGACACGGCGCCGGCGATCGACGCTGTCTGGATTTCCCACGGCTCGCGCACGTCGAGCAGCACGGGCGCGGGACGCGATTGATCGGCAAGCCATTCGGCCAGAGCGGGAGCGGTCAGGTTTTGCATCAGCGGTACACCCTTAGAACTTGAAACGCGGCGGCTGCACGGCGTTGATCAGCGGCTCGACATACGTTTCGAACACGTCGGCAATCCGATATTGCTTTTCGTCGATGCGCGTGATGATCTGCGCCTTCATGACCGGCGCGGTGCCGACGAACGCAGCCAGACGGCCGCCAATCTTCAGATGCTCGAGGATCTCCTGCGGCAGGACCGGCAGGCCGCCCGACACGCAGATCACGTCATACGGTGCCGCTGCGGGCCAGCCGCGCGCGGCGTCGCCGGTCGCGACTTCGGCATTCAGGACACCATTGGCGGCCAGGTTGGCCTTGGCCAGTTCAGCGATTTCCGGTTCGATATCCACGGTCAGCACGTGCTGTGCGCGGTGGGCGAGCAACGCCGCCATATAACCCGAGCCAGCACCGATTTCCAGCACGCTTTCGTGCTTCTTCACGGCCAGTTCCTGCAGCACGCGCGCTTCGACGCGCGGTGCCAGCATGTGCTGGCCAGCTGGCAGCGGCACTTCGAAGTCGACGAAGGCCAGTTCGCGATAGACCGTGGGGACGAAATTCTCACGCTTGACGATCGAGAGCAGATTCAGCACGTCCTGGTCGAGCACTTCCCAGGGGCGGATCTGCTGTTCGATCATGTTGAAACGCGCTTGTTCGATATTCATGGTGGGTTCGGCGGTTCGGTTTAGGTGCGACCTGTGGGGGTTCGGGACAACTGCGGAATTGTACCAAACCAGGGGCGAAACCCGTTTCCCGGACAGCAGGCTGCACGGCGATCCGATAGCAACCTGGTGCCAACCCGGCCCGTGTTAATCCCTACGAGACAGACCTTGCGATTCCTTGCTCCATCGCCCAAAAATGTAATCGATTACATTTTCGCGACAAAAAACTGTGTCCCGACTGCCGCAATCAGAGACCAACGCGCCCCGAACCGCACCTCCATCGTCCGAGGGCATCTCCATTGCGGGCGTTGCGGAGCAGGCGGGGGTGTCGGTGGCGACGGTTTCGCGGGTATTGAACGGCCACGCCAACGTACGTCCCGCCACGCGCGACAAGGTGCTGGCAGCAGTGGACGCGAGCGGCTACCGCGTCAACGAGCTAGCCCGCAACCTGCGCACCGCCGAGAGCCGGCTGCTGCTGACCATGGTGCCGGACGTCGGCAATCCGTTTTATGCGGAAATCGTGCGCGGCATCGACAGCGTCGCGCGTCAGCACGGCTATTTCATGCTGCTATGCGACACGGGCGCCGACCCGGGCCGCGAGCGCAGCTACTTCGACCTGCTGCGGCGGCGTCGCGCCGACGGCGCGATCTGCCTGGACCCGGCCACGGTGCAGCAGGCGCTCGCCGAAGAGTCCGGCGCGCTGCCGTGGGTCGCGTGCTGCGAGTTCGATCCGGCGGTCGGCGTGCCGTATGTCGGCATCGACAACTACCGGGCCGCCGGCGACGCCGTGCGGCATCTGCTGGCGCAGGGGCATCGGCGGATCGGCCTGATCAACTCCGACGTCGCTTACCTTTACGCGCGGCAGCGCCAGCAAGGCTACCTCGACGCATTGCGCGACGCCGGCATCACGCCGGACGAACGTTGGCGCATGAATCTGAACAGCCTCGACTACGAAGCGGGTGCGTCCGCCGCAGCGATGCTGATGGCGCAACGCGACGCGCCGAGCGCGATCTTCGCGGTGTCGGACACGCTCGCGATCGGCGTGATTCACGGTCTGCGCAGCGTCGGCAAGCGTGTGCCGGACGACGTCGCCGTGATCGGTTTCGACGATATCTCGCTCGCCGCGCAGATCGACCCGCCGCTGACCACGATCGCCCAGCCGATGCGCGAGCTCGGCGAAACCGCTGCACGCCTGTTGCTGCAGCGTCTGGCGAATCCCCTGGCAAACGTGCCCGGTGTGCTGTTGCCGCACCGGCTCGTGATTCGCGGGAGTGCCTGAGCCATGAGTCTCGCCGTACGCTTCGACGACATCCGCAAAGACTTCGGCCCGGTGCGCGTGCTGCATGGGGTGAGTTTCGAGCTGACGCCTGGCCGCATCTACGGGCTGCTTGGCGAGAACGGTGCGGGCAAATCGACGCTGATGAAAATCCTCGCCGGGTATGAGGCGGCCACCACGGGCACCTTGCTGATCGACGGCGCGGCGCAGCAGTTTGCCAGCTCGCGCGAGGCCGAAGCCGCCGGCATCGTGCTGATTCACCAGGAGTTCAACCTGGCGGAGCATCTGACGATCGCGCAGAACATGTATCTGGGCCACGAAAAGCGCCGCGGCTGGCTGCTTGACGACGCCGCGATGCGCGCGGAGGCAGTGCGGCATCTCGCGCAGGTCGGCTTGAAAAAGGCGCCGGACACCAAGGTGCGCGATCTGATCGTCGCCGAAAAGCAGATGGTGGAGATCGCCAAGGCGCTGTCGCGCAAGGCGCGCCTGTTGATCATGGATGAGCCGACCGCCACGCTGACGCCATCCGAAACCGAGCGCCTGTTTGCGCTGATGACGAAGCTGAAGGCTGATGGCGTCACCATCATCTACATCTCGCACAAGCTCGACGAAGTTGAGCACATCACCGACGAGGTGATCGTGATGCGCGACGGTCGTTTCGTTGCACGCGGGGAAACCGCAGGACTCGCACGGCAACAGATGGCCAATCTGATGGTTGGGCGCGATCTCTCCGATATGTTTCCGGACAAAGTGCCGGTCTCTGCAGACGCTGCAATCGCCCTGAAAGTCGAAGGCCTCGTTGTACCCGATTGGGTCGAAGACCTGAGCTTCGAGGTTCGCGCGGGCGAGGTGCTCGGTTTTGCGGGCCTCGTCGGCGCGGGTCGTACGGAGGCCTTCGAGGCGATCCTCGGCCTGCGCCGCCGCCTTGCTGGGTGCATCGAGATTGGCGGCCACGCCGTGCAGATCAAAAAGCCGCTCGATGCGATGCGTAACGGGCTCACCTACCTGAGCGAAGACCGCAAAGGCAAGGCGCTGCACGTCAATCTGAACCTGCAGGACAACCTCACCCTGATGACGCTCGAGCAATACACGCATCCGCTGCTCGATCTGAAAGCGGGGCGCGCAGCCCTCAAGCAGGCGGTGAGCGACTTCGGTATTCGCACTGGCGATCTGTCGAGCCGCGCCCGCATGCTATCGGGCGGTAACCAGCAGAAGCTCGCACTTGCCAAGTACCTGCAGCCGAACCCGAACGTAGTGGTGCTCGACGAGCCGACCCGCGGCGTCGATGTCGGCTCGAAGCGCGACATCTATTTCCTGATTCACCGGCTTGCGTCGCAAGGGCGCGCGGTGATCGTCATTTCATCCGAACTGATCGAGCTGATCGGCCTGTGCCATCGCGTCGCCGTGATGCGCACGGGCCGGCTACAGGCCACGCTCGATCTCGACCACCTGACCGAAGAGGAGTTGATCGCTCATGCGACCGGCACCCACTGAAGCCGCACAATCCGGCCGAGCCATGCGTCTCGCGCATCATCTGTACGGGCTGGGACCGCTCGTTGGACTCATCGTGCTGTGCGTCACCGGCACCTTGCTCAATCGCGATTTCGCCACCGTCGACAACCTGATGAACGTGCTTACGCGTACGTCGTTCATCGGCATCATCGCGGTCGGCGAGACCTTCGTGATCATCTCGGGTGGCATCGATCTGTCGGTGGGGTCGATGGCCGCATTGATCGCCGGCAGCATGATCTGGCTGATGAACGGCCTGTCGGCGGGTGTCGGCGGGCATACGTTCGCGCCGCTCATGATCATCGCGATCGGCATCGTGCTGGCGTTCGTGTTGGGTGGATTGTTCGGCTGGGCGCATGGTCTGTTGATTACCAAAGGGCGTATCGAGCCATTCATCGTCACGCTGGGCACGCTTGGTATTTTTCGTGCAGTGCTCACCTGGCTTGCCGACGGCGGTGCGCTCACGCTCAACAATTCGCTGACCGATCTCTACAGTCCCGTGTATTACGCGAGTCTGCTCGGCGTGCCCGTTCCCATCTGGGTGTTTCTCGTGGTGGCGGCGGGCGGCACGCTGATCCTGAACCGCACGGCATTCGGCCGGCATGTGCAGGCGATTGGCTCGAACGAACAGGTCGCGCGCTATGCCGCGATTCGCGTCGATACCGTCAAGATCATTACCTACGTACTGCTTGGCATCTGCGTGGGCGTTGCGACGGTGCTCTACGTGCCACGCCTTGGTTCGGCTACGCCGACGACCGGGATCTTGTGGGAACTGGAGGCGATCGCGGCAGTGGTGGTCGGCGGTACCGCGCTTAAAGGCGGCGAGGGACGTGTGATCGGCACGGTGATCGGGGCGATCCTGCTGTCGGTGATCGCAAACATTCTGAATCTCACCAGCATCATCAGCGTGTACCTGAACGCGGCGGTGCAGGGGGCGGTGATTATCGTCGTGGCATTTTTGCAGCGCGGGCGGCGATAAGCGGCGGTGTGGCAGGCAGTGAGGGTGGTTCGGCACGATAGCAGCAGGGGCAGCACGGGCATACGAAGGGCAGCACAGCCGAAGCAGTGCAGGAAACCGAGGCGCACGAAAGTGCCTCATAGATCAACAACCGTGATGAGACCAGAGCAGGCGTTCAGACACCGACTCCGGTCGACATAGGAGACACAACATGAAGCAGGTCATTCGAGCGATCAGCGCCGGCGTGCTGGCGTTGGGAATATTGGGGGCCGCGGGTGCAGCGCGTGCCGACGACAAGGTCATTCTGGGCGTGGCGATACCGACGGCCGATCACGGCTTCACCGGCGGCATCGACTGGTGGGCAAACAAGGCGAAGGAGGACATGGAGAAGGCACACCCCGACCTCAAGGTGATCCTCAAAACCTCGGCAAGCGCGCCGGAGCAGGCCAACCAGTTGCAGGACATGGTCACCGTCAACAAGATCAACGCACTGGTGATCTTCCCGCATGAATCGGCTTCGTTGACGCAGCCGGTAGCGCAGGTGAAGAAAAAAGGCATCTACGTGACGGTGGTGGATCGCGGCCTGACCGACACCAGCGCACAGGACGCGTACGTAGCGGGCGACAACACGGCCTTCGGCAGGCTCGCTGGCGAGTACTTCTGCAAATCGCTGAACGGCAAGGGCGACATCGTCGCGTTGCGCGGCATTCCGACCACGCTCGATAACGAACGCTATAGCGCGTTCACCGAAGCGCTGAAGGCGTGTCCTGGCGTGAAGGTGCTCGACGCGAAATACGCCAACTGGAATCGCGACGACGCGTTCAAGGTCATGCAGGATTATCTGACGCGCTTCAAGCATATCGACGCGGTCTGGTCTGCGGATGACGACATGTCGGTGGGCGTGCTTAAGGCCATCGATCAGGCGAAGCGCACGGACATCAAGGAAGTGCTGGGCGGCGCCGGATCGAAGGAGATGATCAAGCGCGTGATGGACGGCGACAAGATCATCAACGCGGACGTCACGTACTCGCCGAAGTTCATCTACGACGCAATCAAGTTGACCGCCGAGGCCCGTCTGAAGGGCCAGACGCTGCCGCCGAAGACGATCATCCCGTCGGTGCTGGTCACGAAGGACAACGCGAAGGACTACTACTTCCCGGATTCACCGTTCTAACAGGTTGGGCCGCGCGTCCGGTGGCGCGCGGTCCAACCTTTGACCGAGGAGCAACACGATGAAGACCATCAAGGGGCCGGCGATCTATCTGGCCCAGTTCCTGGGCGACAAGGCGCCCTTCGACAGCCTGGAAAACCTCGCAAGCTGGGCTGCCAGCCTTGGCTACAAGGGGATCCAGGTGCCGGTCGACCCACGCCTGATCGACCTCGAACAGGCCGCAGCCAGCCAGACGTATTGCGACGAGCTATTGGGTGTGGTCGCCGACGCCGGTGTCGAGATCACCGAACTGGCGACACATCTGCAAGGGCAGCTGGTGGCGGTGCATCCGGCCTATGACCTGCTGTTCGACGGCTTTGCGGCTCCGCACGTGCGCGGCAATCCGCAGGCGCGCACCGAATGGGCGATCCAGCAGGTGAAGCTGGCGGCGCAGGCGTCGCGACGGCTCGGGCTCGACACGCATGTGTCGTTTTCCGGCGCGCTCGCATGGCCCTATGTGTACCCGTGGCCGCAACGTCCCGCAGGTCTCGTCGAGGAAGCATTTGATGAACTGGCGCGCCGCTGGACGTCGATTCTCAATGCGTTCGATGAAGTCGGCGTGGACGTCGCGTACGAACTGCATCCGGGTGAAGATCTGCACGACGGTGTGACGTTCGAGCGCTTTCTCGAGCGTCTGAACGGTGCGAGCGCACAGCGCCGCGCGAACATTCTGTTCGATCCCAGCCACTACGTGTTGCAGCAACTCGATTACCTCTCGTTCATCGATATCTATCACGAGCGCATCAAGGTCTTCCACGTAAAGGACGCGGAGTTTCGTCCGACGGGCAAGGCCGGCGTCTACGGTAGCTACAGCGACTGGGTCGAACGTCCGGGCCGGTTCCGCTCGCTCGGCGATGGCCAGATCGATTTCGGCGCGATCTTCTCGAAGATGGCGCAATACGATTACCCGGGCTGGGCAGTCCTCGAATGGGAATGCGCGTTGAAGCATCCGGAAGACGGCGCGCGCGAGGGCGCAGAGTTCATTCGGCGTCACATCATTCGGGTTGCCGAGCATTCGTTCGACGACTTCGCGGGCAGTGGCGTCGACACGGCGCAATTGAAGCGTGTGCTGGGTATCTGAGCGTATCGATCAAAGGAGCATCTTCCATGACACGAAAGTTACGGCTGGGCATGGTCGGCGGCGGGCAGGGCGCGTTCATCGGCGCGGTGCACCGGATCGCCGCACGCCTCGACGACCGTTTCGAACTGGTGGCGGGCGCATTGTCGTCCGATCCGCAACGCGCCAAGGCGAGTGCGGAAGAAGCCGGCATTGCCCGCAGTTACGCAGACTGGGGTGAGATGGCGCGGGCCGAAGCTGCGCGCAAAGACGACGGAATCGACGCAGTAGCGATCGTCACGCCGAACCATCTGCATGCGCCGGTGGCGACCGCGTTTCTCGAAGCCGGAATTCACGTGATCTGCGACAAGCCGCTCGCCGTGTCGCTCGCGCAAGGACAGGCGCTGGCTAAACTCGCGCGCGAGAAGAAGCGGCTGTTCGCGCTGACGCACACGTATTCGGGCTATCCGATGGTCCGCCACGCGCGCGAGCTGGTCGAAGCGGGCGAGCTTGGAGAGGTGCGCGTGGTGCAGGTCGAATACGCGCAGGACTGGCTTGCGGAGCCGATCGAGCAATCCGGTACGAACAAACAGGCCGGCTGGCGCACCGATCCGGCGTTGTCCGGCCCGGCAGGCTGCCTCGGCGATATCGGCACGCATGCGTATCACCTCGCTGCATTCGTCACCGGCATGCAGCCCAAATGGCTCTCCGCCGAACTGCACACGTTCGTGCCGGGGCGCCGCGTCGACGATCACGTGCAAGCCATGCTGCGCTACGAAAACGGCGCGCGCGGCATGCTGTGGGCAAGCCAGGTGGCGAGCGGCGCGGAGAATGCGCTGCGGCTGCGCGTGTACGGCACCAAAGCCGGTCTCACCTTCGATCAGGAGAATCCCAACGAGCTGTGGTTCACACCGCTTGGCGGCGCGGCGCAGCGGCTCACCCGCGGCCGGGTGAAGAGCGCTATCGCCGCTCATGCGACGCGTGTGCCGCCGGGGCATCCGGAGGGCTATCTGGAGGCTTTCGCGCAACTCTATAAAGACGCTGCATTGCAAATCGAGGCATTGGATGCGGGCAAAGCGCCGCCGCAGGAAAGTACGCTTCTGACGACCGTCGACGATGGGGTCGCGGGCCTGCACTTTATCGAGGCGGTACTCGCCAGCAGCGCGGCTGATGGGCAGATAAAGGAAGTGCAACGCGGGTAAGGGTCAGGAGACGTCTTGACGCGGTAAGATGCGGCGGTGCCCCTCTTTGACGGACTCACGCATGTCGACCTCCTTCGCGTCCAGCCAGTCCACTGCTCCCCGCAAACAGACGATTCTCCTGCTCGGCGGCACGGGCCTCGTCGGTAGCGCGTGTTTGCGTCTGCTTGCCCGGGACGATCGGGTCAGGGAAATCCGGATGCTGGTGCGGCGGGCGTCGGGATCGGCCGTGACGGGGTCGACGGGTGGCAACCGGGTCGTCGAGCACGTGATCGACTATGACTGGCCTGACGCGGATTCGGACATCTTCGACGTCGACTCCGTCATCTGCGCACTGGGCACGACCATCCGCACGGCGGGTTCACAGGCGGCGTTTCGCAAGGTGGACTACGAATATCCGCTGCGGATTGCCGGTATTGCCCGCCGCCATGGCGCTTCGCACTTTGCGATAGTCAGTGCGATCGGCGCCGATCCGCAAGCGCGCACTTTCTACAGCCGCGTGAAAGGGAATGTGGAGCAGAGTTTGAGGAAGCTCGACTATCCGGTGCTGACCATCGTACGGCCTTCATTCCTGATGGGCGAACGTAACGAGAGCAGGCCGCTGGAAAGCATTGCGCGGCGTCTCGGGGTGTATCTGCCGCCGAAGTGGCGCTCGATTTCCGTCGAGCGGGTGGCGCGGGCGCTGGTGACCGAGGTCCTGAGCGGCGATACGCGTGGCATCAATATCATCGAGAACGACGCACTGCATGACGCCCCGCCTTTGTGCCGCTGAGCTTTCTTCCAGCTCTCGTGCCGCGGGCGCTTTAGCTCTTGCTTTTCCTGATCTGCTCTTCGAACGCGAGGTCTAGCTTGCTTGCCTTGCGCGGTTTCGGCGGCCCGAAGCCGTCGACGAATTTGACGAAATCGTCGAGCGGCAGCGGATCGGAAACCTTCTTGTCGGTGCCGCCCGATTTGTCGACCAGATAGAACAGGCCGCCGGACAGGCTAATCGCTGCGAACTGCGGATTGCCGCTGCGGGTTTTTAGCCGCTCGACGGCGTTGATGGCTCGGGTGGTGCGCATGGTAGTGCGATTGCGGGAGGAGGGGGCATTTACTGTATCAGCAATGGTGCGCCATCGTCTGCCCAATCGCCGTATGCGGTCCCGCTTCCAGGCTGATCTGCCACGCTGACTCACGAGCCACGCGCTTCGTATCGCACGAATGCGCGTGGCTTACGCGGCTACGGCCGATGCGTTCGCTACTTCTGGTAGCCCGCCGAGCGTACGGCGCGGTTAGCAGCAGCCTGACCCGCCTGCAGCGCCTGGTCAACGCTGATCTGTCCTGCGAGCGCCCCGGCTATCTGCTGCCCGATCAGGGTTCCGAACGACTGGAATTCCGGAATCCCCACATATTGCACGCCGCTGTACGGGACTTTCTTCAAAGTTGAGTCGTTCGGGTTGGCGGTCTCGATCGCGTTCAGCACGAATTCGCTGAACGGCGCGGCCTGCTTGTACTCAGGACGTGCGTAGGTGGATTGACGCGTACCCGGCGGCAGCGATGCCCAACCGATGTCGTTGCCCACCAGCGTGATGTATTCCTTCGACGTCGCCCATTCGATGAACCGCTTGGCCGCATCTTGCGACTTCGACGACTTCGGAATGGCGAACGACCACGACCAGAGCCAGTGCGAACCCTTCGGCGTCACCTGGGTTGGAGCCGCAGCGAAGCCCACCTTGTCTGCGACGGACGATTCGGACTTGTTGTAGAGGATCCCGGCGGCCGATGTCGCATCGACCCAGATCGCGCACTTGCCGCCCGTCATCAGCGACAGATTTTCGTTGAAGCCATTTGAACTGGCTCCCGGCGCTCCATCTTTCTTCAACAGGTCGACGTAGAAATTGATCGCGCTCTTCCATTCCGGAGAATCGACCTGTGCGTTCCACTTCTCGTCGAAATAACGTCCGCCGTACGTGTTCACCAGTGTCGAAACAAAAGCCATGTTCTCACCCCAGCCGGCCTTGCCACGCAGACAGATACCGTAAACGCCGTTGGCCCTGTCGTTCAGCTTGTCCGCAAGCTCGCTGATCTGGCTGTAGGTGGGATGATCGGGCATCGTCAAACCCTTGGCGGCGAACAGGTCCTTCCGGTAGAACGTCATCGAGCTTTCGGCGTTGAACGGCAAGGCGTATAGCGTTCCGTTGTAAGACAGGCCGTCGCGCACCGATTTGAGCACGTCGTCGAGATCGTAGCTGGCAGGCAGGCCGGTGATCGGAACCAGCCATCCGCGTTTGCCCCAGAGCGGTGCTTCATAGGTCCCGATAGCCGATACGTCGAACTGGCCGCCGTTAGTCGTGATATCCGTTGTCAGGCGCTGCCGGAGCACATTTTCTTCGAGCACGATCCACTTCAACTGGATATCGGGGTTGGCCTTTTCGAACACTGGAGAAAGCTTTTTCATCTCGATCAGATCGTTGTTGTTCGGTACAGCGATCGTGACAGTGGTGGCATAGGCCACGCTACCCAGGCCCAGCCCCAGCCCAATTCCCGCAACTGCTGATGCAATAAGACGGCTCCGCAAGGCGCCGCAGCGCAGCGAAGCCATATGAGAAAGGCTAATCATTTCAGTCTCCTAAACATCGTCGTGGGTTATGTAAAGCCCTCTACTGCCTCCATTTGCTCTCAGGTTTTCGTTCGTGTTGGGATCTAGATAATCGTGTAGCCGCCGTCGATCAGCAGGTTCGCGCCGTTGACCATGGCGGCCTCGCGGCTTGCCACGTACATGATTGCGCAGGCGATCTCAGCGGGCCTGGCAAATCGGCGGGTGGGGATTGCGGCTCTGGCGCGTTCGCCTTTTTCTCCGGCCCATCCGGTGAGGCCCAGTTCCGTTTCGACTACGGTCGGAGAGATGGCATTGACCGTTACGCCTCTTGGCCCCCATTCGAGCGCCATGCAATTGGTCATGCCGATGACGCCGGCTTTACTGGCGCAATAAGCGACATGCCCTTCGATGCCAATCACAGCAGCCTGGGACGCCAGGTTGACGATCCTTCCCTGCCCACGAGCAAGCATGTCCGGTGCGAAGGCCCGCGCAACGAGAAACGCGCCGCGCAGGTTGACGGCCATCGTTTTGTCCCATGTTTCAAGGGGAAAATCATCGGCTGGTGCAAGCGGACCAATGCCTGCGTTGTTGACCACGATGTCGACGCGACCGAACTGCGAAAGAATTTTGTTGGCCGTTGCGGCGACCGATTCCGGGTCGCTGATGTCGGCGATCCAGCCCCTGTGGACCTCACCGAGGTTCGAAGCGATATCCACGATGGACTCGGAACGGTCGATCAGGGCGAGCGTCGCGCCGGCTGCGGCGAATTGCTCCGCAACCTGCCGGCCTATTCCGGCTGCCGCGCCTGTTATTACTACGACCGCGTCGCTAAAATCATAAGACGCGTTGGGCTTAAAGGACATGACATCCTCCTTGTTAATGTTTGACTCGTTTGCAGCGAGCGCTATCGCGGTGACGTGCCACGTTACTCACGACAAGCGGATGCGTATTGCCCCACGACTTCGCGGACCTTGCTTTGCACGATGCTCATCGGGGAACCGTCGATGGCGCCGCGCCGCAGCGCCCAGTACTGCGCCGGCAAATAGCGGCTCAGGAGATTTTCCGGAATTGTTGTGCCGGTGAGGTTATGCAGTAGCTGTTGCGCAACTGCATCGACTTGCGGGTCGGCCCAGTAATACCGCACCCGGTCGCTATAGCTGTAGGTGCGAAGCAGACGTCGTTGGGTTTCGTCGCCGTGGTAATACCTGTCCCAGTTGTCAGGTTTGCGAAGCATCGCGGCTTCCACGGCTACCGGCAGGTCGGCGCGCTGCGCTGCGGGTAGCAGTTCAGCTTCGATGTCCGACAGCGCGTAGAGTGCCTCGCGCAACGCGAACGTGACGCCCGGGCCCACCTTAAGAATCGCAAAGCCGTCCCGCACGAGCGCCCGCAGCGATTCGGGCGTTTGATAGTCTGTCGAGTGCGCTTCGAAGACCATGCCGGGCAGTTGCGTCAGAACCTGGGAAAGACCGGCGGCAAGGGCGGGCTGATAGTCGATCACTTTCGTGTGGTCGAATTCGACGCCGGGTTGCACGACCAGCGCAATCACACGGTCCCACGCTGCGTCGATGTTCCGCGCGCGCCACGCATCACGATGTACGGCGACCGTTTCCATCGCGGCTTCTTTCCGGGTGACTTCGACGGTATCGAGCGTTTCGCTTGCGCCGCCTGGCACCGGCACTTCCGTGCCGATCACGTAAACCGGCTGGTTGTCGAACCCGGCGTGATCCGCCGCGGCCTCGGCAACGGCGCACAATTGCGCCGCGCGTTGCGCCACCACGCTGTCCGACAGTCGCTCCGGATCGCCGCCGCAAGCCATGCTGGTGTCCAGGTGGATCTTCGTGAATCCTGCCCGCACATAGGCGTCGATGAGTGCTTCCGCGCGCTGCATGGCTTCTTCCGCTGGAAGGCTGCGCCACGCGTTCGGTCCGAGATGATCGCCGCCGAGAATCAGATGCTCGCGCGGCAAACCGACCTGCTCCGCGATACCGTGCGCGAAGCGAATGAAGTCCGCCGGCTTCATGCCGGTGTAGCCGCCGTATTGATCCACCTGGTTCGAGGTGGATTCGACGAGCAACGGCGTGCCATCGTCGACGGCCTGTTGCATCGCTGCGGCCAGCACCCAGGGATGCGCCGAGCAGATCGAATAGATTCCCTTCAGGGACTTCGCTGCACCATGCCCGTTGGAAAGGCGCGCGACCACGTTATCCATGATGAGACTCCGGGTTCGCGATGAATGCGTTGAGTTCGGCCAGCGACGCCGTGCCTTCCATCGGGCCGCGAAAGCTGACGGCGCGAGCGCCGCTCGCGCAGCCGTAGCGCAACGCTTCGGCGACGCTCATGCCCTGCGACCGGCAGGCGATGTAGGTCGCACCAAAACAGTCGCCGGCGCCGGTGGGATCCACTTCTCGCACCTGGACCGCCGGCACATGGAGTTCGTCGGTGCCGTCGTAGAAGCTGCAACCGTCTTTGCCGCGCTTGACCACGACCTCGCGGATGCCGCGCTGCAGGAGTTCGTCGATCGCGGCGCGCTCGGAACCGGCGGTGGCCAGCAGCGTCACCTCATGACCGCTCGGCAGGAACACATCGGTGTAGTCGAGAATGAAATCGAGTGCCTCGCGCATTTCGGGAATCCTCAACATTTCCTTGCGGATGTTCGGATCGAAGCTGACGGTGCCACCGTGCCCCTTGACGGTCTCGATGACCTTTTTCATCGCCTCGATGATGCGAAACGAAAACAGCGACGACCCCATTACGTGAAAGTGCCGGCAATCCTTCAACAGGTCTTCGCGGATGTTGGCTACGGAAAGATGCGCCGACGCGCTATTCGTGATGTTGAAGATGAAGTCGCGCTCGCCGTCCTCGCGGTAGGTGACGAAGGCACTCCCGGTTGTCTGCCCCTTGATGACGGCGATACCCGAGACGTCCACGCCATCGGAGCGCAGGCGCTCGACGTTGAGCGTGCCGAAGTCGTCGTCGCCGACGCAGCCGATCATCGCGCAGCGGCTGCCGAGGCGCGCCACCTGATCGATGAAGATCGCCGGCGCGCCGCTCGCATAGGGGCCGATCAGCGTGCCTGGTTTGCGGAACGACTGGCCGCGCTCGGTCGCCATGATTTCGACGAGGATCTCCCCCATCGTCAGGATGTAGCCGGTCTTTCCGGTGCTGTGAGATTTCGGATCAGGCATGGCGTGTCTTCGTTTGAAATCGGTGGTTCATGGCGTCGCTTCCTTGAATTTCCTTGAATGGACCGTCAGCGCGTGGTCCGCCGGAATTCGATAATTCCGTTTTCGCGCCGGTGTAGTTCAAGCTGCTTGCGTGGAAACAGGTCCATCGTGGGCGGATCGATGCCATCGTCGATCACCAGTCCGCCGATCTCGCTGAGGTTGCAAAACACGTGGCCGTCGCGCTCGGACAACTGCGGCTGGTACGCGACGACGATGGTGCGGGCGGCGCTCTGGGTGGCTGCATGAAACACCCGCGCGAGGCTCGGGTCGACGCACAGCAGATTGCCGTCGCGGTCCAGACCTGACGCTTCGAGAATGCAGAGATCGAGCGAGCGCGTGGTAACGGAGCGTTCCGCTTCGGGGCCGGTCAAGGTGGTGCCCTCCTCGATGAGATGGCCACCGGTGAGCTGCAACTCGCCGTGCACGAAGCGCTGGGCCGTCTGAGCCATGGCGATGTCGTTCAGCAGCAGCGACAGGTTCGAGCAATCGGAAAGCAGCGGCAGCACCTTATGGACGATTTCGCCGGCGCCGAGCATCAGCGATTCGTGGTCGTCCACGGACTCGGCCGCGAAACGCGCAATTGCCATTTCCGCGGCCTTGCGCGTGGCACCGTCCGACAACGGCATCAACACACGTTCGCCGGGACGCTGCGCAAGATAGCGAGCCTTGCCGAACGAGCGCACCAGATAGCGCTGCTGTTCGAGGTAAGTCAGGTCGGTACGGATGGTCACGCTCGACACATCGAAAGCCTGACTGAGCTCCTCGACCGATACCTCGCCGCGCTTGCGGACCATCTCGACGATCTGCAGGCGCCGCTTCAGGGAACTCTTGTTAGCCAGCATGTCTCCGCTCTTCGAAAGAAAACGCTTTTGTTTCGAAAGATAGTAGTTTCGAATCGAAAGAGAGTCAAAGGAAAGCGTCGCGGGTGAGGCTGTGGTTTTCCCTGGATGGGGCGTCGATGGAGGACGAGCGCGTGCGTGCGCTTTCCGGAAAGGGAAACAAGGGGACGGCGGGGAGGTGTTGCGGGCTGACGCGCCGCAAGGCGAGATGACGCGCTAACGCTGGGTGACGCGCGTGACGGAAGGCCCAAGGGTGGGTGCGGGTGAATTCCGGGCAGCCCCACCTTGGCAATACGGGCCGGATTCCCGGCCCGCCAGGCTTACTGGCTCAGATAGACGAACTTCCCATCCTTGATAATCCCCATCACGCTGGCCCGCTGATCGAGGCCGACGTGATCTTTCGCGCTGCTGTTGACCACGCCGTTCGGCACGACCAGCTCATGCGCATGTTCCAGCTCATCGCGCAGAGCGACACGGAATGCCGGCGTGCCCGGTTGCGCCGTCTTCAGCGCTCGTGCCACGGCATCCTGCAGCCGCGGATAAACCCCCGCCGCATCGCCCGCGAACTGCGTGACAGAGCCCGGACCGTACTTCGCTTCATACGCATTCACGAACGCTAGCGCGGCCTTCTTCGCCGGATGATCCGCAGGCAGCGTGCGCGCTACCACGACCGGTTGCGTCGGGAACAGCGTGCCTTCGACATCCTTGCCACCGAGCTTGATGAACTCCGGCGTCGCAATCCCGTGCGTCTGGTAAATCGCGCCCTTGAAGCCGCGTTCGATCAGCGTGCGCTGCGGCAACACCGTCGGCGTGCCGGCGCCCGCAATCAGGATCGCATCGGGCCGTGCCGCCATTACTTTCAGCACTTGTCCGGTGACGCTCGCATCGGTGCGGTTAAAGCGTTCGGTCGCAACCAGCTGGATATGCCGAAGCGCCGCAAACTTCGAAAATTCGTTGAGCCAGCTTTCGCCATAGCCATCCGCGAAGCCAATGAACCCAACCGTCTTGACGTTGTGATTCGACATGTAGCGCGTTATCACATCGGCCATCGCGCTATCGGTCTGCGCCATCTTGAAGGCCCACACGCGCTTGCCTTCCTGCGGCTCGACCACGCTGGCCGAGCCAACCAGCGTGATCATCGGCGTCTGGCTTTCCGCGACCGGGTCCAACGCGGCGATCGCTGCCGGCGTGATATTCGGCCCGACGATCACGTCGACGTGGTCTTCGTTGATCAGTTTGTGGATGTTGCGTACCGCGGCGCCCGGATCGGAACCGTCGTCCAGAATGATGTAGTCCGCTTTCTGGCCGGCAATCGTGTCCGGCCACATCAGCATCGCGTTCTTGCTGGTAATGCCGATCACGGCCGCGGGGCCGGTGCTTGACAGATCGATACCGACTTTCAGGTCGGCATGCGCGGCCGTTGCCGCAACGAGTGCCCCGAGCACGGCAATGCCGCGCAGGGTCTTTTTATACGACGTCATCGGAAGTCTCCGAAACGGTAAGCGGGAAGGAAAGCAGGAAGAGGGCAGTGCAAAACGGTGAATTGAATCACAGCTCGTACGATTCGTGTTCGCCCTTGAGCGCCTGTTCGATGAGCTTGCGGTTCATGCTCGGCGACAGCAGCTCGACGAGCGTATACACATAGCTGCGCAGATACGCGCCGTTTTTGAGCGCGAGCCGCGTCACGTTGCTGCCGAACAGGTGGCCGACCGGCATCGCCCGCAGATGGCGGTCGCGCTCGGCGTTAAAGGCGATATCGGCCATGATGCCGACGCCCAGACCCAGTTCGACGTAGGTCTTGATCACGTCGGCGTCGATCGCCTCGAGCACGATATCCGGCGACAACCCGCGCAACCGGAACGCCTCGTTGATCTTGGTGCGGCCGGCGAACGCGTTGTCATACGTAATCAGCGGGAATTGGCTCAGATCGTCGAGCGACAGCAGCTTGCGGTCGAGCAGCGGATGGTCCGGCTGCATCACGGCGATGTGGTGCCACTGGAAGCACGGCAGCGACACCAGCTCCTTATAGTTAGCGATCGCTTCGGTGGCGATCGCCAGATCCGCCTGGTCGTGGATCACCATCTCGGCCACTTGCGTCGGGCTGCCTTGCAGAATCGAAAGGTGAACTTTCGGGAAGCGCTTCTTGAATTCTGCGATAGCGGCCGGAAGTGAGTAGCGTGCTTGCGTGTGCGTGGCCGCGATGACGAGGTTGCCCTGATCCTGCGCCGCGTAATCTTTACCGACGCGTTTCAGGCTCTCGACCTCTTGTAGGATCTTTTCGACGGAAGCGAGGATAATGCGCCCCGGCTCTGTCAGCGAGCGGACGCGTTTGCCGTGCCGGGTGAAGATTTCGACGCCCAGCTCGTCTTCCAGCTCGATGATCGCCTTCGAGACGCCAGGCTGGCTTGTATACAGTGCCTTGGCCGCTTCGGTGAGGTTGAAGTTCTGCCGCACGGCCTCACGCACGAAGCGGAACTGGTGCAGGTTCATATATAACCTCTGTGCATATCAAAAGAATTTTTTAGTCGTTTGAAGTATATGGGGAGTTTATTACTATTTCCCCATCTTTTTCAATATGGATATCTGTTTTTGTCATTAGCAAATGAGCGGGGGTCTGAAAGGTCCGCTCGACCGCACTGGCAAAGGCTGAGATCTTTGCGCGGCGCAACCGGAGCGCGGCGTGTAACGCAAACTGGGGTCCCCGAATGTACCAATACGATCAGTACGACCAGACCATCGTCGATGAACGGGTCGCGCAGTACGCCGACCAGGTTCGCCGCCGCTTGTCGGGCGAATTGAGCGAAGAGGAGTTCCGTCCGCTGCGTCTGCAGAATGGCCTGTACATGCAGCGCCACGCGTATATGCACCGTATCGCGATTCCGTACGGCAACCTGCGCAGCGACCAGATGCGCGTGCTGGCCACCATTGCGCGTGAACACGACCGCGGTTACGGCCACTTTTCGACGCGCTCGAACATCCAGTACAACTGGATCCAACTCGAAGAAACGCCGGAAATCCTGCGCAAGCTCGCTGCTGTACAGATGCACGGCATTCAGACTTCGGGCAACTGTATCCGCAACATCACCGCCGACCAGTTCGCTGGTGTCGCGCCCGACGAAGTGGTCGATCCGCGTCCGTGGGCCGAAATCCTGCGTCAATGGTCGACGTTCCACCCCGAATTCGCCTGGCTGCCGCGCAAGTTCAAGATCGCCGTCTCCGGTTCGAAGGAAGACCGCGCCGCCGTGCAGATCCACGATCTGGGCGTGTATCTGAAGAAGAACGAGCAGGGCGAACTGGTGGTCGATATCCTGGCCGGCGGCGGCATGGGCCGCACGCCGATCGTCGGCGCGATCATCCGCCGCGACCTGCCGTGGCAGCATCTGTTGACCTACGCCGAAGCCGTCCTGCGTGTCTACAATCGCTACGGCCGCCGGGACAATATCTACAAGGCGCGCATCAAGATTCTGGTCAAGGCACTGAGCCCGGAGAAGTTCTCGGCGCAGGTCGAAGAAGAGTGGCAGCACCTGAAGGACGGCCCGTCGACGCTCACGCAAGCCGAAGTCGACCGCGTTTCGCAATATTTCGCGCCGCCGCAATACGAAAAACTGCCGGATACGGATGCTTCGTTCGAAAAGCATCTGCTGGAAAACCGCGGCTTCGCCCGTTGGGTCGAGCGCAATGTGCGTCCCCACAAAGTGGCGGGTTATGCTTCGGTGACCTTGTCGTTGAAGCCGACCACGATCGCCCCTGGCGACGCCACCGACGCGCAGATGGAAGCGGTGGCCGACTGGGCCGATCAGTATTCGCTCGGCGAAATCCGCGTGTCGCACGAACAGAATCTGATTCTGGCTAACGTGCAGAAGCGCGACCTGTTCGACCTCTGGGAAAAGGCCAAGGCACAAGGGTTTGCAACGCCGAATGTCGGCCTGCTGACCGACATCATCGCTTGCCCGGGCGGCGATTTCTGCTCGCTGGCGAATGCGAAGTCGATTCCGATTGCTTTGGCAATCCAGGAACGCTTCAACGATCTGGATTACGTGTACGACCTCGGCGACGTGTCGCTAAACATCTCGGGCTGTATCAATGCCTGCGGCCACCACCACATCGGCAACATCGGCATTCTGGGCGTCGATAAGGATGGCTCGGAGTGGTATCAGGTGACGCTCGGCGGCGAGCAGGGAACGGGCGCAAACGGTGCACAGGTCGGCCGGGTGATCGGCCCGTCGTTCGCAGCAGAAGAGATGCCGGACGTGATGTCGAAGGTGATCGACACGTTCGTGGAGCATCGCATTGAAGGCGAGCGCTTTATCGAAACGTACAACCGGATCGGCATCACCCCGTTCAAGGAACGCGTGTACGCTTCGCGTCAACCGGCTCACGCGTAACCGCGACAAAGGATATTGAACAGATGGCTTCTATCATCAAGAATCGCGCGATCGTCAACGATGACTGGACAGTTGTGCGTGCAGCGGAAGACGGTGCATTGCCCGCAGTGGACGCGTTGCCGGCCGGCAAGATCATTGTGCCGTTGGCGCTGTGGCAGGCTGAGCGCGACGCGCTGACGGCTTCGCGCAGCGCCGCTGAAATTGCAGTGTGGCTCGCAGCGGACAGCGAACCGGCGGATATCGTCGCCGACTTCGACAAGGTCGCGCTGATTGCCGTGGACTTCCCGGTGTTCCGCGACGGCCGCGGTTACAGCATTGGACGTCTCTTGCGCGAGCGTTATGGTTACAAGGGCGAGATTCGCGCGATCGGCGACGTGCTGCGCGATCAACTCACCTTCATGTTCCGCTGCGGCTTCGACGCGTACGCCGTGCGTGCCGACAAAGACCTGCACGACGCACTGAAAGCGTTCGACGAATTTACCGTGCAGTATCAGGGCGCGGTGGATAACCCGTCGCCGCTGTTCCGCCGCCGCGAAGCCGCTGCTGCGGAGAAGGCTGCGGTATGAGTACCGTCGCCACCGCAGGTGCCGCCATCGGGCCGGAACTGGCTGCGAAGATTGAGCGCCTCGACGCGCTGCTCGATTCGATCGCGGCCCGTCACGACAAGGTGAAGTTCGCAAGCAGCCTCGCGGCGGAAGACATGCTGCTTACGCACGCCATCCTGTCGCGTCAGGTGAAGATCGGTATCTTCTCGCTGAATACGGGCCGTCTGCACGCGGAAACGGTCGGCATGCTCGACCGTGTGCGCGAGCGCTATGACTATGAGATCGAACAGTTTCATCCGCAAACGGCAGCGGTCGACGAATACGTCGCCTCGCACGGCCTGAACGCGTTTTACGAAAGCGTCGATCTGCGCAAGCGCTGCTGCGAGATCCGCAAGGTCGAGCCGCTGAACCGCGCGCTGTCGAACGTTAGCGCCTGGGTGACGGGTCAGCGCCGCGAGCAATCGGTCACTCGTGCAGAGCTGCACGAGGAAGAGCACGACGCGGCACGCAATATCGCCAAGTTCAATCCGCTCACGGACTGGACCGAGGCCGATGTGTGGGCATACCTGACTGCGTTCGACGTGCCTGTGAACCCGCTGCATGCGCGCGGGTATCCGAGCATCGGCTGCGAGCCGTGTACGCGGGCGATCCGTCCCGGCGAGGATAGCCGGGCAGGGCGCTGGTGGTGGGAGTCGCGTGACACGAAGGAATGCGGCCTGCATATCACCACGATCCCAATCGCGGTCGTCGATGAAAGCGCCTCCGCCTGATCGCCGAAGCCGGTTTTAATTCTCGATAGAATGAATATTTGCGTGACGCGGGCAGCCGCCGGCGACACGAACTCACGAAGGACCCGAACATGAGCACCACGCTCGATTCCACTGTCAACGCACCGAATACGGACACTGCAACCCGGATGGATCACCTGGACTGGCTCGAAGCTGAATCGATTCACATCCTGCGCGAACTGGTCGCCGAATGCAGCAAGCCCGCGCTGCTGTTTTCGGGCGGCAAGGACTCGGTCGTCGTGCTGCACCTGGCGCTGAAGGCATTCGGCCTCGGCGCGAACCGCAAGACCGTGCTGCCGTTCCCGCTCGTGCATATCGACACGGGCCATAACTATCAGGAAGTGATCGACTTCCGCGACCGCCGTGCCGAGCAGATCGGCGCTGAACTGGTGATCGGCCATGTCGAAGATTCGATCAAGCGCGGCACCGTGCGTCTGCGCCGCGAAACGGATTCGCGCAACGCCGCGCAGGCCGTGACGTTGCTCGAAACGATCGCTGAACATGAGTTCACCGCACTGATTGGCGGCGCGCGTCGCGACGAAGAAAAGGCCCGCGCGAAAGAGCGGATCTTCTCGTTCCGTGATGAATTCGGCCAATGGGATCCGAAGGCGCAGCGCCCGGAACTGTGGAGCCTGTATAACGCGCGTCTGCACAACGGTGAGCACCTGCGCGTGTTCCCGATCTCGAACTGGACCGAACTGGACGTGTGGCAATACATCGCCCGCGAACAGCTCGAGCTGCCGTCGATCTACTACGCGCATCAACGCGAAATCGTGCGTCGCAATGGACTGCTGGTGCCGGTCACGCCGCTCACGCCGATGCGTGAAGGCGAAACCAGCGAAGTGGCGCAGGTGCGTTTCCGCACCGTGGGCGACATTAGCTGCACGTGCCCGGTGGAAAGCGACGCGGACGATCTCGAGAAGATCATCGCTGAGACGGCCGTGACCGAAATCACGGAACGCGGCGCGACGCGGATGGACGATCAGGTGTCCGAAGCCGCGATGGAACAGCGCAAAAAGCAAGGTTATTTCTAGGCACGGGACCGGAGCAAGCGCTTTAGCGCCAACTCCGGTCGACAGAGGTAGGGAAATCATGAGTATTCATCAACCGCAAGACCTTGGCGTGCTGCGCTTCATTACGGCGGGTAGCGTCGACGACGGCAAGAGCACGCTGATCGGGCGTCTGCTTTACGACAGCAAGGCGGTGCTCTCGGACCAGTTGTCCGCACTGTCACGCGCTAAAAACAAGCGCACCGTAGGCGACGAAATCGATCTGTCGCTGCTGACGGACGGCCTTGAAGCCGAACGCGAGCAGGGCATCACGATCGACGTCGCGTATCGGTACTTCGCGACGGCCAAGCGCAAGTTCATCATTGCCGACACCCCGGGCCACGAGCAGTACACGCGCAACATGGTGACGGGCGCATCGACGGCGCATGCCGCGATCATCCTAGTGGATGCCACGCGCGTCACGTTCGTGGACGGCGTGGCGCAACTGCTGCCGCAAACGAAGCGCCATAGCGCGATCGTCAAACTGCTTGGTTTGCAGCACGTGATTGTGGCGATCAACAAGATGGATCTGGTCGACTACAGCGAGACGCGCTTCAACGAAATCCGCGATGCGTATGTGGAACTGGCGCGTCAACTGGGCTTGGCCGATGTGCGCTTCGTGCCGGTATCGGCGCTCAAAGGCGACAACATCGTGACGCTGAGCGAACGCATGCCGTGGTACGGCGGCGAGCCGCTGCTGGACCTGCTCGAAGCGTTGCCGGTAGAGATTCCGACCGGTCAGGCGCTGCGTTTCCCGGTGCAATGGGTGGCACGCCAGGACGGCAGCCAGGCGGACGATTTCCGCGGCTACATGGGCCGTATCGAAGCGGGCGAAGTGAAGGTGGGCGACACGATCGTGGTACTGCCGGCTAACCGCGAAGCGACGGTGGCGGAAATCATCGCCCCGGTGCCAGGCGGCACGGCACAGGTAGAACGCGCATTCGCGGGGCAGACGGTGACGATTCGCCTCGCGGAAGACGTGGACGTATCGCGCGGCGACACGTTCGTGCTGCGCGAAGCGGCACCGGAACCGGCGAAGAAGCTGGAAGCCGACTTGTGCTGGTTCGACGACACGCCTTTGTCGACGCAACGCAAGTATCTGTTGAAGCAGACGACGAACACCGTGTTTGCGCGGATCGGTGCGATCAGACAGGTGCTGGACGTGCATACGCTGTCGCACGCGACGGACCGTCACGATCTGACGATGAACGACATTGGCCGGGTGGCGTTGACGCTGCAGAAGCCTGTGGTGTGCGACGTGTACGACTCGCATCAGGGCACGGGGGCATTCGTGCTGATTGACGAGGCGACGCATCACACGGTGGCGGCCGGAATGATCCGGGCGTTTTCGGCTTAAGGCGTAAGGGTTTGAAGGAGCGCCAGATGGGCGCTCGCCCGCGGCTTGGGGTTTTGCACGGACCGTACGAATGGGGTTGAGGCAAATGGGTAAGGTGTATCTGATCGGTGCAGGGCCAGGGGCCGCGGATCTCATCACGGTTCGGGGCGCGCGACTGTTGGGTCTGGCGGATGTGGTGTTGCACGACGCGCTGGTTGAACCGGCGATGCTCGAGTACGCGCCGCATGCGCGCAAGATTGCGGTGGGCAAGCGGTGCGGGCAACTGTCGACGGCGCAGCAGTTCATCAACAAGCAGATCGTGGATGCCGCGCAGGAACACGCGGTTGTGGTTCGTCTGAAGGGCGGGGATCCGATGTTGTTTGGGCGCGCCGATGAAGAGATGCGGGCGCTGGAGGCGGCGGGGATCGAATATGAGGTTGTGCCGGGGATTACTGCTGCGCTGGCTAGTGCGGCGGCCTTGAAGCGGTCTTTGACGTTGCGAGGGGTTTCTCGTAGCGTTGCGCTGGCTACTCATAGCCGGGCGGCTGATACTGAGGCGATTCGTGAGCAGGTGAATGCGGATTCGCTGGTGTTTTATATGGGCAGGGATAGTGGGCCGGAGATTGCGCAGGAGCTTATCGACGCGGGGCGCGATGGGGGTACTCCTGTGGCGATTGTTGAGGCTTGCAGCACGGCTCGTGAGCGGATGCTCACACTTACGCTTTCTGATCTTGCTGCGGGTGCCGCGCAGCAGTGGCTTGATGCTTCGCAGCCTAGTCTTCTGATGATCGGGCAGGGGTTTGCCGCGCGGGCCGGGCAAGAGGTTTCTTCTTTGGAAGCGTTGCTTAGTGCGGCATGAAAGTGTTTTTTTGCCTGCGCGGCGCTTGTCCGTGTTCTTGCGGTGTTGGCCTTTCCTTGCATTCTTAGTGGTCTATTAGCTTCGCCCCTGTGCGGGGCGGCACTTACTTTCTTTGCCGCCGCAAAGAAAGTAAGCAAAGAAAGCGGGCTTTAAACCGCTAGCCTGTAGGTGTCCACCACTGGCGCGAACACGAAGTGGTCCGCGCACGCAACCCGCCCTCGCACCATCCCCCCTAGTGACAAGGCACTCATCCGTTCCAGCGTCGCGCTACGCGCTCCGCCGTCGGGCATAACTCTTCGCACGGCATATGTGCTCGTACGGCATGAGTCCTCGCACGGCATAAGTTCTTCCACTAGATCCGTAGGCTTACTAACTATATGGCGCATATTCTGAGGCTTGCATTCGGCTGGCTAAGGCAGCCTCTTCGTCTTGCGCTTCGGTGGGGCCGTAATGTGCGGAGCGTACGTGTTCCGGCACCCCCCGCCTTCCCTTGCAGACCCATCCGCGACGCGCGCAGTGCGGAGTGGGGTGGATGAGCCCTTTGTCACTAACGGGTGTGGTGCGAGGGCAGGTTGCGTGCGCGGACCACTCCGCGTTCACACAAGTGGTGGACACCTACCGGCTAGCGGTTTGAAGCCCGCTTTCTTTGCTTACTTTCTTTGCGGCGGCAAAGAAAGTAAGTGCCGCCCCGCACAGGGGCATCGCTAATAGACCACTAAGAACGCAAGGAAAGGCCAACATCGCAAGAGCAACCGCCAAACCAAGGCGCCGCAGGCAAACCCCTCGGAGAGAGGGAAAAAAAGTCACCCGATCACTTGCCGAAGGCAATACTGAGCCACAGCCTCAAGCACAGAATCATCTTCGCCAACGGCATCAGAGCAATGAATAGTGACTCCCGGGTGCGCAGCACGGCAATTATCCAGCACCGCAGGTAAATCCCTCCTCACATGCCCACCTTGCCCAAAGAACACAGGAACAACAGTAACAGAGGAACACCCAAGAGAAACCTGCGCAGCAACAGCAGAAGAAAGATCCGGCTCCATCAACTCAAGAAACGCCAGCGAGACAGGCCCGGCGGAGCCATAAGCACTCTGCAATTTAGCCGCCAGCCGCCCAAAAGGCTCCCCCCAGCGAGGATCCCGAGCCCCATGTCCAAATAGCACAATCCCATGCAACGCCATGGCCCCACCCCTAATGCCGGTCCACCCACTTCAACCCAACCAGCCCAAGCACCAGATAAACCAACCCAGGCGTCGCCGCAGTCAAAGGCGCAGGCCAGGTATTCAACATCCCCATATGTGAGAACAAGGTGTTGAACAGCTGGAAACTCATCCCCAGCATGATCCCGCCAAACACCTTCATCCCCACCACGCCCGCGCGCGTGTGCAGATACGCAAACGGCAACGACAGCACCAGCATCACCAGTACCGCAAACGGATACAGCAGCTTGCGCCACAACGCAATCTCATACCGTTGCGTGTCCTGATGATTCTGCTGCAAATGCTGGATGTAGCGGAACAGGTTGAACATCGACATATTGTCCGGCGACACCAGCAGCACCGACAGAATCTGTGGCGTCAACTCCGAGCGCAACGAGTATTCCGGTACCGTCACCTGACTCGCGCGGTACACCGGATTAAGCGCATCCTGAGGCGTGCCCGCAACCGGCGGCACGTCGATCAGTTGCGTATCCGTCACGTCCTTCAGCAACCAGTGGCCCGGTGGCTGAAACTTCCCGCTCTGCGCAATCCGCACGTTCGACAGGCGGAATTTCGAATCGAATTCGTAGATGCGCACGTCGGTGATCGTGGCGTCGGGCTGCAGCTTGCCGACGTTCACGAAACGCGTTACCTGCTCGCCGTCCGCGCGCGCGGTCAACGTGTCCTTCACCCATACGCCAGACTCGAAGTTGGTCGACACCGCCGAACCCAACGCCTCCAGCCGCACCCGCTCCGATAACTGGTCCGTGTAAGGTCCGACAACTTCGCCGATGATGTAAGTCAGGATCACCAACGGAATACCGATCTTCAGCAGCGAACGCAGCGCCTGATTCGTCGCGAGGCCCGACACCCGGAAAATCGTGTACTCGGAGTTCGCCGCCATCTGCGCGAACACGTAGATCGCGCTGATCAGCGCCGCCACAGGAATGATTTCGTAGAAGCGTGACGGCGTCTGCAGCGCCACCCGCAGCACCGCATACTGGAACTTGTAGTTGCCGTGACCGACCGAATTCAGTTCGTTGATCAGGTCGAAGAAGAAGAACAGACCCGAGAACGCAAACAGCACGAAGATAAACGACAGGTAGACCTGACTGGCGAAGTACTTTTCATAGATCCGCATCGGTCAGGCTCCCTGCGACGAGCGTCGGAACGTCGCTCGCGTAAACAAGGGCCGATTGCGCACCCGCAGCCAGAAAATGAACGCCACAATCGCTGCCACGATCACGTGCAGGCCTAGCAGCCCCACGGGGAACGACATCTTGCCTTGCTCGATCCATGACTGCACAACGTTCAACAGGTTTGAATAGGTCAGATAAATCAGCACTGCCATCACCAGGTTGATCGTGCGGCTGCGTCGCGGATTCTGGTGAGCCAAAGGGATCGCCAGCAGCATCAGGTTGATCGCGATCAGCGGCAACCCGGCTCGCCAGGCAAACTCGGCGAGGTTGTCCTTGTTCGGGTTGCGTAACAGTTCGAGCGTCGGCGTACCGGTGGTGGTCGGGACGTTGATCACCGGCTGGCTCTGGATCTTCACGCCGTAGCGCTCGAATTCCATGATGCGGAAATCCGGCTTGCCCGGCTCGCCGTCGTAGCGCCGGCCGTTCTCAAGCACGACGAAGCGGTCGCCGTTCTTGTGGGTCTCGGTATGGCCGGTCTTCGATACGACCACGTTGACCTTGCCGTTTTCGGTGCTGGTCACGAACACGTTCTCGACGCGCGACTGGTCCGGTGACATCTTTTCGATGAAGAACACCCGGTGGCTCACCGTCGATTCGCGGAACTGGCCAGGCGCCAGCAGTGAGACCTCGTCGCGCTGCTGGAAGCGCGCGCGGATCAGCTTGCTCTGCTGGTTCGACCACGGCCAGCCGACGAACACGAAGAACATGATGAGGATGATGATGGGCGTCGCAAACACGGCGATGGGCCGGATGAAGCGTGTGAGACTCACGCCCGAGGCCAGCCAGACCACCATTTCCGAATCTTTGTACCAGCGTGTCAGGACGAACAGGATCGAGACGAACAGGGTCGCGACCAGCATGATGGCCAGATAGCCGATCACGGTCAGGCCGATCAGGACCAGCACGTCGCGTGGATCGATCTCCCCGGAAGCGGCGAAGCCGACAATCCGGATCATCATCGTCGTCAGCACGAGCGTGAGGAGAACCATGAACACGGCACCAGCCGTGTACGCGAGTTCGCGCTGGAGGGAGCGTTCAAAGATCATTGTTGAGGAAGAGAGTGCGTGCCTTGGGGGTGGTCCGGGAGCATCCCGTCAGCCCCGTGCAGCCGCCGCGGGAAAAATAGCGGATAATTGCGGCTTTCATCCTAAGCCCAGATTTTATCCGAGGACAAGCGCGATGGACTTTAGCATAAAAGCCTGTGATTGGAGCAAAGGCTCCTCGAATGGGTTCCTGACTGGAAAGTCCGATTGCATCGTGATCGGCATTTTCGAGTCGCAAACGCTGTCGGGCGCCGCACTGGAGATCGATGCGGCCACCAAGGGTCTCCTGACCCGTATCGTCAAAGCCGGTGACATGGACGGCAAGAGCGGTACCACGCTGTTCCTTCATGAAGTGTCCGGTATCGGTGCTTCGCGTGTCCTGCTGGTTGGCCTCGGCAAGCAGGACGCTTTCACCCAGAAAGCCTACGGCGACGCCGTGCGGGCCGCCTGGCGCGCCATCCTGGCAACCAAGATCGTCCAGGTCACGTTTACGCTGGCCCAGTTGCCTATCCTCGAACGCTCGGCCGACTGGGCCGTGCGCTCGGCCATCCTCGCGCTGCGCGAACTGTCGTACAAGTTCACGCAGATGAAGAGCAAGCCGGATACCACGCCGAAGGCGCTCAAGCGCGTCGTATTCAGCGTCGACACCGGTGACGAGAAAGGCGCCAAGGTCGCTGCCAAGCAAGGCGCTGCGCTCGCCAACGGTATGGATCTGACGCGCGACCTCGGCAACCTGCCGGGCAACGTCTGCACTCCGACGTACCTTGCCAACACGGCGAAAAAGCTCGCCAAAGACTGGAAGCTGAAGGTCGAAGTGCTCGGCCAGAAGCAGCTCGAAGCGCTGCGCATGGGTTCGTTCCTGTCGGTTACGCGCGGCTCGGTCGAACCGCCCCAGTTCATCGTGCTGCAGTACCAGGGCGGCCCGGCCAAGGCTGCTCCGGTGGTGCTGGTCGGCAAGGGCATTACGTTCGACACCGGCGGCATTTCGCTCAAGCCGGGCGACAGCATGGACGAAATGAAGTACGACATGCTCGGCGCGGGTTCGGTTCTCGGCACCATGCGCGCGGTTGCGGAAATGGGCCTGAAGATCAACCTCGTAGTGATCGTCCCGACCTGCGAAAACATGCCGTCCGGTACCGCTACCAAGCCGGGCGACATCGTCACCAGCATGAAGGGCCTGACGATCGAAGTGCTGAACACCGACGCGGAAGGCCGTCTCATCCTGTGCGATGCGCTGACCTATGCGGAGCGCTTCAAGCCGGCAGCCGTGATCGACGTGGCAACCCTTACCGGAGCTTGCGTGATCGCTCTGGGTCACCACAACAGCGGGCTGTTCTCGAAAGACGACGCGCTGGCGGGTGAGCTGCTCGACGCTTCGCGCGAAGCGTCCGATCCGGCATGGCGCATGCCGCTCGACGAGGAATATCAGGACCTGCTGAAGTCGAACTTCGCGGACCTCGCCAACATCGGCGGACGTCCTGGCGGCAGCATCACGGCGGCGTGCTTCCTGTCGCGCTTTACCGAAGCGTACCCGTGGGCCCACCTCGACATCGCCGGCACGGGATGGAAGAGCGGTGCCGCGAAGGGAGCAACGGGCCGTCCGGTGCCGCTTCTGTCGCAGTTCCTGATCGACAGGGCCGCTGACGGTCGCACTGCACAATGATCCATCGCAGTACCGATGCGCGTGTTGAGGCGCTGAGGCGGACCCGCCGATGACGAGAATCGATTTTCACTCGAACGTCGGCGATTCGCTGTTGTACGCGTGCCGCCTCGCGCGCAAGGCGTACCTGGCCGGCCAGCCGACTGTCGTGCTGGCCGAGCCGCCGCGGCTGCGCGCATTCGACGAGCAGCTGTGGACCTTTTCGCCGCTCGACTTCGTGCCGCACTGCTACGCCGACAGCCCGCTCGCCGCGCAAACGCCGATCGTGCTGACAGCCAGTGCCGACCGGGTGCCGCACTATCAGGTTCTGCTGAATCTGGGCGCTGAAGTGCCGGCGCAGTTCGCCCGCTTCGAAAGATTGCTGGAAGTGGTCGGTAACGCACAAGACGAGTTGTCCGCGGGCCGCGAACGCTATCGCTTTTATCGCGATCGCGGCTATGCTCTAAACAACTACAAGCAGGGCGGCTAGCGTCGCCGTGCCACTGGGTCTGGACGCCGCCGCACACCGGTAGGGTCCGCGCCGGGTGGCCACGCGGCTTCGCTATATCGCCCGATTCATCGACGGAGTCTATTCGTGCCCGATTCGTCCGATACTCATTTCGACACCTCGATACCGGTCCTCGACGAGGTCCTCGTGCCGGGCAACCCCGATTACCGGCGGCCCTTCAGAGGCGCGGAGGCCGACGCTGCGCCCGTGGAGGACAGGGCCGCTGGCGAGTGGGCTGCCGCCGACACGGCGGCTCATGAGCAGGTGCCGGACGTGGAGCCGGCTGACGGCGTAACTGTCCACAGCGTGACCCATGCCCACGTGGAGGCCTTCGAGTTGCCCGAGCCGCCGGCGCCGTTCGAACTGGCCGGTGCGCCGGAGCCTGCTCCCTTCGAGGCCACTTCCGCCTTCCACTTTGCCCGCGCGACTGCTCCCGAGCCTGTTGTGCCGGTTCGCAGCCTCGATGCCGACGTGCTGGCCGAACGTCTGCGTGGACGGTTTGCCAGTTATCTCACCGGAGAAGGGCGTTCGGTGATCGAAGCGCGCTGCCGTGATGCGCTGCAAGATCACACCACGTGGCTGGTCAACCAGATCACGCGGGAAGTCGCATTGGCGCTCGAAACGGAGATGACCGGCTGGGTGCGCGAAGCGGTCGAAGAAGAAATTGGGCGGCGTTCGCCTGAGCATTGAGCGTGTGACGGTGGCAGGGCGCCTGGCGATGGCCGCCGCTACCCGCTACCGTTAGTTAATTCGAAGGCCTTATTTCAGCGTCAGGATCCAGCTGGCGAGGATTGCGGCCTGATCGGGCGTGAGCTGGGTGTTGGCGGGCATCGGCACTTGTCCCCAGATGCCTGTGCTGCCGTCGATGATCTTATGGGCGAGGTAGGTTTCCGCGTCGGCGCGTGAAGCGTATTTGTCCGCGACGTCATGCAGAGCCGGTCCCATGAACGGACGGTTCACCGAGTGACAACTCATGCAGTTCTGCTGCTGCGCCAGCGCGAGGCCGGGTGCGGGCTCCGCCTGCGCCGGGGCGCTGGTTGCGAGAACTCCCGCAAGCGCCAGTGCTGCATACGACGTTGATTTCATTCTGGTCTCCGTCGGTGCAGGTGCCCGACTTGTGGTGGAGGCATTATAAAAGGAAAGGGGCGCACGGTTTTTTCGTGCGCCCCTTCGTGTTTCTTAAGCGTGCTCGCGGCGTTAGCCAGTCACTGCGCCCTTGTTGGCCGGCAGCGCCAACGCAGAGTACTTGGCCAGCACGCCGCGCGTGTAACGCGGCTTCGGCTGTTTCCACGCCGCGCGGCGGCGTGCGAGTTCGGCGTCGTCGATGTTCAGTTGCAGCAGCAGCTTGTGTGCGTCGATGGTGATCGAATCGCCTTCCTGCACGAAGGCGATGGTGCCGCCCACGAACGCCTCCGGCGCGACGTGGCCCACTACCATGCCCCAGGTGCCGCCGGAGAAGCGGCCATCGGTGATCAGGCCCACGGTCTCACCGAGCCCCTTGCCGATGATCGCTGAAGTCGGGGCGAGCATCTCCGGCATGCCGGGGCCGCCCTTCGGGCCAAGATAGCGCAGCACCACGACGTCGCCGGCCGTGATCTTGTCCGCGAGAATCGCTTCCAGCGCGCTTTGCTCGTCGTCGAACACGCGGGCAGGGCCGGTGATCACCGGATTCTTCAGACCTGTGATCTTGGCGACCGCACCGTCCGTGGCCAGGTTGCCCTTCAGGATTGCCAGGTGCCCTTCCTTGTACAAAGCCTTGTCGATCGGGAAGATCACCTGTTGGTCCGCACGCGGTTTGGCCGGCACGTCCTTCAGTTCTTCGGCGAGCGTCTTGCCTGTGATCGTGATGCAGTCGCCGTGCAGCATGCCTGCGTCGAGCAGGAGCTTCATGACTTGCGGGATACCGCCTGCCTTGTGCAGATCGGTGGCCACATACTGGCCCGACGGCTTCAGATTGCAGATTACCGGCACCTTCTTGCGCATGCGCTCGAAGTCTTCGATGCTCCATTCCACTTCGGCCGCGTGGGCGATGGCGAGATAGTGCAGCACGGCGTTGGTCGAGCCGCCAGTGGCCATGATCACGGCTACGGCGTTTTCGATCGACTTTTTGGTGATGATGTCGCGCGGCTTCAGATCCTTCTTGACCGCTTCGACCAGCACGCGTGCCGATTCAGCCGCCGAATCCACCTTTTCCTGATCCGGATTGGCCATCGTCGACGAGTACAGCAGCGACATGCCCAAGGCTTCGAACGAAGAGCTCATCGTGTTGGCGGTGTACATGCCGCCGCACGAACCTGTGGAGGGGCATGAGTTCTGTTCGATCCCATCAAAATCTTCCTGCGACATCCTTCCCGCGGTGAATTCACCTACCGCTTCGAATGACGACACGATGGTCAGATCGACGCCCTTCCAATTGCCCGGACGGATCGTGCCGCCATACACGTAGATGCCCGGCACATTCATGCGCGCAAGTCCGATCATGCCGCCCGGCATGTTCTTGTCGCAACCGCCGATCACGACCACGCCATCCATCCACTGACCCTGCACGCAGGTCTCGATACAGTCCGCAATGACCTCGCGCGACACCAGCGAGTACTTCATGCCCTCGGTGCCCATCGACATGCCGTCGGAGATCGTCGGCGTGCCGAAGATCTGCGGATTCGCATCAGCGCCCTTGACGGCGACGACCGCGGCGTCAGCGAGACGCTGCAGGCCCGCGTTGCACGGCGTGATGGTCGAATGGCCGTTGGCGATGCCGATCATCGGCTTGTCGAAGTCTTCCTTCTGATAGCCGAGGGCGTAAAACATCGAGCGATTCGGCGAGCGCGAGACGCCTTGTGTGATGTTCTTCGAGCGACGGTTGTACGGCATGGGTATCTCCAGGTTGTTCTTAGTCCAGTTTAGCCGGTGGTGCGTCGCGCAAGCGTGCGGTTTCTCGATGTGCGCGTCCAATATATTATTTACATGCCATTAGGTCGTAAAATGTATCGATCATGTTGCCCATTACGCCCGATCTGCGCCAGTTGCGCTATTTCATCGCCGTGGCCGAAGAAAAGCACTTCGGCCACGCGGCCGCCCGCCTGTCCATGACACAGCCGCCGCTGTCCCAGGCGATCCGGGCGCTGGAGGAGACGCTTGGCGTCGCGCTGTTTGCACGCACCAAGCGGTCGGTCGAGCTGACCCAGGTGGGAGCCGACCTGTTGCCTGAAGTGCGGCGTCTGCTCGCCAGCGCAGAGGCGCTGCGGCCGCTCGCGCAAAGCCTCGCACGCGGCGAGGCAGGGCTGCTGTCGCTGGCGTTTGTTTCTACTGCGGATTACGGTCTGTTGCCCTCGTTGCTGCGCGACTTCGGGGCGCGTCATCCGCGTGTGCGTCTGCAGTTGACCGAGGCGACCAGCGACGTGCAGATCGAGGAACTGGTGGCCGGCCGCATCGACGCGGGTCTGGTCATTGCGCCGCTGCCGCCACGCCATGCGGCGCAATTGTCGTGGCTCCCGATCGCACGCGAGCCGCTGGTGATCGCCATGTCGTCCGAGATGGCGGCGCGTGTTGAAGGGCGGGGCGCATCGGCCGGCGCGGAGTGGCGTGACGCGCCAATCAGCCTGCGCGATGTCGCCGATGCTCCGCTCGTGATCTTCCCGCGGCGTCTCGCGCCTGGCTTTTATGACATCATTATGGATTGCTACGGCGTCGCGGGCCTTACGCCGCGTGTCGCGCAGGAGGCGATCCAGATGCAGACGATCGTGAGCCTGGTGTCGGCCGGCATGGGTGTCGCACTGGTGCCGCAATCGCTGCGTAATCTGCGCCGCACCGGCGTGGTGTACCGGCCGCTGCGCGAATCGGTGCCGGCCATCGAGACGGGGCTGGTCTGGCGCACGGCGCAGGTAAGTCCGGTATTGGCCGGCTTTATCGGTATCGTGCAGGCGCATGCGGCCACCGTCGAGTCTTGTTGAGCCTTATTGAATCCGCTTTTGAACCTGAACTGCCCATAACAACACGATGCACATTCATCCCAATTTCGACCCGATCGCCATCCATCTAGGGCCGCTCGCCGTGCGCTGGTACGGCCTGATGTACCTGGTGGCATTTATTCTGGCGATCGTCGTCGGCCGGCTGCGCCTGCGTCTGCCGTACGTCGCAGCGCAAGGCTGGACCGCCAAAGATATCGACGACATGCTGTTCTACGGCGTGCTCGGTACGATCTTCGGCGGCCGTCTTGGCTACGTGCTGTTCTACAAGGCTGACTATTACTTCGCGCATCCGCTCGACATCTTCAAGGTGTGGGAAGGCGGCATGTCGTTTCACGGTGGTTTTCTCGGCGTCACGCTGGCGATGGTGCTATTCGCCTACCAGCGCGGTCGTTCGTGGCTGCAGGTCACGGACTTTGTGGCGCCGATGGTACCCACAGGGCTTGCCGCAGGGCGCCTGGGCAACTTCATCAACGGTGAACTGTGGGGCCGCGTCACCGATCCGAATGCGCCATGGGCGATGATGTTTCCGGGCGCATCGAACGACGACGCCGTCTGGCTCTCACGGCATCCGGAACTGGCCGCAAAGTGGCATCTGAACGAGATCTTCGCGCAATATCACATGCTGCCACGGCATCCGTCGGAGCTGTATGAAATCGCGCTCGAGGGCGTCACGCTGTTCTTCGTGTTGTGGTTCTTCTCGCGCAAGCCGCGTCCGCTGGGCGCCATATCTGCGGTGTTTTTGATCGGCTATGGCCTAGCCCGTTTCACGGTGGAATTCGCCCGTGAGCCGGATGACTTCCTCGGCCTGCTGGCGATGGGACTGTCGATGGGGCAGTGGCTGTCGCTGCCGATGATCATCGTTGGCGTGCTCATCCTGGTGTGGGCGTATCGACGCAAGGACCGCGAAGCGGCCAAGCCGGTTGGCGCGAACTGAGCTTCCATCCAGGCATCCAGACGGGGCTGCACCTCTGCCTGAATGACAAAACGCCACGGCATGCCGTGGCGTTTTGTTTTACTGCGGCCTACAAGTGGGTTACTTCATCTGCACCGAACCCGACACATTCACGCTCACGGTCGACGTACCCGCTTCGAGCGGCAGCGGCGCAGCTGCTTTGGCATCAGCGCCCATGACGCGCGCGCTCATCATCATCATGGGACGCGGCATCACGCCGTTATGTCCGACGGTGACCTCGCGGATCGAATAGCCGCTATAGCCGAATGCCTGAGCACCGGCACTCGCCTGTTGCCGAAACGAGGCGATCGCTTCGCCGGTGAGCTTCTGTTCGGCGGCGCGCTGCGCTTCCGGCGAGAGCGAGAACTGCACGTTACCCACCTGCATGTTAGATGCCATCTGTCCGGCGAGCTTGGAGGCCGCGGCAAAATCATGCGACTCCAGCACGACTTCCGTGCGGCCACGCCATGCGGAGATGCGTCCGTCGCGATCGGTTGACGGAGAAATCGCAAACGAGCCGGTGCGCGCGGTGACACCGCTCACGCCCTTGGCCTGACGCAGTGCTGCGTCGGCACGCTGGTTCAGCGTGCTGGTGAGCGCGGACGGGTCGCTTGCTTCCTGTTCGTAAAAGAGCGTGATGTCCACGACATCCTGCGGGACTTCGGCACTGGCTTGCGCATTCAGTGACAGCACGCCCGACGGCTCCGCCTGCGTGACGGTTTGTGCGTGGACCGCGGCGGATGCGAACGCGAGGGGAGTGGCGAGAGCCATGGCAAGTGCGATGGCTCGTGCGTTTTTTTGCGTCATTTGTATTGGACTCCTTGCTTGAGCGGTTATGCGCGATGACTCGTGCTTGAGTTCGTGCGATGACCTGCAAGAGGCCACGCACGACTAGCGCTGCGTGCCAGTAGCGGGATTGATCGTTCTACCCGATGGCATGACGCTTGCGAGCCAGTTAGGCGCACACACGGCTGCCTTGGTTCCCCAACTTGACAATTGCCTTGCTGCGACCCACGGTCACACGAGCAACTGTGTTCGCATTTGCGTCTTCAGACATGCCGCGCAAGTGCTGCGCAAACTCGCTGCACAACAAGCTTGGACAGCTGCAGCCACTTCAAACAAGCCGCTTTGTGATGAAGCGCCACTCGGCCTCGGTGACCGGCGTGATCGACAGACGGTTGCCTCTGGCGAGCACACGCATGTCGGCGAGTTCAGCATGCTCGCGCAACGCAGCCAGCGGAATCAGCGGCACTTTCTTTTTGAATACGACGTCGACGAGCACCCAGCGGGGTGTCTCAGGCGTCGATTTGGGATCGTAGTACGGGCTCTTCGCATCGAACTGCGTGGGATCGGGATAGGGCGTCGACGACACCTCTGCAATCCCGGCGATGCCCGGCTCCGGACAACTCGAGTGATAGAACAGCACACCGTCGCCGATCTTCATCACGTCGCGCATGAAGTTACGTGCCTGATAGTTGCGCACGCCGGTCCACGGCAACGTGTGATGCGGCGCGTGGGCGAGGTGGTCGATGCTTGCTTCGTCCGGTTCGGACTTCATTAGCCAGTAGCGCATGAATCGAATGGAAGGTTGAATTGAGCGTTAAATTGGGCACCAAAAAGAAAAACGGCACCGGACCCATGTCCGATGCCGTTTGATAAGGTCCCCGCCTTAGCCGCTAGGCCGGCATCCTGAACCGGGAGTTCAGAATTGGTCGCAGTTAGCAGCACTTCGGGTACATCAGACAGAGTGACGCGCACACCCGTGCTGCAAATTTCCACAACCGTGCACATGGCATTGGTTCAAGGAATATATGACCTTGGCGAACCAGGCAGGGAAGCTAAACAGATTGAACTCAGACGTTTGCTGATCCTTGATCACGCACTTCGTCTGGATTCTGAATTTGACCGTACGACTACTTTAGACCTTTTTACTGCACGCTGTACTGCTGAATCACAGTACCTAGCTGTTCGTTCATCTGGTGCATTGTACGCCGGATTTCCTCTGCGGGAAATGCTTCTCCATGGCGCACGCTCGATTGCAGCTTAAGCAGTTCCGATGCCAGCGAGAGCGCAGCCATGACCGCGATGCGATCGATGCCGCGCACGTTGCTGTGCGAGCGGATCTTCGACATCTCTGCGTCGACGCGTGCCACGGCTTCCAGCAGCGCAGCTTCGGTTTCCGGCGAGCAGGCGAGACGATACGGCTGGCCGAGAATCGATACTTCGATCTGCTTGGTGGTCATGCGTTTTCTCCGTGGCGGGTGACGGCGCTACCGGCTTCTTCTTCGTGATGCGCATTGAGTTCGAGCTCTGGCGCGAGAAGATCGAGCTGATTGTCCGGCTCGTTTTGAGCGCGTGCACGCGGCAATTTTTCGAGGATCGCGTTCAGGCGCACCTGGGCGTCGTCGATCTTCGCTGACAGCGCATCGCGCTCCGCTTGCAGTGCGTCGCGTTCTTCGCGCATCTGCGCAAGCTCTGCACGTGTTGCATCGGCTTCGGCGCGCACCTGGGCGAGCTGGGTTTCGAGCGCCTGACGCGCTTCGTTGTGGCGCTGACTGATCGCAATCAGTCTGCCGATATTCTGTGAAAGTGTTTCGAGTTCGGTGAGCATGTGCTGCGTCCTCTAAAGACATCGCATTTTAGCGCGGAATGTCGCAGGTTCCGACAATTGTCTCGTTTCGAGACGTAACAGCATCGCTTTGTGCAGACTTCGCTGGCGGAATCGGCCTGAACGTCCCTCCGAACCAAAAATTCATCCGTCTGTCATCGCACCAAAAGCAGCCTGCTTGACCTTTCTTGACGCGTTCTGCGGGCGCTCCTAAACTTGCGGCACTTCAGTGCCTGCGGGCAGTGCGCAGGCAATTTTGTCCGGTGCATGCTGATCAATCGGAAACGGGGACGACGCCCGTCACCCAGGATTATGAGCCGGCCTACATCTGCAATATCCCGCGTCGCAACGTGTGTCCCGCGCCCGGCTCGCAACAGCTATGACGTCGTGTCCGCGGCCGTGGGGCTGCGCGGATGAACCGAATCTTCGCACGCACGATGCCGGTCATGCACGCGAGACGTGCTGCAGTCATCTGGTGTGTGCTCGCCATTCTGGCGCTCGCTGTGCTGTTGGCGTCGCTTGCGCTCGGCAGCGTCCCGCTCACGCCCGCCCGGGTGTTTGCTGCGTTGATGCCGCTCCCTTCTCACTCCGGCGCACCTGCCGATCTCGCAGCAGAAATCGTGCGCTCGCTGCGTTTGCCGCGAGCGTTAGCCGGTTTCGCATGCGGCGCATTGCTTGCCGTCGCCGGTGCCTTGCTGCAAGTGTTATTGCGCAATCCGCTCGCTGAGCCCTATGTGCTCGGCGTATCCGGCGGTGCCGCGAGCTTCGCGCTATTCGCGATGATGGCCGGCTGCGCGTGGTGGCTCGTCGATGCGAGCGCGTTTGCCGGGGCGTTCGTCTCGATCCTGCTGGTGCTCGGTCTGGCGCGCCGCGAATTGTGGCGTGGCGAACCGCAGGATACGTCGCCGCGTCTGCTATTGACGGGTGCCGTGATTGCAGCGGGGTGGGGCGCGCTGATCACGTTACTGCTGACCCTCGCACCGGATAACCGCCTGCGCGGAATGCTGTTCTGGCTCACCGGCGATCTGAACGGTGGTGGCTTGCCCTGGATCGCACTCGCGGCGCTGGCGGTTGTGCTGGTGGCCATTCTTCCTGCTGCGCCGCAACTCAACGTGCTATTGCGCGGCGATGCGGCTGCGCAGGCATTGGGCGTCCCTGTGATGCGCCTGCGTCTGCGTGTCTACCTGGTGGCGTCGCTCGCAGCCGCTGCTGCTGTGACGACTGGCGGGACGATCGGCTTCGTGGGCCTGGTTGTGCCGCATACGTTGCGACTCGCGTTCGGCAACGATCAACGCATGCTGTTGCCCGCTGCCGCGCTTGGCGGCGGTGTGGCCGTGATGGGCGCGGATCTCGTTGCGCGTACGGTGATTGCACCCGCTCAATTGCCGGTGGGGGTGATCACGGCGCTGATCGGTGTGCCGGTGTTTCTCTGGATGCTCTTGCGCAGGCCGCGATGAGAATACATACACCACCGCCAGCGCCTTCCACTGGATCGACCCTGAGCGCGCAACAGGTGACGTTGCGCGCCGGCGAGCGCACGCTGCTCGATCGCTTCACGCATACCTTCTATCCGGGCGAAGTCTGGTGCATCGCTGGACCGAACGGTGCCGGCAAGACCACCTTGATCTCGACGCTGGCCGGTCTATCGCAGCCGGCAGCAGGCCACGTCGAACTGGACGGTTTGCGCGTCGCAGCGTGGCCGCCTGTGTCGCTCGCGCGGCGTCGTGCGTTGATGCCGCAAAGTGCGCACGACGCGTTCAGCGCCAGCGTGCTCGAGATCGTGATGCTCAACCGCTTTCCGCACCTCGCAGGCTGGGGATGGGAGCGTCCGGGCGATCGCGCGGCGGCGCATGCCGCGCTCGACCTGCTGGGACTCGCGGACTTCGCGTCGCGCGACGTGCTGTCGCTCTCCGGCGGCGAACGCCAGCGCGTGGCACTGGCCGCCGTTCTTTGCCAGGATGCGCCGCTGTTGCTGCTTGATGAACCGTTGTCGCATCTCGACCTGCATCACCAGATCGACTGCCTCGAGGCGTTGACCGCCTGGGCAACGGAGCGCAAGCGCACGGTAGTGTTTTCATGTCACGACCTGAACCTTGCGCGGCGCTTCGCGACACACGGGCTGCTGCTGGATGGCGTGGGCGGAGCATTCGCCGGCCCGGTGCGCGACGTGTTGACACCGGCGCTGGCGAGCCGCGCGTTCGGCTATCCCCTGATCCTGTTGCAGGACGGCGGCCATGAGGCGCTGATTCCTGCGCCGCGCGCGCACGACGAGCAGCAGGGCACCACTGGTCCGGCGGGGTGAAGGACGAGCCCCGGCCTTCTCCGTCCCCCAGCGTCTGGCAATGCTGCGTTGCGTAGCCCGCGCTTTATGCAGTAGCACCGCGAGTCTGCTTACCGCTCGTTCGTTGCCGGTCTGCGCTAACGCGCTACCTCCAGAAACCGGCCCGTTCGCCTGAGACTATTAACTCCTGTGCGGAAATAATCTAAGTCTGAATGGCAGTTTTTCTCACTCCATGGTTCGAATACAGTCCGGTCTATCGATGGCGCGCGTGCGTCGTCCCACTCAACTGACAAGGACTCTTGATGAACTCGAACCGTTCAGCCGATTTCGCTGCCACGCTACTGCGTGTTGCTCTCGGCGTCTTGTATCTCGCGCACAGCCTGCAGAAGATTTTCGTTTTCACGTTGCCGGGTACGGCGCATTTTTTCGAATCGCTTGGTTTGCCGGGCTGGCTCGGCTATGTCACGACGTTCGTCGAACTGGCAGGCGGCATCGCCTTGCTGCTTGGCGTGCAGGTTCGCTGGGTTGCGCTGGTGCTGCTGCCGTTCATGCTCGGCGCGATGTCCGCTCACCTGCATAACGGCTGGGGTTTCGCGTCGCCAAACGGCGGCTGGGAATATCCGGCTTTCTGGGCAGTGACGCTGGTGGTGCAGTCGCTGCTTGGCGGCGGCGTGGGCGCACTTGCCGGAGCGAAGGTGCCGCGGGCGGTGACGGCTTGAGGGGCCACGTACGAGTTAGCTGGTCTCGTACGGGCAGTGTTGTCGAACAAATATGGCGGTTGGTCTATCGCGCGTCAAAGGCAAATTCGAGCCGCCAGCAAACCCGCTTTGGCAGACTCCGGAGCGGGTTTTTACTTTTTCGCTGGCCAATATTGCCGAGTGCCACTTGCCGCACACAGCGCTCAAAATGCCAAGGGCTTGATCTTCATCCGCTTGGCATTGCGCGCCAGGACGTCATCGAGTGTCGCCACACTGTTGGCGTTGGCATCGAGAGCGGCCGCGAGATGCAGTGCATTCCCTGCACGGAGGCCAGTTGTAGCATCCAGGGTCAGCTCGGCAGCGCGATGGAAGGTTGACGGCTCCACGGGTAGTAGTTGCAGATCGCTGGCGCAAAGACGTTCGAACGTTTGCCACGCGAGCATGCCTTGTTCTGCCGATATCTGTTTCGTTCTTTGCTTGATGCCCAAGGCGCTGGCAAATTCGGTCACGCACCAAGTCGCGGATCCTAGTTCTTCGGAGCAGACCGCATACCACTGTGCCACGGCGGGGCTCATCGCCTCTTTGACACACAGTGCAACAAGCACGCTCGTATCGACATACACCATCAGTAGCGCGCTCCGCGCCGAAGCTCTTCCATTACCGATTCCGTCATCGGCATCGACTCGCGCGTCTTTTCCAGTTCTAGCGCAAAAGCGCGACGATCCCATTTTGCGGCGTGAATACTGATGCCGCCATCGACCGTCAGGTTCACCTGAACCTGGTCGCCCTCCCGGATGCCGATATGGCGCACGTAGTCCGCGGGAATACGAAGCGCAAGGCTATTACCCCATTTTGCCACCTGCAAGTTCATCGAAGCCTCACGTATCTACATAATGGTAGATACATTATATCGTGCCAATCTATATCTGCAAGGTCGACTGTTGCTCTCTACCGTTTTGTCGGAACAGTGTGACCAGCGGGAGCAAAGCTGCGTCCACCGTTCCGCGCGCTCACCTCACACCAGCACCATCTGCGTACACCGGAACAGCGCAATCGTCTTGCCGTTCGGATCGGACACAGTGGCATCCCATACCTGCGTTGTCCGTCCCAGATGCACGCCCCTGGCGACCGCCCGGATCGTACCTTCGATGCAGGTGCCGAGGAAGTTGCTCTTCAACTCGATCGTGGTGAAACTGCGCGCCGTCTCCGGCAGATGGGCAATACACGCATAGCCACAGGCCGTGTCAGCCAGGCCGATCACGCTTGCCGCATGCAGAAAGCCGTTCGGCGCCAGCAACTCGCGCCGCACGGTCAATTCGGCCGTGAGCGAACCTTCCTCGAGCGCGATCACCCGCACTCCCAGCATATCGGGCAAGCTGCCCCGCTGACGCTCCATCAGGCTCTCGATCGTGCAACCCGCGCGCAATTTGCTCATCGTATTCGCTCCTTTTTTGTAAGAATGGCAGCCCAAATGCCCCTTCGGGGTTTCGGTCCAACTCGATTTATCGATATTATCAACGGCTGGATCGACGGGGTCGACGCAAGATCAGACTAGAAGCGGCAATCCGGCTGGCGGCGCCAGCCATCTTCCCGGGAGTATTCATGACGGTAATCGTGGTGGCCAATCCGAAGGGCGGCGTGGGTAAGAGCACGCTCTCGACCAATCTGGCGGGCTATTTCGCCGCGGCAGGCGAGTGGGTCGCGCTGGCGGACCTGGACAAGCAGCATTCGGCCCACGCGTGGCTCGAACTGCGGCCCGCCACGCTGCCGCCCATCGAAGTCTGGGAAATCGACCAGGAGACGCCGGTCAAGCCGCCCAAAGGACTGGAGCACGCCGTGATCGATACGCCGGCGGGTTTGCACGGCAGCCGGCTCGGCATTGCGCTCGATCTGGCCGATAAGGTCATCGTGCCGCTGCAGCCGTCGCTGTTCGATATTCTCGCCACCCAGGAATTTCTCGAGCGGCTCGCCAAGGAAAAGGCCGTGAGGAAGGGGGGGATTGAAATCGGCGTGGTGGGCATGCGGGTCGACGCCCGCACGCGCTCGGCCGAGCAGCTGCATCGCTTTGTCGAGGGACTGCAGTTGCCCGTGCTGGGCTATCTGCGCGACACACAGAACTACGTGCAACTTGCGGCGCACGGCCTGACGCTGTGGGATGTGGCGAAGAGCCGGGTCGAAAAGGATCTGGAGCAGTGGCAGCCGATCGTCGAATGGCTCGAACGCAAGGCTCCCAAGGCCTGATTGAAAGCGGACCGGCTTAGGTCCAGTTCTGGGTGGGCACGTGGTCGCGGCTGCCCTTGATCTTGTTCTTGTCGTCGACGAACACCAGATCGGGCTTCCAGCCTGCCTTCAGTTCCGCTTCTTCCACCATCGCAAACGTGGCGATAATCACCAGGTCGCCCAGTTGCGCGCGCCGCGCCGCCGAACCGTTCAGCGAGATCATCCCGCTGCCGCGCTCTCCTTTGATTGCGTAGGTCGAGAAACGCTCGCCGTTGTTGATGTTCCAGATATCGATGCGTTCGTTCTCGACGATATTCGCGGCTTCGAGGAGATTTTCATCAATTGCGCATGAGCCTTCGTAATGCAGCTCGCAGTGAGTCACCGCGGCACGGTGGATCTTCGACTTCAGCATGTGACGTTGCATGACCGTTCTCTTGGGCCTTTTTCCAGGTGTTCGGTTAGTCAGATTTCGAGGTTGTCGATCAGGCGGGTGGCGCCCAGCTTGGCCGCGGCGAGCACGACGAGCGGCGCATCGATGTCCTGCGCGGTGGGCGGCAGCAGGTTCGAGCGCTTACGCACGGCGATATAGTCGGGCTGCCAGCCGCGTGCGGCCAGCGCGTCCATCGCCGCGCGCTCGATAGCCGCGAAATCCCGGTTGCCGGCCAGTACGGCATCGCGCGCCCGGTTCAGTTCGGCCGCGAGCTTCGGCGCCTCGGCGCGCTCTGCGGCCTGCAGGTAGCGGTTGCGCGAACTGAGGGCGAGGCCGTCGCTGTCGCGCACGGTTTCAGCGGCGATGATTTCCGTGGGCAGCGCGAACTGCTGGCACATCTGGCGCACGATCATCAGTTGCTGGTAATCCTTCTTGCCGAACACGGCGACGCGCGGCTGCACGCACGACATCAGCTTCATCACGACTGTGCACACGCCCTGGAAGAAGCCCGGGCGGAATTCGCCCTCGAGGATGTCGCCCAGATCGTGCGGCGGATGCACGCGGTATTCCTGCGGCTCCGGATACAGATCGCGCTCGGTCGGCGCAAACAGCACGTAGACGTTCTCGCTTTGCAGCTTCTCGATATCGGCTTCGAGCGTGCGCGGATATTTGTCGAAATCCTCGTTCGGCCCGAATTGCAGCCGATTGACGAAAATGCTCGCCACCACCGGGTCGCCATGCTGGCGCGCCAGACGCATCAGCGACAGATGCCCTTCATGCAGGTTGCCCATCGTTGGGACAAACGCAGTGCGGTTCTGGCCGCGCAACTGGTCGCGCAATTCGTGGATCGAGCTGATGACTTTCATGGTCGGACGTGTTTTCCTCGCGCGGCGCAGGACCTGGTTTGCACGATAATGGTGCATGGGGCATCATTTCGGCGGCCAGGCTCCCGTTCCGGTGATGACGGGTTCGGAGCGCGGGATTGTAGTGGATTTGCGCGCGCTGTGCCTACGGATCGGCGCACCGAAGTGAGGCGCGACTCTAATGCGAGGCGCCGCCTATGCCGGCAGGTACGCGAGCCGCACGTAGATAGGCGCGAATGGCTCGGCCTGGGTGATTTCGATCAGCGATTCACGCGACAGCTCCAGCATGGCGATGAAGTTCACCACCACCACCGGCACGCCGCGCGTCGTGTCGAACAGCTCCGAGAACTCCATGAAGCGTGCGTTCTGCAGCCGGCGCAGGATCACGCTCATGTGCTCGCGCACTGACAGCTCTTCCCGCGAAATCCGGTGATGCTGCACGAGCTTCGCGCGTTTGATCACGTCGGCCCAGGCGGCGCGCAGATCTTCGCTATTCACGTCCGGGAAACGCGGCGTGATGCTCTGCTCGATATAGACGTCGGCGCGCAGGAAGTCGCGGCCGAGTTGCGGCAGGTGATCGATACGCTGCGCCGCGAGCTTCATCTGCTCGTACTCGAGCAGGCGCCGCACGAGTTCGGCCCGCGGATCCTCGGCTTCCTCGCCGGTATCCGCCTTCTTGACCGGCAGCAGCATGCGCGACTTGATCTCGATCAGCATCGCGGCCATCAGCAGATACTCGGACGCGAGTTCGAGATTGGTCTGCCGCAGCTGCTCGACGTAGCCCAGATACTGCGTGGTGACATCCGCCATCGGGATGTCGAGCACGTTGAAGTTCTGCTTGCGGATCAGGTACAGCAACAGATCCAGCGGACCTTCAAACGTTTCGAGAAAGACTTCGAGGGCATCCGGAGGGATGTACAGATCGGTCGGCAGCTTGAAAAGCGGCTCGCCGTACAGGCGTGCGAACGCAATGCCGTCGACGGTATCGGGCGTCGAATCGGTCGCGGGCGCGGCGAGCGCAGCGTCGGGCTGCGCCGCTTTGGCGGCGCGGGCCTCGTCGGCGGAACTCACGCTCAGAAGTTCTGGTAGTACTGGTAGGCGGTCTGTTGCACGCGCGAGGCTTGCTGCTCGGCGCGCTCTTCGAGGTCGATCGGCTGTTTGTCCCACAGCAGCGAGCGGCCGCGGCGTTGTTCCGCCTCGAGGGTGGGCTTTTGTTCCTTCAACTGATTCAGGAACTGCGTGATGTCCGATTGATACATGGCTCAACGTCCGTATGGGGAAGTGGCGGCGGTTATTGAGACCGTCGCTCGGGTCGACGCAATTTTACAGCAAGCGTCGCCTGTGGGCGAAAACTCGCGGAACATCGGCCCGGTTGCCACGTCCAAGGCGGGCGAGCCGCAACTGCAGAGCCCATGCCAGAACAGCCGGGGAGGGCGTGGATAGGCCGCCTCCGTCAATTTCGAGATGCCCGCGAGGCGCCGCCGATGTGGTCAAATAGCGAGCTTCGGGCCGCCGCAGCGGCCGGCAAGCGGAATCTTTCATCAACAACGGCCGCGGAGGTCCTGTTTGGCGGGTTGTGCGATCGAACCGTCGCGTGTGCAACATGGCAAACCGGCTGCGCGGCGTGGTCGGCTCGCGCGCCACGCTCAGGGCGCGGCGTGGCTGGTGCGCGCATGGCTGACGCTGGGTCTGGTCTGGCTTGCGTTCGCGGCTGTCGAGGCACGCGCAGCTTACAAGGTCGATATCCAGGCCTCGCCGCGCGCGGTGCGCAAGCTGCTCGAGGAGCATCTGGATATCGCCCGCTTCGCCAAACGCGACGATGTCAGCGACGACCAGTTCGACTTTCTGGTCACCGCGACTCCGCAGCAGGTGCGCGACCTGACCGCTACCGCGGGCTATTTTTCGCCGGTGGTGCGCACCGACGTTCGTACGGTCGACGGCAAGAAGCGCGTCACGGTGAGCGTCGATCCCGGTCCGCAGACCACAATTTCTTCCGTTACGCTGTCATTCAACGGGCCGGTGCTGACCGAAGATCCGGCGCAGGAAAACGCCACCCGTTTTGCCTTTTCGCTGCATGAAGGCGACCCGTTCTCGCAGGGCGGCTGGGACGATGCCAAAAGCGCGGCCCTCCGTGCGTTGCAAGCGCGCCGCTATGTGGCGGCGAAGATTACGCAGTCGCAGGCACGTATCGATCCGCGCACGCATGAGGCGAAGCTGTCCGTCACCTTCGACAGCGGTCCGACCTTCACGATGGGCAAGCTCGAAGTGGTGGGCACCGAGCGCTATCCCGCGAAGATCGTCGACAACGTGAATCCGATTTCCGTCGGCGCCATTTACGACGTGCAGCGAGTGGCTGAACTGCAACGCCAGTTGCAGAACACGCCGTACTACGCGAGCGTCGCGATCGACGTCGGCAACGACCCGGCCAAGCCGCTCGAGACACCGGTGCGGGTGAAGGTCAGCGAATATCCCTACAACAGCATTCGCGGCGGCGTGGGTTACGCCACGGATACCGGTCCGCAGGTGCAGGGCAACTACTCGTATCTGAATACCTTCGGCGCAGCGTATCCGTTCACGGTGGGCGGCCGGATCGACCAGATCGAACAGTTCGGCCAGATCCAGCTGTCGATGCCGCCGGGCGAGCGCGCGTGGACCAATAGCGTGCTGGCCTCGTATGGCACCACCAATGTGTCCGATACCCGCATCTACAGTATTCGCGCCGGCGTGCAAACCACCCGCACATCGCAGTACCTCGACTACGGCTACTCGCTCTTCTATTACGACGACAGGCTCGACCAGAATGCGGTCGGACCGATTACCGCCCACGCACTCGTGCCCGCATGGACCTGGACGCGCCGTAATACCGACGACCCGCTGTTTCCGCGCTCCGGCAACCTGCTTCACGTCGAAGCGGGTTTCGCGGTCAAGGGCGCCCTGGCCGATCAGACTTTCGGGCGCCTCTATGCGCGTGCCCAGCAGTACTTCCCGGTCGGCAAATCCGATCTCGTCTTGATACGTGCTGAATTCGGCGGTGTGTTCACGTCGGGCAGTTCGAGCGGCATTCCGGCCTCGCTGCTGTTCCGGGCAGGCGGCTCGAACTCGGTGCGTGGCTATAGCTACGAAGGCATCGGCAATAACGTCGACGGCTCGGTGCTGCCGACCAAATACCTGATTACAGCTTCGAGCGAATACCAGCACTGGTTCACCCATGACTGGGGCGGCGCGGTGTTCTTCGACATCGGCACGGCCACCGACACATGGGGCGAAAAAGTGTTCTACCCCGGCGTGGGTTTTGGCGCGCGCTGGCGCAGTCCGGTGGGGCCAGTGAACGTCGACCTCGCGTACGGGATTCGTAACAAGGATATCCGGCCGTATCTGACGCTCGGCATCGCCTTTTGATCTTTTACTTCCAACTGCAGTGACTTTCGCTTCAGGCATTGTGATTCGCATGGCTCGAGTATGACGACGGATTCTTCCGCCAACCCTCCTCCGCAGACACCCGGTGGCACCACGCCGGATGGTTCTGAGACGCCGCCTCCCGTGCGCCGCAAGCGCCGGTTGTGGACGCTGCTCGCGTGGTTTATGGGGGTGCCGGTGGTGCTCGTGGCATTGCTGGCGGGAGCGTTATACGGCGCGGTGGCGACTGAACGCGGCACTGCCTATGCGTGGCACGCTGCAGTGAGGCTGCTGGGCGGCCGCCTCACCGGCACGCTGGACGGCGGCGCGCTGATCACGGGCTTGCGTTTGCACGGGGTGGAGTGGCGCAGTCTCGATGGCAGCGGCACGGACATCAAGGTGGACAAGGTCGATGGCCGCTGGGCGGTGAGCGGGCGGCCGTGGCGTTTTGCGGTCGACTATCTGCATGTGGGCACCATCGACGCGCGGATCGGCTCGTCCTCATCCAGCAGCAGTTCGCCGATGAGCCTGCCGAAGGACCTGCGCTTACCGATGCAGATCGAGATACGTGACGTGCGGGTCGATACGCTGCTGTTGCATCAAGGCGGGTCGACGGCTGAGTATTCGCATTTCATTTTCCATGGACGCAGCGATGGGCAGCATCACGAAGCCGCGATCGATCGGCTCGATACGCCGTTTGGTTCGGTGACGGCGGCGGCGAAGCTGGATGGCGTGCGGCCGTTTCCGTTGAGCGGCAATATTGGTTACTCGGGCAAGGTCAATGAGGAGCCGGTGCAGGTCAGCGGGCGCTTGAGCGGCACGCTCGAGACGCTGATGGCGGAACTGGATGCGAGCGGCATGAAACTCGCGGGCCATGCGCACGTGGAGGCGACGCCGTTTGCCGAGGTGCCGCTGCAGCGCGCGACGTTGACGTTCGATCACATTAACCCGCAGGCTTTCGCGCCTGGTGCGCCGTTGGCGGATCTGGCGGTGCGGGCGGATCTGCAGCCGGTTGTGGGTGAGGGCGGCGGTGGCGCAGCGGCGGCGAGTGCGGCGAGCGCGAGTGGGAGTGGTGTGGTTGCGAGCGGGAGCGTTGCCGGTCCGGTTGCAGCGAGCGCCTCGACCACCGCCGCCCCCGCGGCGAGATCTGCCGCTGGCTTTGTAGTCGCTGGTCAGGTGTCGATCGTCAACGCGAAACCGGGCGCGATCGACGAACATCTGCTGCCGCTCATCGAAGCCCATACCGACGTGCGGCTCGATGCGCACGCCCAAAGCATCTCGAATCTGAACGTGCGACTCGTCAAGAACGCGACGCTCACAGGCGCGGGCACGCTGACTGGCAAGCGTGGCCAACTCGATCTGCATGTGGCCGGTCTCGACCTGAACGCGCTCGAAGCGAGCGTGCGCTCAACCCAGCTTGCCGGGCCGATCGGCATTCGCCTGAATGACGACGTGCAGAGCATCACGCTCGACCTCGCTGATCCCAAGGCCGCGCTGCGCGCCCAGGGCAAAATCACGTTTGACCCGGCGCGCATGAGTTTTAGCGATGTGCGGATCACCTCGGGCCGCGGACGGATTGACCTCTCGGGCGCCATCAAACACGACGCCAGTTCCACATACAACCTGAAAGCACAACTGACCGATTTCGATCCGCTCGGTCTGACTTCGCAGATGCCTTCGCGTTCGCCAGCCGGCGCTGCAGCAAACGACGGCAAGGGCCGCAGCAATCCTGCCAGGGCGACACCGGCAAAAGCCCCGGTGCGTCCAGCACAAGCCCCGGTACCTCCGGCAAAGCGCTCGGCGCCTGCCGCAAAACCATCGTCGTCTCCGTCGCCGAAGATCCAGGCGCGCGTCAACGGCACCATCACGGCAGCCGGCGTGCTCGGTCCTACCTTCACGACCAAAGCTGAGATCAAACTTGGCCAGAGCGTCTACGACGACTTGCCGATGACCGGCGGCGGCACGATCCAGCTCGCAGGTTCGCGGATCCTGCCCAGCAAGCTCACGCTGTCAGTAGCAGGCAACCAGGTCGATCTGCAGGGCAGCTTCGGCGCGCCGGGCGACCGGCTGCGGTTTCGCGCGGATGCCCCGCAAATCGAGCGCCTCGGCTTCGGTCTGGCCGGGCAGGTTACCGCCAACGGCGATGTGACCGGCTCGTTTGCGCATCCGAATGTCACGCTGGACTACAAGGCCGATAGCGTCGTGTTCGGCGCGAACAAGCTCGGCCACGCGGAGGGCCACGCCGAGTTGCGCGACGGTGCGAACGGCGCGATGGTCTTTACGACCGACGCGCGTGACCTGAGCACAAACGGCGTCGAACTGTCGACGCTCAGCGCGCGCCTGAACGGCACGCGCGCGCACCATACGCTGCAAGCCCAGGCGGTCGGCACGCTGTATCAGCGGCCGCTCGACCTGACGCTGGCCGCCAATGGCCGCCTCTCCGATACATCGCAAGGCACGGCCTGGGATGGCACCGTCACGCAGTTGCAGAATCGCGGCACGCCTTCGATCAATCTCGAATCGCCGCTAACCATCAGCGCGGCGCCTAACCACGTGACGCTCGGCGCAACCCGGTTGACGCTGGAAGGCGCGGTGCTCGATCTGAAATCGTTCGCGCTGGATCACGGACGCATCCAGTCGGCCGGCTCGCTGACGGGCGTTTCGGTGGCGCGCCTGATGTCGATCCAGCAGGAGTTCACCGGCGAGCCGCCGCCGATGAAAACCGATCTGGTGTTCGACGGCGACTGGGACTTCGCGCTCGGCAACACGGCGAGCGGCCACATCCAGTTGAAGCGCCGCGGCGGCGATGTGACGGTGGAAATCGGCAACGGTCTTGCATCGATGGGTATCACCGATCTCTCGGCGCGCGTCGACTTCAGCGCCGGCAATCGCCTGAACGCGACGGTGCATGCGCAGGCGAGCCGGATCGGCGTGATCGACGCCGACGCTCACACGACGCTTGCGATGAACAACGGTGCATTGAGTATCAACGACGAGGCGCCGCTCACGGGCAATATCGACGCCAATGTGCCGTCGCTGAAGACCACCGGCGGTCTGCTCGGCCCGACTTATATGCTCGACGGCCATCTCGCGCTGAAGCTCGCGCTTGGCGGCACGGTGGCGAAGCCAAGCGTGTCGGGGTCGCTGCTGGGTGACGGCATCTCGGCCACTGCGGTCGATCAGGGCATCCAGTTGAAGGATGGAGTGATCCGCATTGCGTTGTCGCAGAATCTGGTGGACTTCCAGCAGGTTGAATTCCACGGCGCAACCGGCACGTTGCGCGCTACCGGCAAGGTGCGCCTCGACGGTTCGGAGCCCGATCTGACCGCGAGCATTGTTGCCGACAAGCTGGAACTGTTCGCGGCGCCGGACCGCAATCTGTCGCTTTCGGGCAGCGCGACCGTGGCCAACGGCGGACACCTCGGGGCCATGAATATCAATGGGAAATTCACCGTCGATCACGCGCTTTTCGACATGCCGGAGCAGGCGGCGCCCAAGCTCGGTGATGACGTGGTGGTCGTGCGGCCTGACGGCACGGTGCCCGGCGAGGCGAAGCCGGGTGTGCTCCCCGGCAACAAGCCGGCAAGCCGCTTTGCGCCGACCGCTACCGTCGAGATCAATCTGGGCAACAAGTTCCGCTTCCGCGGTCAGGGCGCGGACCTCGGGCTGACCGGCAAGATCACTGCGCTGAGCGCGCCTGACGCGCCGCTGCGCGCAGTGGGCGACGTGCGCGTGACACAAGGCTCGACCTATACCGCTTTCGGGCGCAAGCTGAACATCGAGAACGGCTTCTTCACGTTCAACGGTCCGGTGGCCAATCCGGGCATCAACATTCTGGCGATGCGGCGCAACCAGCAGGTCGAAGCGGGCGTACAGGTGACCGGTACCGTCGACGCGCCGGTCGCCAAGCTGATCTCGGAGCCGTCCGTGCCCGACAACGAAAAGCTGTCATGGCTGTTGTTTGGCCACGGCACCGATCAGGGCAACAACCTCGGTCAGCAAAGTGCGATGACGACCGCCCTGGCGCTGCTCGGCAATACGCAAGGCAAGCGGATCGCGCAGACGTTCGGGCTCGACGAGTTTTCGATCGGCACGAGCGATGTGGGGCTGACGGATCCGCAGGTCGTGATGGTGTCGAAGGCCATCAACCAGTGGCTGGTGCTGGGATATGAGCAAGGCCTGCAGTCGGCGAGCAATGCGATCAAGGCGACGGTCAATCTGACGCGCTACTGGTCGGTGGTGGCGTACGGCGGGACGTTCCAGGGGATGAACCTGTTGTACACGCGGCGCTTCGATCGCTGGCCGTGGTTTGGCAAGTCGAAGCAGTAGGGCGATGCATGCGGGTTGCCCCAGCATGCTCGCAAAGCAAAAAAGCACGTCGGTTGACGTGCTTTTTGCTTTTCCAGTGACGGCGGTAGCGCGACCCGCGCCGCGGTCCTACTTGACCCGCATGCCCGGCTTCGCGCCGCTATGCGGTTCGAGGATGTAGAGGCCCGGTTCGGCCTTCTCGTCGGTCGCCGATGCCGCCAGCACCATCCCTTCGGACAACCCGAACTTCATCTTGCGCGGCGCGAGATTTGCCACCATCACCGTCAGCTTGCCGATCAGTTGCTCCGGCTGATAGGCCGACTTGATACCCGAAAACACGTTGCGGGTTTTCTCTTCGCCGACGTCGAGTGTCAGTTGCAACAGCTTGTCCGAACCCTCCACCGCGCGACAGTCGACGATCTTCGCGATACGCAGATCGATCTTTGCAAAGTCGTCGATCGAGATGATGCCGGAGCCGTCGTCTTCGGTGCTTGCCTTGTCGCCGGCGGCAGCAGCTTTTGCCTTGGCCTTGGTTTTGGCGTTGTCGGCGGCGACAGGCGCCGCGGCGTCCGTTGCCTGCAGCGACTCACGATTGGCCGCCAGCAGTGCTTCGATCTGCTTCGGATCGACGCGCGTCATCAGATGCTTGTACGCATTGATCGGCCGCTCTGAGTTGAGCGGCGTGGCGGCATCGGACCACTTCAGCGGCTCGATGCCGAGGAACCCTTCGACGGCTTCCGCGAGCTTCGGCAGCACCGGCTTCAGCGCGAGCGACAGCAACCGGAACGCCTCGACGCTGACGCTGCAGGTTTCGTGCAGCGCGACCGCGTTGGCTGGATCTTTCGCCTGATCCCACGGCTTTGCTGTATCGACGTAAGCGTTGACAGCGTCGGCCAGATCCATCGTCTGACGCAGTGCGCGGTTGTACTCGCGCGCTTCGTAGTTGGCAGCGATCTGCGGGATCGCCGCGCGCAGCGTGCCGAGCAGCGGATGCTGCATCGCGCTGTCCTGCACGCGCCCGTCGAAACGCTTGATCAGGAAGCCCGCCGCGCGGCTCGCGATGTTCACGTACTTGCCGACCAGATCGCTGTTCACGCGTGCCTGGAAGTCGTCCAGATTCAGGTCGAGGTCTTCCATCGTGCTGTTCAGCTTGGCGGCGAAGTAGTAGCGCAGCCATTCCGGATTCAGGCCGGTGTCGATCACGCTCTGCGCCGTGATAAACGTGCCGCGCGATTTCGACATCTTCGCGCCGTCCACCGTCAGGAAGCCGTGCGCGAACACGTTGGTCGGCGTGCGATGGCCCGAAAATTCGAGCATGGCCGGCCAGAACAGCGTGTGGAAGTACAGGATGTCTTTGCCGATGAAGTGGTACTGCTCGGCGCTCGAGCCCTTGCGCACCCACGCGTCGAAATCGATGCCGCGCTTTTCCGCGAGGTTCTTGAAGCTCGCGTAATAGCCGACCGGCGCATCCAGCCACACATAGAAGTACTTGCCCGGCGCGCCGGGGATCTCGAAGCCGAAGTACGGCGCGTCACGGGAAATATCCCAGTCAGCCAGCTTGGCCTCGCCGGAATCGCCGAGCCATTCGCGCATCTTGTTGGTGGCTTCAGGCTGTGCCAGTCCACCCACCCAGCCGCGCAGGAAATTCTCGCAGCGCGGGTCGGAGAGGCGGAAGAAATAGTGCGTCGACGTCTTGCGGATCGGCGTGGCGCCCGAGACCACCGAGTAAGGGTTGATCAGCTCGGTGGGCTGGTAGGTCGAGCCACACACTTCGCAGTTGTCGCCGTACTGGTCTTTGGCGCCGCACTTCGGACACTCGCCCTTGATGAAGCGGTCCGGCAGGAACATTTCCTTGACGGGGTCATACGCCTGTTCGATATCGCGTGCGTCGATCAGCCCTGCGTCCTTGAGCGCCGTATAGACGGATTCGCTAAGAACCCGGTTCTCTTCCGAGTCGGTCGAATAATAATTGTCGAAGGAAATACCGAAGCTGTCGAAATCGCGCTTGTGTTCCTGCCAGACGCGGTCGATCAGCTGCTTCGGCGTGATGCCTTCCTTTTCCGCCCGCAACATGATCGGCGTGCCGTGCGTATCGTCGGCGCCGACGTAATACACCTCGTGGCCGTGCATGCGCAGCGTCCGGACCCAGATGTCCGTCTGGATATATTCGACCAGATGGCCAATATGGATTTGCCCGTTCGCATAGGGAAGGGCTGACGTGACGAGAATCTGTCGACGGCCGGACGGCGCGCCTGCGGGGAGACCGGTTGCGGGTGCTGACATAGGGATGTTTGAGGGCTTGCGGGAGACGAAACTACGATTCTAGCAGGGCGGCCGCGGCGAGCAGACCCGCGGTGTTTTGGTGCGCCAGACCTTGAACTGAACGGCGCGCGGAACCGGCACCAAAAAAAACCGGGGCTATGGGCCCCGGAGCAACAACGACAAGAGGAGAATGGTGCCGTGGCGGCAAAGCCAGCCACGTACCGTAAAGAGAGACAGCGGATTTTCGGGAGAGTTCGAAATTTTTTTCGATTCACCTACCGGTGTTTCCGTCCCCATCACATGGTGGGATTCGCGGCGCGGCGACTGACTGCACGCCGCGCGCTGGCCCCACACCCATTCCCCGCTGTACTAGCCGTTAGCCTGCGTGTTGCGCGGTCGCGCGCAGGTAGATTTCCACGCGGCGGTTCGCAGCACGGCCCGCGTCCGTGTTGTTGTCGGCGATCGGATTGTTCTGACCCATGCCCTGTGCGGACAGGCGTTGCGGATTGATGCCGCGCTGGAGCAGGGTGTCGGCGACGCTTTGTGCACGGTTGACCGACAGGGTCTGGTTGTACTGCGGCGAACCGGTGCTGTCTGTATAACCGACCACTTGCGCGATCAGCTCCGGATTCTGCTGGAGCGTCTGCGCCAACTGGTCGATGATCGGCGTGAACGACGGCTTGAGCGCATAGCTGTTCGTATCGAACGTAACCGAGCTCGGGATGTTCAGCTTGAGCGAACCGTCCGGCTGTTCCGTGATCTGCGTGCCGGTACCCTTGGTGGCGCCCGACAGCTTGTTGTGAATGGCCTGCCAGTTGTAGCCGGTGATGCCGCCAACCGCTGCGCCGACGCCCGCACCGATTGCCGCGCCCTTGCCACCACCAAAGATCGCGCCGAGTGCCGCACCCGTACCGGCGCCCACGCCCGTACCGACGGCGGTGTTGGTGCCCTGTTGCGTGGCGCAGCCTGCCAGCAGCGAACCGGCGACTGCGAAGACTGCCAGGCGAGTCATGATTTTTGCGTTCATTTTGATTCCTCTTGATTATTAAAGCGGGTCGTCCGTCCACGATGGGCATGTTGGTCGACGCCGCGCAAACACGGTGAAGAAGGGTCTTCCGGCAACCTCCCGCGCCAGCCACTACAATGACGACTGAAGTATCTGGCGATGCGACCCTGCGGCCTGCTGCTGGCGAAGGGTGCCCGGCAAGGCTGATTTGCGCAATCCCACATAACAATTTCTTTCAATTTCCAGTCGGTGGCCGAAACTTCGATTCGGTCGCGCCGCAAGTGTTCCCATGGAGTCTCAATGAGCATTGATCGGGCATTGGTCGACGCCGCCCTCGCGACTGTCGCTGACCCCAACACCGGCCGCCCTTTCGCGGCGGCGAAAGGCCTCAAGAACACCGCTATTGATGGTGCCACGGTTAGCGTCGAAGTGATACTCGGCTATCCGGCCAAACGGCAGTTTGAAGCGATTCGCACACTGATCGGCGACGCGTTGCGCGCCGTGCCGGGTGTGGCCGAGGCACGTGTGCAGGTTTCCCAGCAGATCGCGGCGCACACCGTGCAACGCGGCGTGAAACTGTTGCCGAACGTGAAGAACATTATCGCGGTGGCGTCGGGCAAGGGTGGCGTCGGCAAAAGCACGACCGCCGTGAACCTGGCGCTGGCGCTCGAGAGCGAAGGCGCGTCTGTCGGCATTCTGGATGCGGACATCTATGGCCCGTCGTTGCCGATGATGCTCGGCATCGAAGGCCGTCCGGAATCGGTGGACGGCCAGACAATGAGCCCGATGCGCGGCCACGGCATGCAGGCCAACTCGATCGGCTTTCTGATCGAGCAGGACAACCCGATGGTCTGGCGCGGCCCGATGGCCACCTCCGCGCTCGAACAGCTGCTGCGGCAGACGAACTGGGAAGATCTGGACTACCTGATCGTCGATATGCCGCCCGGCACCGGCGACATCCAGCTCACGCTGTCGCAGCGCGTGCCGGTGACGGGCGCGGTGATCGTGACCACGCCGCAGGACATCGCGCTGCTCGACGCCAAGAAGGGCCTCAAGATGTTCGAGAAGGTCGGCATTCCGATCCTTGGAATCGTCGAGAACATGGGCATCCATATCTGCTCGAATTGCGGCCACGAAGAGCATATTTTCGGCGCCGGCGGCGGCGATCGCATGGCGAAGGAATATGGCGTCGAAGTGCTCGGCAGCCTGCCGCTCGATATAGGCATCCGCGAGCAGGCGGACTCCGGTCGCCCGACCGTGGTGGCCGATCCGGACGGCCGGATCGCTGAGATTTATCGCTCGATTGCCCGCAAGGTGGCGATCCATATCGCCGAGCGTGCCCGCGACATGACTTCGAAGTTTCCGACGATCGTGGTGCAGAACACCTGAAACTCCTTTCGGAACACGGGCGCAGGCGTTGGAGACGCCTCCGCTCGCGGTATCATGTCGACTTCATCAGGTTCGGCTCGGCGACCGCAGGGGCGGCCGGCGGTCGACAAGAGGATCGCATGGGAAAACGAATCGACGGGCAGGCGGTGCATGCGTTCATCGTCCTGGCTGCCAGCAGCCTGCTGCTATGCGGCTGCACTACATTCCTGAGACCACAGGAAAAGCGCGCCGAGGCACAACTGGTGCCGGCCGTAGGAAGCCAGACGCGCGGTCTGGTGACCTTCATTGAGCGCTCCGACGGCGTGCAGGTTACCTACAATCTTTCCGGCTTGCCTCCTGATAGCGATCATGCGCTGCAGGTGCATGAGCGCGGCGATTGCAATTCGGTGGACGGTTCGAGCGTCGGCGCGGTTTTCGCGCCGGCGGCCGAGCGGCTGAAGATGGGTGCACGGGTTGAAGGCGATCTCGGCAATATCCACGCGGATTCGAACGGTGTGGCGAGCGGCTTTATCGTGGCGCCGGACGTTTCGCTCGACGGCATCCGCTCGGTGCTGCAGCGGGCGGTGGTGGTGCATCGCGACGCTTCCGATCCTTACGCCTGGCCGCAACATGGTGCCGGCCCGCTGCTCGCTTGCGGCATCATCCGGCAGTAACGGCGGCCAGTGGTGGCTGGCGCGCGGTCATCATCAAGTCTCGCGCCGCATTTTCGACGCGTCTTCAGCATTCTGCAGAACCGGTCCGTTCTCACTCCGCTGCGCTGCAGCAATCTTATTTGCCGCAGTTGCGGCAGCAGCGCGCTGATCGCGTAAAATAAGCGCCTTTCGTCCGGCAACACGCGGCCCGGCGGGCCTTTGCCGGCTTCATCCTTATTCATCCATGCTTCATCCGTTACGCAGCGTTCAACTATGACCATCAAATCCGACAAGTGGATCCGGCGCATGGCCGCGTCGCACAACATGATCGAGCCGTTCGCGCCCGATCAGGTGCGCGTTTCCGAGGACGGCCGGAAGATCGTCAGCTATGGCACGTCGAGCTACGGCTACGACATTCGCTGCGCGGACGAATTCAAGATCTTCACGAACATCAACTCGACCATCGTCGACCCCAAGAACTTTGACGAGAAGTCGTTTGTCGATTTCAAGGGCGACGTCTGCATCATCCCGCCGAATTCGTTCGCTCTGGCGCGCACGGTGGAGTATTTCCGTATTCCGCGCAGCGTCCTGACGGTGTGTCTGGGCAAGTCGACCTATGCGCGTTGCGGGATCATCGTCAACGTGACGCCTTTTGAACCCGAGTGGGAAGGGCACGTTACGCTGGAATTCTCAAATACGACACCTTTGCCTGCGAAAATCTACGCGAACGAAGGCGTTGCCCAGGTGCTGTTTTTCGAAAGCGACGAAATTTGTGAAACGTCGTACGCGGATCGCGGCGGCAAATATCAAGGTCAGCACGGCGTGACGTTGCCCAAAACGTGACGCTCGCAGCGCACTGACCCACCCGGAAATACAGGTGACCGCTGCTCTTTACCCAGGAAAGCAGCGGTCGTTCCTTTTGGAGAATCGCCCATGAAGTTTCGTTTTCCCGTCGTCATCATTGACGAAGATTTCCGCTCCGAGAACATCTCGGGTTCCGGCATCCGGGCTCTCGCGGAAGCAATCGAGAAAGAAGGCGCGGAAGTGCTCGGGCTGACGAGCTATGGCGATCTGACCTCGTTCGCGCAGCAGTCGAGCCGTGCGTCGTGTTTCATTTTGTCGATCGACGACGATGAGCTGCTGCCGTATTCCGACAACGTGGTGGTCGAAGGCGACGCGCCCGAACTGGCCGCCGCAATCGTCGCACTGCGCGCGTTCGTGACGGAAGTGCGCCGCCGCAACGCCGACATCCCGATCTTCCTGTACGGCGAAACGCGCACCTCGCGCCATCTGCCCAACGACATCCTGCGTGAGCTGCACGGCTTCATTCACATGTTCGAGGACACGCCGGAGTTCGTCGCGCGCCATATCATCCGCGAGACCAAGGTTTACCTCGATTCGCTCGCGCCGCCGTTCTTCAAGGAGCTGGTGCAGTACGCGGACGAAGGCTCGTACTCGTGGCACTGTCCTGGGCACTCGGGCGGCGTGGCGTTCCTGAAGAGCCCGCTTGGCCAGATGTTCCACCAGTTCTTCGGCGAGAACATGCTGCGCGCGGACGTGTGTAATGCCGTCGACGAACTCGGCCAGCTGCTCGATCACACCGGCCCGGTGGCCGCCTCCGAGCGCAATGCCGCGCGCATTTTCAGCGCCGACCACGTGTTCTTCGTGACCAATGGCACGTCGACCTCGAACAAGATCGTCTGGCACGGCACGGTGGCGCCGGGCGACATCGTGCTGGTGGACCGCAACTGCCACAAGTCTATCCTGCACGCGATCACGATGACCGGCTCCATTCCGGTGTTCCTCACGCCGACGCGCAACAACTTCGGCATCATCGGTCCGATTCCGCGCAGCGAATTCGAGCCTGAGAACATCAAGAAGAAGATCTTGGCGAACCCGTTCGCGCGCGAAGCGCTGGCGAAGAATCCGGACCTCAAGCCGCGCATCCTGACCATCACGCAGAGCACCTATGACGGCGTGATCTACAACGTCGAGATGATCAAGGAAATGCTCGGCGACTGGCTCGATACGCTGCACTTCGACGAAGCGTGGTTGCCGCACGCCGAGTTCCACGAGTTCTACCAGGACATGCACGCCATTGGCGCGGGGCGTCCGCGCATCGGCGCGCTGGTGTTCGCGACGCACTCGACGCACAAGCTGCTGGCCGGCATTTCGCAGGCATCGCAGATCGTCGTGCAGGATTCGAAGAACAGCCGCTTCGACAAGCACCGCTTCAATGAAGCGTATCTGATGCATACGTCCACGAGCCCGCAGTACGCGATCATTGCTTCCTGCGACGTGGCCGCGGCGATGATGGAAGCGCCGGGCGGCACCGCGCTGGTGGAAGAGTCGATCGCCGAGGCGCTCGATTTCCGCCGCGCGATGCGCAAGGTCGACGACGAATACGTCGACGACTGGTTCTTCAAGGTGTGGGGTCCGGAGGAGTTCGCGGAAGAGGGCATCGGCTCGCGCGAAGACTGGATGCTGCGCCCGAACGACGCGTGGCACGGCTTCGGTCCGCTCGCCGAAGGCTTCAACATGCTCGACCCGATCAAGGCGACCATCGTCACGCCGGGTCTGGACATGGACGGCGGCTTCGGCGAGTCCGGCATTCCGGCGGCAATCGTCACGAAGTACCTGGCCGAGCACGGCATTATTGTCGAGAAGACCGGCCTGTATTCGTTCTTCATCATGTTCACGATCGGCATTACGAAGGGCCGCTGGAACTCGATGGTGACCGAGTTGCAGCAGTTCAAGGACGACTACGACAACAACCAGCCGCTGTGGCGCGTGCTGCCGGAGTTCGTCCAGCATCATCCGATGTACGAGCGCGTCGGCCTGCGTGATCTGTGCGAACAGATCCACAGCGTCTACCGTGCCAACGACATCGCGCGTCTGACCACCGAGATGTACCTGTCGAGCATGGAGCCGGCCATGAAGCCGTCCGACGCGTTCGCTAAGCTCGCGCACCGCGAGATCGACCGGGTACCGATCGACGAACTCGAAGGTCGCGTCACGTCGATTCTGCTCACGCCGTATCCGCCGGGCATTCCGCTGCTGATTCCAGGCGAGCGTTTCAACAGGACGATCGTCAACTATCTGCGTTTTGCACGCGAGTTCAACGAACGCTTCCCTGGCTTCCACACGGACATCCACGGTCTGGTGGGCGAGACGATCAACGGCCGCATCGAGTACTTCGTCGATTGCGTGCGCGGCTGAAAATGAGACGGTTGCAACGGATCGGCGGCGCCTGGTTGTTGGCCGCTGCCGCGCTGCTGACGACGGCGTCGACGCTGGCGATCAGCGCGCGCGCCGAAGTGGCCGCGGCCGATCCGATCGACGCGGCGATGCGTACGTGTCTGGCCCGCAGTGACATGTCGTCGACGACGGGCCAGTTGCAGTGCATGGAGACGGCGCGCTTTGGCTGGCAGGCCGCGATGAATACGGCATGGCAGCAGCTTGCGGCAAAGCTGCCGCCTGCACGGCGCAAGCTGTGGGAAGAGAGCCAGACCCGCTGGCAGGCTTCGCGCGATGCGCAGGCGCCGTTGCTGGACGCAGTCTTCGCGACAAAGCAAGGTGCCATGTATCAGACCGCCGAGGCGGACATGCAATTGCAGCCGGTGCGCGACCGCGCGCTGGCGCTGCGCAGCGCGGCTGCCGACGCGGGCAGTGGCGGAACTCTGCCGGTTCGCCCACGACCGTGTTCCGCGGACGCGATGTGCGAACACGCGACTTTCGACATGAACCGCTACTACCGCCGCTTGCAGACCAAGCTGCCGGCGCGTGCCCGAGCGATCCTGACGCGGGCGCAGCGTGCGTGGAGCGCGTATCTGGAGGCGGCGACCGCGGTGACCGACGAGCGCGGCCGGGTCGACATCATTGGCGCGCGGGTGGCGACGCTCAAGCGGCTGTCGGATACGGTGGGCAGCGACGGCGATTGAGCGCGATTAGCGGCGGTGAGCCGCCATTGAGCGTCAGGTCACGAGGAATTGCTCTGCTTCGGGGCCGGGGATGACGAGGGCGGGTTCGGCGAGCAGATCGCGGACGGCGTCCTCGATATAGACGGACATCATGGTGAGGGCGAGGTCGTTTTCGTCGGTGCCGAAGGGGTCTTCGAGCTGCGAGGCGATGGCCTCGTGGGCCATGAAGGCGTAGGCAACGAAGACCGAGAAGACGGGCGTAAAGATGCCGATGTTTTCGACGAGTCCGAACGGCAGTGCTGCGCAGAAGAAGTAGACGGTACGGTGAATCATCACCGAGTAGGCAAACGGCAGCGGCGTAGAACCGATACGCTCGCATCCGCCGATGACATCCGACAGCGAATTCAGATTGCGATCGAAGGCGAGCACGGCCATCGGGTCCAGCGCGCTTGTGCGCGACTGGCGATGGACCCATTCGCCGAGCACGAGCATGAGGGTGGTGGGACGATAACGTGAGGCCATGACGCGGTCGAGCAGCGGCGCGGGCAGGCGCGCGGCGAGGTCATCGCGCGGATCGGTTTTGCGGAGCTGATGACGCAGTGCATGGGGCAGCGCGCTTAGGGCCTGGACGAAATCTTTGACGTCTGACTGGGCGAGGGACTCGCGGGGCAGGGTGAGGACCTGGCGGGTCATGGAGCGGGCATCGTTGAGGAGTTGACCCCAGAGTTTGCGGGCTTCCCACCAGCGGTCGTAGCTGGCGTTATTGCGGAAGCCGAGGAAGACGGCGAGCGCGATACCGATGAGGGAGAAGGGGGTCGTGCTGAGGTTGACGGTGATCCTGAGGAGGTGGTCGTGGACGGCCACGGCCGCAATGGAGATGCAGAAGATCAGGAAGAGGCGCGGCAGAAGCTGCGGGAGGACTGAGCCTCGCCAGGCCAGGAGCATGCGGAACCAGTGGAGGTGGGGGCGGATGATCATTTGGCTTTGTAGGGCTTTTTTTTGACCTTCGGTCGGTGAGGGTATTATCGCTCGTGGGGTGGTTGGTTTGGTTGCCTGTGGCGGTTTGTCGTTGTTCCTACGGTGTTGGCCTTTCCTTGCTTTCTTTTTGGTTTGCTGGCGTTGCCCCTGTGCGGGGCGGCACCTACTTTTCTTTGCCGCCGCAAAGAAAAGTAGGCAAAAGAAAGCGGGCTCACACCGCTAGCCTGTAGGTGTCCTCCACTGGCGCGAACACTGAGTGGTCCGCGCACGAGACCTGCCCTCGCACCATCCCCGTTAGTGACAAGGCAGTCATCCGTTCCAGCGTTGCGCTGCGCGCCCCGCCGTCGAGAATAACTTCACCTAGCCGTGCGCCAGAAGCTTCCTCGGGCTTCGTAGGAATACTAACTATATTTGGGGGCTTCCTTCAACGGGATTGGGCGTTTCATCGGTTGGGCTCGGGGTTCGGCGATGCATGCAGCTTCAAGTCTTCCGTTGCCCCGCTTCCCCTTGCAGACCCATCCGCCACGCACATAGTGCGTGGGCGGGATGAATGAGTCCTTTGTCACTAATGCGTGTGGTGCGATGGCGCCTTTCGTGCGCGGACCACTCCGGCTTCATGCCAGTGGAGGACACCTACAGGCTAGCGGTGTGAGCCCGCTTTCTTTTGCCTACTTTTCTTTGCGGCGGCAAAGAAAAGTAGGTGCCGCCCCGCACAGGGGCAACGCAAGCAAACCAATAAGAAAGCAAGGAAAGGCCAACACCCCAAGAACAACAACCCAAACCAAGGCGCCGCAGGCAAAAACACCCCAAGCGCTTACTTGAGCGCTTCCCGAGCAACAACAACAGCCAGCCGAACCTGCTGAGGCGCAGTCCCCCCTGCATGATTCCGGCTAGCCACAGACCCTTCAAGCGTCAAATACTCAAACACATCCTCACCGATGAGGTGAGCCACATTAGGCAACTCCTGACGCATCTCATCAAGCGAAAGATCCGCCAAATCGCAATTGCGATCCACACAAACGCGCACAGCATGTGCCACCGCCTCATGCGCATCCCGGAACGGCAATCCACGCTTGACGAGATAATCAGCCAGGTCCGTAGCAGTAGAAAAACCTTGCAACGCCGCAGCCCGCATAGCCTGCGGCTTCACCGTAATCCCTGCCACCATCTCGGCAAAAATCCGCAACGTATCTGCCACCGTGTCCACGGTATCGAACAGCGGTTCTTTGTCTTCCTGGTTGTCCTTGTTATAGGCCAGCGGCTGACCCTTCATCAATGTCAGCAATGCCATCAAATGCCCGTTCACGCGACCCGTCTTGCCGCGTGCCAGTTCCGGCACGTCCGGGTTCTTCTTCTGCGGCATGATCGATGAGCCCGTGCAAAAACGGTCCGCCAGATCGATAAAGCCCACTCGCGGGCTCATCCACAACACCAGTTCTTCGGAGAGACGCGACACGTGTGTCATCACCAGCGCCGATGCCGCCGTGAATTCGATCGCGAAGTCGCGATCCGATACGGCGTCCAGCGAGTTCGCGCAAATACCGTCGAAACCCAGTGTCTTTGCCACCGCGTGACGGTCGATCGGGTAGCTCGTGCCGGCCAGTGCCGCCGCGCCCAGCGGCAGGCGGTTCACGCGCGTACGGCAGTCGCGCATGCGCTCGGCGTCGCGCGTGAACATCTCGACATACGCCAGCAAGTGATGACCGAACGTCACCGGCTGCGCCACCTGCAAGTGGGTAAAGCCCGGCATGATCGTTTCAGCATTCTGCTCGGCCAGGTCGATCAGCGCCGCGCGCAGATCCTTCAGCAGGCCGCCAATCCGGTCGATTTCGCCGCGCAGCCACAAGCGGATGTCCGTCGCCACCTGGTCGTTGCGCGAGCGGCCCGTGTGCAGGCGCTTGCCAGCGTCGCCGATCAGCGCCGTCAGGCGCGCTTCGATGTTCAGATGCACGTCTTCCAGGTCGAGTTGCCACTCGAACTCGCCGCGTTCGATTTCGCCCTTGATCTGCGCCATGCCGCGCTGGATAGCCGCCAGGTCATCCGCGCCGATGATCTTCTGCGCAGCCAGCATCGCGGCGTGCGCGAGCGAGCCTTCGATATCGACCAGCGCCAGTCGCTTGTCGAAGAAAACCGACGACGTGTAGCGTTTGACGAGATCCGACATCGGCTCGGAGAAGCGAGCCGACCAGGCTTCGCCTTTTTTATGCAGTTGGGACGTCATGGTGTTGGGCAATGAAGAACGTGCGGTGGAAAAGCTCTCGGCAGTAGAGGCGCCGCCGAAACGAACAAGACCTCGATTTTAACATCCGGCAGCGCCGCTACTCGCGCACCAGCACCACCAGCTTCAGATCTTCCCGGTGCGCCGGCTTGAACGTGATCTGGTCGTACACCACCCGTCCATCGCGCGGATGATTGAATTCGCGTCGGCCACCTTCGCGCTCGCCTACGTCCTGCGACGCCCAGAAGCGTGCGAAGGCGTCGCTCGTGCTCGTCAGCGTGTCGATCAGGCTGTGGGTGGGTGCGTCCGCCAGGTGGCGGATCGAGTCGGCGCGAAACTCGGCGGCAAGGCGCCGTGCGCGCGTCTCCCAGTCGACGATCAGCTCGCGCGCCACCGGTTCCATGAACGTGAAGCGCAACAGGTTGCGGTCGTGTGCACCATCGAGCCAGCCCACGAACAGGTCGGCCGCGCGCTCGTTCCACGCCAATGCATTCCATTGCCGGTCCAGCACGTAGGCCGGGGCGTTCACCAGTTGGACCGTTTCGATCAGCGTCGCGGGGGCATCGGCGGCGGCTGGGTCGGGCTCGGCCGGATCGCGTTGCGCCGCCAGTTCGAACAGATAGGCCCGCTCGGCGCGCGACAGTTGCAGCGCGACGGCGATTCGCGCGAGCGCCTCGGCGGACGCTGAAACCGGCCGTCCCTGCTCGATCCACGTGTACCAGGTGGGACTGACCCCGCACAGTTGCGCGACTTCCTCACGGCGCAGGCCCGGCGTGCGTCGGCGCGGACCGGGCGGCAGGCCGACCGCCTGCGGCGAGAGCCGCTCGCGGTGGGCGCGGATGAAATTACCCAAGGCGTGCGCGGGCGTCGCATCGAGCGGTGGCGGGGACGGGTGGGCGGGGGACGGCGGGCTCATCGTATCGGCAAAGGGGTGTTGTTGATACCAGAATAATCGCCTGACTTGTACTGGTACAGGCGGTCTCTATTGTAGCGGCAGGTGGCAATAGGTAGGCGGACCGTAGACACGCGTGCGTTTGCACGCAGGGCATGAGGCTGCCCGATCCGCCGTTGTGGATGTGCGCACAAAGCAAAGCGCCCCGTATTGCTGTGCAGTACGGGGCGCTTTGAGTATCCAGCTCGGTCATCCAAGGAAGCCAGCGAGAGGTTCTTCCACCAGCGGCCTGCGCCACCGGCGTCTCATCGACCCACAAGCCACTCCCTCAACCCGTATTGCGCAGCCCCGCCGCAATCCCGTTGATCGTCAGATGAATCCCGCGCCGCAGCCGCGCATTCGAATCGCCCGCACGGTGGCGCTTGAGCAGTTCCACCTGCAAGTGATTGAGCGGGTCGAGGTACGGGAAGCGGTTCTTGATTGAGCGCGCCAGCAGCGGGTTATCCGCGAGCCGTTCGTTCTTGCCGGTGATTTCGGAGAGCACCTTCGAGGTACGCTCCCACTCCGCGACGATGCGCTCGAACACGTGCTTGCGCAGCTTCTTGTCGCTCACCAGCGCGGCGTAGCGCGAGGCAACCGCGAGGTCGGTCTTTGCCAGCACCATATCCATGTTCGACAGCAGGTTCGCGAAGAATGGCCACGTCTTGTGCATCTTCTTCAGCAGTCCAAGGCGGCGAGCCCGTTCGGCTTCGGATGGTGCGCTGTCCAGATGCGCGGCTACCGCACTGCCGAAACCATACCAGCCCGTCAGCAACAGACGGCATTGCCCCCACGAGAAGCCCCATGGAATCGCCCGCAGATCTTCGATCTTGCGCTGCTTCGGATCCTGCAGTTTGCGCGACGCGGGACGGCTGCCAATGTTCAGCTCGGCGATCTCCGCAATCGGCGTCGATTCGAAGAAATATTCCTTGAAACCGGGCGTTTCGTAGACCAGCGCGCGGTATGACGCCATCGCGGCATCGGACAGTTGCTGCATGGTCTCCTCGAAGGCCGGCAGTTGCGCGGGCGTATTGCCGTGCGGCAGCAGCGATGCTTCGAGCGTCGCGGCGACCACGGTTTCGAGGTTGCGCCGGCCGATTTCCGGGTTGCCGAACTTGCTGGCAATCACTTCGCCCTGTTCGGTCAGGCGGATCTGGCCGTCTACCGTGCCCGGCGGTTGCGACAGGATAGCCTGATAGGTCGGGCCACCGCCGCGTCCGACTGTGCCTCCGCGGCCATGGAACAGGCGCAGCGTCACGCCACGTTCGTTGAAGAGCGACACCAGCGCGAGCTCAGCGCGGTATAGCTCCCAGTTTGACGTGAGGAAGCCGCCGTCCTTATTGCTGTCCGAGTAGCCGAGCATGACTTCCTGCTCGCCGCCCTGATGTTCGATCAGCGTGTCGACGCCCGGCAGCGCGATCAGATCGCGCATGATGTGTGGCGCGTTTTGCAGATCGGGAATCGTCTCGAACAGCGGGATCACCATCAGCGCGCCCTTGGCCGGCTCGTGCGCATTGCCGAGCAGCCCTTGCAGCAGGCCGGTTTCCTTTTGCAGCAGCATCACCTCCACCAGATCGCTGACCGTTTCCGTATGCGAAATGATGTAGTTGCGCACGGCGCGCGCGCCGAACTTCTCGCGCGTCACGCGGGCAGCTTCGAGCACGCCCAGCTCGCTCTTGACCAGATCCGAGTACTCGAGATACGGCGAGCGCAGCAAACGCGGCTGCGCCAGCTCGGCCAGCAGCACGCGCAGCTTGTCGGCTTCGGACAAGCTGGCGTAGTCGGCTTCGACGCCGGCGTGTTTGAGCAATTCGGCGATCACCGCTTCGTGGATGTCCGAGCTTTGCCGCAAGTCGATGCTGGCAAGGTGGAAGCCGAACACTTCGGCGGCACGCGCGAGCGGCGACAGACGCGGGCTCGCGAGCGACGCGCCGTGGTGCTCCGCGAGCGAATCGATCAGCACGTGCAGGTCGCGCACGAAGGCGTCGGAGTCTGCGTACGGTTGCGCGCGCACCGGTGCCGCACCGCGGCCGGCGCTGCGCAACGGCACGGCGCCTTCGCCGAGCCGCACGCGAGCGCTGGCCGCGAGGCGCGTGTAGATGCCGATCAGCGCGCGGCGATACGGCTCGTCGACGCGATGCGGCGACTGGTCCGGCGACGCCTTCGCCAGTTCCTTGAGCGGCTCGCTTGCGCCCGTCAGCAGGTTCGAGATCGACAGCTCGGCGCCGAGCTTGTGCACCTGTTCCAGGTAATGTTCGAAGATCACCGCTGCCTGGCGCGTGATGGCTTCTTCGAGCGTCGTTGCGGTCACGTTCGGATTGCCGTCGCGATCGCCGCCGATCCAGCTACCCATCTGGAAAAACGGCGGCAAACGGGCGTCGAGACCATGCTCGGCGAGCGCGGCTTCGATGTCGGCGTACATGGCCGGGATCTCTTCGAGGAAAGTCGCGCGGTAGTACGACAGTGCGTTCTCGATTTCATCGGCCACGGTAAGGCGTGCGTCGCGCAACATCCGTGTTTGCCACAGCGAGGTGACGCGGGCGCGCAGCATTGCCTCGTTGTGGGCACGCTCGCGCTCGGTCAGCGGCTGATCGCGCTCGGCAAGCAGGCGGGCGATGTCGTGCTGCGCGTCCAGAATGCTCTTGCGCTGCACTTCAGTGGGGTGCGCGGTCAGCACCGGTACGATCAGCGCGTCGTTGAAGAACTGCTGCAACACCGGCGTGGCGGCGGCGTTGGCCTCCATCAGACGTTCGAGCGCATAAGCGATCGTGCCGCCCTGCGAAGCCGAGCCGGCCAGCGCGTGAATCCGATGACGCCGATTGCGGTGCCGGTCTTCCGCGATGTTCGCCAGATGCGAAAAATAGCTGAATGCCCGCACGACGCTCACGGTCTGCTCGGGACTCAGCGAACGCAGCTTCTTGTCGAGCGTCTGCGCGGCGCTGCTGTCGTCTTCGCGGCGAAAGCGCACCGCCGTCTGACGGATCGTCTCGACCACGTCGAACACCTCGTCGCCTTCCTGCTCGCGTACGACATCGCCGAGCAGGCGTCCCAGATAACGGATGTCCTGGAAGAGCGGCTGGTCCTTGTCCTCGCGCGTGCGGCTGCTGGTTTTCGGTGCGGGCGGCACGGCTGTCTCTTTCGACACGTCGTGCAGCGGCGCGGCTGCGGCTGTGCCGTTGCCGGCCTTGGACTTCGAGGCTTTGCCGGCTTTCGCGCTGCCAGTGGCCTTATCGCCTTTCCCTGCTTTCGCGGCCTTACCCGTTTTCACGGCTTGCGTGCTTTTGGCAGAGCTTGCCGTATCGCGTTTGGATAAGGCGCTGGACGTGGCCGGTGCGGTAGGAACAACTGCGGGCGCACCCGCAGAACCGTTGAGCGATGCAGTGTTGCGGCGGGCAGGGCGCGCCGGTCCGGAAGACGTCACGATGGGTTTCCTCAGGGAAGCCAGGGTCTATTGAGAGATGAACTGCTGTTACTGCAACTGCGCTTCAACTACGCTTGAACTGCAGAATCTTCGGTACTGCGAGAGCAATGGCAAACACGGCCATCGGCAAATGGGAGAAGGCGGCCCCTCAGTGCTGTTGCGCGGCGCACCGCATTGCATCATCCCGCATGATGCCGTTTGACGCGCGAACGATCGTGCGTGAACGGCGACACTGCGCTATGGCTGAAATTTGCGGCGTGCCCATGCGGGCCTGTCTCCTCCAGCGGTGGCGCGCCAGCATAGCCATCTGGCCTATAAAGCAAGGCTGGAGCGCGTGCTAACATTGTTTGTTATAACCTCCCGTCATCCACCGAACTTGTAATGAATTCCGAGACGCTTTCGGCGCCACCGCCCTCCACCCTGATCATCGCTTCGCGGGAAAGCCGCCTTGCGATGTGGCAGGCAGAGCACGTACGGTGTGCGCTGCACAAATTATATCCATCTTGTGACGTAAAAATCCTCGGGATGACGACACGCGGCGATCAAATTCTCGATCGCACCTTATCGAAGGTGGGGGGGAAGGGCCTGTTCGTGAAGGAACTGGAGAACGCGCTGGCCGATGGCCGTGCCGATCTGGCGGTTCATTCGCTCAAAGACGTGCCCATGGAGCTGCCGGCGGGCTTCGAGCTGTCCACCATCATGGAGCGCGAAGATCCGCGCGACGCCTTCGTGTCGAACGCCTATGACTCGCTTGCCGCGTTGCCTGCAGGCAGCGTGGTCGGCACCTCCAGCCTGCGCCGCGAGTCGATGCTGCGTGCGCGTTATCCGCAGCTTGTCGTGCAGCCGTTGCGCGGCAACCTCGATACGCGCCTCGCGAAACTCGACCGTGGCGACTATGCGGCGATCATCCTGGCTGCGGCGGGGCTAAAGCGCCTCGGTCTGGGCGAGCGGATTCGGGCGTTGCTCGATCCCGCGGATAGTTTGCCGGCAGCCGGGCAGGGTGCGCTTGGTATCGAGATTCGCGCCGGACGGCCCGAACTCGCGGCATGGCTTGCGCCGCTGCATCACGAGCACACCGCTGCGGCAGTCGAGGCCGAGCGGATGGTGTCGCGTGCGCTCGGCGGCAGTTGCGAAGTGCCGCTCGCGGCGTACGCCACCTGGCGCGACGGCGCGCTGCATCTACGCGGCATCGTCGCGACGCCTGACGGCCAGCAGGTGCTGAGCGCCCATGCATCGGCGCCGGCGCCCACTGTCGAACGCGCGCTGCAGTTGGGCCGCGCGGTGGCGAACGCGCTCGAAGAACAAGGCGCGCTTGAAATCGTCCGCGCGCTCAGCACGGCGAGCGGTCCGGCGACCGGCACGTGATGACGGCGCAAACAGGCGGCAACTCGTCCCCCAACTCGTCTGGCAAGACGCGGTATACGGTTGTGATCACGCGTCCCGCGGGGCAGTCGACCGCGCTCGCGGCGCAACTGGACGCGGCCGGCATCGCCACGCTCGAATTCCCGCTGATCGAGATCGTGCCCGTCGAAGACGTGGCGCCGTTGCAGGCAGCGTTGGTCGCGCTCGAACGTTACGCGCTGGTGGTGTTCGTCTCGCCCAACGCCGTCGACTACGCGTTTGCGGAGTTCGACTCGATCTGGCCGCACGCGCTGCCGGTCGGTGTCGTGGGGCCGGGCAGCGTCGCGGCGCTGGCGCGTCACGGCGTCGAGGCACCGGCGTACCGCGTGATTACTCCATCGGCTGGGGCGGATGACGACGTGGCGCGCTTCGATTCGGAGGCGCTCTTCGCGGCCATCGACGCCTCGTTCGGTGCGACCTCGCTGGAAGGCAAGCGCGTGCTGATCGTGCGCGGCGACGGCGGTCGCGAATGGCTGGCCGATCGTCTGCGTGAGGGCGGCGTAGAAGTGGAAACCGTCGCAGCTTACCGGCGGCTCGTGCCGGAGCCATCCATCGGCGCCTGGAGCCGGGTGCATGAGCTGCTGGCGGGCGAACCGCATGCGTGGCTCATCACCAGTTCCGAAGGCGTGCGCAATCTCGACGAACTCGCGCACGAGCACCTGAACGCTGGCGAAATCGCTCAATTGAAGCGCGCCACGCTCGTCGCGCCGCACCCACGCATCGCGCAGACCGCGCGGGGACTGGGTTTTGATAGCATTACGGTGTCCGGTGCGGGCGATGAGCGCATTGCCCATACCTTGCTTTTAGCCGTACCTCCCGTTGTTCAACCGGTACCGACCAACCCGGCTCACTCACGCATGACTGAATCGAACGCTCCCACGAACACCTCCCCCCAGCCGGCTGCGACCGCTGCGTTGCCGCCCAATCCCCCCTTCACGCCCTACGAAGCGCAGCAGCCGCGCCGCAGCGCGGGCGGACCGCTGCTGTGGTTGGTCATCGTGATCATTGTCTGTGCGGCGGTTGCGGGCGGCATCACGCTCAACCGGAAGCTCATCAGGCTCGATCAGCAATTGACGCAACGGCAGCAGGCCAACGACGCGCAAACTGCTGCACTGAGCGTGAAGACGGACCAGGCGGTGTCGACCGTTCACGAGATCGATTCGCAGATGTCGCAACTCGAGGGCAAGCTGACCGACGCGCAGCAGGCCGAGCAGGCGCTGCAACAACAGTACGCGGACCTCGCGCGCAATCGCGACGACTGGACGCTCGCCGAAGTGGGGCAGATGCTGTCGGCCGCGAGCCAGCAGTTGCAACTGACGGGTAACACGCAACTGGCGCTGTTCGCACTGCAAAGCGCCGATACGCGACTCGCGGCCTCTGACGGCGCGCAGGTCATGGCCGTGCGCAAGGCGATTGCGGAGGACATCGACAAACTGAAGTCCGCGCCGTCGACTGATCTCACGGGTCTTGCCATCAAGCTCGACAACGCGATCGACCAGGTTGACACGTTGCCGCTGGACGGTGAAGCGCTGACCGCTCACACCGTGCCGCAGGCCACTGCGCCCGCCGATACCGCGAAGGTCGCAGCGGCCACCGGCGAGCCGCGTTGGAAGGTATGGTGGCAGGTGTTCTCGGCGGGTATCGCCCAGCAGTTGACGAGCCTCGTGCAAGTGCGTCGCATCGACAATGCGGACGCGATGCTGGTCACGCCGGATCAAGGCTATTTCCTGCGCGAGAATCTGAAACTGCGCCTGCTTTCGGCGCGCCTCGCGTTGCTTTCTCGTAACCAGACCACGCTGAAGTCGGACCTGCACGCTGCCGACGCAGCGCTCGCGCGCTACTTCGACAACGCCTCCAAACGCACGCAAACCGTGCGTGAGTTGGTGAAGGAAGTGGACGACGGCTCGGCGGCGGTGGAAGTGCCGAACCTGAACACGAGCCTGCAGGCCGTCAACCAATACCGGAGCCGGAGTTAATCATGGCGATCCGGGGACTTATCTGGCTGGCGTTGTTATTTGTCATCGCGGTGGCGTTGGCGACGGTGGGACGTTTTGATACGGGGCAGGTGCTGCTCGTCTATCCGCCGTATCGTGTGGACGTGTCGCTGAACCTGTTCGTGGTCGCGCTCGTGGTGCTGTTTATCCTCGTGTATGCGTTGCTGCGCATCGTGCGCAACATCTGGCGCATGCCGCAGCGCGTGGCTGCTTACCGGGCCCGCTCGCGAGTGGTGAAGGCGCACGCGGCGCTGCGTGATGCCATCGGCAATCTGTACGCGGGACGTTTCTCGCGTGCTGAAAAAGCGGCGCGCGACGCGCTTGCCAACGGCGACAACAAGGGTGCGGCGGGCCTTGTTGCGGCCACGGCGGCGCACCGCATGCGCGAATACGCGCGGCGCGACGAATGGCTTTCGCAGATCGATGAGGCCGACTGGCAGGACGCACGTCTGATGGCGACCGCGGACATGCGCGCGGACGGCCGCGATGCGGACGGCGCGCTGACCGCGCTCACGGAGATGCAGTCGCAAGGCGCGCGGCGGATTCATGCGCAGCAGATCATGTTGCGCGCGCAGCAGCAGTTGAAGAACTGGAGCGAAGTGCTCAAGCTCGTCAAGACGCTGGAGAAGCGCGAGGCGATTCACCCGGCTGTGGCGGTGCGTTTGCGCCAGCTCGCGGCGGAGAATCTGTTGCGCGACCGGCGTCACAATGCCGATGCGCTGCTGGAGTTGTGGCATTCGCTCTCGCCGACCGAGCGGCATTCGCCGCGCCTGGCCGATCTCGCCGCTGAACTGCTGGTGACGCTCAACCGTCCGCAGGACGCACGCAAGATCGTCGAGGAAGCGCTGGCGCAGAACTGGGACGCACGTCTGCTGCGCCGCTATCCGGACACGGCAGGTGGCGATGCGCTGCCGCTGATCCAGAAGGCCGAAGCATGGCAGAAGGAGCGTCCGGAGGATGCCGATCTGATGTTCACGCTGGGACGCCTGTGTCTGCATCAGCAGCTGTGGGGCAAGGCACAGTCGTTCCTCGAGACGGCGCTCAAGCTGGCCGACAACGAAACCCTGAAGATCCGTTCGCATCGTGCGCTGGCACGCTTGCACGAGCAGCTTGGCGACGCGGACAAGGCGAGCCAGCACTATCGGGAAAGCGCGCTCGCAATGAACGTGGTTTAACAATCCGCGGTGGGCGCTGGCCTGTTCAGGTCGCGCCCCGTTCATCTACACACAACGCCCGCCGTCCACCTCCAGGCATGTGCCGGTAATGAACTCCGCTTCATCCGATGCCAGATAGAGACAGGCATTGGCGATGTCTTGCGGCGTCGACAGGCGTCCAAGCGGAATTCCAGCCAGGAAGCGCTTGCGATTCTCGGGCGTGTCTTCGACGCCCATGAACTCGGATAGCAGGCCGGTTTCGCCCATTACCGGGTTGACGCAGTTCACGCGGATACGGTCCGGTCCCAGTTCGACGGCGAGCGACTTGCTGGCGATGATCACCGCGCCCTTGCTGCCGTTGTACCAGACGAGGCCAGGGCGGGGCCGCACGCCCGCCGTCGAGGCGATGTTGATGAACACGCCGCCGCCTTGCTCGCGGAAATACGGCACGAACGCCTGCACGCTCCAATAGATGCTCTTCACGTTGACCGCATAGACGCGGTCGAACTCGGCCTCGCTCACATCGAGGATGGGCTTGTTGCGGTGGGTCGTACCCGCATTGTTGACGACCACCTGGACGCTGCCGAAATCTTCTAGCGCGGCTTCGCGCAGACGGGTCCAGTCGTCGCTGCGGGTGACGTCGCCGGCTACCGCGATGGCCTTGCCGCCCGCCAGCGCGATTTCGCTCGCGACGCGCTCGGCTGTCGCGCCGTTCAGATCGTTCACTACCACGTTCGCGCCTTCGCGCGCGTAGGTCTTCGCAATGCCTTCGCCGAAACCCGAGCCGCCACCCGTGACGATGGCCGTTTTACCTCTCAAGCGCATGATGTCTCCGTTGTCGTTGCTGATGCGTTCCGTGCTGCATTCGTGCATTCGTGCCTGCGGTGCGTTCATTACGTTGACGGTTAGCGTGGTCGGGCCTGCAGGCCGGCTAGCCGTGCCGGATCGCGACCGTCTTCAGCACTGTAAAACCGTACAGCGCTTCAAACCCTTTTTCGCGGCCATGCCCCGAATGCTTGACGCCGCCAAACGGCAATTCGACGCCGCCTCCCGCGCCATAGTTGTTGATAAACACCTGGCCCGAGCGCACACGCCTCGCGAGCCGTAACTGGCGCCCGCCGTCGCGCGTCCAGATGCCGGCGACGAGTCCGTACAGCGTGCCGTTCGCGAGTGCCACGGCTTCGTCTTCGTCGGTGAAGGCCATCGCGGCCAGCACGGGTCCGAACACTTCTTCGCGTGCCAGACGATGGGCCGGAGGCACATCGCGCAGCAGGGTCGGTGCCTGATAGAAGCCGGTTTCCGGCGCCTCGTGAATCACCTCGCCGTGCGCTGCCATCGGAATACCGTCGTGCTGCGCATCGTCGAGAAAATCCCATACGCGCCGCTGTTGCTTCGCGCTGATGAGCGGTCCACAGTCGAGGTCCGCATGCGAGGGCCCGACACGGAGCGCATTGAACGCCGTGGCGAGCTTATCGAGCAACGGCTCGTAAATGGCCCGCTCGATCAGCACGCGGCTGCCCGCCGAACAGGTCTGCCCAGCGTTCTGCACGATAGCGGACACCAGCACAGGGACCGCGGCGTGGAGATCGGCATCGGCGAACACGATTTGCGGTGACTTGCCGCCCAGTTCCAAGGTGACGGGCACGTGGTTTTCCGCGGCCATCTGCGTGACGGCCTTGCCTGTCTGCGGCGAGCCGGTAAACGAGATGTGGTCGATCCCGGCGTGGCGCGCGAGCGCGGCGCCCGCCTCGTGGCCGTAGCCCGTGACGATATTTAGCGCGCCGGCCGGCAAGCCGGCTTCGGCAGCCAGCTCGGCGACGCGTAGCACCGACAGGCAAGCGTCCTCAGCGGGCTTGACGACGCACGCGTTGCCTGTCGCGAGCGCCGCGCCGACGCTGCGGCCGAAAATCTGCATCGGGTAATTCCACGGCACGATGTGGCCGGTCACACCGTGCGGTTCGCGCACCGTGAAAACCGTGTAGCCGTTCTGATAGGGAAGTGTCTCGCCGTGCAGCTTGTCGGCGGCGCCCGCGTAAAACTCGAAGTAGCGGGCCAGTGCTGTCGCGTCTGCGCGCGCCTGGCGCAATGGTTTGCCGGTGTCGCGCGCTTCGAGTTGCGCGAGCTCTTCGTGATTCGCGGCCACCAGCGTGGATAGCCGGTACAGCACCCGTCCCCGGTCGGCTGCGCTGGTGGCGCCCCATGCGCCATCGAAGGCTTTGCGCGCGGCCTGCACGGCGGCATCGATATCCGCGGCGCTGCCACGGGCTAACTGCGTGAACGGCTGTCCGTCCGAGGGATCGAGCACAGGAATCGTCTCGCCGCCGGCAGGGGCGACCCATTCGCTGCCGATGAAGTGTTTGGCTTCTTCCATGCATGCTCCTGGCTGAAAAGTCTTGGAACGGCTTCTGACGCGCCCGTGGCCGCGGTTGCGGTCACGGCTGCAATCATTGCTGCAAGTGCGACTTCGTCTGCGTCCGAAAGCACGGTTCCAACGATTATCGCGCCGATCGTCACGGAGGTGCCATCGGCCGATTGGCTATAATGGCGTATTCCGCACTTCCGGTCCGCTGTGCCGCGTCCGATCCAGGTCAGACGCCGTATCGCGCGCCGTGTTCCGAATTTCATCCTGTTCAGAGAGCGCTCATGAGCTTCAATCACGTACCCGCAGGCAAAGACCTTCCGCAAGATTTCAACGTCATCATCGAAATCCCGGCGCAAAGCGATCCGGTGAAGTACGAGGCAGACAAGGATCTGGGCCTGCTCGTCGTCGACCGTTTCATCAGCACGGGTATGCGCTATCCGGCTAACTACGGCTTCATTCCGCAAACGCTGTCGGGCGACGGCGACCCGGTCGACGTGCTGGTGATCACGCCGTTTCCGCTGCTGGCCGGCTCGGTGGTGCGCGCGCGCGCGCTCGGCATGCTGCAGATGACGGACGAATCGGGCGTCGACGCCAAGCTGATCGCCGTGCCGCACGACAAGGTCTGCCCGATGACGGCAACCCTGAAGTCGATTGACGACGTGCCGTCGTACCTGAAAGACCAGATCAAGCACTTCTTCGAGCAATACAAGGCGCTCGAAAAGGGCAAGTGGGTGAAGGTCGAAGGCTGGGCGGATGTCGAAGCCGCCCACAAGGAAATCACGGAAGGCGTGGCGAACTACAAGAAGTAAGCTGGTTCGAGCATCCCGGTGTTAAAAAACCGCGTTGACCCGAGAGGGCGGCGCGGTTTTTTCATGGGAGTATGTTTTAGCGCAATCATCTGCACACTGATCTGAAGCCGCTGGCGATTTCAGCCAAGATATACTTTACCGATGGTGAAGCGCAGAAAAACCAACTCTCCGAGCGATCAATACCCGATGCACAATCGGGCCTCAATGCTCGGGAAACGAGCGCCAGTTGGACCGCCTCGGCGGACGTTTGGCTTTCCCGCGACGGTGACGCATCCGCTTTTTGTCTGGACTGACGACAAAGTACTGAAGCAGCATCCGTCTTATCAGAGTGCAAAAGCCGGTGATGCGGACGCGGCAATTGCTCTTGTTTCCGATATCGCAGGCCCGCTATTGCGGGATGTCATATCCCGTATGGATGCTGGAACGCTGCCAGTCGACGTGATCTTTGTGGCTCCGCATGCGCGAGAAGCCAGGGGCGACAACGCGATACCGCAGGTTCTCGCTACGATGCTAGCCATCGCCGGCGGCGTAGTGGATGAGGACATTGTGCAGACAACGAAGGTCTATCACACCGGGGCGGATCCGATGGAGCGCCTGAACGCACGCGCCTCGTTTCACGGCGTCGTGTTTCGGGGAAGTGACTACGTTCTGGTCGACGACGTCATGACGCTTGGCGGAACGCTTTGCGATCTTGCAGACCATATACGGCGTGGTGGCGGGAACGTCGTCGCGGCGGCCGTCCTGGTCAGCGCTAGTCGGTCGTAGGCTGTATCCAGTCCAAAAGACGGTGCAACGCTTAGAGAAGGAGTTTGGCCATGACATCCGTGAAACCTTTGGGATCGAGCCGGTTGCGCTCACGGCCGACGAAGCACAGTACCTCCTCGGGTTCCGTAGTGCTGAGGAAATCAGAGGTCGCAGTGCTAAAGCGCGGGAAAAAACAGATCTCCGACTCCGCGCAAAAGGCGTTTTCATCCCTCAAGCAGAAGGTGGACGCCGACAGAGGGCGCCGCTAAGGCGGCACAAGGTACCCTTCCCTGGTGCCAGCGCAGTATCAAACATCAGCTCTTGGGTTGGCAAGCATAAAAGGTAGGGTCCCGCTACGCTTCGCTTCCTGATTTATCGGACTGTTCCTCAGCGATGCTTGCTGGCACCACCGATTCCAGCGTACGAACCCCCGCCGCCAACGCACGTTTCTCCACCGCCGTCAGCCGTTTGACGAAGTACTCCGCGCGCGACGCGCTGGACCGATCCGCCAGTTCAAACGAAGCGAGTACATGCAGCGGCTTGCGCGAGCGCGTATAGCGCGCCCCTGTGCCGCTCACATGTTTGTCGAAGCGCGCCTGCACATCGATGGCGATGCCGGTATAGACGCTACCATCCGCGCATTCGATCAGATAAAGAAACCACGGCATGGCGATACGCTAGCTCTTGAACGGGTTGTGATCACGCAACTCATCGACGTATGCGTGAATGCTGTTCGTCTCGTTGTCGAGAAAGCGCGCCACGGCATCGGAGAAGGCTGGATGGGCGAGCCAGTGCGTCGAGCGGGTGACGGTAGGCAGGAAACCGCGCGCCATCTTGTGCTCGCCTTGCGCGCCACCCTCGAACACCGCGAGTTTCTCTTCGATGCAAAACTCGAGCGGCTGATAGTAAGCGGTCTCGAAGTGCAGGCACGGCACATGTTCGAGCGCACCCCAATAACGGCCATACAGCGTGCCGCCAGTCTTTTCGTCGCGCTGATACACCACGAGAGAACTGGCGATCGGCTTGCCATCGTATTCCGCGATCACCAGCAGCAGGTTCTCGGGCATCGTCGCGCCAATCGTGCGGAAAAACTCGAGATTCAGATATGGACTCGAAAAGTGCTCGCGGTAAGTCTGCCGGTAGCACTTTGAGAAAAACCGCCAGTCGGCATCCGTAGCATCTTCGCCGCGCACCCGACGCATCGTGATGCCCGCCTCACGCACCTTGCGGCGCTCGGCGCGAATGTTCTTGCGCTTCTTCTGCTCGAGCGTCGCGAGGAATTCCTCGAAGTCGCGGTAGCCGTTGTTGAGCCAGTGAAACTGCACGCCTTCGCGCTGCATCATGCCGAGGCCGGTCAGCGTTTCGGCTTCGGTTGCGGTAGGAAACAGCACGTGCAGCGACGACACGTCCGCCTGTTCGGCAAACGCCATCAGCGTGGCCGCCAGGTGGCGCAGTGCGTGCGCATCCACGGACAGCAGCCGGTTGCCCTGCACAGGCGTGAACGGCACGGCGCACAGGAGCTTCGGATAGTAGTCGAGGCCGTTGCGCTTGTAGGCGTCGGCCCATGCCCAATCGAACACGTACTCGCCGTACGAGTGCCCCTTCAGATACACAGGCGCGGCGGCCGCGAGCCGTCCCGTGCGCGGGTCGGTCAGCGTGACGAACTGCGTACCCCACCCGGTCTCGTCCACGGCAGAGCGGCTCGTATGCAGCGCGCTCAGGAACTCATGCCGCAGAAACGGCGTGGGTTGTGCCTGCTGGGCGAGGAGGGCGTTCCACTCGGCGGGGTCCACCTCGGAGGGCGAGGCCAGAATGCCCGTGCGATAATCAAAACGTTGCTGGTTCAATCTGTTTGACTGTTCCTGATCTGAGCGATCCTCCGCGTCTGGCGGAGCATCGCTCGTTTGTCCGTGTTGGTACGTTTTTGCGACTTTGTCTGTTTCGTCGAGCCACCTGGCCGATGCAACCGGCAAGCTACGCGGCTTGCCCCTGATCCTGCCATGAAGACCCGAATCGCTCTTGCTCAAATCAATGTCACCGTCGGCGACTTCGCCGGCAACGTCGCGAAAGTCGTCGATGCAGCACGCGCTGCGCACAACGATGGTGCGAAGCTGCTCGTCGCTCCCGAACTTGCGCTTTCCGGCTACCCACCCGAAGACCTGCTGCTGCGCCCGGCCTTCTATGCCGCCAGTGCCGCCGCGCTTGCCGATCTCGCCGAACAACTGAAGCCGTTCGCCGGCCTGCACGTGGTGGTCGGTCATCCGCACCGCGACGCCGCGCACGGCCATGGTAAAGCAAACGCGCCAATCGAGCGCGGCGTGCCGCCAGTCGATACCTTTAACGCGGCCTCGCTGATCGTCGACGGCAAGGTGGTCGGTACTTACCTGAAGCAGGAACTGCCCAACAGCGAAGTGTTCGACGAGAAGCGTTACTTTGCCGCGGACCCTCGGCCGCTCGTGTTCGAACTCGACGGCGTCAAATACGGCGTGGTGATCTGCGAAGACGTCTGGCATGCGCCGGCGGCCCAGCAGGCCAAAGCGGCGGGCGCCCAGGTGCTGCTGATTCCGAACGGCTCGCCGTATCACCTCAACAAGGAAGCCGTGCGGGTCGACATCCTGCGGGCGCGTATCCGCGAGACCGGTTTGCCGATGGTCTACGTGAACATGGTGGGCGCGCAGGACGAACTGGTGTTCGACGGCGGCTCGTTCGTGCTCGACGGCAACGGCGAGCTGGTCGCGAAGATGGCGCAGTTCGAGGAAGGCAACGCGATCGTCGAATTCGATGGCGCGCGCCCTGTGCCCACTACCGTTGCGCCCGAGCTGTCGCTGGAAGCGCAGGTGTATGCGGCGCTCGTGATGGGTGTGCGCGACTACATCAACAAGAACGGCTTTCCGGGGGCGCTCATCGGTCTGTCGGGCGGCGTGGATTCGGCGCTGGTGCTGGCCGTCGCCTGCGACGCGCTCGGCGCCGAGCGGGTGCGCGCCGTGATGATGCCGTCGCGCTACACGGCAGATATCTCGACGACGGATGCCGCCGAGATGGCGCGCCGGGTCGGCGTGCGCTACGACGAGATCGCGATTGCGCCGATGTTCGATGCATTCCGCACATCGCTCGCCGAAGAGTTCGCCGGCCGCGCCGAAGACGCCACCGAGGAAAACATCCAGGCACGGATTCGCGGCACGCTGCTGATGGCGCTGTCGAACAAGTTCGGTTCGATCGTGCTGACCACCGGCAACAAGAGCGAGATGGCGGTGGGCTATTGCACGTTGTACGGCGACATGGCCGGTGGCTTCGCGGTGATCAAGGACATCGCCAAGACGCTGGTCTACCGTCTGTGCCATTACCGCAACGCTGCTACCACATTCCCCAGGCAGGACGTCATCCCGGAGCGGATCCTGACGCGCGCACCCTCCGCTGAACTGCGCGAGAACCAGACCGATCAGGACAGCCTGCCGCCATATGAAGTGCTCGACGCCATCATGCGCATGTATATGGAGGAGGATCACTCGCTGGCCGAGATCATCGCGGCCGGCTATGCGGTGGATGACGTGAAGCGGGTCACGCGCCTCATCAAGATCAACGAATACAAGCGCCGCCAGGCGCCGATCGGCATTCGCGTGACGCATCGCGCGTTCGGCCGCGACTGGCGCTATCCGATCACGTCGCGCTATACCGAACCGGTGGAATAAACGAAGCCCGGCGCCGCGGCCTGAATCGCGGCGCGGACGCGGCACGCGCTGGAATGGCCGCAATCCATCCGGCGCGGCGTAGAATCGGAGCTATCGATTTCCTTTCACCCTAACGAACTATTCGCTCAAGAGACGAGGTACACCATGAAGCGCATCACTGCAGTCATCAAACCGTTCAAGCTCGACGAAGTCCGCGAAGCACTTGCCGAAGTCGGTCTCACTGGCCTGACGGTGACCGAAGTCAAAGGCTTCGGGCGCCAGAAGGGTCACACGGAACTGTATCGCGGCGCCGAATACGTGGTCGACTTCCTGCCCAAAGTGAAGATCGAAGTGGTGGTGGCGAACGACCAGTGCGATCAGGTGATCGACGCGATCATCGGCGCGGCGCGCACTGGCAAGATCGGCGACGGCAAGATCTTCGTGGCCGAGGTGGAGCGGGTCATCCGCATTCGCACCGGTGAGGAAAACGAAGCAGCAGTCTGAGGGGTTTAAGGTCTTCTAGCGATCTCAGGCAAGAACAAGGCAACGCAAACACGTGCAGCGGTCGCAGAACCGCTCGCACCAATAAAAAACGGTGCAATACCCTTTCGGACATCGCACCGATACGCGCCTCTCGCAGCAGCGTGAAAAAGTTTCTAAATCTAGATCTCGGAGCTACACCGTTCGATTAGAACGAGTGTTGAATACCTGCATACACGCCCGATTGGCTGTGGCCATGAGTCGGGTTTTCGTTGTACGAAACCGAGCTTCCCGAACCGCTGTCGCCGCCGTTGCCTGCTGCGTTGGCATCGAGACCGAAGTTAGCCGTCTTGCTGTTACGCACGGTAGCGATCTGGATGTCGAGCAACGTACGCTTGGACAGGTTGTACGAACCACCAATCGTGTAGATGTTCGCGTTGCCTGCACCGTTGTTCGCGTTGACGTGATACACGGCTGCGATCAGCGCTGCTGCCGGCGTCGCTTGCCACGTCACGCCGCCCCATTCCTGGTCGGTCGTCGTCGGCGTGCCGATAGGTACACCGGTTTCGCCCGAAGTACGTGCGCCCTGGTACACAGCCTGAATCTTGAACTGGCCGAGGAACACGTTGACGCCAGCGAAGTACTCGCGACCGTAGTTGAACGGACCGTTCGGAGCGCCTGCGGTCGGATCGCCGAGGCTACCGTTGATGTTGTTGCGGATTTCGTCATACAGGCCACGAACCTGGAACAGCGAGTTCGTGTAGGTCAACTGCAGACCGTCTTCACGCCCTTGTGCCGAACCATTGCCGCCGTTGAACGACGTCGAGTTCGAGAAGGCGTATTGGCCGTACACGTCAAAGCCGTAGAACTTCGGCGACTGGTACGAAATGTTGTTGCTCGACTGCGGCCAGTTGCGGCCACGGACCAGCGACGCCGACGACCAGTTCGATTGACCGAACGGGTCGAAGTCCCACACGCCATTGGAGATGAACAGTTCACGGCCGAGCAGGAAGGTACCGAACTGGTCGTTCGCCACACCGACTGTCGCCCAGCGATTCCAGATGGAGCCGGAGGAGCCGAGTGCGCCGGTCGCCGTGCTGAAGGAGCCTTCCAACTGGAAGAGAACCTTATTGCCGCCACCGATGTCTTCGACGCCCTTCATACCCCACAGGCTCGTGCCCCAGTCGCCGCTCTCAAGGCGAACACGCGAGGTGGAACCCGTGTAATTGGCATTCGGAAGGCCGCTGATGTATTCGACACCCGCGTCCAGACGACCGTACAGCGTGACGCTGCTTTGTGCGTGAGCAACTACACCGGCCGACATCAACGCCGCGGCGAGTAATGCTTTCTTCATCTTCTCCTCCATACCCTGTCAAAAGAAAAACCCAGTACTGCGAATGGTGTCCGGACGCCATAGGCGCCGAACAGAAATCCGTACCAGGGAGACGGTTCGGGTCGAGCGGGTGAACTGTGATGACGATGTAGCCTGCGGCTTTCTTTGCGTCATACCGATCCCTCGTCGACCGGATCTCCTCTGCGTTTTGAAGTGAAACTACTTTTAATCAACTTTGTTTTGGTACTTTGGTTACTAATTTATCAAAAATACCCCTCGATGGGAGAAGAAATTGGTCCCAGGGCGCTTTGGTGTCTCCAAATTGCAATAGTGGTGTGATCGGGCACTCGCCAAGGCATCCCAAAAACAGCAGCAAACCCTTGTCTGACAAGGGAATCACGGTTCGTCTGAGGCAACGTTAAGGATTGCCACTATTGACGCTGTAAAACAGTGGGAGTAGGGCAAAAAACGGGATGTTGTTGCGATATTTGGGACGTTTGACGTCGCAAAAGGGGATGCGGAGATGAAAAAAGGCGCCCTTCGTAGGCGCCTTGTAATACTACACAAACTACAAAAGTTGTCTTAAGCGCTATTTGAGGCTGCCGGAGAGGAATTGCTTGAGCCGTTCGCTCTTCGTGTTCCTGAATACTTCGTCCGGATGGCCTTCTTCCTCGACGCGGCCTTGATGCAAGAACATCACATGGTTCGACACGTTGCGGGCGAACGCCATCTCATGGGTGACGACGATCATCGTGCGGCCTTCTTCGGCGAGCGTCTGCATGACCTTCAGCACTTCGCCGACCAGTTCCGGATCGAGTGCGGAGGTCGGCTCGTCGAACAGCATCACGTCGGGATGCATGGCCAGCGCTCGCGCGATCGCAACACGCTGTTGCTGGCCGCCGGAGAGATGCGACGGATACTGCTTTTCCAGCCGCGGCGCCAGACCTACCTTTTCCAGATATTGGCGGGCGCGGTCCTCGGCCTCGCGGCGCGGCAGTCCTAGCACGCGGATGGGCGCCTCGACGATGTTCTCCAGCACGCTCATGTGCGCCCACAGGTTGAAGTGCTGGAACACCATGGAGAGCCGTGTGCGCACGCGCTGCAACTGCTTGGGATCCGAGACTTTCAGCGCGCCGTGCTTGTCCTTCTGGGTGCGGACCTCTTCGCCGTCGACGAAGATGCGCCCGGCATTGGGCTGTTCGAGAAAATTAATGCAGCGCAGCATCGTGCTCTTGCCCGAACCGGACGAGCCGATCACGCTGATTACGTCGCCGGCATTGGCGCGCAGCGTAACGCCTTTGAGAACTTCGTTGTCGCCGTACTGTTTGTGCAGCTCGTCGACGAAGAGCTTTTGCTTCTTTGTATTCATCGGGATCCTTGACGGCTTACTTGCCTTGGGGCCGCAAATAAGCGAGCCAGCGGCGCTCGGCGCGGCGGAACAGCCACACGAGCGTGAAAGAGATAGCCAGATAGAGCAGGGCGGCGAGGCCGAACGCGTTGAACGACTGATAGGTCGCCGAGTTCACGTCGCGCGCGATCTTGAGGATGTCCGGCACGGTGGCGGTGAAGGCGACCGTGGTGGCGTGCAGCATCAGGATCACTTCGTTGCTGTAGTACGGCAGCGCGCGGCGCAGCGCCGACGGCAGGATCACGCGCCGGTACAGCGTGAACGGCGACATGCCGTAGGCGCGCGCGGCTTCGATCTCGCCGTACGGGGTGGCCTTGATGGCGCCGGCGAAGATTTCGGTGGTGTACGCGCAGGTGTTGAGCGTGAAGGCGAGCAGCGTGCAATGCATGCCGTCGCGGAAGAACGCATTGGTCAGCTCGTGGTTGCGTACTACTTCAAGGCTATAGAGGCCGGTGTAGCAGAGCAGCAGCTGCACGTAGAGCGGCGTGCCGCGAAAGACATACGTATACAGCCACACCAGACTGGCAAGCCATTTCTTCTTCGACACCCGCGCGACCGCCAGCGGAATCGACAGGCAGAAGCCGAGGCCGATCGACACCACTAGCAGCCACAGGGTAATGACGAGACCGGTGAAGCGGTAGCCGTCGCTGTAAAGGTAGTTGCGCCAGTATTCCTGAATGATCTCGATCATAGGTCCGCCTTCCGTACGCCGGTCGAGTAGCGTTTTTCGAGGTACATCAGCACGAAGTTGGAGACCGTGGTGATAACGAGGTAGATAGCCCCGGCAAGCAGGGTAAAGAAGAAGAACCGCAACGTGCCTTTGCCCGCATCCTGCGAAGCCTTCACGACGTCGGCGAGTCCGATGATCGAAACCAGCGCGGTGGCTTTCACCATCACCTGCCAGTTGTTGCCGATGCCAGGCAGCGCAAAGCGCATCATCTGCGGGAACATGATGCGGGAAAACACCTGCCAGCCGCTCATGCCATAGGCGACACCCGCTTCGAGCTGGCCGCGAGGCACGGCGAGAAAGGCGCCGCGGAAGGTTTCGGTGAAGTACGCGCCGTAGATGAAGCCGAGCACGGCGACGCCGGCCACGAACGGGTCGATGTCGATCTGGTCCCAGCCGAGCACGTCGGTCAGGTCGTTCAGCCAGATCTGCAGGCTATAGAACAGCAGCAGCATCAGCACGAGGTCGGGCACGCCGCGCACGAGGGTGGTGTAAAGCGTGCCCACACTATATGAGACACGGTTTTTTGACAGTTTGGCCGCCGCGCCGAGCAGGCCCAGCACGAAGGCGAATGCCAGCGACAGCACCGCCAGCTTGACAGTCTGCCAGGTGCCGTTGAGAAGCAACGGGCCATAGCCTTGAAGGGACATATAAGGTCCTTGACGATGCGTATGAGGCACACCGCGAAAGACGCGGCTTGTCTGCGCCGCGTGAGGTCTGGGTTTCGACTGTAGTACGAAGTGTGCGGCGTTCCCGTCGGATGGTGCTCCGTTGAGCGGTATTCCCGTCCGGGGGGCGCCCGTCGCGCGGCAGGCCCCTGCGGGGTACTGGCCGTCGCTATTCTAGGCGGTCAAAATTCTCGTGCCGGATCCGTTTTGGCGGCCCGCACGGCGATGTCCGCCCGAAAAGCGCGGTATTTTACCCGAACGGACGCGTCACGCGAGTTCGACGCCCTCATGCCTCACGGCGTGCGCCGATTGTCTGTATTTATGAAACGATCCGGTGCACGCTTGCGGGTTGTGCCGGATGCTGTGCGCCCATACATTCTGTGCATTGCAACGCATTGACCAGGGAAACCCATGATCACGATTCGCCGCTCCGAAGCACGAGGCCACGCCAACCACGGTTGGCTCGACTCTTACCATAGCTTCTCGTTTGCCGACTACTACGATCCGGATCACATGCACTTCGGACCGCTACGCGTGATCAACGAAGACCGTATTGCGGGCGGCCAGGGTTTTGGCACCCATGGACATCGCGACATGGAGATCGTCACGTATGTGCTGGAGGGCGCGCTGGCCCATCGCGACAGCATGGGCAACGGCTCGACGATCCGTCACGGCGACGTGCAGCGCATGAGCGCCGGCACAGGCGTGAAGCATAGCGAGTTCAACGCGTCGCAGGACGAAGAGGCGCATCTGCTGCAGATCTGGATCTTGCCGCAACGCGCCGGCGATCAACCGGGCTACGAAGAAAAGCGCTTCGACGACGCCGACAAGCGTGGCCGTCTGCGGATCGTCGCCTCTCCGGATGGACGCGACGGCTCGGTGACGATTCACTCGGATGCGTCGATCTACGCGGCGCTGATCGATGGGGCGGAGCAGGCTACCTTCCCGCTGCCGGCTGGGCGGCGTGCCTATGTGCATGTGGCGCGCGGCGCGCTGACCGTGAATGGCGAAGCGCTCGCTGCGGGCGATGCCGCCATGATCGTCGACGTTGAGACGATCACGCTCGAACAGGGCCGGGACGCGGAGGTACTGCTGTTCGATCTCGGCTCGTTGAACGCTTAAGTGAGGGGGTGTGCTCAGGCGGCTAAAGACGTTTGACGATGCCAACGCGAACTGGGGGTAAGCCCAGGAGTCCCTCAGTTCTCCTGAACCCGGCGCAGAAAAACAGAAACGCCACGGAACGAATTTCCGTGGCGTTTCTGTTTGCAAAGACGCAGAGACAGCGCCGCCATCCCTGCCAGCAGTTACGTCTTGTTAGTTAGCGGCCGGTGCCGACGCTGCACCCTTGTCATGGTGCCAATGCTGGTGCATCTTGTCATGACGGGCTTCCATCTTGGCCCAGTGCGCCTTGATGTCCGTGCTGACGATGGTCTTCTGCTTGTCGTTCAGGCCGTTGTAGAAGGTCAACCAGGCTGCCGAGGTCTGCTCGTGTGCCTGATGGCGCTGCTCTTCGGCCTTTTCGCGCAGGTCATGCAGGGCGTTCAGATCGAGAATGGGCTGCGACTTCAACGCTTCCATCTGATCGTGCATCTGCTTGTGGGCGGCACGCCCTGCTTCGCGGTTCTGCTTCATCGTGTCGAGAGCGGCCTGCCATTGCTTTTCCTGATCCGGGTTCAGGTTAAGCTGGCCGTGCAGCTTGTTCAGTTCCTGCATGAACTGGCCATGGTGATGGTGCCAGCCTCCCGGACCGCCGGGTGCGCCCTGACCATCAGTTTGAGCGGCGTAGACTGAACCGAGGCCGACTGAGCCAAGACCGATAGCAAGCGATGCTGCGGCGACGGCGACGAAGCGTGACATTTTTGTGGACATGAGTGGCTCCTTGTAATGGAATAGCCGACGATGCAAACACGGCAACACAGGACGGGATGCATTCGGTAAGACACAGCGTAGAGATCTGCAGAGTTCGCTGTGTTACCTGAGCGCGTGTCGCTATTACGCGACATTACGTGCGCCTTTCGTCGTAACACCCGGTAACCCTTTGGGGGACCTCCGGCCCGGTAACCCCAACTGCTGCGCGTTAAACTTCATCCCATGGCTACTCAAATACTTGTTGTCGACGACGACCTCGAACTCCGCGATCTGCTGCGCGACTATCTGGCTCGCCAGGGCATCGAAGTTTCGGTGCTCCACGATGCCGGCTCGCTCGAGCGGCGGCTCGAACGCGAGCGTCCGGATCTGATCGTGCTCGACCTGATGATGCCGGGTGTGGACGGCCTGACGGCGCTGCGCAAACTGCGCGCTGCTGGTGACGACATCCCGGTGATCATGCTGACTGCGCGCGCTGACGACGTAGACCGGATCGTCGGTCTCGAACTGGGCGCGGACGACTACCTCGGCAAACCGTTCAATCCGCGCGAGCTGCTGGCGCGCGTGCAGGCTGTGCTGCGGCGCCGCCGCACGTTGCCTTCGGCGGCCGCACCTGAGCAGCGCGAGCCTTTCACCTTCGGCCGCTTCACGCTGGATTTCCAGTCGCGCACGCTGAATCTGGAAGACAAGCCGCTCACGTTGTCGGGCAGCGAGTTCGCCCTCCTAAAGATTTTTGTTAATCATCCTATGCGTACGCTCACCCGCGAACGCCTGCTCGAGTTGCTCCATGGTCCCGAATACGACGGCACCGACCGCGGCATCGACGTCCAGGTCTGGCGTCTGCGACGCATCCTTGAAACCGATCCGTCCACGCCGCGCTTCATTCAGACCGTTCGCGGCCGCGGTTACGTGTTCGTGCCTGATGGCGAACAACATGCGCCGGCCCATTGATTCACTGTTTGGACGGCTGGCGTTGCTGGTCGTCGTGGTACTGCTGCTATCGCATTTCGCGGGCTATGCGCTGTTTCGCCTCGAGCGCAGCCAGTTTCAGAATCGCTACGCTGTAGAAGAGGCGACCTTCCTCGTCGACGCTGTGCGTCAGCACGTCGCCCATACGCCGGATCAGCCGCTGCCTTCGCGCGTGCGCCTCGTCGACCCGGCCTCCAGCGCCGTGCCGGCGGTGCAGCAGGACGACGGCTCGCCGCTTAACCACTTCCTCGACGACGTGCGTGACCGCATGCCGCCGGGCACCCAGGTACGCCTCGGCGAGCCGGGCAAGCCGCCCACGCTGTGGGTGCGCCAGGCGAGTGACCGCGACTGGATCGTCGTCCCGGTGCAGCCGTTGCGGCCGCCGCGTTCGGTCGACCGGATGGTGTTGTGGCTCACCATCATCTTCACGTTTGCGGTAATGGCGGCGCTCTTCGCCGCGTGGCAGTTGCAGCAGCCGTTGCGCTCGCTCGCCAGTGCAGTGGCACGTTTTGGCCGTGGCCAGCCGGTGCCGCCGGTGCCCGAGCGCGGGCCGCGCGAGTTGCGCCAGTTGACCCATGGCTTTAACCAGATGGTCCAGGAAGTGGCGCGCACGGAGAACGATCGGGCGGTGATGCTTGCCGGTGTCGCACACGATCTGAAGACGCCGCTAGCGCGGCTGCGCCTGCGAGCCGAAATGATGGACGAGGCGAAGGTGCGCGACGGCGTGGTGCGCGACGTCGATTCGATGACGCACATCGTCGAGCAGTTTCTGGTGTTCGCACACGACGGCGCGGATCGCAGCGAGGCCGTCGAAGTGGATGCGCAATGCGAACGCGTGGTGCGCAGCTATCGGGCGGTTGCCAACAGCGCGGCCTCGGTGCTGACCGACCTGAAGGCGGGTCCGGGCTTCCTGCTGCCAGCCGCTACGCTCGACCGCATTCTGTCGAACCTGCTCGACAACGCACATGCGTACGGTCAGCCACCGGTTATCGTGTCTACCGCGCGAACGTCGTCGGGTTACACGCTGGCTGTGCAGGACAACGGCCAGGGCATCGCCGCGCAGGATCTGATGAACGCGAGCCGTCCGTTCGTGCGGCTCGACCCGGCGCGTGGCGGCAACGGCCATAGCGGGCTAGGGCTTGCGATCGTCGAACGGTTGGTCCGTCGCGCGGGCGGAGAATGGGAAATCGGCAACCATGGCGGGCGCGGCCTGCGCGTCCTGATGACGTTCCCGTTCGAGGCCGTGCCGCGCATGGCTACTGTCTCGGAGAGCGCCTGGTAGGGCCGGCCTGGCAGCGTTGGCCTGGTCGCTGCTGCTTCCAGGCCTGCCGGCCTTCTGCCTTTCAGTCCGGTCCTGACGCCTTCTCTTCCTCCGAAGTCTTACTCCGAAAACAGCGTATTCAGCGCAGCGGCCGCGTCGCTGTCCACCGTATTCCACGTAACGGTTTCTGCTTCGAAGATGTAGTGAGTCGTGTACTTGCCGAGGCGCGTGAGAATTTCTTCCTGGATCAGCTCCGGGGCGACATCGAGCTTCAGATACCACGCCGTTGACGATAGGCGCGTCTGAAAGGCGCCGTACTCGGACAACAGATGATCGAACGCGTCAGCATCGTGATCGCGGCAAACGATGACCAGATTTCCCTTCATGCATCTCTCCTGGTAGAGCGGTGACGACAAGCTTCGTATGAAGGTCGATCATACCTGCTTACCTGCGGAGTGTCGGCACTCGCAACGTTGCGCCGTATCGATTCACCAGGCTGTCGCTGCGGTGCGCGCCGGCGGCGCGGTGTCGTCTGGCGGCAGCGCTTCAGTGCGGTCGCGGCCGCCGGTTTTGGCGGCGTAAAGGGCGAGGTCGGCCCGGCTCATGATCCGCTCGGGCAGATCTTCGCGCGACAACTCGGTGATGCCGATGCTGACGCTCAGACCGGCTGAGGAGGGCAGCTTGGTCGACGGCACGGCCTTGAGCCGGGTGCGCAGCCGCTCGACGACCTCGCGGCCGCCCTCGAGGGCGGTGGCCGGCAACAGGATGCCGAATTCCTCGCCGCCCAGCCGGCCGATCGCGTCGTTGGCACGCAGTTCGGCGCGACAAGTATCGACGAAGTGTTCGAGCGCGCGGTCGCCGGCAGCGTGGCCGAAGCGGTCGTTGATCTGCTTGAAGTGGTCGAGGTCGGCGATCGCCATGCACAGCGCGTCGCCGCTCGCCTGCGCGCGTTCGATTTCACGGCGCAACAGGTCGAGGAAATAGCGGCGCGACAAGGCGCCCGTGAGCGCATCGTGACGCGCCTCGGCAGACAGCAGCGTATTGGCCGATTGCAACTGTTCGGCGAGGTCGCGCGTCGCCCGGTGGTGGCGGCGCTCGCGCACGTAGGACACGGTAATCACCCATGCCAGCGCCGCGGTGCCCGCGAGCGTGAGAAAGACCAGCAGCCGGTCGCGCTTATGGTTGCGCAGCAGTTCGGGCCAGGCCGTGAGCGGATCGACCAGATGCGCGGAGAGTCCCGAATTGAGGCCGCTGCGCGATTCGTACAGCGCCGGCATAGGCCGGTCGGTGATGGCGAACAGTTGTGTGGCGATCGCGGAGGGCACCCACGGCGCCTCCTCGCGTACCTGCCGCATGTCCGCCTCGATCTGGACGTTCGGGAATTCGACGCGGCGATAAACGTTTTCGCGATCGGCGACGCTCATCTGCTTGACGCGTCCATCCGGCAGCACATGGCCTTCCAGCGCGCTGTTGTGGGCCATGATGATCACGCCGTTTTCGTCGGCCACGAACGTGCCCGCGTGGGCGACCCAGTGACGCAAGCGCCCGATCCCGACCTTGGCGATTACTGCACCTACCAGCACGCCATCGTCGTAGGCGGGTGCCGCGATGAAGATGCCGGGCTCGCCGCTCGACCGGCCGACGCCATAGGCTTCGCCGAAGGCGCCGAGTAGCGCGTTGGACAGATAGTTGCGGGTGCGCATGTCGATGCCGACAAAGCCGCGCGACTGCTCATTGCTCGACGCAACGCACACGCCGTTGGCGTTGACGAGCCAGATCGAGTCGAGTCCCGAGAAACCTTGAGCGTCGTGCAGGAAGCTGCTGACCGTCGTCAATTCCGGCACTTTGAGCAAGGCATTGCGCAGGGCGGATTCCGGCGCGGTGCTCGTCACCGAATAAGCTTGCGAGTGGGCGAGCGCCTGCTGGACCACATTCAGTTCCGCCATCGTGGCTGGAATGGCGCGAGCCATGGAGAGGTCGCTGGCGATGACCTCCGCCATGTTGTCGACGACCGACGAGGACATTTGCCGTTGCGCGCGCAGGGCGGCGTCGAGTTCCTGCTGAACCATGCGGTCCGCGATCACACCCGACACGAGCCAGCACACCAGCACGACCAGCGCGAAGCTGACCGGCCCGACTGCATGGCGCAAGGATTTCCTGTTCATCGACTCTCGGATCCGTCTGACTTTTATATGCAACAAGGTCAATCGTTGCAGCGCGCCGGCGCTGAGTCGTTGCTGGGGCGGCGGTATGTCCGCCGCGGCGATCTGGGACAGTTCGGTTGAAGCCCTCGGTATCCGTCCGTCACAGTCGCTTTGTCTCGATTTTAACCGCCAGACGGCGCAGCGCCATCCGATATTGCGATTCGGCGTATGTCATCAGGTAGTTAACGGCTGTAAGGGGGGCTTTCTGAACAGGGCCGCGGGTTTTCCAGATGTGCCCGGAGCATGTCCGAGGGTGTCCGGTCACCGGTTTTGCCGGTCGGGCAGGGCCGCCAGAGGCCCTGCGTGCAACTGATTTGCCCCGAAAGGTTGTGCCTGAAACACAGGTTGTAGTAGTGTCGTGCCGTCCAAAACAAGGAAAGCTCGCCAGCCCCAGGGCGACGCCTGTCGTGACAGGCAGCCGGAGCGGCCCTCCAGGGTGGTTTGACGGGGGGAAGATGCCCCCGGCCGCCGCCGGTCATTCTCTCTCCGACGCTAACGATTACCTCGCATATGCTTGTTGTCATGCCTGATTTCTGCTTTCCGGACCGAGCTTCCGGCCTTCGCGCCGGGGTTGCCGCGCGAGCGGCGAACCTCGCCTGTTCCGTCGTCCCGGCACCGCTCGATGCGGTCTGTCTCCACGTAGCGTATGTAAACAGGAAGGGTGCTGCCTGATGGACTTCAGTTTCGATCTGAAACGCACCGCCAATGCTTCCGCCTGGCGCTTGCTGCCCAACGGCTGGGACTTCGTCGCCTTTCCGCTGATCATCTGTGTGATTGCCTCCGTGGCAATCGGCTTTCACCAGACGCTCGCGCCCATGTCGACGCTCAAGACCCAGGTGATCTCTCTGGCTCCGTCGAGCTTGCCCGAATACGCGCTGCGCACCACGCTGCGCATGCTGGCGGCGATGGTGGCCTCGCTCGCCTTCACGCTGATCTATGGCACGCTCGCCGCCAAGAGCCGCCGTGCCGGTCTCGTGCTGGTGCCGATTCTCGACATCCTGCAGTCGGTGCCGGTGCTGGGCTACATTTCGTTTACGGTTACCTTCTTTCTTGCGCTATTCCCGGGCCGGGTGCTGGGCGCGGAGCTCGCCGCGATCTTCGCAATCTTCACGAGCCAGGCCTGGAACATGACCTTCAGCTTCTACCAGTCGCTGCGCACCGTGCCGCGCGATCTGGACGAGGTCTCGCGCGGTTTTCATCTGACCGGCTGGCAGCGTTTCTGGAAGCTCGAAGTGCCGTTCTCGATGCCGGGCCTCATCTGGAACATGATGATGTCGATGTCGGGCGGCTGGTTCTTCGTGGTGGCCTCCGAAGCGATCACGGTGGGCAACAACACGATCACGCTGCCGGGGATCGGCGCCTACCTGGCGCAGGCGATCTCGGACAAGAACATGCACGCGATCGGCTGGGTCATCCTGACGATGACGATCGTGATTCTCGCCTACGACCAGTTTCTGTTCCGCCCGCTCGTTGCGTGGGCCGACAAGTTCCGCATGGAGAACACCAGCTCCGGTAACGCGCCGGAATCCTGGCTGCTCGACCTCGTGCGGCGCACTCGTCTGATTCACCGCCTGCTGGTGCCAATGGGCTGGATCTTCGCCAATGCGGCGCGCGTACCGATGCGTCTGCCGTCGTTCGCCGGCGTCAGTTTCCCGGTACCGCAGCGTCAGAAGTCGTCGCGCGTGGGCGACATCATCTGGGGCGTCCTCGTGATTCTCCTGACGGTGTACGTCGTCTTTCGCGTCGTGACCTATGTACGCACCGGCGTCACGCTCGATGAAGTGGGCCACGTACTCGTGCTCGGGTTGATCACGCTGCTGCGGGTGGTGTTGCTGATCGCCATTTCTTCTGTGATCTGGGTGCCGATCGGTGTGCTGATCGGACTGCGTCCGGCGCTGGCGGAAAAGATCCAGCCGCTCGCGCAGTTCCTGGCTGCGTTCCCGGCCAACCTGCTGTTCCCGGTGTTCGTGATCGTCATCGTGCGCTTTCATCTGAACCCGGATATCTGGCTGTCGCCGCTGATCGTGCTCGGCACCCAGTGGTATATCCTGTTCAACGTGATCGCAGGCGCCAGTTCGTATCCGAACGACTATAAGGAGGCGGCGGCCAACTTCGGTATCCGCGGCTGGCAGTGGTGGCGCAAGGCGATGCTGCCGGGCATTTTCCCGTACTACATCACAGGCGCGATTACGGCCTCGGGCGGCGCGTGGAATGCGAGCATCGTGGCCGAGTACGTGCAGTGGGGCGACACCAAGGTGGTGGCCCACGGGTTGGGTTCCTATATCGCGCAGACCACGGCCGCGGGCGACTTCCCGAAAATCATTCTCGGCATTGCCGTGATGTCCCTGTTTGTGACTTTGTTTAACCGCCTGCTGTGGCGTCCGATGTACGCCTACGCCGAATCCAAGCTTCGGCTCGATTGACAGGAAATTAAAGGCAAACCGCGATGCAAAATCCTAAAGCTGCCGTTACCGCTGCGCCGGTCCAGACGCCACCCTCGCCGCCGCGTCTGGGTGCGGAGATTCTGGCCGTCAAGGACGTGTCCAGAGGCTTCAACAAGAATCAAGGCGAGCTGCTGGTGCTCGACGACGTGAACCTGTCGCTGCGTGAAGGCGAGATCGTCGGCATGCTGGGCCGCTCGGGCTCGGGCAAGTCGACGCTGCTGCGTATCATCGCCGGCCTGATCGAGCCGACCGGCGGCAAGGTCGATTACCTCGGCAAGCCGCTCGACGGTCCCGCCAAGGGCGTGGCGATGGTGTTCCAGACCTTCGCGCTGTTCCCCTGGCTGACGGTTCTGCAGAACGTGGAAGCGGGTCTCGAAGCGCAGGGCGTCGGTGCTCGCGAACGCCGCGAACGTGCGCTGGCGGCGATCGACCTGATCGGTCTGGACGGCTTCGAAAACGCTTATCCGCGCGAGTTGTCAGGCGGTATGCGTCAACGTGTGGGCTTCGCCCGCGCGCTGGTGGTCGATCCTACGCTGCTGCTGATGGACGAGCCGTTCTCCGCGCTCGACGTGCTGACCGCCGAAACGCTGCGTACCGACCTGCTGGATCTGTGGACGCAGGGCCGTATGCCGATCAAGTCGGTGCTGATCGTCACGCACAACATCGAAGAAGCGGTGTTCATGTGCGACCGGATTCTGGTGCTCTCGTCGAACCCGGGCCGCGTGATCGCCGAGATCAAGGTGCCGTTCAATCACCCGCGTAACCGTCTCGACCCGGCGTTCCGCAAACTGGTGGACGAGATCTACGCGAAGATGACGGCGCGTCAGACCGACGAGTCAACGAAGAAGGGCCTGGAACTCGGAAGCTGGCTGCCGCATGTGTCGACCAACCTTATGGCCGGTCTGATCGAAATGCTGGCTGCGGCACCGTACCATGGCCGCGCGGACATGCCGGAAATTGCCCGTTCGTTGCATCTCGAGGTCGACGATCTGTTTCCGGTCGCCGAAGTGCTGCAGCATCTTGGCTTTGCCGATGTGCGCGAAGGGGATATTTTCCTGACACCGCCGGCACGCGTGTTTTCCGAGTTTGGCACGCAGGAGCGGAAGATGATGTTCGCCGAGCATCTGCTGCGCCACGTGCCGCTCGCCGCGCGAATCAAGAAGGTACTCAACGAACGCCCGGGGCATCGTGCGCCGCGTGTGCGCTTCGAGCAGGAACTGGAAGATTTTCTGTCGGATAGCGCGGCCGAAGAGACGCTCGACGCGGTCATCAACTGGGGCCGTTACGGCGAGATCTTCTCGTACAACGACCAGACGGAAATTTTCAGTCTCGAGGACGTGGAGTCCTGATACGTCGGGTTCGAAGTGAATAGCAAAGGGGCGGCAAGGTTAGACCTGCCGCCCCTTTTGCATTATTGGAGATTGCCCCAGCGGTCCACGGCCGGTTCGGCCGAAGCCCACTTCCAGCCCTGGTCCTGCAGACAGGCGCTGGCGGTGTACCAGCTTTCGTGCGCGTTGGGCTTGTTGCTATCCGCGACCGAGAAGACAAAGTCCTTGCAGATGGCGAGTGCCGACGTGAACGCACGCGTCACGCGTACCTCGCCGTGGCCGTTCTCGATTGGCATCTTGTGCTTGACGCTCCACGGTTTGGTCTCGCCCACCGCCATGCCGCCCGCGAGCTGAGCCATCTCGTTCTGCTGGTCGCTGTGCATGTTGCGCATGTAGCGAGCCACGGCTTCGTCCGTGGCCGCTTGCACCGCAATGCCGACGCCAATGCCGACAGCGGGATTGGCAGTCACGAGACCCGACGCGACCCCGGCGGCCGCACCGCTTGCAGCACCCACCGACGAGCAGCCGCTCGTCAGCAGGCTCGCGCCGACGCACAGCGCAGCGGCCAGCACGACCCGCACGCGCATGGGCATTGTCAGACGCGATTTCATTGCAGCGCGCCCCAGCGTTCGGTGGCGGGTTCTGCGGAAGCCCACTTCCACGCCGTGCCGTCGCGGCAGATCGAGGCGACGTAGAACGCGCTGCTGGCGGGCTTATCCTTGGTCGCGTCCACATCGACCGAGAAGACGATTTCCTTGCAGTCGAGCGCGCCTGCGCTGATGGTGCGGCTCACGGTGACGCGGCCATGCGTGTCGTCTTCGATCGGCACGCTATGCGTGACGCTCCACGGTGCGACGGCACCGACATCGAGCGGTCCGGCGACCTTGGCGATGCCGTCCTGCGTATTGCGGTGGACGACACGTTCCGTGTATTGCACGCCGGCCTGCGCAGCGGCGACGGCACCGAGGCCGATACCGGTAGCAACAGCAGCGTTATGGGTGACCTGGCCGGCGATTGCGGCACCGCCGATACCGGCGCCGGCGGTGGCCGTCTCCGAGTAGAGCGAACTGCAGCCGCTCAGATTGGCTGAGATGAGCACCGCGACGGCCAATGCCGTGAGCGATGCGAGACTCGCGCGCGAAGTCCGGTGAGTCCTGCGCGCACTACTGTTTGATGTTTGCATTTCCCTACCTGTGCTCCTGCCTCTGCCATGCGCGCCGCTTTGTAACGACGCGTCGAGCTGACCACGCGCCGCGCGCGACGCTGCAGCATTTTGCAGGATGCCATTTGCAAATGGGATAGGAAAAATGCAAGCAATTGCAAAAGATGATGCGCCGCGCAGCCTTTTCTGGCTTGGCTTTTCACGCGCAGCGCAGACAGGCGACTGTCAGGACTCGCTTTCTTTTTCTTCGGTCGCGTCGTCGGTGCCGTAGGTGCTAAGCCGGTTGTAGAGCGTCTTCAGGCTCACGCCGAGTGCCTTCGCCGCGCGACGTTTGTCGCCGCCGCAGTACTTCAGCGTGCCGAGGATGATCTGCTTCTGCGCATCAGCAAGCGGCGTGCCGATCCAGACACTCATCGCATCGCCTTGGGTGACCGCTTTCTTCACGCGTGACGCGAGGTGCGGATGAGGCAGTTCGACGGATTTCTCGGCGAGGATGAAGGCGCGGTAAATGGCGTTTTTCAGTTCGCGCACATTGCCCGGCCACGACCAGGTGCGCAGCGTTTCAATCGAACGTTTGCTGAAGCTCTTGCTGGTGCTTTCCTGTGCGTTCAACGCGGCGAGGAAATGCTGCGCCAACAATTCACGATCGCCTTCGCGCTCGCGCAGCGGCGGCGCGCGCAGCGGAAACACGGCGAGCCGATACATCAGGTCTTCGCGCAAACCGTTTTCTTTCACGGCGATCGCAGGGTCACGGTTGGTGGCCGCGATCACTCGCACGTCGCTCTGAATCAGTTCGTTGCCGCCGACCCGATAGAACGTGCCGGTCTCCAGCGCGCGCAGCAGCTTCACTTGACGCACCGGCGCCATCTCGGTGATTTCGTCGAGAAACAGCGTGCCGCCGTTGGCGTGTTCGAAGTAGCCGACGCGGCCCTGCACGGCGCCTGTGAAGCTGCCTTTTTCGTGGCCGAACAGTTCGGCTTCGATCAGTTCATCGGGGATCGCGCCGCAGTTGACGGCGATGAAGGGCGCGTCCTTGCGCCCGCTGCGATCGTGAATCGTGCGGGCGATCAGTTCCTTGCCGGTGCCGGATTCGCCGATGATCAGCGCGGTTGCGTCGGTGGAGGCCACGCGTTCGATTTGTTCGTATAAATCCAGCATGACGGGCGAAGAGCCGTACAGCAGACCGTACGACTTCAGGCCCGCGACGCCCTCCGTCACGCGAGACTTCCCCCCTGCCGCTGCGTCGCCGCCGGAGGCAAGTGTGGGGGAGTCCAGATCGATTGACGCCATAACCAGGTTGTCCTGTGCAAATGTGTTCGATAGTGCCGCGCAGGCCTGTGAAGAGGGTGAGCCTGTGCATTCATGCAATGGATCACTATCTCATAAAAATTGATTTAACCATCGGTGGCTTGTCACGGCAATGTGCATGTCGACGACGAATGCAGATCGAAGCAAGCCACTAAAAAATTGTGCCGCGTGTTGCCGTCCAAAGCGCATGCTCGGCGCGTGAAGTGTCTGTTTTGCGACGGCGCGCTTACGACGGTGCATTTGCGGCGGTCTGTCTGAATGCGGATCGGCGCGCACAGTCAGCCGGCAATATTGACCGCCGACCGGATATCGAATCGGCACGATTGTCGCGATTGCCGATGCGGAACTCGGTACGCTGCTATCGATCGACTAGATTATCGGGTATGCCGTTTGCAACCCTATCACTTTTGGGACATGCGGCGCGTTTCCGGCTGGTTTGCCACGCCAAACGCGCGCCGACATAGAGATAGGAGCGACTCATGACTCACACGACACAACAGCTTGAACTCGGGCGGCAGAAGATCGTTGACGACTTGCGGGTGCTGCTGACCGACTCGGAGGAAATACTGCGACTCGCCGCCAACGTGCCGGGTGAAGGTGTCGAGGCATTGCGCGAGCGCCTCGGGGCGCACGTCGAGACCCTGCAGGCGGCGATCGGCGATGCGCAAGGCGCGGCGCAGCGGCGCTACCGGGTCGCCACGGTGAATGCCGAGCGTTATGTGCGGCACAACCCTTGGCGCGCCCTTGGAATTTCTGCCAGTGTGGGATTTCTGCTCGGCGTGCTGGCAACACGCTAGACGGCGCAGCGGACGGTCTGCCTGCCCCGCTGTGTGTCAGGACAACCTTAAAGGGCTTGGTCGGGCGAGGCAACGGCACTGAATGATTCCATTGATTACCGGCTTACGTATGGAGGTTGAACATGGCACGGCCCAGGATCGGCATTTTCGGCGCATTGGTGGCTGTAGGCGGTTTGCTGGCGTGGCGCTGGGCGCAAAAGCACCGCGCCTCGCAGGCGCATCTGAACCGGGACCTGAGTCGCTGGGAGGACGAGGGCGGGGCGGTTGTCAACGTTGCTCAAACTGCTCCGGCGACAGCGAGCCAGGCGGGTGCGGCCCCCGCCACCGGTACAAACGGCGCGAGCCATCCAAACGGACTCGGTGAAGCATGGCCGTTTCCGCACAGCTGAGCCGCATACGCCTCGCGCGAGTTGTCTCGGTTGTTGTCAAAAGGGCCGCAGTTGGGTGTAAGGCAAACCTGACAATTCGCCGCAATAAAGTTTTATAATGGGGATTCATACAACAATAGGACCACTCGGCGCCGCGTAACACGTATATTGTTGCGAATTTGTGCCAGGTGCGGTTTTTTGCTGGAGCTCGAGGAGGCGCCCCGAAAGTTAGTGGGTCCTCACGTCGCCGCCTTCTGTTTGCGGGGACGTACCAGCGCCCAGCCGTTTTTCCATGCCTTCACGCATGCCATCCACAACCAGACCCCTTCGGGCTTTCGAGACGCGATGCCACACGTATTGATTGTTGATGACGATGCCGGTACCCGCGAGGCGCTCGCTGCCATCATTGGCGAAGACGGCCTCACCACTGCCACTGCAGGCGATCTGCGCGAAGCGCGTATCCAGCTGGTCCGGCAGATGCCGGATGTCGTGTTTACCGACCTGAAGCTGCCGGACGGCAGCGGAGTTGACCTGTTCGAAGACCTCGACCCGCGCTCCGGCGTCGAAGTTATTGTGATTACCGGCCATGCTACGGTCGAATCGGCCGTCAACGCCCTCAAGATGGGCGCGACCGATTATCTGGTGAAGCCGATCAACATGCAGCGCGTGAAGGCGATTCTGTCGCGCCTGCCGCGCCCCGGCGACCTAAAGGCGGAAATCGGTACGTTGCGCGGCGAGTTGCGCCGTATGGGCCGCTTTGGGTTGATGCTCGGCAATTCGCCGGCCATGCAGGAGGTCTACGACCAGATTGGCCGCGTCGCGCCTACTGCAGCATCGGTGATGCTGGTAGGCGAGTCCGGCACCGGCAAGGAAGTGGCCGCGCAGACCTTGCACCAGTTGAGCTTGCGCCGTAAGCACGCGTTTCTCGCGGTGAACTGCGGCGCCATTTCGCCGAACCTGATCGAATCGGAAATGTTCGGCCATGAGCGGGGTTCGTTCACGGGCGCAGACCGGCAGCACAAAGGCTATTTCGAAAGGGCCAACGGCGGCACGCTTTTCCTCGACGAAATCACCGAAATGCCGATCGAGCTGCAGGTGAAGCTGCTGCGGGTGCTCGAAACCGGCATGTTCATGCGGGTCGGCACCACGAAGGAAATCGAAACCGATGTGCGGCTGATTGCGGCGACCAATCGTGATCCGGAGCAGGCAGTGCTCGAAGGCAAGCTGCGTCTGGATCTGTATCACCGCCTGAACGTTTTTCCGATCAGCCTGCCGCCGCTGCGCGAACGCGGCAAGGACGTCGATTTGCTGGCGCAGGCGTTCCTCGACGATCTCAACGAGCGTCACGGCACGCGAAAGCATTTCCCGCCGGCGGTCAAGGAAATGCTGATGTCCTATCCGTGGCCCGGCAACGTGCGCGAGCTGAAGAACTATGTGCAGCGCGCGCACATCATGTCGGGTACGGATTCCGATAACACGGCGACGGTGCCGTTGCAGATCACGCTGTCCAAACCGGCCGCCGGCACGGCGATCACGATTCCATTCGGCACCTCGCTTGCCGAAGCGGACCGTCAGCTGATTCTCGCTACCCTTGAGCAGTGCGGTGGCGTGAAAACCCGCGCAGCGGAAATTCTCGGCATCAGTCTGAAGACGCTGTACAACCGGCTGGTCGAGTACGGCAATGATGCCAGCCGCGAGGACGGGGACGCTTCAGACGAATCGCGCGCCCTGGGCGGTGCCGACGCCTGAGGTTGTTGCACCGGGGCGCTTGCGCCCCGGCATAGGCCTTGCTGCGATTGTCCCAAACGCACACAAGGGACTTCTATGTCGTCGCCTACCCACGCTACTGTGCTCGAGGCGCATCGCCCCGAGCCGACTGACCCGCCCCACCCTCACGAGCCCGATACGGTGCCGGACCCGACCCGCGAACCGGTCGAACCCACTGCACCGCCTATCGGCGATCCGCCTCCGCAGCCGAATGAGACGCCGCATATTTCGCGCAGTGCGCTCTCGTAGTTGGCGCTCTGACGCGACTTTCGAGGCGGCGGTCACTTCGCTCTTTATCATTTTGTGGCCGCCATCAGCGCGTTTCGTTCGTTGATGTACTTGTTACAAAGCCGGCGACGGTTTTACCGGCAAATTACTGTCTTGAGCCCTAGACTATGTTGATGCCGTCAACGAGGGCGGCGGGCTTCCCCAGGAGGCATCGATCATGAGACACCCGGCATTGCGGCGCTCCGCGCGCCATTCGAAGCGCGATTCGCGCCCCGGCGGCGGAGCAGGGGCTTCGCCATCGGGCGGCCCGTCTGCAGGAGCGGACTCGCCAGGACACGATCCAGCAGGGCAGAACCGCATTGCGCCCGACGCGCCACCGGACGGCGAACACAACCAGGGTGGGGTACGCCCGGAAGGCATCGAATATCAGCGTGACCTCGGTTCCGAGCAGGACGCCTGACAGATTTCGTCGTTTCCTCATACGAAGCAAAAAATTTTCGCGCGATGCCTGCGGACGGCAGGTTTCTGCTTGCCTGTCACATTTGCACACATTTTTATTCCGCGAATTTAGAGATACGGCACGCGACTTGCATGCACCACGACGGCACATCCCCGCATGCAACGAACAACTGAATGAGGTGGAGCACCAATGAGCAGATTGATTGTGGTATCGAATCGTGTCGCGCCGACGCAGGAAGGCCGCCCCGCAGCAGGTGGTCTTGCAATCGGTGTACTGGACGCCCTCAAGGAAACAGGCGGCGTATGGTTCGGCTGGAGCGGCGAAACGGTGGCAGAGCCATCGGCGCCGGTAATCGAAAAGCAGGGCAACGTGACTTACGCGACGGTGGGTCTCACCAAGCGCGACTACGATCAGTACTACCGCGGCTTTTCGAATGCGACGCTATGGCCGACTTTCCACTACCGCAACGACTTGTCGCGCTTCGATCGTCAGGAGTACGCCGGTTACCTGCGCGTGAACCAGACGCTCGCGAAGCAGTTGAAGGAGATGGTCAAGCCCGATGACATCATCTGGGTCCATGACTACCACTTGCTGCCGTTTGCGAAGTGCCTGCGCGAACTCGGCGTGAAAAACCCGATTGGCTTCTTCCTGCATATTCCGTTTCCGGTGCCGGAAGTGTTGCGTAGCGTGCCGCCGCACGAGGAACTCGTGAAGGCCATGTGCAGCTACGACGTGGTCGGCTTCCAGACTGAAGCGGACCGGCAGTCGTTTGTCGACTATATCGAGCGAGGGCAGCACGGCACGTCGAGCGACGACGGCATGGTGCACGCCTATAACCGTTTCCTCAAAGTCGCGGCCTATCCGATCGGGATCTATCCCGATGCAATCGCCAAAGCCGCGGAGCAGTTCACCGACCGCAAACCGGTGCGCAGCCTGCGCGATGGCATGCGCGGCCGCAAGCTGATTATGAGCGTGGACCGCCTCGATTATTCGAAGGGGCTGGTCGAGCGCTTCCAGGCCTTTGAGCGGTTGCTTCTCACGGCGCCCGGTTGGCACGGCCGCGTCTCCTTGGTGCAGATTGCACCGCCGACGCGCTCGGACGTGCAAACATATCAGCGCATTCGTCAGACGCTTGAGGGTGAAGCGGGGCGTATCAATGGCCGCTTTGCGCAGCTCGACTGGACGCCGATTCAATATCTGAACCGCAAGTACGAACGCAATCTGCTGATGGCCTTGTTCAGGCAGTCGCAAGTGGGTTATGTGACGCCGCTGCGCGACGGGATGAATCTGGTTGCGAAGGAGTACGTGGCATCTCAGGATCCCGCGGATCCGGGCGTGCTGGTGCTGTCGCAGTTTGCCGGCGCAGCTGAGCAGTTGCCGGGTGCACTGGTGGTGAACCCGTTCGACCTGTCGCAGATGGCCGAAGCACTCGAGCGTGCGCTGTCGATGCCGCTCGCTGAACGCCAGGCCCGTCATGCGGACATGATGGCGCCGCTGCGCGAAAACAATCTGTCGGTGTGGCGCGATACGTTCCTTGCGGACCTGCGCAATGTGGCGACGGCGTCCTCGGTGACGGCCAAAGCGGTAAAGCTCGCGGACGTGGCAGCAACCTGAAGCGTTGAAGCGACTGAGCGCTCAATGTGGCGCTCAGTCGTGATGATGAGCTCAGGTGTCGGCGGGTCTCAGTTGCTCGCTGTCACGTCGAATCGATCAGGCGGTGAGTTGAGGTTCGGTCCCGCTGCCTGCGGTCCACTCAATGCTACGAAAGCATGCAAACGGCGGCCACCAGGCCGCCGTTTTTGCTTGTGCGGGGTGGACGTGCTGAAAGTAATGCGAGCCTTTGATGTTCGCGTTATGCGTGTTGCGGATTCATGAAGCTGTTGTGCGGCACTCGCTAGCCACATCCAAATCCAAATCCGCATCCTCGTCTGCGAAAACGCGAGCCTATGCAGCGGCCGGAGTTGTCCGCTGCATTACGCGCAACGTGCTCACCACTGACGCTACCGCCGCAAAACCCGCTGCCACATACAGCGCGACGGTCGGCCCGTGCTGCGGCACGGTGCCGAAGATCACCGCCACCAGCGCGGCACCAAGCGTCTGTCCGGTCAGTCGCGCAGTGCCCAGCATGCCGCTCGCGCCACCACTGCGCGCGCGCGGCGCCGACGCCAGCATGGTGCGATTGTTCGGCGACTGGAAGATGCCGAAGCCCGCACCGCACACCGCCATGCGCCAGGCGATCTGCAAGCTATCCGGATGTGTGCCGAGCGTGGCGAGCAGCAGCAGACCCACCGTCATGGCAACGAGTCCGATTCCGCCCAGCAAGCCCGCCGACATACGATCCGACAGCACGCCCGAAAGCGGCGCGGCGACGATGATGACGAGTGGCCAGGGCGTCATCAGCAAGCCAGTCTGAACCTGCGACAAGCCGAGGTTGTCCTGCATCATGAACGGCAACGAAAGGAACGCCAGCATTTGCGCCGCGAACGAACAAACCGAGGTGCCGACCGATAGCGCAAACACCGGAATGCGCAGCAGATCCACGGGCAGTAGCGGCGCGGGCTGCGTCAACTGCCGGTGTACGAGGAAATAGCCGATCACCACGGCGCCAATCGCTTCGAGCGCGATATAGCCCCAGGCTTCGCCGTGTCCGAGTCCGTCGACCGCGAAGATCAGCAGGCCGAATGCGAACGCGTTCATCACGGCACTCAGATAATCGTATGGCGCCTTGTGGCCGGGGTTGACCGGCAGCGCCTTGAAGCCGGTGGCGATGGCCGCGAGACCGATCGGCACATTGATGGCAAAGAGCCATGGCCACGGCGCGATGGCGAGTACCCCAGAGGCCACCGTCGGACCGACCGCGGACGAGACCGCCACCACCATCGCGTTGATGGCGACGCCGCGCCCGAGCTGGGCTGGCGGATAGATGGTACGTACGAGGGCCGTGTTGACGCTCATGATGCCCGCTGCGCCGAACCCCTGAATCACTCGCGCGGCGGCGAGCGTCACCAGCGAAGTGGACAGCGAGCAGCCGAGCGAGGCGACGGTGAACAGGATCAGTCCACCCAGATAAACGCGCCGGTAGCCGATACGGTCACCTAACGACGCCAGCGGTAGTAGCGAGATCGTGATCGCAAGCTGATACGCGTTGACGACCCAGATCGACGCGGCGGCGCTCGCATGCAGATCGCGCGCGATGGTGGGTAGCGCCACGTTGGCGATAGCGCTGTCGAGCACGGCGAGGGTAATGCCGAGCGCCACGACCACGATCGCCCAGTAGCGCTGCGGCAGGGGCAGACCGAGTTCGGGGTCGGGCGGGAGGGAGTGGGCGCCGGCGGAAGCGCCTGCGGGACTGGAACCGTCTTTACCGGAAGCGTGTGCGTGCATCGTCTCAGGAGTTATGTGCGAGTTTGGGTGGGAGCACACGGCGCGCATCCTGTGCCGCGCCGCACTGCCTCGTTGCCCGGTTCTCGCTGCGTTTTCTTGGCGCTTTCGTGGCGGCGCCGCAGTGGCCCTGGAGCGCGCCGCAGCGCCACTGTGCGCGTGATTATTTCAGTTCGTACAGACCGGTATGCGTCGTCGAATCGAGTTCGTTCAGGTGAGTCATGAAACGGGCGACCGCATTGGTCGTCTCCGCATTGATCGGCAGGTGCGCAACCTTCAGCGCATGCAAGCGGAAAATGTAGCGGTGGGCCTTGTCGCCGCGCGGCGGCGCTGCGCCGCCGAAGCCGACTGTGCCGTAGTCGTTGCGAACCTGTAGCGCGCCTTGCGGCAGCAGGCTGCCGTCGACCTTGCCGGCGTTGCGCGGCAGCGAGCGGACATCAGCCGGAATATTGACTACGACCCAGTGCCAGAAACCGCTGCCGGTTGGCGCATCGGGATCGTGGACGGTGAGGGCGAAGCTTTGCGTGTCTTCCGGCGGTGCTTCCCACTGCAACGACGGAGAGATGTTCTCGCCATCTACGCCGAACGCCTTGTCGTGGTATTCCTGCGCTTTCGGCATGAAGCCGTTGGTGGGAAAGTCGTCGGACCAGAGACGGAAATCAGCCATCATATGCCTCCTTCAGGTGGTTCCCAGATGGGGCGAGCTGCCGGAAAAACGCGTACTGCGCGTTGTGCTGGCAGACTCGCGGACAGACCCGGGTGAGCCAATCGAGTGTATCACCGGCGGCTCGTCTGCCTGGTCGAGGCGGGCTGGGTCACGCCCGCCTCCCGCCGGCTTCCGGACAGGCTTTCACTGGGAATGATGTGCGGTTATCGGGCGGCTCATTTACAGCGGGTTTGCAATGAGCCGGCAAACTGAGCCGGGGCCTCAGCCGCGCTCGTCGAGTTCTGAGACGTCGCTGTGCAGCCAGTCGACCAGTCGTTGCAGCACGCCGTCGAGGTCCCGATTGGCTCCACGCAATGCGCATTCCCACACTACGCCGACGCGCCAGCCGGCCGCGAGCAGAGCGGCGCGCGACCTCTCGTCGTTGGCGCGGTTGCGGCCGATCTTTTCGCGCCAGAAGTCCGGGCGCGTCTGTGGCCATTTGAAGAGCGGGCAATCGTGGCCATGCCAGAAGCAGCCGTGCACGAAGATAACAGCGCCGAAGCGAGGCAGAACGATGTCGGGGCGGCCCGGCAGATCGCGCGCGTCCAGCCGAAAACGGAAGCCCCGCCGGTGCAGCAGGCTGCGGATCAGCAACTCCGGCTTGGTATTGCGTCCGCGAATGCCGGACATCATCCGGCTGCGGGTGGCGGCGTCGACGATGTCGACCATCAGTTCGCGCGCAGGCGCGCCTGCACGTGCGGCAGCATGATGCGCGCGACTTCCTGCATCACCGGCATCACGACGCTATTGCCGAACTGGCGGTAGGCCTGGGTGTCGCTGACGGGAATCCGGAAGGTGTCGGGAAATCCCATGAGCCGGGCACATTCACGCGGCGTGAGGCGGCGCGGACGCAGCCGCTTGCCTTGTGAGACGAGGATTTCGGAGCCGTCCTTGTGATAACGGGCCGACAAGGTGCGCGTCACGCTATCGGGGTAGGCCATGCCGAAACCGAAGCCGTTGCCTGCCGCGCGATGCTTTTCCGCGTAGTTTTGCAGATAGGTCCACAGATTCGGCGTGAGCGTGTACTTCGGCTGCACGCGTTGTTTCGCGTGATCGAAGAAGCGGTCGTGGTCCCACGGCAGCACCGGTTCGCTGCCGTCGGTACGGTGCAGGATCGAGCCGAGCCGCGGGCCGACGCTCGGCAGACGCAGGTCGTCCCATGAGAACGCGGTCTTGCCGCGAAAACCGACGATGATGATGCGCTCGCGGTGTTGCGGCGTGAAATGCTGGCCGTCGACGACCTTGTAGTGCACTTCGTAGCCTAGTTCGTCGCGCAAGGTCTGGAGGATGACTTCGAAGGTGCGGCCCTTGTCGTGGGAGAGCAGATTCTTCACGTTCTCCAGCAGAAACGCCGCAGGCTGCTTGGCCGCGATGATGCGGGCGACGTCGAAGAAGAGCGTCCCCTGAGTGGAGCACTCGAAGCCGTGCGGCCGGCCCATTGCGTTCTTCTTGCTGACGCCCGCGATCGAGAACGGCTGGCAGGGAAAGCCACCGAGCAGGACGTCGTGCGCCGGCACCTCGTTGGCGGGAAATGACACGATATCGCCGATAAACGAGTGATCCGCGCCGTAGTTTTCCAGGTAGGTCTTCTTCGAGAAATCGTTCCACTCGCTTGTGAAGACGCACGCGCCGCCCTGCGCCTCGAAGCCCATGCGGATGCCGCCGATGCCGGCGAACAGATCGATGAAGCGGAAATTGGCTGTCCCGTTAGCCGCACCGTGCTTGAGCGCCGCGCCGCCTTGCAGCAGATCACGCAGCGCGGGTTCGAGCATCGACGGACAGGGCGTCTCACCTTTTTCCCAGCGGCGCACGGTCTTGATGTCCTTGCCGACGTGAGCGGCGATTTCTCGTTGGGTGAAGCGTGTGCGCGCCTGTTGTAGCAGCTCGAGCGGTGGGGCCTGGGTCACTAGCAGTCCTTGCTGGGGATTTTTGCGGACATTATGACCTGGAGTTGTCCCTTTTTCCTGTTTTTCCCCGCTTTCGGTCAGCAAAAACGGCTGAAAGGGCGCGCTGTGGCTCGGCACTGAGGCAAAAATATCGCCGCGGCGAGCATTGATCGCCTTATTGGCACGGCGGGAGGTACGGTTACGTGCTTGGGGGACCGCTTAAAGCAGCCAGCTTGCAGACATGTCAGGCAAGAAAGCTGTCCGTATAGGTGCCGCGTTAGGTAGTGTTATTGCGGGCGTGATTTAGGGTTGTTAGGCTTATCCCTAGTGACGCTGATCTCCGCGTTACCGTGTGTTCAGCCGCGGCCCCGAGTCCGCGGCTTTTTTTTACCTGCTGGTTTGCAGGTAAAAGCGGGAAACGAGGGAAGGCGCGACCTGTCCAGAGGGCGGGGAGGTCAGCGAACGCGCCGTGCGTGCGCCGGGCGTTTTTCGTGCGCGCCGAGCGGCAGCGTTTTCCAGGCGGGGAGGCTGTCGGCGGGATCGAACTGGGTGAGTACCAACAGAAGGCTGTCGACTGCGCACAGTTGCGCGTGGCTCAGATGCCCGGTATCGAGCAACTTGTTCAGACGCCCGCGCCAGTAGGCAGGCGGCAGGATCGGGCCGGCCAGATCGCCGAGTAGTGAGGGCTCCATCACGCGACGGATGTGCGCAATGTCCTGATCGATAAACGTCGCCAGCAAGGCGTTGTTCGGCGCGGTCGGAATAGGGTCCATGCCTCGTTATCGGCAGGGTAAATGGCGACTTTAGGGCTGCGCGTAAAAATTTTTTCGGTTGGCATGGCAGGGGGATGAGAGTCGGGCACGGCCGTTGCGGGGATGAAAGTACTGGCGCAATGTCGCGTCGGCACTGCAATCGCATGGAGTCGAACATGAACAAAGACCAAGTGAAGGGTGTGGGCGAGCAAGTCAAGGGCAAGGTCAACGAAGCCGTCGGCAAGGCCACGGGCAACAAGACCCAGGAACTGAAGGGCGATCTCCAGCAAGGCGCGGGCGAAATCCGCAAGGCCTACGGCGACGGCAAGGAACAAGCCAAGGACAACGCCAAGCGGAATGCGCCGTAAGTCAGGTGATCCGGTTTGACGGGAAAGGCGCTTCGGCGCCTTTTCTTTTCCCTGACGCGCTGCAACGGTCTTCGTGCACGTGCTGAGCTGGTTAATTAGCATAACTTCTTAAGTTGCGCTGGACGGCCCTCTTGCAGCCGATAGGCGATTGGCTGGACTCCCTCGTCTTCGCGGGTCCGTGCGCTGCCATGGGCGTTGGACAACCCCGCGTTGCGCGAACCCGGAAAAGTTTTGCCGGAGCGTTTATATTGGACGCCTCGTTCTCTGGGCGGGTTTGTCCCGCACAGAGAACATCGTCACCGCTCCAGTCCATCCAGACCGACAAGGTTTCTATGACCGATCTTTCCGCTTTTCCCATCACCGCCAAGTGGCCGGCCCAGCATCCCGAGCGCTTGCAGCTCTATTCGCTGCCCACGCCCAATGGCGTCAAGGTGTCGATCACGCTCGAGGAGACCGGCCTCGCCTATGAACCGCATCTGGTGCGCTTCGACACGAACGATCAGATGTCGCCGGAATTCCTCTCGCTCAATCCGAACAACAAGATTCCGGCCATCATCGATCCGAACGGTCCAGACGGCAAGCCGCTGCCGTTGTTCGAGTCCGGCGCGATCCTGATTTACCTGGCCGAAAAGACCGGCCAGTTCATGCCGCAGGATGCCGCTGGCCGTTACGAGACGATTCAATGGGTGATGTTCCAGATGGGCGGCATCGGTCCGATGTTCGGTCAACTGGGTTTCTTCCATAAATTCGCCGGCAAGGAGTACGAGGACAAGCGGCCGCGCGACCGCTATGTGGCGGAAGCGAAGCGCCTGCTCGCCGTGCTGGAGAAGCGGCTAAGCGGCCGTGCGTGGCTGATGGGCGACGCGTACACGATCGCCGATATCGCGACTTTCCCGTGGGTGCGTAACCTGATCGGCTTCTACGAGGCCGCGGAGCTGGTGGGGATTGAGGATTTTCCCAGCGTCAAGCGGGTGCTCGACGCGTTTGTCGCTCGACCGGCAGTGGCGCGTGGGCTGGAGATTCCGAAGCGGAATTGAGGTGCGACTAGTGCGACGGCGCGCCGGTCTCGGCGCGTGTCGCAAGAGCCGCGCGCGCCGACTGGATCGCGCTTTCCCAATCGCCCAGCGCCGGCTGGCGAAATAGCTGGGCGCTCGGATACCACGGACTGTCCCGGCGCTCGAGCATCCAGCGCCAGCAGGTGTCGAAGCGATTCAGGATCCAGACGGCTTTGCCGAGTGCGCCGGCAAGGTGGGCCACTGCCGTATCGACCGAGATGACCAGGTCCAGGTTGGCAACGAGGGCGGCGGTGTCGGCGAAGTCCGTGAGTTCGTCCGTGTAATCGGTGATCCGTTCACCGAGTTCCGGCAGTTGCGCGAGCTGCTGCGCGGCAGGGCCTTTTTGCAAGCTGTAGAAGCGCACATGCGGGACATCGAGGATCGGCCGCAGCGCTTCGAGCGTGATCGAGCGCCGTGCGTCGTTCTTTCTGAGTTCCGCTACGTGGGGACGGTGCCCGCCTGCCCAGACGAGGCCCACTTTTAGCTCGCGATTGGCGTGCGCATCGTGCCCGAGTCGTTCGGCCCAACGTTGCGATGCCTGCGCCTCGGCGAACAGATAGGGCACCTGCCGCGGCATATTCGACAGGTCCGTCCTGAACGCGAGCGGCAGACTGAGCAACGGACAGTGACAATCGAAAGGCGGCAGCGGTTGGCCCTGCTCGATCAACTGCGTCACGCCATCCAGATTCGCGAGCAGGCGGATCAGTTCAGTGGGCACTTCGAGCACGACCTTGGCGCCCAACGCGGATACCAGCGCCGCATAGCGACAGAATTGCAGCGTATCGCCTAGCCCCTGTTCCGCATGCAGGAGGATGGTTTTGCCATCGATCGGGAAATCGCCCAGCCAGAGCGGTCGCTCGAAGGCGCGTTGGCTTGCCTTGATCCGGTTGCGCTTCCAGCGCCATTCGTACTGTTGCCAACCTTCTTCGAACCGTCCCATTTGCAACAGGCACAGCGCTTTGTTCCAGTGCGCTTCGGCAAACTCGGGGTTCAGGCTCAGCGCGCGCTCGTAACTCTGCAGCGCCTGCTCATGCTGATTCAGGTCGACGAGCGTGAGGCCAAGATTGTTCCAGGCGTCGGCAAACGCGGGCGTGAATTCGAGCGCCCGCTGGTAACTCAGTTGCGCATCCTGCGGGCGATTCAGATCGCTCAATGCATTCGCGCGGTTGCTCCACGCGTCGGCGTAATCGGGCTGCAGTGCGATGGCCTGATCGCAACTCGCCAACGCGTCCGCCGGACGGCCGAGATCGCGCAGAACGCAGGCCCGGTTGCTCCATGCCTGCGCGAATTCCGGTCGCAATTTCAGCGCACGCTCGAAGCTCGTCAACGCTTCGACGGGCGCATCGAGCCCCGCCAACGCGTTGCCGCGATTGTTCAGCGCATCGACGAAATTGCCTTGCAGTGCAAGTGCCCGATTTGCACTAGCAAGACCTTCCTTGAATCGGCGCAGCGCGTTATAAGCAAAGGCGAGATTGGAGTGGATTGGCGCCTGCATGCCGTTGATCGCAACCGCTTTCTTGAGCAGCTCGATCCCTTCTTCGATGCGGCCTGACTGGAGTGTCAATGCGCCGAGCAACTGGATGGCATCGAAGTGTTTGGGCCTCAGCGCGAGAATTTCGCGGTAGAGCTCTTCCGCCTCGGCGTAGGCCGCGTTTTGCTGCAGGGCCACGGCCTGCTGGAGCAGTGCATCGATCTGGCGTTGCGGGTTCGCTGGCTTGCTCATAGGTGCTGACGGGCGGGGATGGCCGCGATTATCGCCGAAAAAAAGCAGGCCGGTATGTGGCGCGGGAGGTCGGCCAGGTTCTCTGGGGCCGCCTCAATGCCCGGCGTATCATGAGCGCGGTTGATTCAATCGGAGAGGGGACGATGAAAGCATGCAGCTCACTTCTGTTGGTTAGCGCGTTGGCGGCGGCGTTGTCGCTGGTGGGATGCGCCCAAAGCGGTCCGGTTGAGTTTTCGGCTACCGGTGCCGATTCCCCAGGCTTGTCGAACGCCGACGATATGGATTTCGGTCCGATGGACCATTCCATCGCCGCCTGCAAGGCCGTGTCCCAAAGTACCGCGGGAGGCCGCTGTGTGAAAGTGCGCGCGTACGAAGCGTGTATGAAAACGCGCGGCTATATTACCGTGCTGGGGCCGGAGAACCCTTCCGGATGCGGCCAGCCTGCATGGGAGCAGGATGTGCGCAAGTGGCTGCAGTGACGAAGCCTTGGTTAGCCTTGCATCCCTATGACGCAAGTTCGACTTGCGCTTGTCGGGACGCAGGGACTTTGGTGCACAGATCGAACTCGTCGAGTTCGAGCAGCAGGCCGTCGACGGTGCGAAGCTGCGCGTTCGACAGGTGCGTAGTGTCCAGGATCTGATAGAGCCGCTGACGCCAGTAGGCGGACGGCAAATATGTGCCGCCGAGCTCTCCGTACAACGCCGGCCTCATCACGCGAGCGATGTGGGCGATGCCTTCGTCGATAAACGGGTTCATATTTTCCTCGTAGATCCTGTGGTCGAGCCGTGTGTGCCGGGTATCTGCTACGTGCGATCCGTCTGATGAATCCCAGGAATCGCAATGCGCGTACTTTTCGTCTGCCTGCGTAAATTAGCTAGGAATCCGATCGATCATGGGAATCCATGGATTGAAGATTACCGCCGCGGCAAGCCGGTCAATCGGACGAACAGCGTGGATTTATCGCATCAATTCATGCGCTATGACTCGAGCGCGGCTTCCTCCGATTGTGCTATTCGTCACAACAGTGAATTCGAGATTTAGGTATTTACCCTAGGTGTCGGTCCTTCTAGACTGTCGTTACCGGCTGCAAACAACATTGTTTGTAGCGCCGCACAAAACAATCTTCGGAGGTATCACCATGAAATCGCTCATCAAAGCTATCGCTGTTGCTGCTGTCCTCGCTGCCCCGGTTGTGTCGTTTGCCCAGACGAACCAGCCGCTGACGCGCGCAGAAGTTCGTGCGCAACTGGTCCAGTTGGAAAAGGCGGGTTATAACCCGTCGACTGCAGACGAAAACGACTATCCGCAAGACATCCAGGCTGCTGAAGCACGTGTCGCCGCACAAAACGGCAACACGACCGGTTATGGTTCGAATGTCAGCGGCTCGACGCAGGCAGGAACCCGTGCCGACACGACCGTTAGCCCGTATTCGCCGCCGGTCTCTAACGCTCGCTAATCGAGCGTTGCCTGCGCCGTTGCAGGCAGGGCGAGCGTCTGGTTAGACGCCAGCTGTTAAGAATCAGGCCCGCATCTCCTACGAGATGCGGGCCTGATTGTTTTGGTCGAGGCGTTTTGCGGGTGTTGCGTGGTTCGTGGCAGCCAGGCGGAATTTGCAGTATTTTTCCGAGACTCCAACGAGGCCCGCGTGGCCCAACATCCCAGGAATCCTTTATGAACGAGCGCAAGCCGTTTGATGCAGCAGTACGTCGCGTGCTGGACGAGCAGGCCGCGGCCGCGGTCGCGCCACCGGTCGGTGCGACGAATGAAGAGCGGGTGCGTATGGCGCGCGCCCTCATGATGCGTGCGCTGGAAAGCCGGGTGTCGATTGCCGGCTTGCCTAACGGCGTCGAGACCCGTGACGTGGAGATTGCCAGCGGTTTAAATGCGCGCATCTATTTGCCGTCAGGAGAGGCACAACCGCTACCTGTGATGGTGTACTTGCATGGCGGCGGCTGGGTCATCGGCGCAGTGGCGACGGTCGATCCGTTTTGCCGGTTGTTGAGCGAGGCGGCGGGCGTGATCATCGTCTCGGTGGAGTATCGACTGGCTCCGGAGCATCCCTATCCGGCGGCGCTGGAGGACACCCTTGCGGCGTTTGATTGGGTGGCCGCGCATGCGCACGAGTGGGGCGGGGATGCGTCGCGGCTGGCTTTGGGTGGCGATAGCGCCGGGGCGAATCTGGCGGCGGTGACTGCCAACCGGCTTTGCGGCGAGTCGAGGGCGCATGCGCTGCGTGGCCAGCTGTTGCTGTATCCGGCCACGGATCATCCGAGTGCGAGTCATCCGTCCTACCCGGAGAATGCGACTGGCTACGGGCTCGAGGCGAACACGATGCGCTGGTTCTGGGAACTGTATGCGCCCGGTGTGTCAGCGGATGATACGAGCGTGGCACCGCTGCAATTGCGCGATGTCCCCGCGCTGCCGCCAACGCTGGTGACGACAGCGCAATACGATGTGCTGCGGGATGAGGGTATCGCGTATGCGGAAAAGCTGAAGGCAGCGGGCGTGGCGGTGACCCATCTGCATGCGCCCGATATGGGGCATAACTTTCCGGTGACGCCGAGCCAGGTTGTCCGGTTTCCGCAGAGTGTGCAGACCCTGGGTGAGATCGCGGAGTGGCTTAAGGCGAACCTGGTTGGTCGCTAGTCTGTGACGAAAATCGCAACGCGTTTTGGCCGGGTCAACTCGAAGGCGCGGACCCGGCCTGCGCGGACGTCGAGTATCAGACGCTCGATCTGTTCGATCTCTCTCGATTCCATTTCGATGTTGCCGCGGGACGTGTCCGCGATCGCGGCGAACCATGCGCGACGACGCGCCAGTAAATACGTGACGGCGCTGCCCCGTCTCATGAAAAACTGCTCCATCTCCTTTCTGCCTGTCTGTTCCAACGCGACCTGGTGGGGGTCGGGGCGGAACATAGCACGGGTAAGGGCGCGGGTTGGGGTGGGCGAAGGGGGTGAAAGATTGGGGGGGCGTGACGGCGAAAGCACGCCGCGTCGAGGTCATTTTTGGGATCTGAAGACAGGCATAATTTAAACCCTACTGAAGTCGACCAACCAACCTACGGCGACGCAACCGTTCGAATATCTGGAGAGGGTGTCGCACTAGGCCCCGCCCCGAGCGGGGCTGTTCATTTTCGCGGCAGCATCAAATGCCGAGGCCGCTTTCGGTCCACGCACCGCGACAGGGTCTCGAACGGCTTTAGGTGGGAGTGGGTGAGAGTAAGGATGGTCCCCCCGACAGGAATCGAACCTGTATCTAGCGCTTAGGAGGCACTTGTTCTATCCATTGAACTACGGGGAGAGGATAGTTTTAACGGGGTGGACCGGGGCCTTGCTGCTCGTGGCTTCCGCCTTATCCCGTGGGCGTTTCCGGCTTTCTCGCTTCGTCCTAAATGAAGCGCCGTGACACCTTGTGAACCCTAATTTATACCCGTCTCTGCTACACTTTTGCTACAAACCGACCCTGTAGCAGCGAAAAGCGATCTGGCACTGCTACAGTTTCTGAGACGGGGAAAATTATGGCTTCAATCCTGCCGGTGGGCAGTCGCTGGCGTGCTCAGGTACGCAAGCGAGGGCAGAGTATAGCAAAAACGTTCAAAACCAAAGGAGCTGCCGAAGCTTGGGCGCGGGAGAAAGAAGTCGAGATCGACAAGGGGCAGAACGCGGTTGACGCTGCAACAGTAACCGTCGGCGATCTCGTCAAGCGGTACCGTGAGGCGCGGGCCGAATCAGACCGGGCAGTTAAACCAAAGTCGAATGAAGACTACATCCTCCAACGGTTGCAGGATGCATTCGAAAGTCACTTTGCGTCGCGCTTGACGACGCAGCAGATCGTCAAGTTTGCGCAGGATCGAAAGAAGGCCGGCGCGGGTGGATACACCGTCGACATGGATATCTCGAAGCTCGGCACGGTGTTGCGGCATACGAGTTCGCTGCTCGGATTGCCGTTACCGGACGCCGTAGGTGCGGCGCGTCCAACGCTTCATCACCTGCGTCTGATCGACGCCGGCAACAAGCGCGACCGCCGGCCGACAGCGGAGGAAATCGAGAAGATTTTCCAGTGGTTCGCCGAGCATCCGGAGCGTGAGCAGGCCATGCCGGATCTGTTGCGCGTGGCGATCCAGTGTGCGTTCCGTCGTGGCGAGCTCTTCAACCTGCGATGGGATGATATCGATGCCGAAAACCATCTCGCGCTTGTACGCGATCGCAAGCATCCCCGTCAGAAGATTGGTAACAACGAGTGGATTCCACTGATCGGCGACAGCTTCGAGGTCATCATGCGGCAACCACGTTACCCCGTGCCGGAGCTTTATGCGGAGTCACGCCGGCAAGATGCGTCATTGCCGCCACACAAAAACGAGTTTATCTTCCGGTTTGACAAAGGCACGGCAAGCAAATATTTCAAGCAGGCCTGTGATGCCAAGGAAATCGCGAACCTGCATCTACATGATCTAAGGCACGAAGCGACTAGCGCGTTGTTTGAGGCAGGGTGGCAGATTCCGGAAGTGGCCGCCGTGACAGGGCACAAGGACTGGCGCAACCTGAAGCGGTACACGAATCTGGACCCGGCTCAGGTTGCAAAGAAGGGAAGGCTAAAGCTGGTGAAGGCAGCTTAGATTGTCAGCGCTGAAGACGAAGTATAAAAAAGGGGCAACGCGTGACCAAGTTCTATCCACCGAAGTTTAAGGAGCAGCAGTTCCACTGCGTGCACTGCGGCGTTTTCTCAGCACAGTACTGGGGTGGCTTTCAGTACCGTAGTCAAGGTTCATTTTTGACACACCCCAAGTTGGACTACTGCGAGTGTCTCCATTGTTCGGCATGGTCAATCTGGTACGAAGGTCGCATGTTGGTGCCGGCTGTGGCATCGGTTCCGCCACCGCACGAGGACTTTCCGGAAGCGCCAAAGGTAGATTACGACGAGGCGCGCGACATTGTCGGCCGATCGCCGAAGGCGGCAGCGGCATTGTTGCGGCTGTCGTTGCAAAAGCTCATGCGGGAGCTCGGCGAGAAAGGTGTAAACATCAACGATGACATCAAGTCACTCGTCGCCAAAGGCGTGCCCGACTTCGTTCAGCAGGCGCTCGATTATTGTCGGGTCGTCGGTAACAACGCAGTCCATCCGGGTGAGATAGTGATCGACGATACGCCCGAGGTCGCGTTGGCCCTATTCGAAATGCTGAATGTGATCGTTGAGGTTCGCGTTGCGATACCAAAACGAATCCGCGCGCAATATGACGAGTTGCCGGAAGCGGCCCGCAAAGCGATCGAGAAGCGCGATGCGAAACCGGCCTGACGATAGTTCGGTGATTTCGCGCCGCTCCGTGCCGGGCCTCTCCCGCAACTATTTCGCTAATCGCGCACTTAACGGGGTGCGCCGGTTGTGGCTCTGTTGAAGAATGTTCCTTGCGCTGCCGATAACCGTTATGGACGGTCGGTAACACATGGGTTGTACCGAAATATAGGCTCAGGCCTGAGTTTTGATACTATCCAAATTAGCAAAGGCTTATTAATTAGGGGCAGTTCATTGAATCAGGTCGCTCGTGCTGACGTTGCCGCGCTCGGGGAGTTACTTCAGCTGGTAGCGTTGGGTAAGACCAACGATTTGCTGGCAAAACGCTTTGAGCGTGAAGCAAAGGCAAATATTGCAAAGGGAGCGTTCGAGCTGCCTATGTGGTTCATGGTCCTGTGCGTTGCCACTGCGGCGCAGGGGAAAGTGGAGGACTCAGCGCGCGCAGCCGAAAACGCAGTTAATTTGGCACCGAAGGATTTGGCTATCGTAGGGAACGTGGTGGCCACGCTCGGTAACACTGGCAACGCGATTGCAGCTCTGCCGTTTGCGTGGCAGCTCGCCGAATTCGATGACCGGGCAGGTGCCCGACCTAGGCTAAACGCTTTGATCGTCATGCGCAAGGCGCTTCGTTTCGAGGAGGCTGCAGAAATGGCGAAGGCCAAGTCGTTTAACGAGAATCCGTTCGCGGTAGAAAATGCTCGCCTACTCGATGCGCGTATTACGCGCGATATCACGGTCGAGATGCGGCAGACGATGCTTGAGACCGCGATCCGTGCAGTGCGCGGGCTCGGCTACACGATTCGACAAACGAACTTGGAGCAGTATGACGACCAGCTGCGCTATGAAATGTTCATCGAGGAAAGCCCGGCTGGATGTGGCGCGGTGAACTTGGCGATAGCCGATGCACTTTGTGAGCGCTTTGACGACCCCGCGCCCGAGGCGATTACGTTCGCGTGTCGCCCTCTTAGCTCCTATAAATTTGATGGTGAATTCATCACGGTGAGACGGTGAGCATAACAATCAATGATCTTGTGACGCTCGCAGGACAACTGGCAAACGGGGCTACGGAGCAGGAGTGGCGTTCGGCGGCGTCTCGCGCGTATTACGCGGATTTTCATAAGGCGTTAGAAGTGGCCGACGGTTGTCTGCCCGTCTACAACGTGGTGATGGGTGAGCATGAACGGCTTACGGAGCGGCTGAAGAAGCAAGGGAATAAGGGCAAATCACTCGCTTATGTTTTGATCGATCACAAGAAAGTTCGTACGCGTGCGGACTACAAGCTGACAAAGGCCTTCACGCAAGCGGATGCAACTGACCTGATTGCGCTCTGCCCGGCCTTTTTCCAGCAGGCCGATGATTTCTACAATTTCGTCACAGCGCAGTCAGGAACTGGACCGTGACGTGCCATTGAATGCTCAACAGGATCAACGGCCCGTCGAGGGCCGTTATCATTTGAGTGCCTTTCACGCGGCTCGCTTGCGTGCCTTATCCAACACGTTCGTCGAGCGACTCGACTGGAAGACGTGTATCGACAAGTATGACCGGCCTCACACGCTGTTTTATCTGGATCCACCGTACTGGGAAACGGAAGGGTACGGCGTGCCGTTTCCCTACGCCGAATACGTCGAAATGGCGTCGCGACTGCGATCGTTGAAAGGTAGGGCGATCGTGAGCTTGAATGACCATCCGGATATCCGGCGGGCATTCGAGGGGTTTCACATCGAAGCGGTGGACATTAAATACACCGTTGGCGGCGGAGGGCGCGAGGCAGCGCGGAAGGAAGTCATTATTTTCAGTTGGGACGACGCGGCGCAACCTGCGGGGCTTTTTTGATCGGTGAAGCATGGCGGACCTGCAACGTCACCCGCATGTGGGTCCACACTGCATTAAGCGTTTGGAGAGCTGCGTTCGAAGAAACACCCACTAGCGGATGTGCTACGCTACCCGCCGATCCAGCCCCTTAAATAATTTGACGCTAGGAGCCAAAAATGGCTGCCCCCGCTAATACATCTCAGAAAGAGATCGAAATTACGAGGATCTTCAACGCTGCTCAGGATCGTCTCGTCTTGCAGGCTTCCGATATGTCGTTGGAGACAGTAGCGGCGATGGTTGAGAAGGGAGCAATCGATACGCAGCCGTCGTATCAGCGGCGAGAGCGCTGGAGTCCAAAACGGCAGTCCGCGTTAATTGAGTCGTTCCTGCTGAACATTCCGATTCCACCCGTATATCTCGCTGAGGAGGCATACGGCAAGTACACCGTGATTGACGGGAAACAGCGTTTATCAACTATTACCCGGTTCATGCGGAACAAGTTTTCGCTGGGTGAGTTGGAGAAATTTACCGCGCTGACGGGATTCACTTTTGAGAAGCTACCGACCGAGCCTAGAAATGCGCTCGAGATTCGCCCTTATGTTCGCGTAATCACACTACTGAAGCAGTCCGACCCGGACCTGAAGTACGAGGTCTTTGAGCGCCTCAATACGGGAGGCGAGGCTCTTTATGCGCAAGAAATCAGAAATGCGGCTTTTCGAGGAAAGCTAAACGATCTTCTGTTCGAGCTTTCAACCTCTAATTTTTTACGACAGCAACTGAAAATTTCGAAAAACAACGAGCCTGCATATCTTCAGATGCAGGACGTAGAGTACGTCTTGCGCTTTATTACTATGCGTGACTCGTGGACGAATTTCTCGGGTGACTACCGGAGGTCCATGGACAAGTTTATGGAGAAGAATCGCGATCCTTCTCCCGTCCAGCTTGGAGCTATCAGGAAAGTATTCCTAGATGCGCTTACCCGTTGTGAAGTGTTTTGGGGAGCGGACGCCTTTAAGAGATACGATGGAGCGTCTGCACGTAACCAATTCCTCGCCGGCATGTATGACGCACAGATGGTCGGTGTATCCCTACTGAGCGCCGCTAAAGTGAAAAAGCTGACGTTGAGGGTTCCACAGATTCGCAGGGCCACGAGGAAGCTATTTGAAGGTGGACAGTTCGAGGGGTGGGTACGTTCGGGCACGAATACCCGTTCTAGTGTTGAAGGTCGTATAGGCGCGATTAAAAACATGCTTGACTCGATAGCGTGAGGTAGAAATGTCGACCGCGCGTGATCAGCTTGTCGGGAGAATCGGAGCTATCCAAAGCGTCCTGTCCGATCCTCTGTCTACCGATATCTCTCCAGTGCCTACTCCGAATAGCCCTGCGGTCGTTATACGAAACGGTTGCATGGTTATGCTGTTCAGTGCGTTGGAGGGCTTTCTCCGAGATCGAAGTCTGGAGTGCGCGAAAGCTATTGATCAAGCGGCGGTACCATATACGCATTTGCCCGCCGGCCTGAAAGCTGCGTCGCTGATCGCGACATTCGAAGGGCTCGGAAATCTACCTCGTGGGTTACCGATGAGCGAAAAACTTTCCGAATTCGAGCAAGCCGCTGTGGCCGTTGCATCGGGTGCGATGGGGCAGCCCTACCAGTTCACGCATTATTCGTTCGGTCGCGACAAATCCAATATTACCTCGGACGATGTCTCAAAGATTGCGAAGAGCTTTGGTGTCGACAATTTCTGGAAGGCGGCCGGCATTGTGAGTCAGAAGGCGGGCATGGCAATGCCGGGGAACGTTGATGAGGTATTTAAGCAATTGGCACGAGAGCGTCACAAAGCGGCGCACGTGCCGTCTCACAATGTCCCGCATAGCCAACTCGTGGCAGCATTGCCGCAAGCGCTTACACTTGCTCTCAGCTTTGACACGCTTGTTTCTGCAGCGACCAAGCGTCTGAGCACGTCACAGATCGCGCATGGTGTTTTGCCGACATTGGTTACCGGCGCGGACGTCGATTTTTTGACGCTCAAGCCACGCAGGGCTGGACGTTGGGCCGCGTTCGTCCCCAACCGAGTCAAAGCGCTGTTTACTGAGGCGGACTTTAATGCTGCCCTGGTGCAGGCTACGTCAACTGCAAGTTCGAGGCATCTGTCGGTAGTTTGCCAAGATTCGACTGGCCGAGCTTCAGTTTGGAGAACTGTTCTGGGCTGATCGTGTTTCTTTTAAACGACAGCGTCGTGTGGTTAAGTTGGTGGTCAATCGTTGTATGTGTTTGATGTATAAGGAATTGCAGCGGCCTGCAAAGCCGTTTAGGTCGGGTCGAGTCCGCCGAGTACCTCCTGCAGTCAAAGTGACTTTGAACGTCCCTGATCGACCCGGAGCCGCCACAGGCGTTCATCGAAAGCGGACATCCGAGAGCCGTACAGGAAGAGCCGTTGCTTCGGTGAAGCAACGGGGAAGAATGATCCGCAAAGACTTCGCTGCGTAGTCCCGAACCTTGGCTCCCTCCGTGCGCGTATTCAAAGCACGACCGGCGATCGATGCGCACGCGCGACCACTATTGACGATGGGGTAGACGTACAACGAACACGGTTTCTGTTTCGTCGGAGCGCGCTTCGATGCCGCCCCCGTGGGCTTTGGCAATCTCGCGCGCGATATATAGTCCGAGCCCCAGGCTACTATCGGTATTTCTGTCCAGATGGTTCGGGCCACGCTGGAGCGGATCAAAGATCCTGTCGAGGGTTGAGCGCTCGATCGCAGTCCCGCTGTTTTTCACCTCCAGAAGGACTTCCGCCTGCTCGCCCGTCAGCGTTACACGCACCGGCGCGTCGGGCGACCCGTATTTGATCGCATTCAGAACCAGGTTACCAAGTAACTGCTGCAGGCGCCGGCCGTCCCAAACGCCCTGGCAGTCGCCAACGATGTCCAGCTCAAGCTCCCGGTCCGGGTGCACAGCTCGCAACAGGTCCAATTCATCGGCAAGCTGTTTTGCCAGGTCTCCCTCGGTTGGCGCAACATTGACACCCAAACCCAGCCTGGTTCGGTTGAAATCAAGCATGTCGTCCAGCAGCGCCTGCATACGCACGCCACTTCTGATTAGTCGGGAAGCAGCAACCGACACTTTCTCACCGGCGTTCAGCGCTGCGAGATACGAAGCCGTCATCTGGATGGTCTGGAGCGGACTACGCATGTCGTGGCCCAGCATTCCAAGCAACAGGTTACGAGCCTGGTCTACCTGCGCACTGAAAAAGGCAATCGATTCGGCAATTGCCTGGTCGATGGCCTCATTGAAGCGGATGATGTCCTCCGGATGAGCGGCGTCGGGCTGACATTCCTTCGTCCACAGCCGAAGCACGCTGGCGCGAAGCGCGCGGTACTCGGCAGCCAACTGGTTGATGTCAAACCCACCGCGAGCGCGCAGAAGAGCGTGCGTTTGTGCGGCGGTTTCGTCGGCCCCGGTCAGCTTGAGCGCCTGTCCGATCGATTTCTCGAACTGGGCCTGGCTGGTCTGGGAGGTTGACAAGTCTTTTGCCACGGCCTCCAGAATCTGTTGCGCGTGATCGCGCAAGGCCGACGATCGCATGTTCGCCGCTGCCGGCAATAGCGTACTGGCGAACGCCTCCCATTGCGCCAGAATGCTTTCCATATCACGCAGAATAAAGTCAGCCAGTCGCATGCATGCCCCGAAGTTCGAAATGCGCCAATGTAGTTCATTTTTGCGGAATCCGTCGCCACACGCAAACGAATTGCACCGACCCATTCGGGTCCGGCAATTGCTGCTCGTAGAGTTCGCGATTGGAGGATCCGATGCCTACTGAGAACGCAGCGCGTATGCTTATCGCGGACGACGACCCGAATTTGCTGGACGCATACGTGCTGTTCTTCAGTGCGCAAGGTTACGACATTCAAACGGCCGGCGATGGAGTCGAAGCGCTTGACGCATACCGTGCGTGGCGGCCAGGTGTCGTTGTTCTCGACATCCAGATGCCCCTTATGGACGGACGCGAGGTGGCAAGAGAGATTCGGCGCTTGCAATCCACACCCTTCCCGCTACTGGTGGCGGCCACCGCGCTGGCATCGCCCTCCGAACAGGCTGAATCAATCAGATCAGGGTTCGACCATCACCTTGTGAAACCTATCAAGCTGCCCCTCCTTTTGACCACCATAGCGACCGGCCGTCAGTCCGGTAAAGATTCAGCCCCCTAGGCTGGTGGCGGACAGCCAATGCCCTTTGCGTTTCGTCGTTACCACGCAGCGCAAAATCCGCGAGCGCGGCGACAGCGGCGACAGCGGCGGTCCTCACATATTTCGTGAGCGCATTGCGTGGCTATCGTTGCAAATTGTCGGCGATTGAACTGCCGTCGTCGACCGGCGGCTCATGGCCGAACCACGTCCGACGACGGAATCACGGTGCGAAGCGATGCATCATTTCTGCTGCATAGCGGGCGGCGGACCTATGCTTCTGGGGTGGCAATTAACTCCAACGCGTAAATCCCTCGCTTTGCGACGCATTGAACAGCCGGATCAATCGTTCGCACATTCCGCAACTCCCAGCAAATATAGCCCGCACACCATTGCTTGCCTTGCGATAGAGCCTCTTCTGGCGTCCAATCGTGCGTCGCAACAACGTCGACCAATGCGAGAGCGACGCCTTTGGGGTCTTCCTGCCCGTCCTGCCGCAAGAAAACATCGTTTTGCACCAGTACGAGGTCAATCAGGGGGAGCGCGGGAGGAGCCCAAGAGCGAATTTCTACAAGCTTCCTTCCCTCCAATATGTCATCGACGGCGGGCTTCACAATCGACAGCGCGTGATGTGGCATTGCATGTAACCTTTGAAACAAGGAACCAGCGGAAGTCGAATGACGGTTTAGAAGAGATTGTTGCGGATTCCCGCGATCTTGTCGAAGGTCCCCTACTGGCCGACTGCTGGGCAATGCGTCCTGCATAAGACGACGCGGAACCGCCTCCAGCAGTGATAACGGCGACCGATTTCGGTCTGTTAAGCTAAGCGCCAACCCTCTCTATAAGAGTCAGAATGCTCCGTGCATCGATTTTCATCCGCACTCTCTTCGCAGTATGCCTTCTTGTTGCAACCTTCAATCATGCCCGCGCCATTCTGCAGCACGGTGTGCTCTGGGACTATGGCTACGGAAGCAAAATTGCCCTTACCAGCAGGCTCTATTGGGCTGTGCTGACTATTCTTGATCCTCTCGCCGCCGTGCTGTTGTTCGTTAAACCGAGGGCGGGAATCTGGCTAACTGTTGCGATCATCGTTAGCGATGTAATACATAACACGTACTATGTCGCGGCGAACGATCAATGGCTCGCGCCATTCTATTTAGCCCAGGTCGGATTCCTCGTGATTGTGCTTGGTCTCGCACCGGTCGCGGCAAGGGCGGTTCCATCGCGGGTCAAGCACGGGTTCGAACGACTGACGTAATCACGTCTTCACCATCGATTGTTGAAGATGTAGGCGGCGGCGCCGGGTGTCCCTTCCTGGCCGACCGCTGCCGGATGAGCCCGCAATGTTGGACGTAGTGAAAATTCAGTGATGCGATCGGGGATTTTGGGGTGCTACAGATCTGCTATAGCGATAGACCGAGGTCTTATCTAACAAGCCTTGCGCCTATCATTCCACCCCCTGAACTACGGGGAGAGGCACCGCGAGCGCATCTGTTCCGCCAAACCGCTACGTTCCTAAGTTGACCCGCCGTAGCGCGGAACGCGTTCAATTCTAACGTCGGCATAGCGGGCGTTGTCAGGCATCGATGACCCGCCGGCACGCGTCTGGATGAATTGCGCCGCAGGGGCCAGAGTATAGCAAAGCCATCTGCGCCTGCGAATGGCGCCGGCATTCGTTCCGAACTATCGCCCCACGAAACAAAACAGCCCGGCGGGTACCAACCCGGCCGGGCCGTCCATATCGCCGGGCGCATCAGCGGTCAAGCCGCGCACCTACAGCAATATGGCCACCTCAAAACTCCACAACCGCAAACTCCGCCTTACCCACATCGCACAGCGGGCAGCGCCAATCCTCGGGGATATCGGCGAAGCGCGTGCCCGCGGCGATACCGTCCTCCGGCAGACCTTCTTCCTCGTTATAGATCCAGCCGCAAATCAGGCAGACCCAGCTTTTGTACTCAACAATAACTTCGCTCACGACACACTCTTTCTTCAGTTCAATGCAACGGTCCGCGCACTCTGCCCCTTTTTGGGGCGCGCGGCGACGCGCAATATTACCGGAATTTGACAAAGCGCTGATTTGAATCGCCGCGTCGAACCGCCGCCGCGGTGCTGTAAGAACGCCTATGTCTTCCGGCATCCGGGCATCCGCCTGCGCGACCGGTACAATGAGCGGTTCCTGCTCATTGCTGTCTTCTGCCAAATCTCCATGTCGCTTTACACCATTACCGGGGCGCAGCTGGCGTTCGGTCACGTCGCGTTGCTCGATCACGCGGATTTCTCTCTTGAAGCGGGCGAACGCGTCGGGCTGATCGGTCGCAACGGGGCGGGCAAGTCGTCGTTGCTGAAGATCGTCGCAGATCTGAGCAAGCCGGATGACGGCCTCGTCACGCGCCAGCAGGGCCTGACTTCGGTCTACGTGCCGCAGGAGCCGGAGTTCGATACGGACGACACGGTGTTCGACGCGGTCGCCGCCGGTCTTACTCATGCCCGCACGCTGCTGGATGAATACGACGCGGTCGCCAACCAGCTCGCCGACGAGCCCGAAGGCCAGGAGCACGACTCGCTCATGTCGCGCATGAACACACTGCAGTCGGCGCTGGACCATGCCGACGCCTGGAACTGGAGTACGCGCGTGTCCACCACGCTGCAGCAGATCGGTTTGAACGGAGAGGCGCGGGTCGGCTCGCTGTCGGGCGGCATGCAAAAGCGCGTGGCGCTGGCTCGGGCGCTGGTCGTGCAGCCGGACGTGCTGCTGCTGGACGAACCGACCAACCACCTCGACTTCGAAGGCATTCGCTGGCTCGAAGAACTGCTGGTTTCGCTGCGGGCCGGCCTGCTGTTCATTACCCACGATCGCGCGTTTCTCGACCGGGTCGCTACGCGCATCGTCGAACTGGATCGCGGTCGTCTGCTGTCGTATCCGGGCAATTTCACCGCTTACCAGACGCGCAAGGCGCAGCAGCTTGAAATCGAGCAGGTGGAAGCGGCCAAGTTCGACAAGCTGCTCGCGCAGGAAGAAGTGTGGATCCGTAAGGGCGTCGAAGCGCGCCGTACGCGTAGCGTGGGCCGGATTGCCCGGCTCGAGCAGATGCGCAAGGATCGCGCGGAGCGCCGTAACGTGCAGGGCAACGTCAAGCTGGACGTGGGTCAGGGCGAGAGGTCCGGCAAGATCGTCGCCGAACTGACCGATGTGACCAAGCGCTATGGTTCGCGCACGGTAGTGGACAATTTCACGGCCACAGTCATGCGCGGCGACAAGATCGGCTTCGTCGGCCCGAATGGCGCGGGTAAAACCACGCTGCTGAAGCTGATCCTCGGCGAGTTGCCGGCGGACGAAGGCACGGTGCGCGTGGGCACCAATCTGCAAGTCGCCTATTTCGACCAGATGCGCGCGCAACTCGATCTGGACAAGAGTCTTTCGGACACTATCAGTCCGGGTAGCGAGTGGGTTGAAGTCAACGGCCAGAAAAAGCACGTGATGAGCTATCTCGGCGACTTCCTGTTCGCGCCGGAACGCGCTCGTTCGCCGGTCAAGTCGCTGTCGGGCGGTGAGCGTAACCGTCTGCTGCTGGCGCGTCTGTTCGCGCGGCCGGCCAACGTGCTGGTGCTCGACGAACCGACCAACGACCTCGATATTCCCACCCTCGAACTGCTCGAAGAACTGCTCACGGAATACGACGGCACCGTGCTGCTGGTCAGCCATGATCGCGCGTTCCTGGACAACGTCGCGACCTCGGTGATCGCCTCGGAAGGGGCGGGCAAGTGGCGCGAGTATGTCGGCGGCTTTACGGACTGGCAGATCCAGCGCGACCGCTCGCAGCAGATGGCGCAGGAAGCGCAAAAGGAAACCGCCAGGGAAGCGACCTCGAAGGACGGCGGGGCGCCCGCGAGCCGCAACACGCAGCAGCGTGCCGCCAAGCTGTCGTTCAAGGAGCAGCGCGAGCTCGAGGCGTTGCCGGCGCAGATCGCCGCACTTGAGGCTGAGCAGAAGACGATTGGTGGACAGCTCGAAGACGGTTCGATCTTCGCGAAGGATGCGGCGGAAGGTACGAGGCTGACGGCGCGCTATGCGGCGATCGACGATGAGCTGCTGGCGGCGATGGAGCGGTGGGAGGAGCTGGAGAGCCGGCGGAAGTGATCGGTCGGCACCCCCCACCCAAACGGCCAATCAACCATCCGGCAAATTGCTCCCCGTATCGAAATCAGTAAAATACCCCGCGAACAGGCTTCCTCCGGGCGCTCGCGCCGGCCGCGCCGCGTTAGTGCGGCGCCGGAGAGAGTCAGGCGATAAAACAGTTTGCCCGCCGTGCGGGCACCCCACCCACCCCGTTGTTTCGTTTCGCTTTTTTTGAAAACTCAACGCATTGTCCACGGACCTGTCCACAGGACCTGTGGACAACGATGAACCGACGGACCCGAGTCAACCATGTCTACGAAAAAGCCAAACGCCGCGTATAGCGAAGCGTCGATCAAGGTGTTGAAGGGCCTCGAGCCGGTCAAGCAACGACCCGGCATGTACACCCGCACCGAAAATCCGCTGCACATCATTCAGGAAGTCATCGACAACGCATCGGACGAAGCCCTCGGCGGCTACGGCCGCCAGATCACGGTCACGCTGCACGCGGACCAGTCGGTGTCCGTCGACGACGACGGCCGCGGCATCCCCTTCGGCATGCACCCGGAAGAAGGCGTGCCGGTCGTCGAAATCGTCTTCACGCGCCTGCACGCAGGCGGCAAGTTCGACAAGGCCGCGGGCGGCGCCTACACGTTCTCGGGCGGTCTGCACGGGGTGGGCGTCTCGGTCACCAACGCCCTGTCCACGCGCCTCGACGTTACCGTCTGGCGCGACGGCAAGGTCGCCGAACTGGGCTTTGCCAACGGCGATGTGGCCAGGCAACTAACTGTCCGGCCGGCCGCCAAAGGCGAGAAGAAATCCGGCACACGCGTCACCGCATGGGCCAATCCGAAGTACTTCGACTCGCCGAACCTGCCGCTCAGCGAACTGCAGCGTCTGCTGCGCTCGAAAGCGGTGTTGTTGCCGGGCGTCGAGGTCACGCTCGTCAACGAGAAAACCGGCGAGCGCCAAACCTGGAAGTATGAAGACGGTCTGCGCGGCTATCTGCTCGAAGGCATGAACGGTAGCGACCTGCTGATTCCGCTCTTCGAAGGCGAACGGTACGCCGAGAGTTCGCGCTCGAACGAAGAAACCTTTGCGGAAGGCGAGGGCGCGGCCTGGGTGGTAGCCTGGAGCGAAGAAGGCACGCTCACGCGCGAGTCCTACGTCAACCTGATTCCGACACCCGCAGGCGGCACGCACGAATCGGGGCTGCGTGACGGTCTGTTCCAGGCGGTCAAGAGCTTCGTCGAACTGCACAATCTGCAGCCGAAGGGTGTCAAGTTGCTCGCGGAAGACGTGTTCGCGCGCGTGTCGTTTGTGCTGTCCGCGAAGGTGCTCGATCCGCAGTTCCAAGGGCAGATCAAAGAGCGTTTGAACAGCCGCGACGCGGTGAAACTGGTGTCGTCGTTCTCGCGTCCTGCGCTTGAATTGTGGCTGAATCAGCATGTCGAGCATGGCAAAAAACTCGCGGATCTCGTCATCAAGCAGGCGCAAGCCCGCACGCGTGCCGGCCAGAAGGTCGAGAAACGCAAAAGCTCGGGCGTGGCCGTGCTGCCGGGCAAGCTGACCGATTGCGAATCCACGGATATCTCGCGCAACGAACTGTTCCTCGTCGAAGGCGATTCGGCCGGCGGGTCTGCCAAGATGGGGCGAGACAAGGAATATCAGGCCATCCTCCCTTTGCGCGGCAAAGTGCTGAACACATGGGAAACCGAGCGCGATCGCCTCTTTGCCAATAACGAGGTGCACGACATTTCGGTGGCCATCGGCGTTGATCCGCACAGCCCCGACGACCACATCGATCTGTCCAATCTGCGCTACGGCAAGATCTGCATTCTGTCCGACGCGGACGTGGACGGTTCGCACATCCAGGTATTGCTGCTGACGTTGTTCTTCAAGCACTTCCCGCAACTGATCGAACGCGGTCACGTGTGTGTGGCGCGTCCGCCGCTGTTCCGCGTCGATGCACCTGCACGCGGCAAGAAGCCCGCGCAGAAGCTGTACGCGCTTGACGAAGGCGAGCTCGAAGCGATCCTCGACAAGCTGCGCAAGGACGGCGTGCGCGAAACGCAGTGGTCCATCAGCCGCTTCAAAGGCTTGGGTGAAATGAGCGCGGAGCAGTTGTGGGACACCACGATGAACCCGGACACGCGGCGTCTGTCACCGGTCGCGTTGGGCGAGCTCGACTACGACAGCACCGTCGCCCGCATGACGATGCTGATGGGCAAGGGCGAAGCGGCGTCGCGGCGCAGCTGGCTCGAAGAAAAGGGTAACGAAGTCGAAGCGGATATCTGAGCTGAGCGCCTGACGCAGGCTTGCTCGCGCAGCGAAACTTCACGCTACATACGGATACGGAATCTAGATGGACGACAACACGCCTGATCTCTTTACGGTGGCGCCGGCGCCTGGCGACTCCCTTACGCTCGGCAACTACGCTGAGCGCGCGTACCTCGACTACGCTGTGAGCGTCGTCAAGGGCCGTGCGCTGCCCGACGTTTGCGACGGCCAGAAGCCGGTGCAGCGGCGCATCCTGTTCTCGATGAACGAGATGGGCCTCTCCGATAACGCGAAGCCGGTCAAATCGGCGCGCGTGGTCGGCGACGTGCTCGGCAAATATCACCCGCACGGCGACCAGTCGGCGTACGACGCACTGGTGCGTCTCGCGCAAGACTTCTCGATGCGCTATCCGCTGATCGACGGCCAGGGCAATTTCGGCTCGCGCGATGGCGACGGCGCGGCGGCAATGCGATACACAGAAGCGCGCTTGACCCCGATCGCCAAGCTGCTGCTCGATGAAATCGACCAGGGCACCGTCGATTTCATGAAGAACTACGACGGCGAATTCGACGAGCCGCGCCTCTTGCCCGGACGTCTGCCGTTCGTGCTGCTCAATGGCGCCTCGGGCATCGCGGTAGGTCTGGCCACAGAGATCCCGTCGCACAATCTGCGTGAAGTGGCCGCTGCAGCAGTCGCGATGATCCGCAATCCGAAGCTCTCGCACGCGGAATTGATGCAGCACATTCCCGGGCCGGACTTCCCCGGCGGTGGTCAGCTCATTTCCAGCGAAGCCGAAATCTCGGCGGCGTATGAGGCGGGGCGCGGCAGTCTGAAGGTGCGTGCGCGCTGGAAGATCGAAGAGCTCGCACGCGGTCAGTGGCAACTCGTGATCACCGAACTGCCGCCGAACACGGCTACGCAGAAAGTGCTCGAAGAAATCGAGGAGCAGACCAATCCCAAGATCAAGCTCGGCAAGAAGACGCTCACGCCCGAGCAGTTGCAGACCAAGCAGACCATGCTCGCGCTGCTCGACGCCGTGCGCGACGAATCGGGCAAGGACGCGCCCGTGCGTCTCGTGTTCGAGCCGAAGTCGAGCCGCATCGATCAGACCGAGTTCGTCAATTCTTTGCTCGCCCATACGAGCCTGGAATCGAACGCTTCGCTGAATCTGGTGATGGTCGGCTCGGATGGCCGGCCGCGTCAGAAGGGCATTTCCGAAATCCTGCAGGAGTGGATCGGCTTCCGCTTTGCCACCGTTACGCGCCGCACGCGCCATCGTTTGAGCAAGGTCGACGACCGGATTCACATCCTCGAAGGCCGGATGATCGTCTTTTTGAATATCGACGAAGTCATCCGCATCATTCGCGAGTCGGACGAACCGAAGCCGGCGCTGATCAAGGCATTCGGGCTGTCCGACCGGCAAGCCGAAGACATCCTTGAAATCCGTCTGCGCCAGTTGGCGCGGCTGGAAAAGATCAAGATCGAGAAGGAACTGTCCGAGTTGCGCGACGAGAAGGCCAAGCTTGAAGAACTGCTCGGCAGCGAATCGGCGATGAAGCGCCTGCTCATCAAGGAAATCGAGGGTGACGCGAAGCAATACGGCGACGAGCGCCGCACGCTGATCCAGCAGGAAAAGCGCGCGACCTTCGAAGCCCGCGTTGTGGATGAACCTGTGACGGTGGTGATGTCGCAGCGAGGCTGGGTGAGGGCGCTAAAGGGTCACGGGCTGGATCCGGCCGGCTTCACCTTCAAGGCCGGCGACGCGCTCTATGCGGCGTTCCAGTGCCGCACGCCCGATACGTTGATCGCATGGGGCAGCAACGGGCGCGTCTATTCGGTCGCGGTGGCGCTGCTGCCGGGCGGCCGCGGCGATGGCGTGCCGGTCACCTCGTTGATCGAACTCGAGTCGGGTAGTCATCTGATGCACTACTACGCGGCGCCCGCGGATCAGGCGTTGCTGCTGGCATCGAGCAATGGCTTCGGCTTCATTGCCAAGGTCGGCGACATGGTGAGCCGCGTGAAGGCCGGCAAGTCCTTCATGACTATCGACGAGGGCGCGGCGCCGCTCGTGCCGATGCCTATGCTCCCGGATGCAACGCACGTCGCGTGTCTGTCGGGCGGTGGCCGTTTGCTGGTGTTCGGCCTCGAGGAGATGAAGACGCTGTCGGGCGGTGGCCGCGGCGTCACGCTGATGGCGCTCGACGAGAAGGAGACGCTCACGCAGGCGCTTGCCATCGGCAAGGCCGGCGTCGTGCTGCTCGGCACGGGCCGCGGTGGTAAAGCGTATGAAGAAACGCTGAGCGGCGCGGCGCTCACACCGCATATCGGCAAACGCGCTCGCAAGGGCCGCGCGCCGGACAGCAAGCTGAAGCTGTTGGGCATGCGGCCTGCGCTGAAGGCTTAAAGAAGCCGTAGTGTCGCCGCAACCGCGTGCGTAGTCTTCAATCACGGGCCACGCACGCGGCAGGCAGTGAGCAAAAATCGGGGATCGGCGCGCTACGCGGCGCGTCGGCACAACAAATAAAACAAAGGCGAAAAGCGATGACTGCGGAACTGCGCGCACAGCGTGAGGTCGAATGCGGTCATTAGCCGCGTCGGACAAGGCTGTGGACAGCGTCGTAAGGCTCCAGCCTGTCCGCCCACAAGCGGTACGCCCATCATCGAGAGAGAGGAAAACAACATGACCAAAGCCGTCGAGCTCGCGCTCTTTTTGCATTTGCTGGGTGTGGCCGTGTGGGTCGGCGGTATGGTCTTCGCACACTTTTGCCTGCGCCCGGCTCTCGCCGATCTCTCGCCGCAACTGCGCCTGCCGCTGTGGGAATCGGTGTTCGGGCGCTTCTTCAACTGGGTCGCCGCTTCGGTAATCATCATCTTGCTGTCGGGCGGCTTCATGCTGACGCAGTTCGGCGGCGCTCATGCGTCGTGGCAACTGCATGCCATGGCGGGTCTCGGCATCGTGATGATGCTGATCTTCGGGCATATCCGCTTTGCCGTGTTTCCGCGTATCCGTCGCGCGGTGCAGGCGCAAAATTGGCCAGATGGTGCGAGGGCAGTCGGAACGGTGCGGCGTCTGGTGGTCGTCAATCTGGTGCTGGGCGTCGTGACGATCGGTGTTTCAGTGTTGTCCGGTGCCGTGTAGGCGAAGCGTCGCGCACCGCATTACGTTTAGACGAAAGGCCGCTGCCAGGCGGCCTTTTTCAATTCCAATTCATATCCGCGCCACGGTCTGACTCGCCGGCCCCACGAGCCGCTCCGCCAGCGAGTAGCGCTGCATACACCGCTCCATGCTGTCGAGAAACGCATGATCCGCTGCATTCATCTTACGGTCGCGATGCCAAAGCAGATGGACGTCGACATCGGCGAGTCCCTCGTCCGGTGGCAAGCGCCAGAGCCGCTGCTGCGCAAGATCGTCCCGCACGATGTGCTCTGGCAGGCAGCCGACGCCATAGCCTGCGAAAATCAGCCGCCGGACTTCGTCGAGACTCGGTGACGACGCCACGATGCGTCCTGTGAAGCCCTTCTGATCGCGAAACACCGTGAGCGGCGAGAGGCTGTCGCCGATCTGGTCGCTCGTGAACGAGACAAAGTTCTCCGCCAGCAGGTCGTCCATCGTCAGTTGCGACTTGCCGAACAGGCGGTGGTGCCGTCCGCAGAAAATCGCATAGCGTTGCCGCAGAAAACAGCGCATTTCCAGTTTGTCGACCGGCGTGCGGCACAGGCTGAGCCCTGCGGTCGCCGTCTTTTGCAGTAGCGACGAGATGATGTCCGACGAACGCATCACTTCGATCTGCAGATCGATGCGCGGATAGGTGCGATGAAATTCGGCGAGAAATTCGTCGTAGACCGGCGAATCGATCCGGCTCACGCTCAACAGGCGGATCGCGCCGGTAATGTCTGCGGTGCGATCGTCGAGTTCGGTTTCCAGCCGGGAAATGTTGCCGTAGATATCGCTCGCGATCCGGTAGACCTCTTCGCCCGCCTGGGTGGGCACGAAGTGTGGGCCGCGTCGTTCGATCAGCTTGCGTTCCAGCGTGTCTTCGAGGCGCTTGAGCGCCTGGCTGACAGCCGGTTGCGTGACATGCAACCGCGCCGCCGCACGGCTCAAGCTGCGCTCCTGCATGATCACGAGGTAGGTGCGCAGCAGGTTCCAGTCGAGCCGGTCATTGAGAAAAGAGGCAATTTCGGCGCGCATGATGGCCCTGCTAAGCAGTTGAAGTATTAGCCAGATTTATATCAAGAATAATAACTCGAAATTTGACTAATGTTTTATGGCTGCCGATAAACGATCTGTACACCTTTAAAAGTGTGCGCGGCGCGCGCGACCCGGCGGCGCCACAATCGCCACAATCGACAGGCATGTCAGTCGCACGCTCCCGCAGAGGGGCGGCGAACCAGCCAAGGAGCGCTCATGAACCAGCCTGCAATCCCCGCCCGTCAACCGGCACGCGCGGCGACCGCCGCGTTTATCGGCACCATGATCGAGTGGTACGACTTCTACATCTACGCTACCGCCGCCGCGCTGGTGTTTGGCGCGCTGTATTTTCCATCGCAGGATCCGTTTGTCAGCACCATGGCGTCGTTCGCTACGTTCGCGGTGGGCTTCTTCGCGCGCCCGATCGGCGGCCTGATCTTCGGCCACGTGGGCGATCGTTTCGGCCGCAAGAAAGCCCTGATGACTACGCTGATGATGATGGGTATCGCCACGGTCTGCGTCGGCCTGCTGCCTGACTTCTCGAAGGTGGGCGTGCTGGCTCCCGTGCTGCTGGTGTTGCTGCGCGTGGTGCAGGGTCTTGCCGTGGGCGGCGAGTGGGGTGGGGCGGTGCTGATGGCGGGCGAACACGCCCCGCAGGGGCGTCGCACGTTCTTCGCGTCGTTCGCGCAGCTTGGCAGCCCGGCAGGGTTGATCCTGTCGCTGGTGGCGTTTCGTGCGGTGACTTCGCTCGATAAGGCCGACTTCATGTCGTGGGGCTGGCGTTTGCCGTTTCTGGCGAGCTCGGTGCTGCTGGTGGTCGGCATCCTGATTCGCCTTGGCGTCAACGAGTCGCCGGAGTTCGCTCAGGTGAAGGAAGCGAACAAGACCGTCAAGCTGCCCGTCGCCGAGGTGTTCAGCTCGGCGTGGCGGCTCGTGCTGCTGTGTATCGGCGCAAACACGATCGGCATTGCAGGCGTGTATTTCACCAACACGTTCATGATCGCTTATACGACGCAGTATGTCGGAGTGACACGCTCCCTGATTCTCGATTGCCTGTTTGCCGTCGCGATTATCCAGTTGTGCGCGCAACCGGTCGCCGCGTGGCTTGCCGAGCGTATCGGCAGCGCGCGTTTCCTCAAGTTCGCGGCGCTCGCTGCGATGCTCTCACCTTATCCGATGTTCGTGCTCGTGCAAAGCGGCAGTGTCGTACCGATGGTGATCGGCATTGCGATTGCAGTAGTCTGCATGTCGAGCTTCTATTCGGTGATCGCAGGCTTTGTCAGCGGGGTGTTTCCAACGCGCGTGCGTTATTCCGCCATCTCCCTCTCGTATCAGGTGTGCGGCGCCGTGGCGGGCGGTCTGACGCCGTTGATCGGCACTTATCTGGCGCATCGCTTCATCGGCCAATGGTGGCCGCTTGCTGTGTTCTACACTTGTCTCGCAGCTATCTCGCTGTTGTGCATCGTTGCACTGGACGCGCGTCGTTCGCAGCGCGCCGATTCGGCTGAAGCTTTGCGCGCCAGCTGATTCTTTTGGTAAACACCATGCAAACTTTCTTCCATCCCGAACAACTGCGGCATCATCCACGCAGCTACTTTTCGCGCGGGCAGATGCGGCCGGCGCAGGAAGTGCCCGAGCGTGCCGCGCACCTCGTTGCGGCCGTGAAGTCGTTGGGCTTTGAGATCCATGAGCCGGTCGACGGCGGCCTCGATGCCATCGCCGCGGTGCATGACATCCACTACCTGCGTTTCCTCGAAGAGGCGCACACCGAATGGATGCAAATGTCCGACGACTGGGGCGACGAGGTCATGTCGAACATCTATGTGCGCGAGCCGAATCCGCTGCGCGGCATTCTCGCTCGGGCAGGGCGCTATCAGGCCGACGGCAGTTGCCCGATCGGCGAACACACGTGGCGCGCTGCTTACTGGTCGGCACAAAGCGCGCTCGCCGCGGCTACGGCGGTCAACAGCGGCGTGCGTGAGACGTACGCGCTGTGCCGCCCGCCTGGTCATCACGCGCGGCGGGACGCGGCCGGCGGCTTCTGCTATCTGAACAATGCGGCCATCGCGGCGCAGGCATTGCGCAAGCAGTACGGGCGCGTCGCGATTCTCGACACCGACATGCACCACGGCCAGGGCGTGCAGGAAATCTTTTACGGCCGCGACGACGTGCTCTACGTATCGATTCACGGGGACCCCACCAACTTCTATCCGGTTGTGACCGGCTACGAGGACGAGCGTGGCACGGGCGCAGGAGACGGGTTTAACGTCAATTTCCCGATGCCGCACGGTTCATCCGAGGATGTGTTTTTTGAACGCGTCGACGACGCGCTACGTGTGATCAAGCGTTTCGAGCCGGATGCGTTGGTGCTGGCGCTGGGCTTCGATATCTACAAGGACGATCCGCAATCGCATGTGGACGTGACGACCGAAGGTTTCGGTCGTCTTGGCGCGGCCATCGGCGCGCTGGCGTTGCCTTCGGTGATCGTTCAGGAAGGGGGATATCACCTCGAGAGTCTCGAGTCGAATGCGCGGGCGTTCTTTGGCGGATTTGCCGCGGCGCGCTCGCGCTGAGCGCAAGGGTGCGGCGTCGAGAGACGCCGGCCTACGCGATCGCCGCATAAGCGAGCCACAGCCCGCACGCACCAGCCACCGTACCGTACACGATATAGACCGGCACCTTGAGCTTGGCAAAGCACATGCACGAGAACAGCGCGGTCACCACGTACTGTGGCTGCAACGGCACGCGCTGTGCAATCCGCAATACGGCGACCGCGAGAAAGGCCGTGGTCACCGCGCGCAGAATCCGCATGCCGTGCTCGAAGCGCGGATTGGCCTTCAATTGATGCAGGTTGCGTTGCGCCAGCACGACGAGGCAGCCTGACGGCACGAACAGTGCGAGCGTGGCGATCAACGCGCCAGGCCAGCCATCGACGAGGTAGCCGAAGAACGGCACCACGTTCAGCAACGGTCCGGGCGACATCGGCGAGAGCGAGAAGGCCAGCGTGAAATCGTTATCCGATACGCCTATGCCTGGCGTGACAAAGAGCGCCTTCAACACCGGCAGCGCAGAGAAGCCACCGCCGAATAGCGTCATGCCCGCGCCTGCAAGCCGCGGCCACAGCAGCGCGAGTTCGTAGCGATGCGGGAGTGGAACGGCAAACAGAGCCAGCAGTACGCACAGGGCAGCCATCAGTTGCAGGTCGCTGCGCGCAATCGAGATATTGAGCCTCGCTTCGCGCTCGGGACTGTTGAACCAGCCCACCGCGAATGCCACGCCGAGCATCGCAACGTAAGCGGCCGGGCTGCGTGCATAGAAGAGTATGACCCAGCCGAGTAGCGCCGCGATCCACGCCACCTTGCCGCGCACGAGCGCGCGCGTCTGCTTGTACCAGGTCACCGCGATCAGCGTGCCCAGTACGACGCTAAAGTGATTGAGAAGGGTCTGCGATGCGACGGCCCGTACGAACGGCGTACGGTAGAAAATCGCGAAGAGTGTCATCAGCATGAAGAAGGGCAGCACGCTGGCGATGCCTGCGACCCATGCGCCCGCTCGTCCGCGTAACGCGTGACCTACCTGCACGGCGACGTTGCAGCCCACTGGACCGGGCACCATCCATGCCAGCGCGATCAGATCGGAGAACGCCACCCGCGACAGACGGCCTTCGCGCTCGACATAGTGGTTCTCGAGTTGCGCCATCAGCGCGAGCCCACCCCAAGAGAGCGCCGACAGGCCGCACACGACCCGGAACAGCGTCCACAACGGTTCCCGCTCTGCGCGTCCGATGGCGTCCTGGCTCGTGATCATGTACATGGCGGTCCGCACGCCGGACATTCCGGACATGCTGTCTGAGTAAGGCTGAACAGGTTGCGCGCCAAGCCTCGGCCGGAAGGCGCGTGGAATGCTTCAGTACTCTTGAATATATCTGTAAATGCGAATGTGTGCACCGCAAGGCTGTCGCGCGCGTCGGGCCGCGCCGCAGCTTAAGCCGATAGTCCGCTGGTGCTCGACGTTGTGCTGGCGTTGTCGGCAGTCGGCTCGCGGGCAATGCGCCGCTCCGGCATGCCGCAGACGCCAAAGCGATCGAGCAGTGCCGGAATGGCGTCGACGGGAACCGGCCGTGAAAACAGGAAGCCCTGCGCTTCGATATGACCGAGCGCTGCAAGCCAGGCGATCTGTTCTTCCGTCTCAGTGCCTTCCACTACCACCGTGAGCCCGAGCGAACGCGCGAGGTTGACGATGGCCGTCACCATCACGCAGACGCTGCGGTCGCCAGGAATGGCCTGCACGAACGAGCGATCGACCTTCAGCGTATCGACGGAGAAGCGGTTCAGATACGACAGCGACGAATAGCCGGTGCCGAAATCGTCCAGCGCGATGCGCACGCCGAGGCGCTTGAGCGCGAAGATTTTCTCCGAGACCAGTTCGGGATATTCCATCATCGCGGTCTCGGTAATCTCGAGTTCGAGGCGGCGGGCGGAGATGCCCGTTTCCTCGATCGCATGTGAGATGGTCTGATAGAGGTCGCCGCGCCAGAACTGCACCGCCGAGATGTTCACCGCCAGCGACAGCGTGTCATACCCCTGCTGTTGCCACAGCGCCAGTTGACGGCAGGCGGTCTCGATCACGAAGTCGCCGATCGGCACGATCAGGCCGGTCGACTCCGCCACGGGAATGAATTCATTGGCCGGAATCAGGCCATGCTGCGGATGGTTCCAGCGCACCAGCGCTTCGAAGCCAGTGATGCAGCGCCGCGTCAGGTCGATCTTCGGCTGGTATGCGAGGAACAGCTGACCTTCGGCGAGCGCCACACGCAGTTGCTGTTCCCACTTCATCAGGTGATCGGCACGATGCGACAGTTGCGGCGAATAAAACTGGTAGCAATTCTTCCCGGCGTCTTTCGCGCTGTACATCGCGAGGTCGGCTTTTTTCAGCAGGTCGATTTCGCTTTCGTTCGGCACCGAATAGAGCGCAATGCCGATGCTCGCATGCAGCACGAAGGCGCTGCCGCGCACTTCGAACGGCTTGGCGAAGACTTCGGCCGCGGCCTCCGCGAGATCGACGGCGCGCTTTTCGACGTCATCGCCTTTGATCACAACCACGAACTCGTCGCCGCCGATGCGGCTCAACGCACCGCCGTCGCCGACTGCTTCGGACAGACGCGACGCGGTCATCTGCAGCACGATGTCGCCGGCGTTGTGACCGAGCGTATCGTTGACGGTCTTGAAGTTGTCGAGGTCGATAAAGAGAATCGCGAGCCGGCCCAGGTTCGTCGGGTTGGCGACGTCGTGGCGCAAGCTCTGCAGCGTCGCATAACGGTTGCGCAGGCCGGTCAGCAGATCGTATTCGACCAGATGCGTCATCTCGCGCTCCCGGCCGAGCAGCTTGCCGATCAAACCGGTGGCCACCGCAAAGAAGCTGAGCATGGCGAGCGAAATGAAACTCGCCATCAGCAGATAGACGTCGCGGGTGTGGTTGTAGTCGGCGAACTCTTCGGCTTGCGAGAGGCCCACCAGCACGCCGAGCGGATAACCGTCGATGTGCCGGTACGAGAAGATGCGCGTGACGTTGTCGATCGAATCGACATAGGTGCCCGACACATGCTCGGAAGTTGGATACGAACCGCTGGCGGAGAACTTGCCATTGGCGGCTTCGGCGTTGCCGGTGCGGCGCGCGAGCACCGTGCCGTTGTCGGAGACCACAGCGATCACACCGTCGTGGCCGATCGCCGCATTGTTGTAGAAATCGCTCGTAAAGTAGCTCGGATCTTCGGAGACCACTACGACGCCGGCAAAAGAACCGTCCGGGTGATTGAGCCGGCGTGTCATCTGCAGCGTCCACTGTCCCGACACGCGGCCGAGCACCGGCTTGCTGATGTAGAGGTTGTCGTCGTTCTCGTGCTCATGCACCTTGAAGTGATCGCGGTCCGACAGGTCGATCTGCTTGGGATTCTGTTCGGTCGTGTTTGAAACCAGAATACCGTGCTCGTCGATGATCGAAACCTGCACCAGGGTGTCGCTCTGCACGACGCCTTTCTCAACCGTGCTGGCGAGATCGAAACGATCCGGGGTCTTCTCGAACTCGTATTTGACGAAGCGCGTGATCTGGTCGACCTGATGGATGGCCTTGACCGTATGCTGTTCGAGCGCTGCCGAGAGGATCGCGGCAGAGGCCATCGCCTCACGCGAGGTGGCGTCTTTTTCGACCGACAGGCGCGCGAAGATAACAGTCCATAACAGCACCAGCACCAGCACGCCGAGCGCAGGAATGGCGAGCAGCGCGCGCCGGCGCGGCGCGACCGCATCGGGGCGGTGTCTCGCGTCGCGCACAGCTGAGAAGCGGGGCTGACTCATCGGGAGGACCGCGCCCGTGTGCCGTTCCGCAGCGGCTTCGCATACATCGACTGCGCTGGTTTCGAGATTGGCTGCATGGTGAGCGAGGTGCCGGGACTACTGCGCAGGAGGAAAGAGCGTGGCGTGTTGCCAGATCGTCCGTAGGGCGTTGAATACGTTTCGATATTACTGAATGCCAATGGATTAAGGAAGGGGCCATGCTGCGGGTATACGCGGCCCTCGACAGGCATACGAACACAACCTCTGACGGGCGTGCAGCGGCCGTAGCAGGCGCCGCGCCGGGTAAGCGTTTTCGAAGGGTTCGTCGAGGCGAGACTGACCTCTACCCCAAAGTGCTCGCCATCCTTACAGCCGTACGACATGGAGTTGTCCTGACGAGGCGTTTTGTGGACAAGCTTGGCTCAAATGGGCGATCGCCGCTCAAGTGTTTTTTGCATGCAATATGCGCGAGGCTTTCGCGTTCCTTCGGCGCGCCGCTACGAGTCAGGGCAACCTGAACGTGCCGTCGACTACCGTGACCGCTGGTCCACCGATCCACGTCTTGCCGGCAGCGTCGTCATAGCGCACGGACACCTGGCCCGCGCGACCCAGCACGGTGCCCTGGCGGACTGTGTAGGAAGCCCCGGGCCGTCGTTGCTGCGCGCTCAATAGTCCGGCGATTGCTGCGTTCGCACTGCCGGTTACCGGGTCTTCACCCGTGCCGAGACCGCCGCCCACCATCAGGCAGCGCACTTCGAAAGTGGCGGGGCCGTCAGGATCATGTGGACCGTAGACCGCAACGCCATGGGTGCCGACCGCTTCGACGACGCGCTCGAGTGCTGCGGCATCCGGCTTGATGGCGAGACAGGCAGCGGCCGAATTCACCCGCACGACGAGCCATGGTGCACCGTTGTCGATACCACAAGGTGCCGCGCTGAAATCGATCGCATCGGTACGCAGCGCATCCGTCAAGGTTGTGTACAAGTCTGTCGGCAACGGCGTGACACGCGCGGGTGGCGCAACGAAAGCCCATGCACCGCCTGCTTGGGCGTTCAGTTCCACGAGGCCGGCACCGCATTGCTGAAACAGTTTGCCTGGCGTCCTGGGCTGATAGCCGCTTTCGAGCAAGGCATGAGCAGTGCCGATAGTCGGATGGCCCGCGAACGGCAACTCGCCTTCGACGGTGAAGATGCGTACGTGATAGTCCGCATCCGGGTGGGTCGGCTTGACGAGGAACGTGGTCTCGGACAGGTTGGTCCAGCGGGCGATGGCTTGCATCTGGGCGCCGTCGAGGTCGTCGGCCTCGAACACGACTGCAAGCGGATTACCTTTGAACGGCACCGGAGTGAAAACATCAACCTGCTTGAAGCGGACAGTGCGAGCGGACATTTGGCCTGGCGTTTGATTTATTGAGCAATTGGCTGACGCAGCGATCGATTCTACTGTGGGATCAGCCTTCGAGCCACCGGCTTCGCGTGAATTTTTGTGCAGTTTTTTGCGTGTTTTTATTGGCTCGATTGACTAGCGGCGGAACAAGCATATTGAACGGCGTCAATTGGCGAAAATGGATGGTAGCGATACGCGCGGCGCAATCGACAAAAGAAAACGCGCCGTAAGTGCGCGAGCACTTCACGGCGCGTGACAGAGCGTGGTGGGACGCTCCGGTAGCCGGACCGCTTTACTCCACTTCGGCGATCATCTCGATCTCGACGCAGGCGCCCAACGGAATCTGCGCCACACCGAACGCCGAGCGTGCATGCTTGCCGCGCTCGCCGAACACATCCGCGATCAGCTCGGACGCACCGTTGGTGACGAGATGCTGCTCGGTGAAATCGAGCGTCGAGTTCACGAGGCTCATCAGCTTGACGATCCGCTTGACGCGATTCAGGTCGCCCACGTGCGCATGCAGTGTGGCCAGCAGGTCGACGGCGATCGAGCGCGCGGCGACCTTGCCTTCTTCCGTGGTCAGGCTGTCACCGAGCTTGCCGGCCCACACCTTGCCGTCCTTCTTGGCAATGTGGCCCGACAGGTACACCGTGTTGCCGCTCTGCGCGCTCATCACGTAGGCGGCTGCGGGGGCGCCGGCGGTGGGCAGTTCGATACCCAGTTCCTTCAGCTTGTCGTACACATTTGCTTGAGTCATTGCAGGTCCTTGCTAATGAGTAAATGGGTGAATGGTGAGTGGTAAGCGGGTGACAGCCGTGGCGCTTGCCCGGCTCACGCCCGCTTGAACCCGTTCAAACGCGCGCGCGGATCAGCGCTGCGAGACGGCCTACGCCTTCGTCGATCCTGGCGGGCGGCACGGTGACGAACGACAGACGCAGCGTGTTGTGCTGCGCCTCGTCGGCATAGAACGGACCGCCCGGCACGAACGCGACATTCTGTGCAACGGCTTCCTCGAGCAGCGTCATGCTGTCGATCTGCGTGGGCAATTTCACCCACACGAACATGCCGCCTTCGGGCCGGTTCCAGCTTACGCCTTCTGGCATGTAGCGTTCGAGTGCCGCCAGCATCGCCGCGCACTGATCGCGATACAGCGCGCGGATGGTCGGCACGTGGGTGTCGAGAAAGCCGTCCTTCACCACTTCATGCACGATGCGTTGCGTGAAGCTCGGCGTGTGCAGGTCGGTGGCCTGTTTGGCCTGGACGAGCTTGAAGTGCAGTTCCTCGGGAGCAATGATGTAGCCCACGCGCAGGCCCGGGGCGAGCACCTTGGAGAACGAACCGAGATGGACGATATGGTTCGGCGCCATCGACAGCATGGTGGGCAGCGGTTCGCCAGCGTAATCGAGTGCGCCGTACGGATCGTCCTCGATGATCGGGAACGGCGCGCGCGGCGCCAGTTCGGCGAGGGCGCGGCGGCGCTCGAGCGGTAGACGGCGGCCAGTCGGATTCTGGAAATTCGGCTGCGTGTACAGGAGGCGTGCACCGGCCGTCAGCTCGGGCGTGAGCGCCGAGGGGATCAAACCGTTGTCGTCAGTCGCGACCTGGACGTAGCGCGGCTCGTACATTGAAAACGATTGCAACGCGCCGAGATACGTCGGTGTTTCGACCAGCACCGGACTGTCTGGGCAAACCAGCACCTTGCCGAGCAGATCGAGCGCTTGCTGCGAACCGGTGGTGACGAGCACCTGCGAGGCGCGGATTTGCGCGCCGTTGACCGAGTGGCGTGCGGCGATCCATTCGCGCAGCGGCAGGTAGCCTTCGGTTGCACTGTATTGCAGCGCCGCGGCGGGCGAATCGCGCAGGATCCGGTCCGATGCCTCACGCATTCTTTCTGCAGGGAAGGTGGCCGGGGACGGCAGGCCGCCCGCGAACGAGATGACTTCGGGCCGTTCGGTGACCTTCAGGATTTCGCGAATCGCCGAGCTGGTGAGCTTGCGTGCGCGTTCGGAAAGTTGCCACGTGGGGGCTTGAAGGTCGCTATGGTCCATGTTGTCCTCGACAGGTGTTGCTGGATCGGATTCGTCAAAAGCTTCGATTATCGCGCGAGTGGCCTTGCCACGGGCGCGTCGCAAGGCGCACTGCGCCTTGGTTTGCTGCGGCGAGCGGCGCGCTCGCGTCAATGCTCGTGCAACTATTTCAGGGTGCGCAGGCCGTTCGGGGTTTCGATTTCGGCCACTAGCGTTGCGGTCTCGACCGTACCTTCGCCGTCACCTTTGCCCTCGGCAATGTCCGGCGCCGACAGGGCGATCAGGTGTGCCGCGCCGAGCCAGCGCAGGTGGGCCGCCACGGTCTCCGCCTGCGGGTGAATGCCCTTGAGCGACTTCAGCGCCAGTCCGGTTTCCGGCAACACGTCCGAAGGGTGCTGCGGCGTGTCCCACTGAATCAGCGTCGGCACGATGCCGTCGCCGGCGCCTTGCCAGCCTGGGAACGCACCGTCGTCCGGCACTGACAGCCCCCAGGTGAACACACCGCGACTCATTGGCACGACCGGCGGGATCCGCTGCGGATACTGCGCCTGCCAGCGCGGCAGGTCCTTCGGCCGCTCGACACGCACGACCCAATGCGACAGATAGGGGCCACTGGCGAGGCGCTCGTGGGTCGCCGCGGCATCGAGCGCGAACAGGCGCGGGCGGGCGTCGGCGCCGCTGGCGGGAGCCTCGGCGTCCGGATGGACTGCAATCACCTCGAGATACACGCCGTCCCACAGATTCAGCAGCCGGTTGTGAGTGCGCATCAGCGGATGTGCGCCGCCGCCGGCCGGCTCCACGCCAAGCGTGTCGGCGACATACTGGGTGCCCTCGTCGAGCGTGCGGGCGGAAATCACGAGGTGGTCGATTCGAAGCGTGTGTGCGGTCATGGCGATGTACAAAACGGATTCTGCGCTGGGGCCGGCGGACCCGCGGGAAGGCAGGCGGTGTGCCGGGGCCGTAAGCATAACCGTTTGCTGGCGCGGGTTGGCCCTTCAGCCCAAATGTAGCGTTGCCCACCTGCACAGTAACGGTACAATCGTCCCGATAGTGTTCGGTACAGTTGGAGCCTCCTATGTCTGCCGCGCTCGACCAGATTCCCGCCCCGCACGACGCGTCTTCGTTGACGCTCGTCGATCAGCTCGTCCAGTGGGCACGCCGCCGCATTGAGGAACGCGTGTTCCGCGCCGGCATGCGCATGCCGTCCATCCGCAAGCTCGCGCTGGACAAGGGCGTGTCGCGCTTTACGGTGGTGGAGGCCTACGAGCGGCTCGTCGCCCAAGGCTACCTCGATTCGCGGCGCGGCTCCGGTTTCTACGTGCGCGAACGTCTGGCCGCTCCCATGCCCGGCGAGCGCCGTCAGAACCCCGAAGCCGCGCCCGCCACGAAGACGATCGACGTCGTCTGGCTCCTGCGCAACATGCTCCAGACTTCGACCAGGCCGGAACGCGGCCCCGGTCTCGGCTTCCTGCCGAGCCGCTGGCTCGACGGCGAACTGATCACTGGCGCGCTGCGCACGCTGGGCCGGCAAAGCGGCGCCCAGATGCTCAGTTTCGGCACGCCGCAAGGCTTCCTGCCGCTGCGTCAGCAGTTGCAGACCCGGCTCGAGGAGCTGGAAATCGGCGCGTCGCCGGATCAGATCGTACTCGCCTCGGGCATCACCCAGGCGATCGACCTGATCTCACGCATTTTTGTGCAGCCCGGCGACGCGGTGATTGTCGGCGACCCGGCCTGGTTCCAGATGTTCGGCCGCTTTGTCTCGCAAGGCGCGCACCTCGTCGGCATGCCGTACACACCGGACGGGCCGGATCTGGATGCGTTCGAAACGCTGGTGCAGATGTGGCGCCCGAAAATGCTGGTGATCAACTCGGTGCTGCAGAATCCGACCGGCACCTCGCTCACCGCTGCGCAGGCCTTCCGCATCCTGCGGCTCGCGGAAGAATACGATTTCATCGTCGTCGAGGACGATGTCTACGGCGATCTTTGCCCGCCCGGTTATCCGGCTACGCGGCTTGCGAGCCTCGACCAGTTAAAGCGCGTGATCTACCTCGGCAGCTTTTCGAAGACGCTGGCGGCCAATCTGCGGGTCGGTTTCATCGCCTGTTCGCCGGAGGTCGCGAAGGCCGTCACGGACCAGAAAATGCTGGTCGGCATGACGAGTCCCGAGCTCAACGAGCGCGTGCTGTACAAGATCCTCACCGAAGGCCACTACCGGCGTCACGTGGAACGGCTGCGGGCGCGCCTCGACGGCGTGCGCGACAAGTCCGCGCGGATGCTCGAGAAGACAGGGATGAAGCTGTTCCAGACACCCGGCGCGGGCATCTTCCTGTGGGCCGATACTGGCGTCGACTCGGACGTGCTTGCCGCCGCCGCGCATGAGGCCGGCTTTCTGCTGACGCCGGGCAGCCTGTTTTCGCCGCAGCAGTCGCCGTCGAGCTGGACCCGCTTTAACGTCGCCAATTGCGGCGATCCGGCGCTGCCGGCCTTCCTGTGCCGCTATCTGGATGGCGTCGCGCGGCGCGCCTCTTGAAATCGTGGCGATAGTACCCAATTAGCCCCCGATCCGAATCAACCGCAACAGAGAAAGGAAGTCCGACCATGGCACAAGAAACCATGAGCTTTCAGGCAGAAGTGAAACAGCTTCTGCAACTGATGATTCATTCGCTGTACAGCAACAAGGAAATTTTTCTGCGTGAGCTGATTTCGAACGCCTCGGATGCTGCCGACAAGCTGCGTTTCGAAGCGATCGGAAACAACGCGCTCTACGAAAACGACCCGAATCTGCGGATTCGTATTTCGTACGACAAGGCCGCCCGCACCGTCACGATCGACGACAACGGCATCGGCATGAGCCGCGACGAAGCGGTCTCGCATCTGGGCACGATCGCGCGCTCGGGCACCAAGGAATTCTTCGGCAAGCTCTCCGGCGATCAGCAAAAAGACGCGGCATTGATTGGCCAGTTCGGCGTGGGTTTCTACTCGGGCTTTATCGTCGCCGACAAGATTACCGTCGAAACGCGCCGTGCCGGTTTGTCGGCGGCCGAGGGCGTGCGCTGGGAAAGCGCCGGTGAAGGCGATTTCGCAGTGGAGACGATCGAGCGCGCGCAGCGCGGCACGACCATCACGCTGCATTTGCGCCCCGAAGAAGACGAACTGCTGTCGTCGCACCGTCTGAAGTCGATCATCCAGAAGTATTCGGACCACGTCGCGCTGCCCATCCTGATGCAGAAGGAAGAATGGGATGCGGAAAAGAGCGAGATGGTCACGAAGGACGAGGACGAGACCGTCAACCAGGCGAGCGCGCTGTGGACCCGTTCCAAGAGCGACATCACCGACGAGCAGTACAAGCAGTTCTATCAGCATCTGTCGCACGACCATCAGGAGCCGCTGACGTGGACGCATAACCGCGTCGAAGGCCGCAGCGAATATACTCAACTGCTGTACGTGCCGAGCGCGGCGCCCTTCGACATGTGGAACCGCGATCATCGCGGCGGGCTGAAGCTGTATGTGAAGCGCGTCTTCATCATGGACGATGCCGAGCAACTGCTGCCCACGTATCTGCGTTTCATCAAGGGCGTGGTCGACTCGAGCGATCTGCCGCTGAACGTGTCGCGTGAAATCCTTCAGGAAAGCCGCGATGTGAAGGCGATCCGCGAAGGCGTGACCAAGCGTTCGCTGTCGATGCTCGAAGATCTGGCAAACGCCGATAACGACGCCGACAAGCAAAAGTATGCGACGTTCTGGAAGGAATTCGGTCAGGCGCTGAAGGAAGGCGTGGGTGAGGATTTCGCCAACAAGGACCGGATCGCCAAGCTGATCCGCTTCGCCTCGACGCATAACGAGTCGCCTGAGCAGACGGTCTCGCTGGCGGATTATGTCGCGCGCATGAAGCCCGAGCAGACCAAGATCTACTACGTGACCGCCGACACGTTCCAGGCCGCGACGCATAGCCCGCACCTCGAAGTGTTCCGCAAGAAGGGCGTGGAAGTGCTGCTGCTGACCGATCGCGTCGACGAATGGATGCTGTCGTTCCTGAATGAGTTCGACGGCAAGCCGCTGCAAAGCGTCGCGCGTGGCGACCTCGATCTGGGCGCATTGAACGACGAGGAAAAGCAGGCGCAGGAAAAGGTCAGCGAAGAGTTGAAGCCGCTCGTCGAGAAGATGAAGGAAGCGTTGAAGGACAAGGCTAAAGACGTGCGTTTGACGTTCCGCCTGACCGACTCGCCGTCCTGCCTCGTGGCCGACGATGGCGAGATGAGCGGTTACCTGCAGCGCATGCTGAAGGCCGCCGGTCAGCAGGCACCGTCGTTCCATCCGATTCTGGAAGTGAACCCAGAGCACGCGCTGGTGAAGACCCTGCATACGGATAGCGCGAACTTCGACGACTGGTGTCATCTGCTGTTCGACCAGGCCATGCTTGCAGAAGGCGGCGCGCTGGAAGATCCGGCGAGCTTCGTCAAGCGGACCAACACGCTGCTGTTGGCACGCGCAGGTTAAACGCGATCGAGACGCCGGTTTTTTAGGCGTTAGTCGTAGGTTTGAAAATAGGCTCAGGGAAATGCGCTGCTTCACGGCAGCGCATTTTTTTTGCCGATGCAGCTACTTAACTTGCAGGTGCCTGCTCGTGCCGACGAACCTGCGCGAGCACCGACCCGGCCAGTTCCCGCGCTTCCATACAGGCGTTGTGGTCGGCCAGCACTCTGGCTGCCAGGCTGCCAATAGCCGCGCTAGTCTGCTTCGCCGTGTGATGTTGCGCAAGCGCAGAACCCGCCAGTTCTTTTTCCAGATGCGATGAACTAGGCCGCGCGAGCACGACCGCAGCCAGATGCGCAATGCGATCAGATGTTTCTTTTAGGCTCTGATTCAATTTCATTTCCTTTGCGATTATTCTTAATGTGGATTAAAGGGGTGAGTCGCGTTCGGCCGAACGAAAATCAGTATGGTTTACTAACTAAAATTTATCAACGCGATTAATTTGAGATCTGAATATGAGATGCGCTAGCGCAAATTCGTCATATGCTGTGGCGCTCCGGCCCCGGACGCACGATCGATCTTGAAGGGATCTCTGTGTGTGACGGCCCGAGGTCTCATCGTCACCTTCTTCAATTTCTTCCATGTCCGAAACAAACGCAGTCACGCTGGATGATCCCGTTTATCTCGTGTGGTCCGCCCTTTGCGAGCTGGGTTTCGACGCTGCTCAGCATCGCGCAGTCGCGCTGGCGCAAGACGGTGTGACACCGCAGATTCACGCGGACCTGTGCGCGAGCGCCGGGCAATTCGAGCAGGCATATCACAGCGCCTCGCTGTCCGGCGGCGAAACCCTCAGTGGCGGCCGCTATGCGCGGCTCGCGCTGTTTGCCGATGCGCTCGGCAAGCAAGATGTCGCAAAGCGCTACAGCGAACTGGCGGTGGGGGCGCAATCCGTTGAGGCGTCGATCCAATGGATTGCGTGGCTGATCGACTCGTGCCAGGCGCATTCGGCGGCAGCGCATATGCTGCGTGCTTACGGCCGGCATGCGCCTCAAGATGGGCGTGCGCCCTGGTGGCTCGCTATTGCGCTCTCGTCGATGCCGGGTCCTGTGGCGAGTGCGGAGCGACGCGAGGCGCTCTTGCGAGCCTATGCGCTCGATCCGGCGATTCATCCCGCGCTGCCGTTGCAACTGGCGCTGGCGTATCGCGAGATTCGCGATTGGGACACGGTCGAACGTGTGTGTCGTGAGGTACTCGCGAAGCACCCTGCCGACGCGGAAATCTCCTGGCAACTGAGTCACGCGCAATGGCAGCGCAACGACGCCGCCGGCGCCGAGGCGACGATGCGCGCAGTCGATGCGGCAGCGCCCGGCAATGCGGCCGTTCTCGCCGCCATTGGTCAGTACCTCGCCGAGCAGGCGCGCTACGATGAAAGTGAAGCAATGCTACATGCCTCGCTTGCGCTGGACCCGGATGCCGCCTTGCCTGCCGTCGATCTGGCCGACCTGGAGTTGCGCCGAGGCGACTGGTCGGCAGCGTGGCCGCGTTTCGAAGCGCGCTTGAAACGCGACGATCGTGAGGTGAACAACATCGTTGCCTTGATGGCGAACCTGTGTCCGCGCTGGCGTGGCGAACCGCTCGCGGGCAAGACGCTCGTCGTGCATAGCGAGCAGGGCAATGGCGACGATATCCAGATGGTGCGGTTTCTCCCGGAGCTGGCAGCGCGCGTACACGACGAAGGCGGCCGGTTGGTGCTGGCAGTGCGGCGGGCGCTCGCGCCGTTGTTCCGGCGTTTTTATGCCGATTGCGTTTCGATCGAAGAGGGTCCGCTCGGCAAGCCCGACTTCGGTTTGCCGATGATGAGCTTGCCGCTCACGCTCGGTTTGCAACTGGACCAGGTGCGCGGTGGGGCTTACTTGCAGGCGGATCCGCAGCGACTGGCGCATTGGCAGAAGAAGGTGAGGGTGGACGATGCGCCTTCGCCCTTGCTGCACGTTGGGCTCGTCTGGTCCGGCAGTCCGACGCACCGCCGCGACGCAAAGCGTTCGATTCCTCTTGCATCACTGGCGCCGGTTCTCGCGCTGCCGGGCGTCGTGTTCTATCCGCTCACGCCGGGGCTGAGTGCAGATGTAGCAGCCATGACAGCGCAGGGCTATCGCGTGCGTGATCTCACTGGGCGCTACGAGGCTGGCTTCGATGACGTTGCCGCACTTGTCGCTGCACTCGATGCTGTGGTGACTGTCGACAGTGCGCCGTTGCATCTGGGCGGCTCGTTAGGCCGTCCGGTACTGGCAATGCTCGATCATGTCTCGCACTGGTGCTGGGGCAACGCGGAAACGCAGCCCTGGTACGACTCGGTTCAGCTCTACAGGCAGCCCGAACCTGGCGCGTGGGCGACGGTGGTCGAGCGGGTGGCGGCACGCTTGCGAACGATGGTGGAGCATGGAAGAACTCGACACGCTGATTGCTCGCGCTGACACCTATCTGGCAGCACATCAGACAAACCAGTCGATACAGCCATACCAGCACGCCGATGCGCTCGAGCGGTTGGCCCACGCATTGAACAGCGTCCACTGCTTCAGGGACGCCATCAACGTAGCGCGCGAGGAGCTCGCTGCCTAGCGTCCCATCAACGTATCCATTGTCTCGCCATGCACGAGGATCTCGGTGCGCCGGTTCAGCGCGCGTCCCTCAGGCGTATCGTTGCTGGCTACGGGATTGTTGTAGGCGTTGCCCTTGGTGCGGATGCGCTCCGTGGCCACGCCGCGTGCCACCAGCGCATAACCCACCGCTGTGGCGCGTGCTTCCGACAGTTGCTGGTTGTACTCGAGCGTGCCGACGTTGTCGGTGTACCCTTCGACGAGGATCGGCTTCTTGCTGCGATTGAGCAAGACCGCCGAACGGTTGATGACTGCAGCCGCGTCGGGACGTATCTCCGACTTGCCGAAGTCGAACAGCGCAGTCTCAGGCAGTTTGACGGAGACGCCGCCGGCAACCGGTTTCACCTCGATGCCCACAGCCTGATTCAACGATGTCTCTTTGGCCCGATCCAGCGGCGCGGCGCAACCGGCCAAAACCAGCGCGGCCATGGCGCACGCGCTTGCACTCAGGAATCTTCTCATCTCTAGTCTTCTCCTTTGGTATCTGATCACATGGCGCGTCCGCGACACATGGAAGAGCGGACCGCCGACTTCGTAACGCAGCGATCTTTTATCGTGCGGGGCGGTGAACGGAGAATCGGAACAGTCCGAAAGCCGGAGATGGGTTGACGCAGGTCAGTCTGGAAGCGAGGTGGTGGGGAACCTTGTAAGCTGCGCGCTGAAAGGCGTATCCCTACACGGCGCCGTTATAATCCGACACCATGGCTATCCGTTTCAATGCCGCTGACGCCCATTGGCGCGTCGCGCCCTTACCCGGTTTCAGCCGGGACCAGAAAGACTGGCTCACCCGCGGTGGCTCGCTCACCGCGCATCTGCGCACGCTCGGCGCCGTTGCGGTGCGGGTCACACGCGAAGCGGTGGCGCTGCCATGGGCCGATGAGTGCGACGCACTTGGCGTCGAGTGCCGCGCACCGGTGTGGGTCCGTGAGGTGGTGTTGTCAGTGGACGGTACGCCGTTCGTCGCGGCGCATAGCATTGCGCCACTGGCCGCGAGCGTTGGCGTCTGGCAGGCCATGCGCAAGTTGCGCACGCGGCCGCTGGCCGAACTGCTCTACAGCGATAGCAGCGTCGCGCGTTCGGCGCTAGTGAGCCGCAGGCTCACAGCGCGTCATCCGCTGTATCGGCTGGCTGCGCGCGAGATTGGTGAGGGGCATCGGCATCCGCAGGCGCTGGTTGCGCGCCGCTCGGTGTTCGAGCGCCATGGCGCGCCGCTGATGGTCACCGAGTGCATGTTGCCCGCCTTGTGGACACATCTGGTGTCTTCCAAGGCCGAATTGTCTGGGCATGAACCGCAGCGCATCCACGTGCGCGAACACGGCCGGCCGCTTGAGCACACCGCGTCGCGTGCCCATCCGGTGCAGCGCGAAACCCGCAAGGGGTAGCTTGCATGACGACGCAAAAGCGCTGCTTTCCTCCCGTCGTGGATGCCAATACGAGAGTCCTGGTTCTAGGTAGTCTGCCGGGCGAAGTCTCGCTTGCGCAATCGCAGTACTACGCGCACAAGCAGAACCGCTTCTGGCATCTGATCGGCGACGTGATTGGCGAGGAGGTTCACAGCCTCGATTACCTCGCGCGTCTGCAGACGCTGCTGCGTCATCGCGTCGGTCTCTGGGACGTCGTCGCGGAGGCGCAGCGCGAGGGAAGCCTTGATAGCCGGATCCGCAACCATGCCAGCAACGACCTGACGGCACTCGTTGAATCGCTGCCTCATCTCGTTGCGGTCGCGTTCAACGGCGGCACGGCTGCGCGACTCGGCATGCGAGCACTACTCGGCGCAGCCGGCAAGGTGGAGTTCATCAGCCTTCCTTCGAGCAGCCCCGCCTACACCGTGCCTTATACGGACAAGCTCAAGGCATGGGAAGCGTTGCGCGGCTGGCTGGTCGAGCCGTCCTCGCCCAAGGTCGTGCAGAGCGGTCGTACCTAGCCGGCCGCACCTAGCCTACACCCCGAGTTTCGCCAACTCGCCATACACGCGCTGCAGCCATATCTTCACGCGTTGCCGCTCCAGCAGACCAAGCCCTGTAGCGGCGCGGTCCGGATGATTGACCGCGGCCCAAAAGCTCGTGCTCTGCTGATCGATCTTCTGCATGGTCGTATCGGGCAGATGACGCAGGGTGATCACGCTGGCGCCCAATGCCTCGGCCCGTGCGCGTTCGCCGGATGCTTCCAGAATCTCGAAGCGATCGCCACGCACTTCGTTCAGAACGATCACCAGCTTGAGACGCCCGCCGAACTGGTCGAGCCATTGCCGCAGCAGATCGACCGAATCGCGGCCGCTATCCATCACATGCCACCACGTCAGCGTGAGGCCACTTTCTTCGGCCACGGTTAGCACGTCTGAATCGTCGAGCCATTTGGCGAGCGGCTGTTGTGTCTGGGCGGCGAGGTCCACCAGAATGCGCCGCTGCGGATCTTCGAGTGCGGCTTCCATCACGGGATCGAGGCTGTCATGCCGGTCCAGCACCGCGGGCGCTGCGTAATCGCCATAGAAGCGCAGCAACGCGCCATGCGAGCGGTCGGTGTCGAAGCCCAGAAACGGCACGTTGGTGTCGATGAAGTACTGCGCCAGCACGCGCGCGACGAGCGATTTGCCCACGCCGCCTTTTTCTCCGCCAATGAAGTGGATGTTGCTCATACTCGAGGATCCTTTGTGGTGGTGTGAGTCTGTCCTGACGACCGTATCAGGCTTCGATGACGGCGCGGCGAAATAAAGTTTCAAGTAATGTAAAGGCCGGATAGCGTGCGGGAAAGCAGATTGCGAACTGGCCGCACACGCTCTGCAAACAGGGTACATGGAAAAGAAATTCGGGTGCTGCGAATGCTATGCTCTCGTTCGACCAAAATATTGCGTCTCTGGCGCGACATCCTCACATGACGAAACTGATCAAGCGCGCTTCGGCCGAGGCCCGTGCATTCCGCAACCGGGAAGCCGAATCGGTCGCCACCCGGCAGAAAACTTTGCGGACAGGCAAGCGCGCGCAACGCGACGAAGACCTTGATGACGCGCCGCAAATCGAAGCGCCACGCAAGCCGCGTTTTGCCCCGGTGACGTTCTCGGAGGAAAGCGGCGTGCGCTATCTGCATTTCGGCACGGAGTGGGTGCAGGGCGCGATGCGTCTGCGCAAGCCCGATCACATCGAACTCGAATACGCGCAGCAGATGATGGCCTGGCTGCTGTTCCTCGAAGCGCCGAAGCGTATCGTACAACTTGGGCTGGGCGCGGCGGCGCTGACCAAGTTTGCGTATCGCTTCCTGAAGAGCTCGAACGTCGAAGCGGTCGAACTGAATCCGGCCGTGGTAATCGCCGCGCGCACGATGTTCCAGCTGCCGTCCGACGATGCCCGTCTTACCGTGCATGAAACCGATGCGTGGGACTTCGTCAACGATCGCACGAACCACGGCACCATCGGCGCGCTGCAGATCGACGTCTACGATGCGACAGCACGCGGTCCGGTGCTCGACAGCGTGGCGTTCTATCGCGCGGTGCGTGCGTGTCTGACGGACGCGGGCCTCGTAACGGTGAACCTGTTCGGGGATCATCCGAGCTTCGTGCGCAACATGAAACGTATGAACGAGGCCTTCGATGGCCGTGTGGTCGCGCTGCCCGAAGTGCATGACGGCAACCGCGTGGCGATTGCGTTTTCGGGCCCGGCACTTGATGTGCCGTTCACGACGCTCGAAGCGCGCGCCAGGCTGATTGAAGCCGAACTCGGCTTGCCCGCGCGTCAGTGGATCAAGGGTCTGCGGGAATCGACCGGGCAACACGGCGGGTCGTTCTCAATTTAGGCGGATGAGGCAAGCAGGCGTTGCGTCGGGGTCGCCCCGGCTTGACCGTACCTTTGCGACTCCTATACTCTTTCATTGCTTTCGGGTCGCCCGTGGCTTCTCCGGTATGGGGTTCATTGCCCGTCAACCACGGGACGCAAGTCAATAAAAGGAAAGAGGAGACGTCATGGCTCACGACGCCGACGCCAACAGAGCCAGCAAGCGCTGGCTCTGGTTGCTGTTGCTTCCCTGGATCGCGATGATCTGGGTGCCGTCATATAACAAGGTTGAACCGCAGCTGTTCGATTTCCCGTTCTTCTACTGGTATCAGCTGCTGTGGGTGCTGATCAGCGCGGTCATCACGGCGCTCGTCTACTTCAAGACCAAGCGGCGCGCACCGGATAGCTCGCAAGGGGGCGTTCAATGAATCCCGTCGCCACCTTTGTCTTTGTCCTGTTCTTCATCGGCGTCACGATTCTCGGCTTTATCGCGGCTCACTGGCGGCGCGGCGATCTCGCGCATCTCGAAGAGTGGGGCCTCGGCGGCCGGCGCTTCGGTACCATCGTGACGTGGTTCCTGCTGGGCGGCGACCTGTACACCGCCTACACCTTCGTCGCGGTGCCGGCGCTTGTGTTCGGCGCGGGCGCGACCGGCTTCTTCGCACTGCCTTACACGATCCTGATCTATCCGTTTGCTTTCGTCGTGTTCCCGAAGCTGTGGAGCATTGCGAAACGTCACGGCTACGTGACGTCCGCGGACTTCGTCAACGCGCGCTATGGCAGCCGAATGCTTGCACTGGCAGTCGCCTTGACCGGTATCGTCGCCACCATGCCGTATATCGCGTTGCAGCTGGTCGGTATCGAGGTGGTGATCGGCGCGCTCGGTTTCGACACCAGCGGATTTGTCGGCGATCTGCCGCTCATCATCGCCTTCGCGATTCTGGCGGCCTACACGTACACGTCGGGATTGCGTGCGCCGGCCATGATCGCGGTGGTCAAAGACGTGTTGATCTACGTCACGATCGCAGCTGCGGTAATCGTGATTCCGCCGCAACTAGGCGGCTTCGGGCACATCTTCGCCGCGGTGCCGCCGGCCAAGCTGCTGTTGAAGGCGCCTGACGTGTCGAACCTGAACGGCTACAGCGCTTATGCCACGCTGGCGGTCGGCTCGGCGCTGGCGCTGTTCCTCTACCCGCACTCGATTACGGCGGTGCTGTCCTCGAAATCGGGCAACACGATCCGCCGCAATATGGCGATGCTGCCGGCCTATTCGCTGGTGCTCGGCCTGCTCGCGCTGCTCGGCTTCATGGCGCTGGCGGCGGGCGTGAAGGACATGCCGGAATTCGCCCCGTACTTCAAGGCCTTCGGCCCGAACTTCGCGGTGCCGGCGCTGTTCCTGCATTTCTTCCCGGCGTGGTTCGTCGGGGTGGCGTTCGCGGCGATCGGTATCGGCGCTCTGGTGCCGGCGGCGATCATGTCGATTGCGGCGGCCAATCTGTACACACGCAATATCCACAAGGAGTTCATCAACCGCCATATGACGGGTGAGCAGGAAACCAACATTGCCAAGCTGGTTTCGCTGCTCGTCAAGGTGGGCGCGGTGGCGTTCATTCTCGGCTTGCCGCTCACGTATGCGATCCAGTTGCAGTTGCTGGGCGGCATCTGGATCATCCAGACGCTGCCGTCGATCGTGCTGGGTCTCTACACGCGCATGCTCGACTATCGCGGCCTGCTGCTCGGGTGGGCCGTCGGTATTGCAACCGGGACGTGGATGGCGATCTCGCTGAAACTCGCCGGTTCGATCTTCACGATCCACCTGTTCGGCCTTGCGATTCCCGGCTACGCGGCGGTGTGGTCGCTGATCGTGAACCTGGTGGTGTCGGTGGTGGTGAGCCTGCTGGTGCGCGCCATCGGCATGAAGCACGCCGAAGATCGCACCAACCCGGAAGACTATCTGGACGTCGTCGAAAGCTGATCCTCCGAAGCCATCGTCCGAAAGCGCCCGCAACGAAAAATTGCGGGCGTTTTGCATTTTGGTGCAGGATAGCTACATCGCAGCTTCCGATTTCGCGCGACCATGTCCTCTGCCGATTCTGATTCCGAACGCGATCCCATGATGCCGCGCCGCTCGAGCGCGAGCCGCATCCTCAGGGTTATCACCTCGCCGTATTACCGTTACCGGCACGCCAAGCTGCTACATAGCGTGCGAGTGGGCCTTGCGATGATGGTGTCGATTCTCGCCTCCACCGGCATCAATATTCCGCATGGGATCTGGTCGTCGGTGACGCTGCTGGTGGTGATCGGCGGCTTGCAGCATCACGGCAACATTCGTAAAAAGGCCACCGAGCGGGCGGCCGGCACGATGCTTGGCGCGACCATTGGGCTCGTGCTGATCCTGCAGCAGAACCTGCTCGGCTCGCTGTGGCTGACCTACGTGCTGATGTCCGTCGTGGCGGGGATCTGTGCGTGGTACGCCATTGGCAAGGGAGGGTATGTCGGACTGCTGACGGCGATTACGATGTGCATCGTCGCGGGCCATGGCGACAATCAGATCGACACGGGCCTATGGCGCACGCTGAACGTGCTGATCGGTATTGCGATTGCGCTGGCGTTCTCGTTTGCGCTGCCGTTGCATGCGACTTACTCATGGCGTTACCGGCTCGCGGAAAATCTGCGTGGCTGCGCCCGGACGTACACCCACCTTGTGAACGGTGCGCCGTTTGACGCAGACGAAGAGATCAAGACGTTTCTGGAGTTGAACGCGCGGCTGGTGCAGCTTCGTCCGTTGATGCCTTGGGTAGCCAAGGAAACCGGCGTGCCGCAGGCGAAACTGGAAGAGATCCAGCGTGTTCACCGCTCGATGCTGAGTGCGCTGGAAATGATGGCGACCGGCGCGCTGGCGCACGCGGACATCGCCGCGCGTGCGGCGTTCTCCCGGCAATGCAGTGCCGAGGCGCGCACGGTGCGCGCCATGCTGCTGGCGATGGCGCGCGGCCTGCGTTTCGGCGGTGCGGCGCGCTTTCTGGCGCCTCAGGTGGTGCTGGCCCGTGTGCCGGGCGGTGCGCTGCCTGAGCACCTCGCTCCGGAACTGCAGGGGCCATACTGGCTCGGCGAGCGGATGATCGAGCAGGTCGACCGCTTGCGGGCCTTGCTGCTCGAAACCGAGCCTAACTGGAATATCGAGCGGCACGGCACGGCCGCCCGTGTCGCCGCGGCGAAGCCAGGCTGAGCCGTGTGAGGCGTCGCTTCGCCTTGCTGTCTGGTCACCTGAGCGGGCAGCGGCAGGCGCGTACTTTCAGTGGGTGCTCAGTTGGGTTGTTCGGGGGCCATCACCATCCAGCCGATCCCAAACTTGTCGGTCAGCATGCCGAAGCCTTTGGTCCAGAAGGTGGCCTGCCACGGCATGTCGACCTTGCCGCCTTCGGCCAGGGCGTTGTACAGCTTCTCGGCGTGGGCGAGGTCGTTGCCAGTCAGAGTCAGCCTGAAACCGGTATGAGTGACGCTTTCGCTCATACAGTCGTCGGACATCATGAGGATGGTCGAGCCGAACTTGACCGAGGCATGCATGACCATGTCGGCGAATTTCGGATTGGGCGTCTGGTCGGGATTGGGCGGCGCGTCCTTGTAGTGCATCTTGAACTGCAACTCGGCGCCTAGCTTGTCGGTGTAGAAGCTCAGCGCTTCTTCACACCGGCCTTCAAAAAATACGTAAGGCTGGATTTCCATGGTCGTCTCCCTGTCCCATGCAACTGATTGCGAAAGTGGTCACGCGCGACGCAGCCGCTGCCGAGGCAGACAAAACAACGCCACGACAAACGATTGTAGTCGTCTGTCGTGGCGTTGTTTGTGAAACCAGGTGAAATCCGCCGAAGCCGTGTTGACCGTCCCTGGAGAAGGGCCGGATGGCTCAGGCGTACTTAACGCAGTTAGCGAAGTTCTTCGATCAGCTTTTCCAGCTTGACCGCATCGGCGGCGAACGCGCGGATGCCTTCGGCGAGCTTTTCGGTAGCCATGGCTTCGTCGTTGACGAGGAAACGGAAGGACGATTCGTCGACCGGCACGCGTTCGATGTTCCCGCTCTGGCCCAGTTCCGGCGACAGTTTGCGCTCCACCTTGTCCGTGCTGTCCTGCAGCTTCTGCAGCAGATCCGGGCTGATGGTCAGCAGATCGCAGCCGGCCAGTTCGAGGACCTGACCCGGTGTGCGGAAGCTCGCGCCCATCACCTCGGTCTTGTAGCCGAACTTCTTGTAGTACGCATAGATGCGCCGCACCGATTGCACGCCCGGATCGTTCGCGCCGCCGTCTTTCGCTTCATCCCATGCGCTGCCGGCGTTCTTCTTGTACCAGTCGTAGATCCGGCCGACGAACGGCGAGATCAGTTGCGCGCCCGCTTCGGCGCAGGCAGCGGCCTGGGCGAGCGAGAACAGCAGCGTCATGTTGCAGTGGATGCCTTCCTTTTGCAGTTGCTCCGCGGCGCGGACGCCTTCCCACGTGGACGCGAGCTTGATCAGGATCCGCTCGCGGCCGATGCCGGCGGCTTCGTACAGCTTGATCAGTTCATGACCCTTCTCGATCGACGCCTTGACGTCGAACGACAGACGCGCATCGACCTCGGTCGAAACGCGGCCCGGGATGATCTTGAGGATTTCGGTGCCGAAGGCGATCAGCAGATTGTCGATGATCGCGCCCACCGGTTTCGACGCGTGATCGCGCACGGTTTTTTCCAGCAGCGGACGGTAGTCGGCCTTCTGCACGGCCTTGAGGATCAGCGACGGGTTGGTGGTCGCGTCCTGCGGTTTGTACTGGGCGAGTTGCTGGAAGTCACCGGTGTCGGCGACGACGGTCGTGAATTGCTTGAGTTGATCGAGTGCGGTAGTCATGTCGAGCCTTTAGGCGCACAGGCGCAATAGTCCAAAAGGTGGAGGTCGCCGCAAAGGCCACTGGAGCGGATGCTCCGGTGCCCCTGACTGCAGCATTTCACGCTGCGGCATTCCTCATGATATGGCCGGGGAATGCCGCCCGATACTTCTATTCTATGGCGGATCGGTCGCTGCGGCTTTTACATGTGCATTTGCCGATCCTTTCAGCCTTCGCCATGCCTGGCCTCAGCTTTCGCTCAGGCCCGCCTCGCATTCAGCACGAGTTGCGTGAGCACGCCTGCCACCAGGCCCCAAAATGCCGAGCCGATCGACAGCAGGGTCAGGCCGGAGGCGGTCACCATAAAAGTGACGAGCGCGGCCTCGCGCTGTTTGAGATCCTGCATGGCGTTGGCGAGTCCGCTCATGATCGAGCCGAACAGGGCCAGCGCCGCTACCGAAACCACCAGCGCCTTGGGCAGCGAAGCGAACAGTGCAGCAATTGTCGCGCCAAAGATGCCGGCGATCAGATAAAAGACGCCCGCCCAGACGGCGGCGGTGTAACGCTTGTTACGATCCTCGTGGGACTCTGGGCCGGTACAGATGGCTGCCGTAATGGCCGCAAGATTGATGCCGTGCGAGCCGAACGGCGCGAGCAGCAACGAAGCGATGCCGGTGGTGGCGATCAACGGCGCTGACGGCGTCGTATAGCCGTCGGCGCGCAAGACGGCAATCCCCGGCACGTTCTGCGAGGCCATGGCGACGACGAACAGCGGAATGCCGATGCTGATGATCGCCGCAGCCGAGAACGCCGGCATGGTCAGTACGGGCTGCGCGAGCGCCACATGAAAGTGGCTGAAGTCGAGCAGGCCGAGGCTGCCGGCCACGGCGGTCCCTACCACCAGCGTCGTCACGATCGCATAGCGGGGCGCGAGGCGCTTGAGGGCGAGGTAGGTGAAAAACATCGCCAGCACCAGCGCGGTCTGGAATTGCGCGGCTCGGAAAATTTCGATGCCGATCTCGAACAGGATGCCGGCCAGCAGCGCCGAGGCGATTCCGGCCGGAATCTTTTTCATCAGCGTGTCGAACCAGCCGGTCAAACCCACCACCGTGAGCAACAGCGCGCAGACGATAAACGCGCCGATCGCCTGTGGATATGCCACGTTCGGCAGCGACGACACCAGTAGCGCGGCCCCTGGCGTCGACCATGCAATCACGATCGGCGCGCGAAAGCGCAGCGACAGGCCGATCGTGCAAAGCGCCATGCCGATCGAAAGCGCCCAGATCCACGAGGAAATCTGCGCATCGGAGAGATGCGCCGCCTGACCTGCCTGGAACATCAGTACGAGCGAACTGGTATAGCCCGTCATCATCGCGACAAAGCCGGCCACGAGCGTCGATAGCGATGTGTCCGCGAACGGCCGCAGGCGCGTGGGCCGTGAGGTCGGAGGGGACAGCTCGGGGGAGGAGGGCGAACTCATACAGGAGGTCTCAGTTTTCTTATGGGTGAAGGTCTGGCGGGTGCAGCTTATTGGCGCGGCTGGTTTGCGTCAGTCACTTGCTTAAGGTGCGCATCGCGGTCTCCAGACCGGCGAGGGTGAGAGGATACATCCGATGGCCCAGCACTTCCCGGATCGCCGATACCGATTGCCGATATTCCCACAGCCCTTCCGGCTCGGGATTCAGCCACGCGTGATGCGGGAAATGGTCGGCGAGGCGCCGCAGCCACACCGCACCGGCCTCGGGATTGTTGTATTCCACCGAGCCGCCTGGCTGCAGTACTTCGTAGGGGCTCATCGTGGCGTCGCCGACGAAGATCAGCTTGTAGTCCGGCGTGAACTTGTGCAGCACGTCCCAGGTGGGCATGCGCTCTGCATGACGGCGGCGGTTGTTTTTCCACAGGAAGTCGTACACGCAATTGTGGAAGTAATAGAACTCGAGGTGCTTGAACTCTGCCTTCGCGGCGGAGAAGAGTTCCTCGGTGCGCTTGATGTGGTCGTCCATCGATCCACCCACATCGAGCAGCATCAGCACTTTCACCTTGTTGTGCCGCTCCGGCACCATCTTCAGATCGAGCCAGCCGGCGTTCGCCGCGGTGCTGCGGATGGTGTCGGGCAGGTCAAGTTCTTCGGCCGCGCCTTCGCGCGCAAAGCGCCGCAGCCGCCGCAGCGCGACCTTGATGTTGCGCGTGCCGATTTCCACCTGATCGTCGTAATCGCGATAGGCGCGCGCTTCCCACACCTTGGCGCCGGTGCGGTTGCCTGCCGCGTCGCCACCGATGCGGATGCCCTCGGGGTTATAACCGCCGTTACCGAACGGCGACGTGCCGCCGGTGCCGATCCACTTGTTGCCGCCTTCGTGGCGCTCCTTCTGCTCCTCGAACAGTTCCTTGAGGCGCTCCATCAGCTTGTCGAGGCCGCCCATCGCTTCGATCTGCGCTTTTTCTTCCGGCGACAGATCGCGCTGCAGCTTCTTTTTCAGCCAGTCGAGCGGGACGTCGAGCGCCAGTTCGGATTTGGCCGCCACGCCGTTGAAATAGGCGCCAAAGGCCTGGTCGAACTTGTCGAAATACTGCTCGTCTTTTACGAGCGTCAGACGGGCGAGGTAGTAGAACTCGTCGAGCGACGGCGCGATCACGTTGCTCTTGAGTGCCTCAAGCAGCGTCAGGTATTCCTTGACGGAGACCGGCAGCCTGGCCGCGCGCAATGAGTAAAAGAAGTCGATCAGCATGCGGTTTCCTCCGCTTCAGCGCACCCGGATGCCGGTGCGCCGTCGCAAGGCGTGCGTGTGTGATTCAGGCGCACGCACTCCGTTCAACGGTTGTTGCGGTTCATGAAAATGAGCCGTTCGAACAGGCTCACGTCCTGCTCGTTCTTCAGCAGCGCGCCATGCAGCGGCGGAATGATCTGCTTGTGATCGGACGAGCGCAGCGCTTCCGGCGGAATGTCTTCGGCGAGTAGCAGCTTCAGCCAGTCGAGCAGTTCTGAGGTAGACGGCTTCTTCTTCAGACCCGACACGTTGCGCAGTTCGAAAAAGCTCGCCATTGCCGCGCTCAGCAGGTCTTTCTTGATGTTGGGGAAGTGCACTTCGACGATCTGCTGCATCGTCACCGGGTCCGGGAACTTGATGTAGTGGAAGAAGCAGCGGCGCAGGAATGCGTCCGGCAGTTCCTTCTCGTTGTTCGACGTAATGATGACGAGCGGGCGGTGCTTCGCGCGCACCAGTTCGTGCGTCTCGTAGACGTAGAACTCCATGCGGTCGAGTTCGCGCAGCAGGTCGTTGGGGAATTCGATGTCGGCCTTGTCGATCTCGTCGATCAGCAGCACGGTCTGCTGGTCCGCTTCGAACGCCTGCCACAACACGCCTTTGACGATGTAGTTGCGGATGTCCTTGACGCGCTCGTCGCCCAGTTGCGAATCGCGCAGGCGCGACACCGCATCGTATTCGTAGAGGCCTTGCTGCGCCTTGGTGGTGGACTTGATGTGCCACTGCATCAACGGCATGCCAAGTGCGGCCGCCACTTCCTCGGCAAGCATGGTTTTGCCCGTGCCGGGTTCGCCTTTGATGAGCAACGGACGTTGCAGCGTCATCGCGGCGTTGACCGCGAGCTTGAGGTCGTCGGTGGCGACGTATTGCGATGAGCCTTCGAAACGCATGACGAGACGCTCTTTCGGGGAAAAATTCCAGTATAAGTCAGAAGCCCTGTTGGCCTGATTCGGGCTGTCGTATGGTGTCACCCGCACCGGCTACCGGTGCGCGGCCCGGTGGGCGGGCCGCGTGCGGCGGTTTGTCTCGTGCGGGTTTGCCCTTAGTGCGTGTGCCTCGCGGGGCGCTTTGCCCCGCCGGCTGGCGCTTCCCCGCTCTGTGGACGCCCCGCGCAGCGGCGCGGTACAATTAGCCCGATTTTTTTGGCCTGCGTGGCAACCTTAGAAGAATAATGGTGCAGGCCGTTGCCTTTTCGGGCGCCCGTTTCCCCTCAAGCCAGGTTACATGCTATGAATAAATTCGTCGTCAAACACGTCGTGATCACAGCGCTGTCGGTGCTAGCGGGCTACGCGGCCACTGTGCAGGCAGCGGATATCGTCGGCAACGCCAAGGCGGGCCAGGGTAAGGTCTCGATGTGTATTGGCTGCCACGGCATTCCTGACTACCGCACGGCGTACCCAGAGGTCTATCGGGTGCCTATCCTCGGTGGCCAGAATCAGACGTACATCGAGAACGCACTGCACGAGTACAAGAAAGGCGACCGCCGCTTCGAAACGATGCACGCCATCGCCACGTCGCTGTCGGATCAGGACATCGCCGACATTGCTGCGTACTACGCGGCGCAGACCTCCGCTTCGAAAAACAATCCCGACAAGTGATCGGCTGCGGTCATCCATCCAGTCACTCGGCTATTTACTTTCGCGGGATAGGAGAATTCATGAAGAAGCCTCAACTGGCACTCCATACGATGTTCAAGGCTGCCTGTGCAGCAACGGCATTGCTCGGTCTGGCCGCAGCCAACGTGGCGTATGCCGCCGACGCCGGCAACGGCAAGGTGCTGGCCGATGCGCACAATTGCGCAGCTTGCCACGGCGTGAACCTGAACAAACCGGTTAGCCCGGAATACCCGAAGCTTGCCGGTCAGCATGCCGACTACGTGTACTGGGCGCTGCGCCAGTATCAGATGGGCAACGGCAACCCGCACTTCGGCCGCAACAACCCGATCATGCAGGCGCAGGTGCAGAGTCTGTCGCAAAGCGACATGAAGGACATCGCGGCGTATGTCGAGTCGCTGAGTGGCGACCTGGTCGAGAAGAAGTAAGCACGTCGCGCCTCGCGGCGTGCTTTGCTGATGTGAAAACGGAAACACCCCGCCTTGGCGGGGTGTTTCGCTTTGGGGCGGTTGAACGAGGTGCTTGAATGACGTGTCTGGTGCCGGTCGACGTGCCAACGCGGGATGCGCGTTAGTCGACGCCCGACAGTCGACCCGCGTCAGTCGCGCGACGCGCGGCGCTCGATGCGCTGCAGGTAGGCGTCCGTGTCGGGCGGTGTGCCGGTGCGTTGCGCCTCCCAGAGCGTCTCGCCGAGGCACTCCATGATGGCGTGCTGTGCATCGTGGGTTGAGCCCAGGCGGCCCACGAGCCGCTCATGTGCGGCGCGGATGCCAGGCGGCTGATCGATCGACAGTTGCTCGCTGATCGCCAGATGCATCGACAGATGCAGAAACGGGTTGCTCTGGCCGCGTTCAGGCGAGTAGTCCTGGGCGGATGCGGCCTCGCCATCCGTGAGTTCGGTGTGGTATTCGGGGTGCTCGACGATCCAGTCGGCGGCGATTGCCTCGAGCGGTGTCAGGATCGTGCCTTCGCGCTGCTTGCGCCAGGTCTCGGTGAAAAAGCTTCGGACTTCGTCGCGGCTGGGATTGAACATCGTGGACTGAAAACGGTGGTGAGGGGTGCGAGATACGACTATCTCACAGATCCGGCGGCGGAGTCTTCGGCCTGAATTCGCACAGCGGCTCGATCACGCAGTGCCAGCATTCAGGCCGCCGCGCCTTGCAGACATAGCGCCCGTGCAGGATCAGCCAGTGATGCGCGTCCTGCCTGAATTCGGCGGGCGTGAACTTCTCCAGCGCCGCTTCTACTGCCCGCACATCCTTGCCCGGTGCCAGCCCGGTTCGATTCGCAACCCGAAAGATGTGCGTATCCACGGCGATCGTTGCATGGCCGAAGGCCGTGTTCAGCACCACATTGGCCGTCTTGCGACCCACCCCGGGCAGGCTTTCGAGCGCTTCGCGGTCGTCCGGTACCTCGCCGCCGTACTGGTCGAGCAGAATCCGGCAGGTCGCGACGACGTTCTTCGCTTTGGTCCGGTAGAGCCCGATGGTCTTGATGTAGTCCGCCACGCCGTCCTCGCCCAGATCGAAGATCTTCTGCGGCGTGTTCGCAACCGGGAACATCTTGCGCATCGCCTTGTTGACCGACACATCGGTAGCTTGCGCCGACAGCATCACCGCAATCAGCAGTTCGAACGGTGTGGTGTACTCAAGTTCGGTTGTCGGATGCGGGTTGAGGCTCTGAAGCGTCTCGTAGATGGCGCGGCGTTTGTTCGCGTTCATACCGGGGCGGATAGGTCAGGGTTTAGGCGTACGGGCGATCGGGTCGGCTTTGGCCGCTTGCGTCGGTTCATTGGCTTCGTTACCGGATGCAACGTTATCTTCGATACCGAGGCGCCGGCGGCGCGCTTCGGCAGCGTCGATCTGCGCCTGCACCTCGGCACTCACGCGCTCCACGTTTTGCGGACCGGCGCCTTTTGCGGCGAGCTCTTCCTTTTTCTTGCGCGCGCGTTCGAGCGCGGCCTGGATGATCGCGCGTTTTTTGGCTTCGGGGTCGTCGGTGGTAACCCGTGCGGACGTACCGGTCAACGCAGCAGTCCCGTCAGCGGATGCCTGAGCGGCAGCGCTAACCGACGTACCACCCGCGGCACGGCGGGCCGCTGCGCGTGCTTCGGCGGCATCGCGTTCGCGTGCGAGGCGCGCTTCGCGGCGATCGTGACGTTCACGCGCGGCGTTGGCCTCGGCCGATGTCCAGGCATCCCACCCGGTCGCCTCACCGGTGACGGGCAGCATGGCGATGCAGTCGACCGGGCAGGGCGCGACGCACAGGTCGCAGCCCGTGCACAGCGCCTCGATGACCGTATGCATTTGCTTCGGTGCACCAAGAATCGCGTCCACCGGACACGCCTGCATGCAGAGCGTGCAACCGATGCACAGGCTCTCGTCGATGACGGCAACCGGCCGCGGCCGTTCGATGCCGTTAGCGGGATTGAGCGGGATGACCGGCTTGCCGAGCAGGGCGGCCAGCCGCGCGACACCTTCGTGGCCGCCTGGCGGGCACTGGTTGTAGTTCGCTGTGCCAACGGCTACAGCTTCGGCGTACGGCCGGCATGCTGCGTAGCCGCACTTCGTACATTGTGTCTGGGGAAGCAGATCTTCGATGCGATCTGCGAGTGTTATGGAATCGGTCACAGTGAAGACGGTAAGACTGGCCGGCGGGGCGCCAAAGGCGCCTGCCGACAGTCGGGAGCCGCGCGAATTGGCTGACTCAATCAAGCTTAGGGAAATTGCTTCATTATCGCCGATTTCCCCGATTGCCATTACCAAACCATGTGCCATAATCAAAGCGCTTTTCCGAAAGACCGCAGAAGGGTGTCCCCCAACCAGCCCGTTTAGTGCTGTCGGTGCAAGGCCCGAGGAGAGGCCGGCGGCACGATCCGGATAACGCGGCTCACGATAATGCCACCATGAATCAGCCCAAAATCAAAAGAGATCCTGAAGGCACCCGGCGCCGTATCCTGCTCGCGGCCGCCGAGGAGTTTGCGAATGGTGGGTTGTTCGGCGCACGCGTCGACCAGATCGCCCGCCGAGCTGAAACGAATGAACGCATGCTCTATTACTACTTCGGTAGCAAGGAGCAGCTATTTACGGCTGTGCTCGAACACGCCTTCGGCGCGTTAAACGAGGCGGAACGCACGCTGGAATTGAACGGCATTGCGCCGGTCGAGGCCATTACGCGGCTTGCGCATTTCGTGTGGGACTACTACCGGGATCATCCGGAGCTGCTGCGTCTTGTGAATAATGAGAATCTGCATGAAGCGCGCTATATGCAGAAGTCCACGCGCATCCGGGAAATGATCTCGCCGATTGTTGCAACACTCGGTGGCATTCTCGAGCGTGGTCAGCGAGCAGGCCTGTTTCGAACCAATGTCGACCCGTTGCGCTTCTACGTCACGCTTTCGGGCATGGGCTACTACATCGTGTCGAACCGCTACACGCTGGAAGCAACGCTCGCCCGTGATTTCAGCGCACCCGCGGAGCGCAGCGAAGTCGTGCAGATGAACACCGAGTTGCTGCTCGCGTACCTGCTTAGGCGTTAAACGCCAGGGTTCGCTTCCAAACGACAACGGCCCCTGCAGGGGCCGTTGCTTCACATTTGATGCGCACACAACTTTCGACGTGGCGGCCCGGTTTCAGCAAGGCCGCCATGCTGCGTTGTGTTCAGGCTTCGACTTTTTCCTTCGCGGTCTTCGGCGCCTTGTTGTGCGCGAGGATGAAGTCGCGCAGCTGCGGATAAATGATGGTGCGCCAGCGGCGGCCCGAGAAAATGCCGTAGTGGCCGCACTTTTCCGCCGTGAAATGCTGCTTGTGCGCCGGCGGGATGCCGCTGCACAGATCCTGCGCGGCGCGCGTCTGGCCGTCGCCGGAGATGTCGTCGAGCTCGCCTTCGATCGTGAAGAGGGCAGTCTTCTTGATGTCCTGCGGCCTCACGCGCTCGCCGGCCACATCCCAGGTGCCTTCGGCGAGGCGGAATTCCTGGAAGACCACGCGGATCGTGTCGAGGTAGTATTCCGCGTCCATGTCGAGCACGGCGTTGTACTCGTCGTAGAAGCGGCGGTGTGCTTCGGCGTCTTCTTCGTCGCCGCGCATCAGGCTCTGGTAGTAATCCCAGTGCGAGGCCGCGTGGCGCTCCGGATTCATGGCTACAAAACCCGTGTGCTGCAGGAAGCCCGGGTAAACCTTGCGTCCTACGCCCGGATAATTCGGCGGCACCGTGTAGATCACGTTGTTGTCGAACCATTCGAACGAGTGCTGCGTGGCAAGCGAATTCACCGAGGTCGGGCTCTTACGCGCGTCGATCGGGCCGCCCATCATCGTCATGGTGCGCGGCGTGTCTTCGCCGCGGCTCGCCATCAGCGAGATGGCAGCCAGCACCGGCACGGTCGGCTGACATACGGAGATGACGTGCAGATCTTTCGCGCCGATGTGGCGGATGAATTCCTGAATGTAAGCAACGTAATCGTCGAGCTGGAATCGGCCCTCTTCGAGCGGCACCATGCGCGCATCGATCCAGTCGGTGATGTACACCTTGTGGTCTTGCAGCAGGGTGCGCACCGTATCGCGCAGCAGCGTGGCGTGGTGGCCGGACAACGGCGCGCACACCAGGACCACCGGCTCGTCTTTCAGTTGACTGACAGCGGCGCTGTCGTCAGCGAAACGCTTGAAGCGCAGCAAACGGCAGAACGGCTTTTCAATGATGGTCTGCTCGATGATTGGGATGTTATGACCATCCTTAACAATCTGATGCAGGTTGAATTCGGGTTTTTCGTAGTCTTTGCCGAGCCGGTAGAGCAGTTCGTAACCAGCGGAAAGACGGGTGGCGCCCGGGACATAGGCGAGAGGGCTGGCCGGATTCGCGAAGGATTTCGACGCGGCCTGGGCCCAGGCGGTCAGCGGGCTGAGCAAAGCCCGCTGGAATTCATGCAGTTGATAGAGCATGGGTGCTCCGGCGTTGGGGCGATTCGCATGGGGCTTCGCAAACACGCGTTTCGCGTTGCAGCGGGCCGTTGTGGTTGTAGGCGCTTGATTATCGGCCAAGAGTCTCGCTTGATGATATCGGACAAAGTACTTTTGTGCAACGCAGCAATGCGACGCCTCCTGGTAGCTAAAACGTCATTAACTCATGGTACGGGCGATGTTGCTGCGCCGCTATCAGGGGTTGCCGCAGGGTCAAGTTTGTCGATCTCGCTGCCGTTATGCGCCGCCGCAATTTGAGACGGCGCATTTGGCGACGGCGCATTCTGCGACTCCCCATCATGCGACGGCTGTCCGGTCGCCTTCGCCATCTCCTGTTCGTGTTTCATGAGGTTCAGGCCAGTGTGCACCAGGGCCACGTGTGAAAACGCCTGCGGGAAGTTGCCAACGAGGCGCTTCTCGGCCGGGTCGTATTCCTCGGCCAGCAGGCCGACATCATTAGCCAGCCCGAGCAGCCGCTCGTACATCTCTTCAGCTTCGGCCACGCGGCCCTGCATGGCGAGGTTATCCACCATCCAGAAGCTGCAGGCGAGGAAAGTGCCTTCGCCGGGCGGCAAGCCGTCGTCGAATTCCGTGGTGCGGTAGCGCATCACAAAGCCGTCGCGCATCAGATATTTTTCCGTCGCGGCGACCGTGCCCGCCACACGCGGGTCCGACGGCGGCAGGAAACCGACCTGCGCGATCAGCAGGACGCTCGCGTCGAGCTCGTCGCCTCCGTAGACCTGGGTGAACGCGTTGAGCGTCGGGTTCCAGCTTTTCTCGCAGACCTGGGCGTGGATCTGGTCGCGAATCGCTCGCCAGTGGTCAACCGGACCGTCCAGATCGAACATTTCCGCGGACTTGATGGCGCGGTCGAACGCCACCCACGCCATCACCTTTGAAAAGGTGAAATGTTGGCGGCCACCGCGCGTTTCCCAAATGCCTTCGTCGGGCTCTTGCCAGATGGTTTCCAGATGTTCGAGCATCTCGCACTGCACGTTCCAGGCGGTGTCGTCGGCCTGCAGGCCGCCCACCCGCGCCAGATGCAGGGCGTTCATCACTTCGCCGTAGACGTCGAGTTGCAACTGGCCGGCTGCGTTATTGCCGACGCGCACCGGCTTCGCGCCCTGGTAGCCGGGTAGCCAGTCGATTTCGAATTCCGGCAGGCGCCGCTCGCCGGCAATCCCGTACATGATCTGCAACTGTTCGGGCGCTCCCGCCATCACGCGGGCGAGCCAGCTGCGCCATGCGCGCGCTTCGTCGAAGTAGCCGCCGCGCATCATGGCCAGCAGCGTGATGGTGGCATCGCGCAGCCAGCAATAGCGGTAATCCCAGTTACGCGTGCCCCCCAGGTGTTCTGGTAGCGAGGTGGTAGGAGCGGCCACGATGCCGCCAGTCGGTTCGTAGGCGAGCGCCTTCAGCGTGATCAGCGAGCGGCGGATCGGCTCGGCGTACTTGCCTTCGATCGTGTTGCGCGCCGACCACTCGCGCCAGTGGTTCTCGGTTCGTGCGAGCGCGGTGTGAGGATCGTGGGCGGGAGGCAAACGCAGATGCGACGGCGAATACGCGAGTGAGAACGGCACCCGTTCGCCGGGCGACACGGTGAACTCGGCGACGGTGTGCATATTCTCGCCGTGCAGTTCGACGGGCGTGCGCAGCACGGCGGTGTCCGGCCCGACGATTGCCTTGATGCCACTATCGTGCTTCAGACGGCTGACCCACGGAATCGAAAAGCCGTAATCGAAGCGCAGCACCAGTTCCATCTTCATGCGCACCTTGCCACGGCGGCCCACCACGATCCGGACCAGTTCCGATGAACCGTTGCCGGGTGGCATGAAGTCGATCACCGTGACCGCGCCGTCGGCGGTTTCGATATCGGTTTCGAGGATCAGCGTCTCGCCGCGATAGCGACGGGTGATTTTCGCAGGCGTCTCCGGTTTGCCGGATCTGGACGAGCTGGAGGATTTGCCGGCGCCTTCAGAACCTTCGGTCCCTTTGGTCCCTTTGGCCTCCTCGGACTCCTCGGCTCCGTCAGTCTCTGGAGAGGCCGGCGCGATCAGCCAGCGGCCGTTCTTTTCGGTACCAAGGAGTGCGGCAAAGCAGGCGCCCGAGTCGAAACGTGGCCAGCAGAGCCAGTCGACGGAGCCGTCACGGGAGATCAGGGCGGCGGTGTGACCGTCGCCGACGAGAGCATAGTCTTCAATAAGAGCGGGCATAGATGACTGGGTAAGCGGTTTGAGCGGCGTAAGCAAGGCGTAAAGCGTGCGCCTCGCGCGCGCCGGGACGTTGTTATTACCGGACCTGCGTCATGTACTTTGGTTCAGCAAGCCCTGCGGACAATCCGTCTTGGCATTCTGGGATAACGATGCTTACAATTGGATTTTCGGTAGATGAGCAAGGATCTTGCCGCAGGTCCGGGTACGTCGGTCCATTGCATACGCAAACGCTGTTTTCGAGGACGAAAGCCATGCTGAACCCGTCGAAATCCGATTGCATCACCATTCTCTCGGCCGCCAGCGAACTCGCTGACGATTCCATGCTTGCCCTCGATGCCAGCCGTCTGGGCCTCTCACGCAACGGGATGCAGGCTGCCGTTTGCTTCCTGATCGAGCGCGCCTGCTTCAGGCACTACCAGAAGGGTGAGGGCCATTATGCCGTTGGTGGCCTGTCGCTGCAGGGAAGGCTGCGCCTCGAGCAACTTGCCCACGGTTGAAGCCAGGGATAAACCCCGTTGATTGCCACGGTAAGCCCCACAGGTAACCCGAGGCAGGGCGCAGCCTTGCCCGGTCACCCGCAGATCAGATCGCTTACGCAGACAGAGCGCCGGAATCAAAACCCGGATGCATCAGAAGTGTGACGCCCCTACGCCGAAGATCCCGATAATGCCGATGATGATCAGATAGAGCGCGACGATGTAGTTCAGGAGGCGCGGCATCACAAGAATCAGAATGCCGGCGATCAGCGAAACAAGCGGGCCGAGACTAAAGGTCACGTTCATGGAGACTCCGGGTGGTTGAGAGAGCTGTAAGAGGGAATTCTCATCGGGCGGCAGGATGCGCCACCCGCCATTACCGGAGCGAGCCTGCGGGCTGCGCGATCCGGCTCGACGCTTTGCTTCTATCTTCTATACTTGCCCCCACAATAAAAACACCTGGAACGAGGCGTTCCCGAACCGGGCGTTTCTAAACCGGGTGTTCCAGACCGCGTGGCAGACCAGTGGCACGATCAAAAACTGATAACCCGATGTCCAGGAGGTCGACATGCATCGTAGTGCCCAAGCCGCTGCAAGCGTCACGCATCAGCCGTCGTTTCAGTCCGCCAGGAAGGCCGCATTTGCGCCATCGTCGCGGTCTGCCCATTCGATAATAAAAGGTTTCGTGCTTATGGTTTCGATTGTTGCTTCACAGGCGTTCGCGCAGGATGCCGGACCCGCACCGGCCGATGGTGTCTACGACATGATCGTCGGCACCTACACGGGCGGCAAGAGCGAAGGCATTTACGTCTACCGGTTCGATACGAAGACCGGCGACGCGACTCCGGTGTCCGTCGCGAAGACGGTCAATCCATCGTATCTGGTCGTGAGCAGCGACCGCCGTCATGTGTATTCGGTCAACGAACTGCCGGGCGACAACGGCCCGGCCTCGCAACGCGGCGGCATCAGCGCGTTCGGTTTCGATCCGGCGAGCGGGCAGCTGACGTTTCTCAACAAGGTATCGGCAGAGGGCAATGACCCGTGCTATCTGAAGATCTCGCCGGACGGCAAGTATCTGCTGACGGCGAACTACTCGGTGGCGGCGGATCCCGGCGGCAGCTTCGCAGTTTTCCCGCTGCAGGGCGATGGCCAGGTGGGGCAGGCCGTGTTGACCGTGCATCATGAGGGCGGCGGTCCGGTGAAAGGGCGCCAGGACAACTCGCATGTGCATTCCACGGTGTTCTCGCCCGATGGCCAGTATCTGTTCGCCCAGGACCTCGGCGCGGACAAGCTGTATTCGTACCGCTATACGCCCGACGGCAGCCGCGGTCTCTTCGGACCCACCGAGTGGCGTTATACGGATGTGAAGGCCGGCAGCGGTCCACGTCATCTGGTGTTTGGGCCGGACGGCAAATACGCGTATCTGACGAGCGAACTGGCAGCGACCGTCACCACGTTCCGCTACGACAACGGCAGGCTGACGCAGCTGCAGGTGTCGCCGCTCACCGAGCACGGCTTCAAGGGGCAGGTGGGGGCGGCGGCGATCCATCTGTCGCCGGATGGACGCTTCCTCTATGCGACGAACCGTGGAGACGCGAACGAGATCGTGATCTTCTCGGTAGATCCAGCCAACGGGCATCTGAAACTGATCGGACGCCAGTCGAGTCTCGGTAAATCGCCGCGCGAGTTTGCCATTGATCCGACCGGCAACTGGTTGATCGTCGGTAACCAGAACAGCGATACCGCGTATGTGTTCAGGCGCGATCAGCAGACTGGTTTGCTCGAGGCGAATCCCAAGCGCATCGACATCGGCTCGCCGGTTGATTTCAAGCTGGTGTCGCCTTCGTAAGTCTGCTTACTCGGCGGGGCCTGGCGCGAGGACTTCGCGGCTGCCGTTGATGCCCATCGACGACACGAGGCCCGCTGCCTCCATCTGTTCCACCAGCCGCGCTGCACGGTTATAGCCGATGCGCAACTGGCGTTGCACCGACGAGATCGATGCGCGCCGCGTGCGCACCACAAAGGCGACCGCTTCGTCGTAGAGGGGGTCGGCTTCGGCATCGGGCACATCGCCGAACAGGTCCTGGGTGGCGCCGTCGGAGGTGGGGCCATCGAGAATTCCTTCCTCGTATTGCGGCTCGCCGAACTGCTTCAGGTACTCGACGATCCGGTGCACTTCCTCATCGGCGACGAATGCGCCGTGTACGCGTTGCGGATAGCCGGTGCCAGGCGGCAGGAACAGCATGTCGCCCTGGCCGAGCAGCGACTCGGCGCCCATCTGGTCGAGAATCGTCCGTGAGTCGATCTTCGACGATACCTGGAAGGCGACCCGGGTCGGGATATTGGCTTTGATCAAGCCGGTGATCACATCGACCGAGGGACGCTGCGTCGCGAGGATCAGATGGATGCCGGCTGCGCGCGCCTTCTGCGCGAGACGGGCGATCAGTTCTTCGATCTTCTTGCCGGCCACCATCATCAGGTCGGCCAGCTCGTCGATCACAACCACGATCAATGGCAGCGCTGCGAGCGGTTCGGGCGCTTCGGGCGTCAGCGAGAACGGGTTGCCGAGCTTCTTGCCGTTGGCTTCAGCATCGCGGATTTTCTGGTTGAAGCCCGCGAGGTTGCGCACGCCGACGGCCGACATCAGCCGGTAGCGCTTCTCCATTTCACCGACGCACCAGTTGAGCGCGTTGGCGGCGAGTTTCATGTCCGTGACGACCGGTGCAAGCAGATGCGGAATGCCCTCGTAGACCGACAGCTCGAGCATCTTCGGGTCGATCATGATGAGCCGCACGTCTTCGGGCGTGGCCTTGTAGAGCAACGAGACGATCATCGCGTTGATCGCCACCGACTTGCCCGAACCGGTCGTGCCGGCCACCAGCATATGCGGTGCTTTCGCCAGATCGGCGACCACGGGATGTCCGGTGATGTCTTTGCCCATGGCGAGCGTGAGCATCGAATGCGAGTGCTGGTAGACGTTGGCTTCGAGGATTTCGGACAGCCGGATGGTCTGGCGCTTCGCGTTCGGCAGCTCGAGACCCATGCAGGTTTTGCCGGGGATCGTTTCGACTACGCGAATCGAGGTGAGGCCGAGGCCGCGCGACAGGTCCTTCATCAGTCCGACGATCTGGCTGCCGCGTACACCGAGCGCGGGCTCCACTTCGAAGCGGGTGATCACCGGGCCGGCCGAAGCGCCGACCACGGTCACCGGCACCTTGAATTCCTGCAGGCGCTGTTCGATCAGCAAGCCGGTTTCTGCGAGCTTTTCTTCGGAGACGGGTTCGACGTCCGTGTCGGCGCGGGCGAGCAGATCGAGGGTCGGCAGTTCGACGCGGGATGCGGCCGGGGCGTGGAACTCGAATACGGTTGGCGCGTGGCCGCTTACCGGTGGCCGAGGTGCGACGGGTTCGTTGGCCGGTTCGCTGCGTGGGAGCGTGAACGGGGCTGCGGCCGTGGCCGCGGCTGCCGCAACGGCGGGGGCGATTGGGGTGTCGGGTTGGTCGTCGTCTTCGCCTTCATCTTCGTTGAGATGTGAGGCGATGCGTGGGGCGGCGTGGTGATCGAAGGGCGTGTCTTCGAAGTCGTCGGCGGTCGTGTCGAATGGTGCCTGGCTACCATGCGATGCGGCGCTCGCGCTGCTCCCGACGCTCGCTGCGGCAAAGCCGGGGAAGCGGACGACGTTCGATGCAACAGGAGCAGGCGCCGGTTCGGCCACGACGTGTTCAGACGCACTCGACGTATCGGCGCGATGGCCGGCATCGGGTTCGGTGTCAACTTCCGTTTCCCATGGCGCTAGCGATTTGTCGATGATGAGGTCGGCGGCCGGCGCGAGTGCCGCACTGGCCGCGCTCGCGTGGTCGATGTTTGCTGCCGGCGTCTTCGCGATGCTTTGCTGGTCGGGCAGGGCGGCTTCGATCAATGCCGAGGTCGTCGCGCGCGGTTGCACTTCGAGCGGAGCGGACACCGGCGCAGCCTTCGGCACTTCCACGGGTGCGACAGGCTCTGGCGAAGGGGTGGCCGGTGCGCCAACATCAGCTCGACTGTCAGCAGCTTCCCTATCGGGTCGCGCAGAGGATGTGCCGATGGGGGTTGCCTCCGGCACCGGCGTCGGACTAACCGCAGGTTCGTCGACGGGCATGTCAGCATCGGTGCTGATCCTGACGTTTTCCGGGCTGCGTCGGGCGAGACTCACGCCTGCGATCGTCGTCCAGCGTGCCGCATTCTCTTCGATGCTGCGTAGGGTCTCCTGCACGCTGGCGGGCGGCGTGACGTGCTCCGCTGCCGCCGCGGGTCGGGAAAAACCGGGTGCGCTCGGCACGCGCGCACCCGAAGCAGCCGCATGTTGCGGGGTCGGTGCTGTACCGGCCATGGGCCGCAGGGTTGGGATGGAAACGGTCGGCGTCGCGTTGCGCGGCACCGCTGGCGGCATGCTGGTAGGCACGGGTGTCGTGAAGGGCTGTATTGACGGCGCGCGGTTCGGGGTCGGCCTTGACCCGGTTGCTGCATCAGGCATAGCCCGGCTGGAGTCGAATGCCCGTGGGACGCTCGTTGCAGCACCAGCACCAGCACCAGCACCAGCACCAGCACCAGCACCAGCACCAGCACCAGCACCAGCCGCCGGTGTCGCCGGCAGCCCACTCCGAACCGGTGCCGTACCGCGCAACGCATTGCCTGGCTCGCGCGGCCATCCGGCTGGCGCGACAGGTTCGGCCGCCGCGCTCCGGACGCCAGCTTGCCGACCCGGCGTGCCTACGCGCATCGCGCCAGCGCTATCAGCCGGCGCTGCCTGTCCACGCCGGCCCGTGCTTTTCGCTTGCCAGGCCGCGCTACCAGACGCTGCGTTTCCGCGCGCATCCGCGGCCACCGAATCCTTCGCGCCCACGGCACCCGCGCCACCCGCTGCCGCACCGGACCCCGCCGCCGCACCGCGTGCGCCCGCAGAAGGCCGCCACACCGTCGGCCGCGCGTAGCGCCCCTTGGCCTTCGGGGCCATCGGATTGGCCGGTGTCGACGCATAAGCAGGCAACGTATCGTCGACGCTACTACGCCGGCGCGCGTCCTCGTCGCGTTTGGCGAGCCCGCGGTTCAAGCCGAGGCCAAGGCCAAACGCACCGTCCGCCCAGCGCGCGACGCGGCTCCAACGAAAACCGATCAGCCACGGCAGGCTCACTACCAGCACCGCAAGCATCACGAGCGGCGTGCCGATATGCCCGAGCAGGCGGCCGAAACCCGCCGCCAGCGCATGCCCGAAGCCGTCCGTGCCTACCGTCCCGGGCAGCAACGCTTCCAGCGTCGAGCTCGCCACCAGCACGCCGATAAAGCCGAGCCAAAGCCGGATCGTGCCGGGCCCGCGCAGCCCGGCGCCGCCTGGCAGCACAGACTTTGCGAGACGCAACAGAAGAGGGATGAACCAGACGGCCGACACGCCGAACCAGCCGAAAACTACCGTGTGCATGCTAGACATCAACGAATGAGGGATCCGCGAAGACGCAACCCATCGAGTTTAACCGGGGAAGCGTAACGCTTCGAAGACAGCCTCATTTGCCGTCGTGCCGCGCGAACGTCAACTTGTCGCCGTCTTCGAGGATCAACTGCATTTCCTGCGGCGCGCGCATCTGCACGCCGGTACGGGCGACGTGCGCCAGCGCGTCGAGGTAGTCGCCTTCAATCTGGCCGCCGGGCGTCGAACACGCCATCCGCGTTCCGGCGAGCGGCCCGAAGCTCAGCTTGCCGTCCTTCAGCCCGTAGGTACCCATATAACGGTTGCAACCGGAGAAACCGCTGGCGCGCCGCTGGCCGGTGGCCGTCGAGAGCATGAGGGTGATCGGCGCTCCGCTGTCGGCGCCCGGGACGGCGCGCATCGTGCCGTCGGCCTGCTTCCAGCTGCTGAGATCCCATGAAGTGTCGTCGAGCAACTGCGTTGCCGCCGGGTTGAACGGGTCGGGCGGCGGCGCCTTGGAATCCGGATGCGTGGGCATCGAGCAGGCGGCCAGCAGGGTGGCAACGCCCAGCGCGGTGAAAAGCGGTGCGGGCAGCGCGGCAACGAGACGCGCAACACGTCGCGCTGAAGACGTTTTGATCATGGCGTCGGTCCTCTTCAAACTGGCAAAGGCGTAAGGGTAACGCACTCAGGATGCCGCGCGCGAGCGCTCGTCGCTGCGCGCCCGGTGCAGAGGTTGCGCATGTTAACATTGCTGATCTACCCATTCCATCTCATCCGACATTTTTCTGGAGACCCCATGCAGATCGGCCAACGGATCGGCACCCCGCTTTCTAACTCGGCGACGCGCGTGATGCTGCTCGGCGCGGGCGAGCTGGGCAAGGAAGTGATCATTGCATTACAGCGCCTTGGCGTTGAAGTGATCGCGGTGGACCGTTATCCGAACGCACCGGGTCATCAGGTCGCGCATCGCGCCCATGTGATCGATATGACCGACCGCGCCGCACTGCGCGCGCTGGTCGAACAGGAACGGCCGCATCTGATCGTGCCGGAAATCGAAGCCATCGCCACCGACGCGCTCGCCGCCATCGAGTCCGACGGTCTCGCCGAAGTGATTCCCACCGCGCGCGCCACGCAACTGACGATGAACCGTGAAGGCATCCGGCGTCTGGCGGCCGAAGAACTCGGCTTGCCGACTTCGCCGTACGCGTTTGCGGACTCGCTCGAGGAACTCAAGGCGGGCATCGCGAAGGTCGGTTATCCGTGCGTCGTGAAACCGGTGATGTCGTCGTCGGGCAAGGGCCAGTCCGTGCTCAAGAGCGACGCCGACGTCGAACCGGCATGGCAATACGCGATGGCGGGCGGCCGCGTCAACCATGGGCGTGTGATCGTCGAAGGCTTTATCGACTTCGAGTACGAAATCACGCAGTTGACGGTGCGCGCGATCGATCCGGCAACGGGCAGCACAAGCACATATTTCTGCGATCCGATCGGCCATGTGCAGGTTGCGGGCGACTACGTCGAATCCTGGCAGCCGCAGCCGATGAGCCCGGTCGCGCTCAAGCGTTCGCGTGAGATCGCCCACAAGGTCACGGAGGCGCTTGGCGGCCGCGGCCTGTTCGGCGTGGAACTTTTCGTGCGCGGCGATGACGTATGGTTTTCGGAAGTGAGTCCGCGTCCGCATGACACGGGACTCGTGACGCTGTGCTCGCAACGTCTCTCTGAGTTCGAGTTGCATGCGCGGGCGATCCTCGGATTGCCGGTCGACACATCCCTGCGTGCGCCGGGGGCGTCAGCCGTGATCTACGGCGGCCTGGATGAAGCCGGTATCGCGTTCGAAGGTGTAGCTGCGGCGCTGGCCGTGCCCGATGCGGATCTGCGGCTGTTCGGCAAGCCCGAGAGCTTCGTCAAGCGGCGTATGGGCGTGGCGCTCGCCACCGGCGCGAATACCGACGAAGCCCGGGCACGTGCGAAGCAGGCTGCTGCCGCGGTACATCCGGTGTCGGCGAAATAAGCTGGAACGCGCGCTCGTCTGTCACAGTGAGCCGCGGTAACTCGCACGCCACGCATCCCGCAGGCGCGCACGGAGTTGCAGTATTGAAGGCAGGAGCAGTACCCATGAAGTCAGACACCCGCAAGATTGAGCGGCTTCGCCGGATGGGCCGCCTCGGAGCGCTGGGCGTGCTGGTAGCGCTGTGTGTGGGCCTGGCGGGTTGCGGTCTTGCCGCCGCGCCGTGCCGCGTCGCTTCTGCCGGATTGAAAATCGTGCCGGTGGTCGGCCACGTCGCGGCGGCGCCGACCGACGCGTGCGCTGACGTCATCGATCCCTGAACGAACGGCAACCCTTCCAGACGGCTGACAGCCAGGCGAGGAATCCAATGAGGAAACGGCTCGTTGCGGTAACGGGTTTGCTGGCTGGGCTGCTGGAGATGGCGGGGTCGATCGCTCCGGTTTCGGCGGCGCCGTTGAGTCTCGCCCAGATCCAGCCGAAAAACCCGCAGACCCACAAGTACACCTGCGCTACCGGCAAAATCCTGCAGGTCACCTACTGGAACGCAGTGAACGGGCAGAGCTTCGCGCTCGTGCCCGTCAAAGGCCAGTCGATGCTGTTTGTCAACACGCTCTCGGGCTCCGGGGCGAAATACCAGGCCGGCAGCTATACCTGGTGGACCAAAGGTCCGCGCGCCGATCTGTACGACGCGACCGCGGGCGAGAATGCGCCGCCGATTCTGTCGGACTGCGTGACGATCGTGCGCTAGAGCCTGACCGCTTGATAGTCGGCCACCCTGGCCGCGAGGCCGCATCACCCCAAGCCATTGCCGATCTGCGCGCAGATTTTTCTCTCAGGTAGTAAGCTGTTCGGCGCGCCCACCGGTTTCCGCGTGGCCGCGCCTGTCATCGTCTTCGATCACCCGTTCCCGGATCCCACTGCGTGGGCGTGCCGTCCGCGCTCGTTCGTCAAGCGAGACTCTCAATGAAAGCATCGGATCTGTTCGTCAAGTCGCTGGAAGCCGAAGGCGTCGAATATATCTTCGGCATCCCAGGCGAAGAAAACCTCGATCTCCTCGAGTCGCTGCGCCGCTCCAAAATCAAGCTGATCCTTACACGTCACGAGCAGGCCGCCGGTTTCATGGCTGCGACCTACGGGCGTCTGACGGGGCGCACTGGGGTGTGTCTGTCGACGCTCGGGCCGGGCGCCACCAACTTCGTCACCGCGGCGGCGTATGCGCAGCTAGGCGCCATGCCGATGCTGATGGTCACGGGCCAGAAGCCGATCAAGACCAGCAAGCAGGGGCATTTCCAGATTGTCGACGTGGTACGGATGATGGAGCCGCTCACCAAGTACACACGGCAGATCGTCTCGATCGGCAATATCCCGGCGCTGGTGCGCGAAGCTTTCCGTCAGGCCGAGGAAGAACGCCCCGGCGCGACGCATCTGGAGTTGCCTGAGGACGTCGCCGACGAAGAGGGCGATGGCAAGCCCATTCCCAAGAGCTTCAGCCGCCGTCCGGTCGCGGAGGAGAAGGCGGTTGCGCGCGCGGTCGAGGCGATCACGAGCGCCAGACATCCGCTGCTGATGATCGGCGCGGGCGGCAATCGCAAGACCACCACCAAGATGCTGCGCGAGTTCGTCGACCAGACCGGTATCCCGTTCTTCACGACGCAGATGGGCAAGGGCGTGATCGACGAATCGCATCCCATGTGGCTCGGCAACGCCACGCTCTCGGACGGCGATTTCGTGCACCGCGCCATCGACCATGCGGACTGCATCATCAACGTGGGCCACGATGTGATCGAGAAGCCGCCGTTCTTCATGCGTGGCACCGATTCGCACGAAAAGACTGTGATTCACGTGAACTTCCTCGGTGCTGAGGTCGATCCGGTGTATTTTCCGCAGATCGAAGTGGTGGGCGATATTGCCAATGCGGTGTGGCAGTTGAAAGAGAGCCTGAAGGAAGGTCAGGAGCATTGGGATTTTTCGCGCTTCAAGGAGATCAAGCAGCACTTCGAGGAGCATCTGGCCAAAGGTCAGAACGACAGCCGTTTCCCGATGTACCCGGTGCGGATCGTCCACGATGTCTACGAGACGACGCCGGTCGACGGCATCGTCTGTCTGGACAACGGCATGTACAAGATCTGGTTCGCACGTTATTACCGCGCTCACGAGCCGAATTCGCTGCTGCTAGACAACGCGCTCGCCTCGATGGGCGCAGGGCTGCCGTCGGCGATTGCAACCAAGATCGTGCACCCGGATCGCAAGGTGATGGCCGTGTGCGGCGACGGCGGCTTCATGATGAACTCGCAGGAGCTCGAGACGGCGGTGCGTCTGAAGCTCGATCTGGTGGTGCTGATCCTGCGCGACGACGCGTTCGGGATGATCCGCTGGAAGCAGGAGAACATGAATTTCCCCGACTACGGGATGACGCTGCGCAACCCCGATTTCGTCGCCTATGCCGAGAGCTACGGTGCCAAGGGGCACCGCATTTCGTCGGCGGACGAGTTTGCGCCTTTGTTGCGCGAATGCTTCGTGACGCCGGGCGTGCATGTGATCGACCTGCCGATCGACTACTCCGACAACGAGCGGGTGCTGAACCGTGAGATCAAGCGGCTGAGTGCGCAACTCTGAGCGCGAGCGGGGCATGCGGTTTGCTGTAATGGCTGCGTTTGCCACATGCCCCGCTTCAACAGGCGTGGAACTGGTCGCATCGAGGAGAACGTGTCATGTTGAAAAAGACTTACCCGTACTACCTGGCCAATGTTGCGGTTGCAGCCAATACCGATCTTGAAGTCACGGACAAATTCAGCGGTGAAGTCGCCACGCGCGTTGCTATGGCCGACGCGGCGGCGATCGACAAGGCCATCGGTCTCGCGGTGGAGGCGCTGCCGGCGCTGCGCGAGTTTCCACCGTTCAAGCGTCAGACAGTGCTCGAACACTGCGTGAGCCGTTTCCGCGAGCGCTACGACGAACTGGCAATGGCGCTGTGCATCGAAGCCGGCAAGCCGATCAACGATTCGCGCGGCGAAGTCACGCGGTTGATCGATACGTTCAAGGTCGCCGCGGAAGAGGCCGTGCGCATCGACGGCGAGATCATCAATCTGGAGATTTCGCCGCGCGCGAAGGGCTATCACGGCTATGTGAAGCGTGTGCCGATCGGGCCGTGCTCGTTTATTTCGCCGTTCAATTTTCCGCTCAACCTGACCGCGCACAAGGTGGCGCCAGCGCTGGCCGCGGGCGTGCCGTTCGTGCTGAAACCGGCCAGCCGCACGCCGGTGGGCGCGCTGATCATGGGCGAGATCCTCGCGGAAACGGATCTGCCCAAGGGCGCGTTTTCGATCCTGCCGGCGCATCGCGATGGCGCGGATCTGTTCACCACCGACGAGCGCTTCAAGCTGCTGTCCTTTACCGGTTCGCCGGCTGTGGGCTGGGAACTGAAGCGGAAAGCCGGCAAAAAGAAGGTGATTCTGGAGCTGGGCGGCAACGCAGCGGCGATCGTCGACGGCGACCAGGGCGTCAAGCTCGATTACGTGGTCGACCGGCTCGCGTTCGGTGCGTTCTATCAGTCGGGACAAAGCTGTATCGGCGTGCAGCGGATTCTGGTGCACACAAGCATCTACGATGCGCTGCGCGAGAAGCTGATCGCGAAAACGCGCTCGCTGATCATGGGCGATCCGAAGAACGAGAAGACGTTCGTCGGGCCGATGATTTCCGAATCGGAGTCGAAGCGCCTCGCCGGCTGGATGGAGAGCGCGGTGCTCGACGGCGCCAAGATTGTGGCCGGCGGCAAGGTGGAAGGCGCGATGTTCGAGGCGACGCTACTCGAGGATGTGAAGCGCGATTCGGACCTCTATCGCAAGGAGGCGTTCGGTCCGGTGGCGATTCTGGAGCGCTTCGACGATTTCGATGCGGCGCTCACGACCGTCAACGACAGCGACTTCGGTCTGCAGGCCGGGATATTCACCGATTCGCTCGCCCATGCGCACCAGGCGTGGGACCGGCTGGATGTGGGCGGCGTGGTCATCAACGATGTGCCGTCGTTCCGGGTGGACAATATGCCGTATGGCGGTGTCAAGGATTCCGGGCTCGGGCGTGAGGGTGTCCGCTACGCGATCGAGGATATGACCGAGCTGCGGTTGATGGTGATGCGCGAGACGTGGTGATCTGGGAGTGAGAGTGGTTGAAGGGCGACGGGGCGACCGCTCCGGCTTACGTTTGTCATACGTTTGCAGTGCTTCGGCCACAGCCCGCTCCCGCTTGATGCGCTGTCACAGGACTGTCGCCTGCATACCCTAGTCTGTGCGGGCTTGTAGCCGTTCCCGGCGCTCTTGCGCCCCGTTTTCCGGGGTGTGAGCAGAAAGCGGGCGCATGCGCCATGAGTGTTTTTGCTGAAGTGCTACAATACCGGCCTTTCCGGCGGGTGTTTCCGTCGGCCGGAGCCGGCTGCATCCTTCCCTGACTAGATCGGGTCCCGTGCGGCACGCCGTGGCTCCGCTTCATCCTGATGCCCTACGCGGCCCCGGCCGCTGCCGCGCCCCCCGCGCAGGGGCATTTTTAGCGAAAGCCACCATGTCCGACATAGCCGTCACCCCCGCTACCGCGAACTTCGATCAGTTTGGCCTCGCGCCCGACATCCTGAAAGCCATTGTGGAGCAGGGCTACACGACGCCTACACCGATCCAGGAGCAGGCGATCCCCGTCGTCTTGTCGGGTCGCGATGTGATGGGCGCCGCGCAAACCGGCACCGGCAAGACCGCGAGTTTTTCGCTGCCGATCATCCAGCGTCTGCTGCCGCATGCGAGCACCAGCGCTTCGCCGGCTCGCCACCCGGTGCGTGCCCTGATTCTGACACCGACTCGTGAACTCGCCGACCAGGTTGCCGCCAACGTGCATGCGTACGCTAAACATACGGCGCTGCGTAGCGCTGTGGTGTTCGGTGGCGTGGATATGAATCCGCAGTCGGATCAGCTGCGACGCGGCGTCGAGATTCTGATCGCGACGCCCGGGCGTCTGCTCGATCATGTGCAGCAGAAGACGGCCAACCTGGGTCAGGTGCAGATGCTGGTGCTGGACGAAGCCGACCGGATGCTCGATATGGGCTTCTTGCCGGATCTGCAGCGCATTCTGAATCTGCTGCCGAAGGAACGTCAGACGCTGCTGTTTTCCGCGACGTTCTCAGGTGAAATCAAGAAGCTGGCGGCGACGTATCTGCGCAATCCGCAGACTATCGAAGTAGCGCGCAGCAATTCGACGGCAACCAATGTTACCCAGACGGTTTATGAAGTGGCCGAAGGGGATAAGACCGGCGCCGTAGTGCAACTGATTCGCGAGCGCGGTTTGAAGCAGGTGATCGTGTTTTGCAACAGCAAGATTGGGGCTAGCCGCCTGGCGCGCAATCTCGAGCGCGACGGGGTAGTGGCTACGGCGATTCATGGCGATCGCACGCAGAACGAGCGGATGCAGGCTCTCGATGCGTTCAAGCGCGGTGAGATCGAAGCGCTGGTTGCTACTGATGTTGCCGCGCGTGGGCTTGATATTGTCGAGCTTCCGGCTGTGATTAACTTCGATCTGCCGTTCAATGCCGAAGATTATGTGCATCGGATTGGGCGCACTGGGCGTGCTGGGGCTTCGGGAGATGCGCTTTCCTTGTGCAGCCCGAATGAACGCAAGCAGCTTGCTGATATCGAGAAGCTGATCAAGCGGCCGCTCGATGTGCAGCGGCTTACTGTTGAGGTGCCTGTTCGGCATCATCATGAAGAGCGCGCGCCGCGGCGTGAGAGGGATGAGCGCGGTGGTGGGCGTCGTCGCGCTGGGGCTGCGGGTTCCGGTGCGGGGGCTTCGTCGTTTGAGCGGCCGCATCATCATCGGCAACAGCCTGTTGACGACTTCTTTTCCAAGCCGTACGAGCCTTCGCCTTCCGCTAGTCGGAAGATTGATGAGGCGGATGAGGTTGCTGCCGCGCAGAAGCCGGTTTCGAAGCAGCCGTTGGCTGCGTTGTTGGGTGGGTTTGGGATGCCGAGGCGGACTACTTCTTCTTAAGGAGTCTCGCCCAGGCCGTTATCGCCGCGTCATAGAACGCTTCCAGCGATTCGTGGCGCTCGTTGCCCATATCCAGCCCTAGATGCGCCGCTGCCGCGCGCAGTGCGTCCAACGGACGGCTTGTGTCCAACGCCGTCGCCCCATTTTGCTTGCTTAATTTCTCGCCTTCGCGATTCGTTACCACAGGGACGTGCAGGTAGGACGGTGTCGGCACACCCAGGCAACGTTGCAGGTAGATCTGACGTGCCGTCGAGTCCAACAAGTCGGCGCCTCGCACAATGTGCGTAATGCCCGCGTCCGCGTCATCTACTACCACCGCCAGTTGATATGCCCACTGGTCATCCGCGCGTCGCAACACGAAGTCGCCTACCTCAGTCGCCAGATTCTGCGTCTGAAAATCCTGCCAGCTGTCGTCGAACATGATCGTCGCGGAGCCTCTTTCAGTACGTCTTGCGGGGTTCCCCGCCGCGTCCTCTCCCGCATGCGTCTCGACATCCTCATCCGGCACGCGCAACCTCCACGCGCGCGCGGGTTTGCCGTGCAGGCCGTTGCGGCATGTGCCAGGGTAGGCAAGTGTGGTGTTGCGGGCGTGGGCGTTCAGCAGCGAATCGCTGATCTCCTTGCGTGTGCAGCCGCATGGATACACAAGGCCGGCGGCCCGCAGTTGGTCCAGCGCCTGCTGGTAGCGTTCCGTGCGCTCGCTTTGCCAGATGGGCCGTTCGTCCGCATGCAGGCCGAACTGGTCGAGAGTCTTCAGGATGTCCTCGGCTGCGCCGGGTACCGTGCGCGGTCCGTCGATGTCCTCGATTCTCACCAGCCATACGCCATTGTGCGCGCGTGCATCCAGCCAGCTCGCAAGAGCGCTTACGAGCGAGCCAAAATGCAGCGGCCCCGTGGGGGAGGGGGCAAAACGGCCGCGGTAACTCATGTTCGGGTTCTCGGTCCGGTGCCGTTTTCGTGCCTGTCAGGCTGCGCGCACAGCGTTCCGATCCGGATGGCATTCGGGACACGTCTTGCCCGGGACGTACAGCGGCGATTGTTGAGCCTCTGGACTCACCACTGCGCGGCAGCCAAAGCATTGCGCCGTCGCTGTCGGCTTCAGCTCGGGATCGAGAGCGGTGCGGTAGTCGAACACGAAACACTCGCCGTGGTAATGCGCACCGCCCACTTCCTCGAAATACTTGAGGATGCCGCCCTCGAGTTGGTACACGTTTTCGATGCCCACTTCCTTCATGTGGATCGCCGCCTTCTCGCAACGAATCCCGCCGGTGCAGAAGGACACCACCGTCTTGCCTTCCAGGTCGGCGCGGTTCTGTTCGATCACCGCCGGAAACTCGCTGAATTTGTGGATGCGGTAGTCGAGCGCGTCATCGAATGTGCCGACATCCACTTCGAACGCGTTGCGTGTGTCCAGCATTACGACCGGCCGGCCTTCGTCGTCATGGCCACGGTCGAGCCAGGCCTTCAGCGTGGGTGCGTCCACGGACGGCGCGCGGCCCAGTTCCGGCCGGATCGCTGGCTTCTTCATGGTGATGATCTCGCGCTTCAGTTTCACCAGCATGCGGCGGAACGGCTGCTTCTCGGACAGGCTCTCCTTGAACTGCAGCTTCGCGAACTTGCCCTCGAATAGCGGATCGTGGCGGATGTAGTCGATGAACCCCTGCGCGGCTTCCGGTGTGCCTGCGACGAACAGGTTGATGCCCTCGGGCGCGAGCAGGATGGTGCCGCGCAGGCCCAGTGCGTTGCACCGCTCAGTGACGAGCGGGCGCCACTCGGCAGTCGCTTCGAGGGTCTCAAACTGGTAGGCGGCGAGATTGACGATGCTCATGATGGTCCAACGGTAAAAAAGTGGCCCGGCGGCGCTGCAGACGCACGTGCGGCCGTGGAAGGCCGCGTGCGTGGCGCGGCCACGGCAAATTGGGCGAAACCCGTATTATCCCTCAAGCGGCCGGGTTGCCCGAGTCGGCCGAATGGCTATCCGGTTGCGGCAGCGCAAGGCACGGTTGAATTGTGCCGGGTAGATCGCGTTTTACGCCTTGCAAATGGTGTCGCGCCGGTGGCTCGCGGGGCCGGTCAACGGTTGGCGCCACCGCGATCGCGGGTCGCGCAGTGGCCTCCCCTGGCCGGATGGCTAGCGCGTCTGTTTGCTCTCAAATCTTCGGGAGGGTGGAGTTACAATAACGCCCATGTCAGATCCTCGCTTCGTTCATCTCCGCGTTCACTCCGAATTCTCGATTGCCGACGGCATCGTGCGCCTTGACGACATCGTCGCGGCCGCGGCCAAAGACGGTCAGGGGGCGCTCGCGCTCACCGACCTCGGCAACGCCTTCGGCCTCGTCCGTTTCTACAAGGAAGCCCGCGGCAAAGGGGTCAAACCCATTGCTGGCTGTGATGTCTGGATAACCAATCCGGATGATCGCGACAAGCCCTCGCGCCTGCTGCTTCTGGTTAAAGACAAGCGCGGCTATCTGAACCTGTGCGAGTTGCTCACCAAGGCGTGGCTCACCAATCAGTATCGCGGTCGCGCCGAGGTCGAGGCCGGCTGGCTCGAAACCGGGCTCGGTGAAGGGCTGCTGGCGCTGTCCGGCGCGCAGCAGGGCGATATCGGTATGGCGCTCGCGGCCGGTAACGAAGATGCGGCGCGGCGCAACGCGCAACACTGGGCCAAGGTTTTTCCGAACGGTTTCTATATCGAGTTGCAACGCTGCGGTCAGCCTGGCGGCGACGCCTACGTGCAGCAGGCAGTGACGCTAGCGGCGTCGCTCAAGCTGCCGGTAGTCGCCACTCACCCGCTGCAGTTCATGACGCCCGACGACTTCACCGCGCACGAAGCGCGCGTGTGTATTTCGGAAGGCGACATGCTTGCGAATCCGCGTCGCCAGAAGCGCTTCACGACCGAGCAGTATTTCCGCACGCAAGAGGAAATGGCAGCGTTGTTCGCGGATATTCCGTCGGCGCTTGCCAACACCGTTGAGATTGCGCGCCGCTGCAACCTGACGCTCGAACTCGGCAAGCCGAAGCTGCCGCTGTTCCCGACGCCGGACGGCATGTCGCTCGACGACTACCTTGTGCACCTCTCGAAGGAAGGGCTGGAAAAGCGCCTCGAACAGTTGTACCCGAACGAGGCGGATCGCGAGGCACAGCGCGAGACGTACTACAACCGCCTCGAATTCGAGTGCGGCACGATCATCAAGATGGGCTTCCCAGGCTACTTCCTGATCGTGGCGGACTTCATTAACTGGGCCAAGAACAATGGCGTGCCGGTTGGGCCGGGCCGGGGTTCGGGCGCGGGCTCGCTGGTCGCCTATGCTCTCGGCGTGACCGACCTCGATCCGCTGCGCTACAACCTGCTGTTCGAACGTTTCCTGAATCCGGAACGGGTGTCGATGCCTGACTTCGACATCGACTTCTGTCAGCACGGGCGCGATCGCGTCATCCAGTACGTGAAGGAAAAGTACGGCGCGGACGCGGTGTCGCAGATCGCCACCTTCGGCACGATGGCGGCGAAGGCAGCCGTGCGCGACATCGGTCGGGTGCTCGATCTCGGCTACATGTTCACCGACGGCATCGCCAAGCTGATTCCGTTCAAACCCGGCAAGCACGTCACGATTGCCGACGCGATGAAGGAAGAGCCGCTGCTACAGGAGCGCTTCGACAACGAAGACGAAGTGCATCAGCTGATCGAACTCGCGCAGCGCGTGGAAGGCTTGACGCGTAACGTCGGCATGCACGCGGGCGGGGTGCTGATCGCACCCGGCAAGCTCACTGACTTCTGCCCGCTCTACACGCAGGGCGACGAGAGCGGTGTCGTGAGCCAGTACGACAAGGACGACGTGGAAGCGGTCGGCCTCGTCAAGTTCGACTTTTTGGGTCTCACCACGCTGACGATCCTCGACTGGGCCGAGCGCTATATCCGCAGGCTCGATCCGTCGAAGCAGGACTGGTCGCTCGCGCAGGTGCCGCTCGACGATCCGGCGTCGTTCTCGATCCTCAAGAAGGCCAACACGGTCGCCGTGTTCCAGCTGGAAAGCCGCGGCATGCAAGGCATGCTGAAAGACGCGCAACCTGACCGCTTCGAGGACATCATCGCGCTGGTGGCGCTCTACCGTCCGGGCCCGATGGACCTGATCCCTAGCTTTTGCGCGCGCAAGCACGGCCGTGAAGTGGTGGAGTATCCGGACCCGCGCGTCGAACCTGTTCTGAAAGAGACCTACGGCATCATGGTCTATCAGGAGCAGGTGATGCAGATGGCGCAGATCATCGGCGGCTATTCGCTCGGTGGCGCTGACTTGCTGCGTCGCGCGATGGGTAAGAAGAAGGCCGAGGAAATGGCCGAGCACCGCGCGTTGTTCCGCGAAGGTGCAGCGAAGAACGGCCTGACGGGCGAGAAAGCCGACGAAATCTTCGACTTGATGGAGAAGTTCGCCGGCTACGGCTTCAACAAGTCGCACGCGGCGGCCTATGCACTGCTCGCGTATCACACCGCGTGGCTCAAGGCGCACCATCCGGCCGAATTCATGGCAGCGAATATGTCGCTCGCCATGGACGATACCGACAAGGTCAAGATCCTGTTCGAAGACTGCATCACGAACAAGATGGCCGTTTTGCCGCCGGACATCAATCTGTCGGCGTATCGCTTCGAGCCGGTTGCGGAAGCAGACGGCAAGCGTTCGAAGACGATCCGTTATGGTCTGGGCGCTATCAAGGGCAGCGGTCAGAACGCGATTGAAGAAATTCTGCGGGCGCGCGAAGAAGGGCCGTTCATCGACCTGTTCGATTTTTGCAACCGCATCGACCGGCGTATCGTCAACCGTCGGACGGTGGAAGCGCTGATCCGTGCCGGAGCGTTCGACACGCTGCATGCGAATCGCGCGCAGTTGATCGCGTCGGTGTCGCTAGCCATGGAAGCCGCCGATCAAGCCAGCGCTAATGCGATGCAGGCAGGCCTGTTCGACATGGGTGACGCGCCGTCGCAAGGTCATGAGCTGGTCGACGAACCCGAATGGGCGGAAAAGAAGAAACTGCAGGAAGAGAAGGGTGCGCTCGGTTTCTACCTGTCGGGCCACCTTTTCGACGCCTACAAGGACGAAGTGCGCCGCTTCGCGCGCCAGAAAATCGGCGAGCTGAAGGAAGGGCGCGACAAGCTGATCGCCGGCGTGATTGCGTCGCTGCGCACGCAGATGACCCAGCGCGGCAAGATGCTGATTGCACTGCTCGATGACGGCACCGGTCAATGCGAAGTGACGGTCTTCAACGAGACCTTCGAAGCGCACAAGCAGCTGTTCAAGGAAGACGAATTGCTGGTGGTGCAAGGCCAGGCGCGCAACGACGCATTCACCGGCGGCATCCGCTTCACCGTTGAAACCGTGATGGACCTCGGCCGTGCGCGTTGCCGCTATGCAGAGGCGGTCAAGGTGCAGATGAACGGCAACGCCGATGCGCTCGCGCTGCGTCGCGTGCTGGAAGCGCACAGCGCGGGGGCTGATGAGCCGCAGACCGCGCAGGCACCTGCGACGCCATCGCGCGGCGGCGGTTTCGGTGGTGGTGGCGGTGGCCGCAACGGTGGAGGCTACGGCGGTGATGGCGGTCGTCAACGTCAGCCGGTACACATCCCGAACGGATTAGCGGTGCAGATCGTCTATCGCAGCGAGAATGCCGAGGGCGAAGTGCGCCTCGGCGACGCATGGCGCGTCAAGCCCACGGATGAACTGCTCGCGGCGCTGCGTGGCGAGTTCGCTGGAAGTTCGATCGAGATCGTCTACTGACCGGCGCGGCCCGCGCTTCCGCGCGGGCTCGCTAGCGGCACCTGGCGCGTGCCGGGCGCATCAAAACCCGCGAGAAACACCGGTAGCGCCAGGCACTCGCGTGAAAGCCATGACGTACGCCTACCGCTCCCGCGCGCCCAGGCGTGCGAGCTTCAGAAACCGGTAGTACACCGTTTCCGCGTTGAACATCGCGATCATGAAGCCGGCGCGTCCGTCCAGAAAGCCGCGCCGCAGCACGTAGGTGCGCACGAATGCCCACGCACCGCGCCCAAGCGCCTTGCCAAAGCTGCCGCCTTTGCCTGCGGCGTGGCGTTGTTGCGCGCCCGCTGTCGAATAGGTATCGAGCTTGCGCAGCACGGTTTCGAAGTCTTCGTACGAGTAGTGCATCAACTTGCCGGTCAGCCGTTGTGCCGGCGTATCGAACACTAGCCGTTCATGCACCAGGTCATCGGAGAAGCGCGCGGCGCCGCGTCTGAAGAGGCGCGGGATCCAGTCCGGATACCAGCCGCTATGCCTGATCCAGTGTCCGCAGAAGCTCGAGAGGCGGTCCACCGCGTAAACCTCCGCGGACGGCGCGTCGATTGCGGCGCGGATCGCCGCAGCGAGCTCGGGCGTGACGATTTCGTCGGCGTCGATGGAGAGGATCCAGCCGGTGTCGAGCGCATCCAGCGCGCGGTTCTTCTGCGGCCCGAAGCCCGGCCAGTCGGGCTCCTGCAGCACGCGGGCGCCGTGTGCGCGGGCAATCTCGACGGTGCCGTCGGTGCTGCCGCCGTCGATCACGACGATCGCGTCGGCGAACGCCACGGCGGCGAGGCACTCGGCCAGGCGCGACGCCGCGTTTTTTGTGATGATGGCGACGCCGAGGGTGGTTTCTTTCATGCCTGATTAGCGGAGAGGGGGCGGATGGGCAAAATGCGTCGGGGAAGTATACACAGCGCACCGCCGTCTCACGCCCTTGGCACCCACCTTGAGCCCGCACGGAACAAACCGTAAGAACCACTACCGGTCTGGTGTCACCGGGGCACAACGGCCCCAGGTATCCAGTTCGCCCAACCGTTTACAATGCGGTATTCAGGATTCGCCCACCGGGCGGATGCCTTGTTCGCCTTTTCAGAGGATTCCTTGAGCGCGAAGCCCACGTTAAGCAAAGTCATCGGCGGATCAGGAGATGTCACATCGCCTGCCGCCTTACTGAGCCGGCTTTGGCCGTATATCAAGCCGGTCCTTTGGACCCTGATTGGTGCGATTGTCGCCATGGCTGTCAGCGCCGGCACTGACGCGCTGATTCCCATGATGCTCAAGCCGCTGCTGGACAAGGGCTTCGGCCCGAATGCCGTGCATGGCCTGGTATGGATGGTGCCGCTTGGTATTCTCGTGCTCGCGGTGGTGCGGGGCGTTTCCCAATACGCGTCGGGGTACCTGATCGCGTACATCTCGAATACGGTCCTGCTACGCTTGCGCCTGGAAATGTTCGAGCGGCTGGTTCACACGAGCGTCGGCTTCTTTCAACGCGAGACCGCAAGTACCGTCATCAACGCAATCGTGTTTGAGGTCAACCAGATTCTCAACGTGCTGTTGGGCGTGCTGATTACGCTGGTGCGCGATTCGCTGACGGTCCTGTACCTGCTCGGCTATCTGTTCTGGCTCGACTGGAAACTGACGTTGATTGTCGCGGTGATGCTGCCGGTAATCGGCTGGGTGATCGGCAAGATCAACCGGAAGCTGCGCCGGCTCAATCGCGAAAACCAGATGTTCACCAATGAGTTGTCGTACATCGTCGAGGAGACGGTGGGCGGCTACAAGGTGGTCAAGGTGCACAACGGCGAGCAGTATGAGATGGATCGCTTTGCCCAAATGAGCCGTCGCCTGCGAGGTTACTCGCTGCGCATGATTGCGTCGGGTGGACTCGCCCAGCCGCTTACCCAGTTTCTGGTGTCGATTGCGCTGGCGGTGGTAGTCACGATTGCGGTCGTGCAATCGGCGCATGGCGGAACCACGGTGGGTGGCTTCGTTGGTTTCATTACGGCGATGCTCCTGATTGTCTCGCCGCTCAAGCATCTGATGGACGTCAATCAGCCGCTGCAACGCGGCATGACCGCTGCCGAACTGATCTTCGGTCTGATCGACGAACCGTCCGAGCCGCAGGGCGGCGGCAAGCCGCTTGATCACGCATCGGGCGAAGTCGAGTTCCGCGACGTCTCGTTCAACTATGGCGCCACCAGTACGCACGAACGACAGACCCTCGACCGTGTGTCGTTCAAGGTCGCGCCGGGCGAGATGGTGGCATTGGCGGGCCCCTCGGGCAGCGGCAAAACCACGCTCGTCAACCTGCTGCCGCGTTTCTTCGATCCGACGGACGGCGAGATTCTGGTCGACGGCGTCGCTTTGCCGGAGTACGGCATTCACGCGCTGCGCAGCCAGATTGCCATGGTTAGCCAGGACGTCGTGCTGTTCAACGACACGATCGCGCACAACGTCGCTTACGGCCAGACGGCAGATCCCGAGAAGGTGAAAGCGGCGCTGCAGGCGGCGAACCTGTGGGATACCGTCCAATCCATGCCGAAGGGCACCGAGACGCTGGTCGGCGACAACGGCCTGATGCTCTCGGGCGGTCAGCGCCAGCGTCTGGCGATCGCGCGCGCCATCTACAAGGACGCGCCGATCCTGATCCTCGACGAAGCCACCTCGGCGCTCGATTCGGAATCGGAACGCCATGTGCAGGCCGCGCTGGAAACGCTAATGAAGGGGCGCACCACGCTCGTCATCGCACACCGTCTGTCCACCATCGAGCGTGCCGACCGGATTCTGGTGCTGGAAGCCGGGCGCATCGTCGAGCGCGGCAGTCATCGCGAACTGCTCGAGCAAGACGGGCTGTACGCGCATCTGCATCGCATCCAGTTTCAGCAGAACGCGGCTTGATGCGCTGAATGATGAAAATCGGACTTTCCAGCAATGCGCTGAAACACAGCGGCGGGCTCGAGCGTTACGCGATGGATCTGGTGCGCGGCTTTGCCGCGCGAGGCATGACGCCGGCGTTTTTTGCCCGGCGCTTCGATATGTCGGTGCCGGAAAGCCGCATGGTCGAGACGCATCGCATCAAGGTGTCCTTGCTCCCCGGCAAGCTGCGCGATTACTGGTTTTCATGGCGTTTGCGCCGGGCGCGGCGCGCGGCCAAAGTCGACGTGCTGATCGGCTGCAACCGGGTCGACTCTTCGGAAATTGCGATCTGCGGCGGCACTCATCTCGGGTTTTTGCGTGCGACTGGTCGCGTGCAAAAACGCTCCGATACCTGGCAGATCGCACTCGAGCGCAAGCAGTACGAACAGGCGAGCTTCGTTGTCGCTCACTCGAATCTGATGCGCGACGAACTGCGCGAGCTGTATGGCGTCGCGGAGGCGAAGGTTCGCGTGCTTTACCCGCCGGTCGACGGCGCTCGCTTCAAGCCGGTAGATAGTGAGCAGCGCGGCGCGCTACGGCGCAAGTTCGGCTTCGCGGATCACGAGATCGTGTTGCTATTCCCGTCGAGCAGTCACGAGCGCAAGGGCTTGCCGCTTATCGAAGCGGCGCTGGAAGGGACCACGCTGCCGGTGGTTCTTGCCGTCGCAGGCCGACCGCCCGCGCGCACCTCGGAGCGGGTGCGCTACATCGGCTATGTGAAGGAAATCGAGGACGGTTATCGGGCCGCCGACTTTACGATCCTCGCGTCGAAGTACGAGCCGTTCGGACTGGTGGGAGTCGAATCGGCGATGTGCGGCACGCCGGTGATCTTTCCGTCGAGTATCGGCTGCTGCGATGCGATTGCGTCGCATGCGAAATTCGTCTTCGCGCCGGATGATCTCGCCGATCTGCGCGCCACCCTCGAACGTGCTATTCGGCCTCGGCTCGCCAGTGGCGCAACGTCGCCCACGGCGGCCGCAGCTTCGGCCGATGTCGCACGTGAAGCGGTGCTCTACGACGCAAGCGTTGCGAGTCACGTCGACGCGCTGCTGGGGCTAGCCACACAGATAGTCGAGCGTCGCTGAGCGAAAGAACGCGGACGCAGGCGGCACGCCTGCCGCCTTAGCGTGCTCGCCTGAGCCGCTTGATCCAGAGCGTCGGCGCGTAGACACCCGGAAAGGTACTGTAGAGCAGCATCCGGATCCGCAGCCCCAGTTTGACGTTGTGGCTGGCGGCGATCAGCGTGAGGCGCTCGCCGATCCCGCGAGCGCTGAACATCGAATGAATGAACTGTTCGCGCGCGAGTTTCGGCGCTAGAACGGCGCGCATTCTGTCGCCGAGTCCGGCAATTTCAGCGTCGTGCTGCAGCTGCTTCACTTCAACTAATGCGAAGCCGTTGCCCTGGCGCAATCGTCCCACCAGTTCGGCCACCGTCCGATACCGGCGCTTGCCCGACAGGCCGCCGCGCCGGTACCACACCAGCGGTTCACGCAGGCTTAGCGCTCCACCGGAGACGATGGCACGAAAGGTCATCACCTGATCTTCGGCAGCCGTGCCGGGCATCATTGGTCCGAAACGCTCGAACAGCCGGCGCGTCCATGTATGCGCTGCACCTACCAGCCAGGGCCGTTCGGCAGCCCAGTCGTCGAAGCTCCGATACGTGCCGAGATCGGTCGGCTCCATCCGCTCGTGGACGGCGCCGGTTTCGTCCATGTCGGCGAGATCGGTGGCGATCAGGTCCGGGCGGCGATCCTGTGCAAGCCAGTACTCGACCACCCGTTCGCAGCGGTTCGGGGCGGACATGTCGTCGCCTGCCGCAACGAACAGCAACTCGCCGCGTGCCATCCCGGCGAGCCGCGACAGGTGCGCACTGATGCCTTCGTTGCTCGTGTTGCGGCGCGTGATGACCTTGTGCGGTCCGTTATAGCCGCGTACGGCAGCTTCGATCGCGGCGAAGGTGCCGTCGCTCGAAGCGTCGTCGGAGATGATGAGTTCCAGCGGTTCGTAAGTCTGCGCAAGCACGCTGCGCACTGCGTCGCCAACCAGTGTTTCCTGGTTGTAAGCGATCAGTAGCACTGAAGCTAGCGGTTTGGCCGCTACGGCAGACGGGGAGGGCTGGACGCTGTTGTTCATGGCGCGGGCTGAGTTGGCTCGGCTAGATTCTAATCGTTGTTGGACTCTGGCCAGGCATTCTGATTGCCGCTGCCCCAGTTCGCCATTCTGGCGTGCACAGCACTATAAACGAGATGCTTTATCTTGAAAAAGCATCTCGTTTTAACTACTCACCTACCTACCGGACTGCAGGATGCGACAGCTCGCGTTTGCGCGCGTCGATGACGGCCAGAAACGCAGCACTTAGCAGCGCGAGCAGCGACGTGACCATGACGGGCACCAGCACGTCGATCGTCAGGCCGAACACGATCGTACTGAACGACACCGCTAGTCCGGAATAGGCAGCAGCCCGAATCGTGGGATCCTGGTTGCGCCGCTCGCGCCAGAAATGGACGGTCAGGCCGAAATAGAAAATCAGCAGGCAGACTGCGCCGATAGCGCCTGTTTCGGCGATGGTCGAGAAGAAATCGCTGTGGGCGCGCTCGTTGACGATCTCGGTTCTGGCCTGACCGTGCGCGGCGAGGTCGCCGAGCGCCCGCTCCAGTTTGCCCTTGCCGACACCGTACACAGGATGCTCTGTGAACAGTCGGAACGAGGCCTGCCACAACTGCAGGCGCAAGCCGACGGAGGTGTTTTCGTCGCCATGATGCAGCGCGGAGAAATCGGTGGTGGCATCTTCGAGCCGCCGCTCGACGCGTTCAGTCGAAAGCAGCGCAGCGGTGCATACCACGATGGCGAGCGCCGCAACCCACAGGCGCTTCTTGTGCACGAACCAGTGGAACTGGCAGCCGAGCAGGATCGCAAAAATGGGAATCGTAATCCAGCCGCCGCGCGAGCCGGACAGGTAAGAGGCATAGCCGCCGCCGACCAGCGCAAGGAGCTTGACCGCGAGCATCCGCCAGTCGCGCGGGCCGTCCCAACCCAGCGTAAAGACGGACAGGAAAGCGAGCAGCAAGGCGGTGTCGCCGAACGGGATCGCGTTCGTGTAGGCATTGCTGGCGCGGCTCGCATCGGTCCAGCCGCCCTGCGGCTGCGCGATCAGAGCCCAGGCGCCCACGGCGATGGCGCCCGCTGCGCAACCCCAGCCGATGGCCCGCAGGTTGCGCGACGGAAACTGGCGCAGCAGCAAAAATAGCGGTAGTGCGAACGTGAAGCGCGACAGTGCGTCGAACTGGCGTGGCAACCAGTAGTGCATCACCAGTTGCTGGAACATGATCGCGACCAGAAACGCGAGCATGCCCAAGGTGTACCAGTTATAGGTGCGTAATCCCTTGAAATAATCCGGAGTGCGTTTGTTGGCGACGGCGGCTCCCAGCGACAGCGCGACGAGTCCGAAGAAACCGTAGCCGGTGCCGCCGCGCCATACGAGGTTCACGGCGGGGGCAAAAAATAGCAAGGCTGTGCTGAGCCAGATCAGACTGGGAGCAAAAATCATAGGCTGTGAATTCTTATGAACGCTACCGTTCCAGTTCGCCGAATGCATGGCCGGAGGCTCGGAGCACTCCTTTTCAAGACGGCAGGGCGATGGCGATTATAACCGCGCGGGGAACTCGACTGCGCCTTGTGGCCGGGGGCGTACGGCCTCGCGGCGGAATATGCATGGAGGCGTTCGCAGGGTGCGAAATGGTCCCGATCGGGCCGGAAACACTTCGAATGGCCGGCCCCAACCGGCGCAGAGCCAAGGCTGGCGCGAGTTCCCGGCCATCACAGCAGATCGGCTGCGCATGCCGGGGCTTTCTGAGCATGGCGGCGTGGTCGCGCATGATGCGGTGGTTGGTGGGTTCCCGAGGGCCTGATCGCTATTCATTTCGATTTCTTACGGCGCGGGGAATCTTTGCCGTGCTTGTGGCCCGGCGCGCTAGACGCCGCCCGTCACCAACGACAGTACCGACAGGTCCGGATGCGTCCCGTCGACGATGCTGCGTCCCGTATGCACGGCCTCGTAGCGCGCTTCCTCCATGCTGGCGAACCACTCTTCGCCGTCCGCATGGAACGGCACTACATGACCGGGGATGGCCGGATCCGCGCCAGGATGGCAAACGTAGCCCATGTAGGTAAAGCGGCTCTCGCCGGACTGTTTGGGGCGCGGTGACAGGTGGATTTCGAAGCCCTCGTATTCGAGCATTTGCCAGCCGTGGATTTCTTCAGACATGGTTGCCTCCGTTCTGGCCGCGCGCGCAGGGAGCATGTCGGCGCGTGCGGTTGCGATTGGCGGCTTGAAAGCCGCCACGCCGGCCGCTGCTGGGGCGCGGCCGCTGCCGCGTCGTTTGGGATGGCGGCGACCGGGGTCAGTGCCGGTGCCGCATCCGGTCCCAGAGCCGCTGGCCGTCGAGCCGCGTCGGCGGACGCGTTTTGTGCAACTCGCGCCGGTGATGCGAACTCAGGATCACGATCCCCGTGATGATGACAACCAGTCCCACTACGATGCTGACCATCGATTCCGCCATGGCAGCCTCCATCCAGTTCCACTGCATCTTAAAAGTCTAGGTTATTTGGGCGAAAACCGAAGGGACCGTGGCCCGGCGTTGCAGGACTTTTTACTGTTCGACAGCGCCCAGGTGTCTGATCTGTCGTCTGAACTGCGCCAGGAGGTAGCGCTTCAGACATTAGTTTTCGACGACGCAGCCGTCCTTGACGAGGTGGAGATGGAATTCCAGCAAATCTATCGCCTGACCAGAGCCTCGATGTTCTGCAACTGGAAAGTACATAGTTATCCGAATCAATGTGAATCTGAAATCTTTACCCCGGCATCCCATGCATCGTTTGCACACGCATTGTGGTCCCTCACTGGAGCAGTGTCGTATAGAATGGTGCGCTTTGCCTGTACGCCCATGTGGTTCAAAAACCTTCAGCTTCATCGCCTTCCCGTTCCGTGGTCCGTCAATCCCGAGCAGATGGAAAAGTGGCTCGCGCCGCATGCGTTCCAGCCGGGCAGTAGCGTCGAAATGCAAACGCAGGGATGGGCCTCGCCGCGCGATAACGACTCGCTCGTCTACTCGATCAATCGGCAAATGCTGCTGGTGTTTCGCACCGAAAAGAAATTGCTTCCCGCGTCGGTGGTCAACCAGGTGACCAAGGCTCGCGCGCTTGAAGTCGAAGAGCAGCAGGGCTTCAAGCTCGGCCGCAAGCAGATGCGCGAACTGAAGGAGCAGGTCACGGATGAACTCCTGCCGCGGGCGTTCAGCATCCGACGCGATACGCGCGTCTGGATCGACACGGTGCACGGCTGGCTCGTGATCGACGCCGCTTCGCAAGCTGTCGCCGACGATGTGCTCGGCCTGCTGGTCAAGTCAATCGATCAGCTGCCGCTCTCGAGCGTGCGTGTTGCACAGTCGCCGGTGGCGGCGATGACGGAATGGCTGTTGTCCGGCGATGCGCCGGCCGGTTTCACGCTCGATCAGGACACGGAGTTGCGGTCCGCCGCGCAAGGCAATGCAACCGTGCGCTACGTTGGGCATGCGCTGGATGTCGAGGACATGCGTCGTCATATCGAAGCGGGCAAGCAATGCATGCGTCTTGCCATGACATGGGACGACCGCGTTTCATTTGTCCTCACACCGTCGCTGACCATCAAGCGCATCACGCCGCTCGACGTGATCAAGGACGCAAGCGACCCGACCGCGCAGAATGACGACGAGCAATTCGACTCGGATATGACGCTGATGACAGGCGAACTCGCGCGCATGTTTGCCGACATCGTCGAAGTGTTGGGCGGCGAGCAGGGTGATGCCATCTTGCAGGCCGCAGCGGCTTGAAACCGGCATGTTCTGCAAGATGAAAGTACTGCGCAAGCCGGGCGAAAGTCTCGTGAATTTCGCCGATTTTATTTTGTAACCAGGTGTCACTCGCGCAGCGGCGTAGCGGGAAATACAGAATTTCTTCTGCGCCGCCAATTCGCTCTGTCTGCCTCACACACTTCGATAGACAGGCTGTTCTAGCCTGTCTCCAGGCCCTCCCGAAATCTGACGATGCATCGCGCCCGTGTCGCGCGATGCATCGCCACGTCCGCATGCAGACTGCATGAAATATCCCGACGCAATCTCCAGGGGAACTGCCCAGACACCCTCATGTCGCACTGGGACGATGCGGCTTTTGACGGCCTTTTGACGCTAACGGCATCCGCAGCGTAACGCACAGAAAAATCGCCGTGGGAAGGCGTAATTGAATTACGGGAGTGCGTGGCATAGCGTTGAGTCGTACCCGATGGTATCCGCAGTAACGGCCAGTCTCTCACCCGTTCGCGCCGGCAAGTCTTGCGGATTGCGACCGAACCGAAAACGGAGTTGTCGTTGATGAATTCGCCCGTCCGGCGATCGCTCGAAATCGACTTCCTGCGCGGAGTCGTTTTGATCGTCATCGCTCTCGATCATATTCAGGGCAGCGTTCTCTCACGTGTCATGCTGCACAACTATGCGTACTGCGATGCGGCCGAAGTCTTCGTGTTTCTTGGCGGCTATGCGTCAGCGGCCGCTTATACGAACGTCGCCACGTACCGTAGCGAACACGCTGCGCAGCGGCGCTTTGTCGTGCGGGCGTGGGAGATTTATCGCGCTTATCTATTCACGGCGGCGCTGATGCTGCTGGCGGGCGCCGCGCTCATGTTGTGGCGCATCGATTCGCCAGTGGTGCAGGAGACGGGATGGAGCGATGTGCTGCATCACCCGGTCGGCACGTTGCTCGGTGTCGTCACCTTACGTCACCAGCCGTTCCTGTCTTCGGTCTTGCCGATGTACACGCTGTTTGCACTGTGTGTGCCACTCTCGGTGCCGTTGGCGAATCGCCGGCCCGCTGTGGCGCTGGGCATGAGTCTCGCGGTGTGGCTCGCGTCCACATGGCTGGCGCGCGCTTTGCCAAGCAGTGATCCGGGGGATGGGCGTTCAATCCGTTTGCATGGCAACTGATGTTCATGCTCGGAATACTGTGCCGTCTGCATCCGGTGTCGAATGAATTTCAGGTTTCGAAGGCGGGGCGCTGGCTGACCTATGCGGCACTTGCCGTCGCGCTGACCTTTGCGTTCGTCAAGCTGTGCCTCGAGACCCAGGCCACGCCCGGTTACATGAAGCAGAATCTCGCCGCAGTGCGCGTGGTGAGCTTTGTCGTCATTGCATGGCTGATGGCGCAGGCGGTCCGCATGCAGGTGATACGCCGGATCGCCGAGCGGCTGCCGGCGGTCGTCACGGTGGGCAAGCAGGGGCTCGTGTGTTTTGTCGGCGGCACGGTGGTCTCGATCGTCGTGGATACGGCCGTGCGGATGGCGCGTGGCCCCGCCTGGCTGAACGGACTCGCGGGCGATGTGGTCGCGATCGGTGTGCTGCTACTGCTTGCGGCCGCGGCGAAAAAATGGAAGGCGTTGCGCGCGCGTCCCACGCCGATCCGCGGCAGGGCAGTGCCGGTCCAGGCGGGCCGGCGCGACGGCTAACCTGGCCTCTCACAAGCGGGCAGGCCACCCGCAACTTCTTCGTACTCCGGCGCAATCCCATTGCGGCATGCCGCAAGCGTGATATATAACGCTGAAAGGCACGTTGCCGCGCAGCTTCCCGCGTGACAACGCTCGATCACGACGCTGGCACGCGGAGACTGACGATGGTTCGGCTGGTGATGATCCTGCTAGGGGTCGATTATCTGCGCACCCGTTGGCGCGCTCTGACGACGGCAGGCTGGATCAGCGTCGCAGTCGGCATCGCGGTCTTCATCGATGCGCTCGACAGTGCGCTCTACTTCCCGATCACGCCGTTCGCCTGCCTGTTCCTGCTCGAGGGTCTCGCCACGCTCGCGGTCGCATGGACCGGCATGGGCGGCCAGCGCACGCTGCGTTACGTGAAGGGCATTACGTTTTGCGTCGCCGCGCTTCTGATTCTCGCCGGCCATCACCACGGTAATTTCATCCTGTCGATGATCTTCGGCACGCTGTTTCTGACCGATGGCCTGTTGCAGATCATCTCCGCACGCGTCGTGCGTTATCGAACCTGGCGGCTGGCATTGACAGGTGGGGCGATCGAAATCGCGCTCGCCGTTTTCTTCTATCAGCCGTTCCCGACGCACTACGTGGGCACCGTGCCGTACTGCCTCGGCCTTGGGCTGATGTTCGGCGGCTGGAACATGATCTTGCTGGCCTCGCGCGTGCGGCGGCTGTCGACGAATCCTGCCGTCGCAGCCGATGACGCTGCGCAAGCCGCCAGCGCGACCGCCGCGTCGCAGCAGGCGGCCCCGGCGGTGGTGGAATGGGACGGGCCCCCGGCCGCAGATGAACCCGCGCTGACCGTGCATGTGTGGACGCCGGTGGGGTCATCGAAGGGCGAGGCGCGTCGCCAACCGATCATCGACCGCTACATCGCCGCGGTGGACCGCAACGGCGTCATCTCGACCGGCCACGCGGCGCTCGAGTCGCCCGAAGGGATCTATATCAGCCTCTATCCTGGCGTGGAGATCGACCGCTCGCCGGACGAGTTCTCGCGGCTCTTGCGCGCCACCCGCGAGAACGACGTACCGGGTCTGTTCCAGCCGGACTACGGGACTGAATCGAAGGCATGGTGCGAATCGACCACCCAGGTGCGCATCCGCAACTACGATCCTGAGCGGCTGCGGCGCTTCTGGGAAACCTACCGGCAGGATACGACCTACAACCTCACTTATCGCAATTGCTCCAGCACGGTTTCGCGCGCTCTGGAAGCGGCGATCGAAGGAGCGTCCGCGCGTGTCTGGGGACGGCATGACGGGTGGAAGCCGTTTCTGAGGGTGATCAGCACGCCCGAATTGTGGGTCGCTGCGCAGGTGCGCAAACGGGCCGCGACGATGGCATGGACCCCCGGTCTCACGCTCGACTACGCGCGTGCCCTCAGTATGCTGGCTGACCCGCGGCCGTCTGGCTGGGTCAAGATGGCGCGTCTCGCGTTGGGCAAGATGTACCGCTCGCGGCGGCAATGGGCGCAGGAGCAGAGAGCGGCGTCGAGCGTGCACGAGGGCGAGCGTACAGACACCGCAGGACGGGGTGTGTAGCCGTCCAGCGGGGCGCAAACACGCCCTGACAGCGCAGGCATTCTGACCGGATTCAGTGTTACCCGGTAAAGTCGAAACACATCAAAGACTTACCGATTTCCCTGGCGAGTTATCAACAGATTTATAAACGTTTTCTGTTGATAACTCCTGGGTCTTCCACACGGGACACGCCGACCCATAACGATGCGAGCCGCATTGGCGGCGCCATTCACCGACGCTGTCAAGTCTGCCAGGTAGACGCTCCGCGCCTGTGCACAAGCTGATTCGGCCAATCGCATCCAAATGAATGCTTTCAACTAATCTGGCAGGTGTATGCTGGGCCGGAGGATGTTTTCTGCGCAATCAGTGCACCACCCTGAACGTTAGACGCGGCTACATAACGCCGGTGGCAAATGCTGCCGATCCTGCAGCAGCAGGTTTTCAAGGGCGGTCATGTGACTACCGAGTTGATAAAGGAGGTCGGCAAGACGACCGAGCCGCAACGTCTTAGCGTGCGGCACGTGAGCGTCTACCGTTACGCCGAACCGGTGCGCTTCGGCGAACACCGGATGATGTTCCGGCCACGCTCGGGTCACGATGTGCGCGTCGTCGCCACCGAGCTTGTCATCACCCCGACGCCCTCGCGACTGCACTGGCTTCACGATGTATTCGACAATTCTGTGGCGATCGCCAATTTTTCCGGCGAGGCGTCCGAGCTGCAATTCGATAGCCAGGTCACGCTCGAACACTACGAGTCGCCGCTTCCCGATTACGCGCTTGAACCGTACGCTGCTACGTGGCCCTTTGCGTACACGAATGAGGAAGCGTCGGATCTCGTGAATGCGCGCAGCCGGCAATATCCGGACGACGAAGTGAATGTCTGGGCCCGCCGCTTTCTGGCCAAACGTGGACCCACCTCCACGATGACGATGCTGCGGGCCATGACGCAGGAGATCAAGAGCGGTTTTCGCTACGTACGGCGTGCGGAAAAGGGCGTGTACCGTCCCGCCGATACGTTGCGCCACCGCAGCGGCAGTTGCCGCGACTTTGCGGTGCTGATGATGGACGCGGTGCGCTCGCTGGGGCTCGCCGCGCGCTTTGTGAGCGGCTACATCTTCGTACCGGAATTCGATACGACATTGGGCGGCGGCGCAACGCATGCGTGGTTGCAGATTTACCTGCCGGGCGCGGGCTGGGTCGATTTCGATCCGACCAACAGCATCATCGGCAATCGCCATCTGATTCGCGTGGCGGTAGCCTGGAACTACTATCAGGCGCTCCCGTTGTGGGGCACCTGGCACGGCGCAGCGCATTCATTCCGTGGCCTGCAGGTCGACGTGTGCGTGACTGAAGATGTCTGACGGTTTTATTTGAGGCGAGGATGGGGCGATGAAATTGCGCGTTGGTTACGAACTGGTCTACGAGTGTGAGCAAGCCACTCCGATGCTGCTGATGTTGAACACCCACTACTCGCGTGTGCAGGATGTCTTGAGCGCCGATGTGCTGAAGGTCGATCCACCGGTTCCGATCACGCAGTATCGCGACGGCTTCGGCAATCTGTGCAGCCGCATCGTCGCGCCGGCGGGACAGATTGCACTGTCGACCACGGCCGTGCTCGAGATTTCCGCCGAGCCGGAAACGATCGAGCCGAACGGCTATCAGCATCCGGTCGAAGAGCTGCCCAGTGAGACGCTGGTGTATCTGCTTGGCAGCCGCTATTGCGAAACCGATCTGCTGAGCGATCTCGCGTGGCGTCTGTTCGGCAAGACGCCACTCGGCCGTCCGCGTGTGCAGGCGATCTGCGATTACGTGCATCGTCATATCGTGTTTGGCTACCATCACGCGCGGCCGACGAAAACCGCCTGGCAGGCATGGAATGAGCGGACCGGCGTGTGCCGCGACTTCGCGCATCTGGGTGTCGCGCTGTGTCGCGCGATGAATATTCCGGCGCGTTATTGCACGGGCTATATCAGCGACATCGGGGTGCCGCCGCCGTATTCCGCAATGGACTTTGCTGCATGGTTCGAGGCTTATCTGGGCGGTACCTGGCAGACCTTCGATCCGCGCAATAACGTGCAACGCACGGGCAGGGTGTTGATGGCGCACGGGCGCGATGCAGCGGACGTGGCATTGAGCAATACGTTTGGGCCGACCAAGCTGGTCAGCTTCAATGTGCATTGCGCGCCGGAATCGGAGACGGCGGTTGCGCCTTCGGCTTGAGGGCGCCCGGGTACGTCCGTTGTCAAGGCGCGCGTACCTATGGCATCCTTACGCCATGCAGCCAATGAACCTTTCCCTGCTTCACGCCTGGTGGCGCTCCTGAAGGAGCGGCATCGTCACGTCTTTACTACGACCATGGCCGCCGCAGTCTGGCTGACATGGTGCTGTATCCCCGGTTAGCCTGTCCTGCGGCGGCGTTTCAAGAGAGCCCGTTTATGCAAGACAGCACCGCCTCCCCGCGCCGTACCGTCCTCACTGGCGACCGTCCCACCGGTGCGCTCCATCTTGGCCACTATGTCGGCTCGCTGAAAACCCGTCTTGCGTTGCAGGAGACGCATCAGCAATTCGTGCTGCTCGCGGACACGCAAGCCATGACCGATAACGCGCACGATCCCGACAAGGTGCGCCGCAACGTGCTGGAAGTCGCGCTCGACTATCTGGCGGTCGGCATCGATCCTCGCAAGACCACGATCGCCGTGCAGTCGGCTCTCCCCGCGCTCGCCGAGTTGACCCTGCTGTATCTGAACTTCGTGACCGTCGCGCGCCTCGAGCGCAACCCGACCATCAAGGAGGAGATTCAGGCGCGCGGTTTCGGCCGCGATATTCCGGCGGGCTTTCTTTGCTATCCGGTCGCTCAGGCTGCCGACATCACCGGTTTCAAGGCGCATGTCGTGCCAGTCGGCGAAGACCAGGCGCCGCTGATCGAACAGACCAACGAGATCGTGCGCCGTATCAACCGTCAGGTCGGCAGGGACGTGCTGCCCGAAGCAGAAGCGTTGATTCCGGCCATGGGCCGCCTGCCCGGCGTCGACGGCAAGGCGAAGATGAGCAAGTCGCAGGGCAACTCGATTCCGCTTTCATCCTCAGCCGACGCGATCCGCGATTCGGTCAAAAGCATGTACACCGATCCGAATCACCTGCGCGCCTCCGATCCCGGCACCGTGGAGGGCAACGTGGTCTTCACGTATCTCGACGCCTTCGACGAGGATCGCGCTACCGTCGAGCGCCTGAAGGCCGAGTATCGCGCGGGCGGCCTCGGCGACATGGTGGTCAAGCGCCGTCTCGAGGAGCAGCTGCAGGCTTTGATCGCACCGATTCGGGAGCGGCGCGAACAGCTCGCGCGCGATCCGGGCCACGTGTTCGATATGCTGCGCGAAGGCACGCAGCGAGCGAAAGACGTGACCCAGGCCACGCTGGATGAAGTGCGCGCGGCGCTCGGCACGTTTTCGTTCGATGCGGTGGTGCGTTAAAAAAGCGCGTCAAACAGCACTTTAAATCGCGCTTTAAATAGCGCGTTGAAAACTACTGCATCGCGCGGACGGCTTCCTGCATTTCTTCCATCGACACATCGCGCGTGTGCGTCGCCACCGACCAGCGGTGCCCGAACGGATCTTCGAGCTGGGCGAAGCGGTCGCCCCAGAACATATCGGTGGGCGGCATCGTGACACGGGCGCCGGCCGCGGCCGCTTGCTCGACGGTGGCGTCGACGTTCGTGACGTACAGGTGAATCGCGACCGGCGAGCCTTTCAGCGACTTCGGTCCGAGCATCGAGCAGCCGGCCATTTCATCGACCAGCATGAGCATCGAGTCGCCGATCTTCACGCATGCGTGCATCAATTTGCCTTCCGGACCAGGCAAGCGGAACTGCTCGACAGCGCCGAAGGCCTCCGTGTAAAACCTGATCGCGTCGGCGGCGCCGGCGCAAATCAGATGCGGGGTGAGCGAATGCATTCCTTCCGGAATCGGTTTCACAGCGGCTGCAGACATGGTGGTCGCTCCTCGAATGGGCGGGTTGACGAGTCAGAAGGCCCAGCCGTTTTCAGCAGGGCTTCATCAACACGACGAGCGAACAGACGGACAATCGACACGGTCGCCGGGAAATTTTGCGCACCGGTGTGCGTTGTGTTGTGTTGTGTTGTAACGGCGTAAATGCGGATGGCTAAACAGAAGCCGTTATGATGAGATTTGTGCAGAGCATCATGTTGCGAATCATCGAAGGTGAATTTCGAGTGACGCCACGTGCCGCAAGCCGTGACAAATGAATACTCGCGGCCGCCGGCCGCCTGGAGGCTGAACTGAGCCTGCCTTCCGGTCGCAGGTGTCATGATTCAAATAAATATTGAGAGAGAGGGCGGAAGAGCTATGAACGGGCGCTTACATCCGAGTTTTGTCCCAGGTGTGCACGCCTGGCCTGGCTCGGACAGGCCTACGTGCTGAAGGGGCGGCTATGCACCACGATCGCAAAGCCGCTGCGCCTGTGCAGAGCAGCGCACTCGACGCCGCACCCTACGGCGCGTTCATCTACACGGCGGACGGCACCTTCCGCTACGTCAACGCCGCCTTCGAGCAACTGACCGGGTATCGGGCGGAGGAGCTGATCGGGCGCCGCAGTTTCGATTCGTTGCACGACCCGGCGGAACTCGCGCGGCGCCGCGGCGAATTGCCGGGCGTTGGGAACTGGGGCGTGGGCACGCCGGGTTCCGTGTCGCCGGGTTCGTTGATGGCCCCGACCCGCTACGAAAGCGAATGGACCTACATCCGCCGCAACAACACGCGGATGTCGGTCATGCTGGCCGTGTCGCCCTTGCCGGCCGGCGAAGCGGTGCCACAACGGCTCCAATCCGCGGACGAACCGCTTGCCTTCGATAGCCGCGCGAAGGACGATTGCGCAAGCTACGTAGGCATGGCCGTCGAGATGACGCGCTACGCCCAGTCCGAAGCCCGCCTCTGGTACGTCTCGCACCATGACGGCGTGACGCGCCTGCCGAACCAGACCCTCTTCACCGAGCGGCTCGATCTGACGCTGGCGCGTTGCCGCCGCGACGGCACGGGCTTTACCGTGCTGCTCGTCGAACTGAACTCCCTGCGCAAGCTGCGCGATGCGCTTGGCTCCTACGCGGCTGAGCTCGTACTGCAAATTGTCGGCGAGCGCCTGCGCGGCCTGATTGCCAACGAGGGCACGATTGCCTCGGTCAGCGGCACGCAATTCGCGCTACTGGTCAACGAGACGGGCGCGGCGGTCGACGCCCTGGCCGCTGCAGCGCTGGCACGCGTTGCCGAGCCGATCGACTGCTCGGGCACGACGATCACGGTGACGGCAAGCATCGGCTGCGCGGCGTATCCGGAACACAGCGCGGAACACGGCGACGATGTGCCGACGCTGATGCGGCGCGCCAACGTCGCGTTGTCCGCGGCGAGCGGCGCGGGCGGCAACGTGATGCGGCGCTTTTCAGCGGCGCTCGACGGACAGGCCGCGCGCCGCTTCGAACTCGAAACCATGCTGCGCGATGCGCTTGACCGGCAGCAACTGCATCTGGTCTACCAGCCGCAGATCACGCTCGCGACCGGGCGCATCGCCCAGGTCGAGACCCTGTTGCGCTGGAATCATCCGCAACGCGGCCCGATCAGCCCGGTCGAGTTCATCCCGGTCGCGGAGGAGGCGGGTCTGATCGAACGGATCGGCGAATGGGTGATTCGGACCGCCTGCCGCGATGCTGGCAAGCTGTTGCGGCTCACCGGCGGCCTGCCGCGGGTGGCAGTGAATGTGTCGCCCCAGCAGTTCCAGCGGCAGAATCTGCTGGCGACCATCGAAAGCGCGCTGCACGACGCGGCGCTCGATCCGTCCTACCTCGAAGTGGAAATCACCGAAGGCGTCCTGCTCGGCGACACCGAGGAAGCGTTGCGCACGCTGCATGCGCTGCGCAAGCTCGGCGTCGAAGTGGCGGTGGACGATTTCGGTACGGGCTATTCGAGTCTGGCCTATCTGACGCGCTTTCCCCTGAACCGGCTCAAGGTGGACCGCTCGTTCGTCATCCGGATGATGAGCGACCCGCAATGCGCGGCGCTCGTCGGCGCCATCATCGCGATGGCCCACGCGTTAAAGCTCCGCGTCACGGCGGAAGGCGTGGAGACCGAGGAGCAGGCCGAGCGCCTGCGCGAACTGGGTTGCGACGAGGTGCAGGGGTACTGGTTCGCGCGTCCTCTCAGTCTGTCGGCACTGCGCAACCTGCTTGCGCCGCTGGGGGCATGAGTTTTGGCACGCGGTTTCGTCTTTTTCTCGCAACCATCGGACGGCCGGTTCGAGAAATTTTTCGAATCAATCGACAGCCTTGTGCCAAAATGGCGCGCAAATTGGTTTACGATCGGGGCTGCCTGAATATTACGTTTTGCCTTCTGCTGGGGGTGTTCTCCGGCGGCGTCTTCTGGCAAAATTTGCGGTCCGAAACATTCGCTCATGTTGGGTAATCCTCTCCTTCAGGGCGAATCCTTGCGTTAAGAACCGTTCGGTCGGGGGCTACCACCTGGCAGATGTTGCGTCGCATATTTTTCGTGTTATGGTATGCAACTTCTCGAAAATTGGCGGCAGAGCGTAAGTATGACCGCAGGGAATGTATGAATCTGTAATAAGTTGGAAGTAGTCCGCATGTAATCGAAGTAAGTCCCGCAGCCACAAAACCGTTCTATACTCCTGACCTGCTCGGCACGAGAAACAGAGCGTGAAGTGTGCGATGCCGTGCGAAGGTGATACCTCCGGCATCAGACTGCGGTAGACCCAAGAGACATCACCCATCCGCGCCGTGGGCCAGAGATTGGAAAAACAAGCGGCGGCGGTTCCCATGTTGCATTGAAATCTTGTCGCTTATCCTGCATGAAGGTTCAAACACTATCGGCCCGCAGCGCCAGGGCGCTGACATTTATCGGCCTGAGCGTCACAGCAGCCTCGGCCTTTGCCACCGACTCTTTTGTGGTTCGCGACATCCGGCTCGAAGGCTTGCAACGCGTCGAACCGAATACCGTCTTCGCGTACCTGCCCATCAAGCAGGGCGACACTTTCACTGACGACAAGGCCTCGCAGGCCATCCGTGCGCTGTACGCGACGGGCTTCTTCAACGACGTCAAGATTTCGACCGAAGGTAACGTCGTCGTCGTGCAGGTGCAGGAACGTCCGGCAATCGGCACCATCGATTTCTCGGGCCTGCACGAATTCGACAAGGACAACCTGAACAAGGCGCTGAACTCGGTCGGTTTGTCGCTGGGTCGCTATTACGACAAGTCGCTCGTCGACCGCGCCCAGCAGGAACTGAAACGCCAGTACCTGACGCACGGCTACTACGCAGCCGAAGTCACGACCACGGTCACGCCGATCGACCGCGACCGCGTCGGTCTGCTGTTCTCGGTGATCGAAGGTCCGAGCGCGAAGATCCGCCAGGTCAACTTCATCGGTAACAAGGTGTTCAGCGACGGCACGCTGCGCGATGAAATGCAGCAGTCCACGCCTAACTGGTTCTCGTGGTACACGAAGAACGACCTGTACTCGAAAGACAAGCTGACCACCGACCTCGAGAACATCCGCTCGTACTATCTGGATCGCGGCTACCTCGAGTTCAACATTGACTCGACTCAGGTCTCGCTGTCGCCGGACAAGAAGGACATGTACCTCACGCTCACCCTGCATGAGGGCGAGCCGTACACGATTTCGGGCATCCATCTGGCCGGCAATCTGCTGGACCGCGAGGCGGAGCTTTCGAAGCTGGTCAAGATCAAGGCGGGCGACCGTTTCTCGGCTGCCAAGCTGAAGGCTGCCACGAAGGCCGTGGTCGACAAGCTCGGTGAATACGGTTACGCGTTCGCCACGGTGAATGCGCAGCCGCAGATCGACCAGCTGCACCATACCGTCGACCTGACGCTGCAGGTGGATCCGAGCCGCCGCGTCTACGTGCGCCGCATCAACATTATCGGCAACACCCGCACGCGCGACGAAGTCGTGCGCCGCGAAATGCGCCAGCTCGAAAGCTCGTGGTTCGATTCGAGCCGTCTGGCGCTGTCGAAAGACCGGATCAACCGTCTCGGCTACTTCACCGATGTCGACGTGACGACGATACCGGTCGAAGGCACGGCGGACCAGGTGGACGTCGACGTGAAGGTCACGGAAAAGCCGACTGGCTCCGTTACTCTCGGTCTCGGCTACGGTTCCGGCGAAGGCCCGATCATTTCGGCAGGCGTGTCGCAGGACAACGTGTTCGGTTCGGGCACCAGTCTCGCGGTGAACGTGAATACCGCAACGACGTTCCGTACGCTGACGGTCACCCAGGTCGACCCGTACTTCACGGTGGACGGCATCAAGCGTATTACCGACGTCTACTACCGTACCAGCGAGCCGCTGTACTACTCGAACACGACCGACACGAGCTTCCGCATCATCACCGCAGGCGCGGATATGAAGTTCGGCATTCCGTTCTCCGAATCGGACATGGTGTACTTCGGTCTCGGCTTCGAACAGAACCGTCTCGACGTCGACGCCACCACGCCGCAAAGCTATATCGACTACGTGAACGACTTCGGCCGCGTGTCGAACAACGTGCCGCTGACGATCGGCTGGTCGCGCGACAATCGCGACAGCGCACTGGTGCCGAGCCGCGGTTACTTCACGCAGGCGAACGCCGAATGGGGCTCGCCGATCGGCAGTACGCCTTACTATAAGGCCGACCTGCAGGCACAGTATTACTACTCGTTCGCGCGCGGCTTCGTGCTGGGCCTGAACTTCCAGGGCGGTTACGGTAACGGTCTCGATGGCAAGCCGTTCCCGATTTTCAAGAACTACTACGCCGGCGGTATCGGTTCGGTGCGCGGCTACGAGCCGAGCTCGCTGGGTCCGCGCGATGCGACCACAGGCGATCCGATCGGCGGTTCGAAGATGCTGGTGGGTAACATCGAGTTGACGTTCCCGCTGCCGGGCACCGGCTACGACCGCACGCTGCGCGTCTTCACGTTCTTCGACGGCGGTAACGTCTGGGGCGACGAAGGCAGCAGTATCGGCGCGAATGGCCTGCGCTATGCGTATGGTGCGGGTCTCGCGTGGATCTCGCCGATCGGGCCACTCAAGCTCAGCCTTGGCTTCCCGCTCGTCAAGCACTCCGGCGACCAGTACCAGAAGTTCCAGTTCCAGATCGGGACGGCGTTCTAAGTCTCGCATCAAGTCGCAAAACGAGGGCAGCCGGCGGCTGCCCTCAGTCGTTTACTGTCCCTCGCTGCACCTCTCTGCGCACCTTGCGGGCCTTCTGCCTGTACGACACGCCGCCGCCGCGAGCGCTGCGGCGCGTGCTGCCGTCCTCAGAGCAGCAAATATGAAAATCAGGTAGGGTTCTTGCCGCGATTACAGCGCACAGTCGTGCGCGTATGCTGCATTTGCCGACCCTCGGCGTTCTTCGTTCGAGGCTCGGTTCTTGAGAGATGCCGCTCCGGCGAGACGCGGCGAGAGGAAGAGACATCATGGATAACAACGGAACTGGACCAACCCACCCACACCCCCATCCCAGCGAACGCCGACGCGGCATCGTAGCCGGGCTCGTCTACGTGTTCGAGCAGGTTATGCCGGACCCGTTCGTCCTATCAATCGGTCTGACCGTGGTCGTCATTCTGCTGGCGTTCGCCTTTGCGCCGCACGCCACTGTCCCCGTGATCCTGACGTCCTGGTATGGCGGTACCTTCAACATTCTAGGCTTCGCGCTGCAGATGATCCTGATTCTGGCGACGGGTTACGCCATCGCCGAGGCGCCGCTCGTACAACGCGGTCTGCGGGCGATGGCAGCCGGCGTGAGCACACCAGCACGCGCCGCGCTGCTCGTCTTTCCGATCGTCGCGGTGGCCGCATGGTTGAACTGGGGGCTTGGTCTGATCGTCGGCGCGTTGCTGTCGCGCGAAATCGCGAAGCGCGTGAAAGTGGACTTTGCGTGGCTCGTTGCGGGCAGCTATTCGGCCTGGTCGGTCTGTAACAGCGGGCTGTCGAGTTCGATCGCGTTGTCGCAGGCTTCGCATGGCAATGCCTTGAACCTGGTGGAGAAAGCCACCGGACAGGTGATTCCGCTGAGCCAGACTGTGTTCGCCCCGTTCGTCTTCATTCCGACTGTGCTGGTGGTGGTGGTCATGACGGCGATCTTCATCCGGATGCACCCGAAGCCTGAACACGTGGTCGCTTTTAGCGAAACCGCGCCGGAAGCGGGCGCCGCGACGAATGGCAGCGCGCAAGCCCAGGCGGACGCCGATCCGCATGCGCGTGGCGCGTCGCCGACTTCGCTCGCCGCCCGCGCCGAGCGCTCGATGCTGGGCACGCTGATCCTGCTCGTGCTGGGCATCGGTTATCTGGCGATGACCTGGTCTGCGAAGGGCTTCGAGCTCGACATCAACACGACGATCCTGATCTTCCTGCTGGTGGGGCTCGCGCTGCAGCGCACTCCCATCGCCTACGCCGATGCGATCCGCCGCGCCGCGCGGCAGACCGGTTCGATGCTGCTGCAGTATCCGGTGTACGGCGGCATCATGGGCATCATGACGGGGACGGGCCTCGCATCGACGATTGCCAAGACCTTCGTCGCGATTGCCACACCGGTGACGCTGCCGGTGCTGAGCTATCTGAGTTCGCTGATCATTACGCTGCTGATTCCGAGCGCGGGCGGCCACTGGGCCGTGCAGGGGCCGTTCGTGCTGCCGGCGGCGCTGAGCCTGCATGCATCCGTACCGCGTACCGCGATGGGCGTGGCGATGGCCGAGAACGTCTCCAATATGCTGCAGCCGTTCTGGGCAGTCCCCGTCGTGGCGATTGCGGGGATTCGCATTCAGCGCGTGATGGGCTACACGGCTGTCACCTTTGCGGTGTCGCTCGTGATTTACGGTGTTGCGCTCTGGCTGATTCCGTAAGCGTCGCAATGACGGACGGACTCACCGACGCCACGCGCATGCACGACAACGGTGCGCGTGGCTCGCGGTGAAATTCCGGTGAGATCCAGCGAAACTCAAATGGACGGCGCCACCATCAGAATGGCGATGACTTCACCTGCCGTGGCGATCGCTACAGCCGATTCGACCGGATTGGTGTTGAGGAACGTCCACAGGTCGATATCGTCGCGGAACTGACTCCAGGTGCCGAAAAAACCCAGCGAGAGAATCAGTCCGAACAGCAGGCTAAAGCCCAGTGTGATGCCTAGCCACTTGTCCTGACTCAGCAGATTGGCGGCGAAGGAAAAGGCAGCGAGACAGACGACCTGGGCGGCCAGAACAATGAGCATGCCGGGATGGTACTGGATGCCTTTATACGTAAACGAGCGCGACAGGCGTGAGCGCTCATAGCGGTTGCCCATGGTCTTTCCTTGCGAGTCCCGGCTCGCCAAACGTGCGGTGGTAATGTTAACGGTACGCCCAAATTCAATGAAGTCAAGGCACACCGGCTAAGGATAAGCGAGTAAGGATACCTACGGAATCCTGTCGCCGGTCCGCTCACGGTTCGGCGCAGGCAAAGCTGCTTGCGCGATTGATATTGCCGTTGCCGACATAGCGCGGAAAGGTCGGATACCGGCAGATCGGACGTGTGCGCCCGTTAGTGGCCAAGGCGATATCCGTCGCCGTCAGCGTCTCCGGCGCCACACCGTGCGTGACCCAATTGTCGAGTGCGCCGAGCAGGTCGACCGACGGAATGAACACACCATTGCCGTGCTGATAACCCGGCACCATGTAGAGGCGCATGAACGCATCGACCTTGTCGTTGCCAAAACGCCTGTTGAGCGCTTCGTAGTACGCAATGGTCTGGTTCGGGCTGATGACTTCGTCCGCGAGGCCCTGCAGCGTGATCAGTTTGCCGCCGTGCGCGATGTAGCGCGACAGGTCGGTGTCCATCGCGCCGATCGTTTCCGAAAGCGCGAACAACTGCTGCCGGTAGCGCCCCGGATGCAGCGGATCGAAGTTCAGCGAATTGAACTTCGCATCCTGAGTGACGAAGTAGCGCACGTAACTGTCGCCTTGGGTGAACATATAGCCGTTGGCAACAAACGTGGGCAGCGGCAGGCGCACGGGGTCATGTCCAAGACCGAGTGCGCTGGTGAAACGCGTGCCCTCGAACACGTTGTAGCCTGCATAGCGATTCGCGTTCCACGCGAGCGGGTAGGGCAGGGACAGGCCGTCGGTGAGCACGCGCAGCGTCGCGATCTGCGCTTCCGTCAGACACGCGTCGTTGTTGCCCGATGACGCGACGGGCATCGACGGCGTGGATGGCGGGCAGCGCAACGAATCGATGATCTCCTGCTCGTGCTGGCGGCATCCCTCCACGTCGCTGACGATGCCGTCGGCGGCGCCGTCGAGTTTGTCGCAGATCTCCAGCGAGCGTTGATAGATGCGCTCGAGCATCGCAGGCGGCAGGTAGCCACCCGGCGTGCCGTACTCGGCGTGCCCGAGCACCACACCGAGCAGGCGCACGCCGGAAAAATTCAGCGCGGGCGAATTGGCGATCACGCCGTCGTAGTCGTCGGCAAAACGCTGCATGACCGTGTAGCCTTCGCGGCCGCCGGTCGAGCCGCCCGCAAAGTACATCTTCTCGGGCGGCCGGCCGTACGCACGCTTGATGAGTTCAAGCACGGCATCGTGGGTTTTCTTCAGATGCGCGTAACCGAAATTGATCACAGCTTCGTTGACGAGGCCGAAGTTGGCGAGCGCGGAATTGCCGGTGTGACCGGAGTCGTCGCCGAAGGTCGCATAGCCTTCCGCGAGCGGCGCATGATCCGGCGAGAACGGCATCACGCCGGTGCCGCTCACCACCACGCCGTCATATCCGCCGCCGCCGATCTGCAGTGCGCGGCCGTTCCAGTTGACCGGCAAGTTCAGGTCGAAATGGATATCGGGCGTGTTTGCGTCGAGGGCCAGGATGCTGCCGGTGATCCGGCAGAATTCGCCGCTCTGGTTGCCCGAGGCGGTGGCGGGAATCATGACGGCGCTGTCGATCCGCGCGCCGCGGGTGGGTAAGGCGATCACCTGGGCAGGCAGCGTGCTGCCGGCGAGCGCTGTGCATTGTGCGGCGAGTGCGCCTCTGGACGACAAGGCGGCGGCATCGAGGGGCTTGAAGAGAAGAAGCATCGCGCAGAGCAGCACGGCCATCGCGTACGGCGCCTTGACGATTGCGGCGCGGATGGTTCTGGCGACGCATACGGTCCTTGCCACCACCGCGCTCATCTGCACCCTGCGCCGGTCACGGCGGGGCCCGACGAATCACCTTTCCAGCCGCTCCAGCCGCGTGCGATGACGAGCATCGCGGTGATCGCAACGAGGTCGCCGCTGAGCGCTACGAGCTCGCCGGTGAGGCCGCGAAAGGCATGCGGCGTAGCCGTATCGACGATCAGGGACACCAGCGTGCCGGTCACGAAACAGACGAGACCGGTGCGCCCGACACGTACTACGGCCGGCAAGCGTTCCGCAATCCACGCGATGCTGCCGAGGCGCACCAGGCGGGTAGTCAGCCACAGAATGGCGAGAAAGTTGATCACGCGATCCACCGAGAGATTCTGTTTATACGTGCCGGGCAGTGGCTGCGTCAGCACGAAGAGTTTGACCACGGCGAAGGCAAGCACCGCGGCGAGGCCGGCACGTACCAGCCAGCGCGCCGTGTTCGACGCATGGAAGGCTTCGCTCAACGGATGCAGGCGGCACACGATGCCGAGTACGAACATCAGTTGCCATGCAAACGGATTGAAAGCCCAATCGATCACGTCGTCAATACTGAAGAACGCCGCCAGCGGCCGCGCCGCGGCCCACACGGCCACGCTCAGCAGCAATGCCGTGACAGCCGAACGCCGCGCGAGCGGCACGATGAGCGGCACGCACAACGCGAACATCACGTACATCGGCAAGACACTCGATAGGTACGGCTGGCGTCGCAACACGAGGATATCGAACGCTTCGCGCAGAGGATGACTGGCGAACGGCGGCCAACCGGTCAGCGCGACCATCGGCGGGTTCAGGTGAGACACCGCCAGCAGCGCGCCGGACAGCAGCGTCAACACGGCGGTCAGCAGATATGCGCGGTAAATCTCCCAGCAGCGTTTGACAAAGCGCATCTGCGCGGCCCCTGGACCACGACGTGTCAGCACCGCCGTATAGGCCGCGGCCGACGCATAGCCGCCAAGAAACACGAACACCTCGGCCGAGTCGCAAAACGCGTAGGCGTGCAGCATCAGATGCGACAGCGCGCTGCCGGGAATGTGATCCAGCACGATGACGATCAGCACGATCCCGCGGAAGAAGTCCACTTCGATCGAGCGCCCGCTTCCTGATTCCATGAGTTCCCTGGGGTGAGAGGCCGGCTGGAACAGCCGGGTTCTCGCTTGTAAGAAACACCTTAGGAAGGATCGTTCCCGGTCACAGGCAGCGCCGTGCCTAATGGATTCACAACACTGAATTTGCCTTTTCGGAGCGGGGGTTACAGGGCTGGCCGGCGCGGTTGGCCCGCAATTTGCTCGGTTTGTCGCGCCGGCCGGCGGAATGAGCGCCTTTGCTGAGGCTCGCCCGGGCGGCACATGTTCAATAATCACGTCAGATCATGACGTCACAACCATGACGCAGAATAAGGCTAACGAGCGCGCTGCGCGATTATCTTCAGGGATCGAAGGGATCGACGACATCCTCGGCGGTGGCTTGACGCCGCATCGGATGTACCTCGTGGAGGGCGCGCCGGGCACGGGTAAAACAACCCTGGCGTTGCAGTTTTTACTGAAAGGCACCGCTGAGGGGCAGAGAGGTCTCTACATCACGCTGTCCGAGACGAAGTCGGAACTGATCTCGGTCGCGGCCAGCCACGGCTGGGATGTCAGCCAGTTCAAGATCGTCGAACTGCTCTCCGACGAGGGGCTCGATCCGCGCTACGAACAGACCGTCTTGCAACCCGCTGAAGTCGAGCTGGGCGAGACCGTGCGCGACGTCATCCAGCAGGTGGATGAACTCAAGCCCGTGCGTATCGTGCTGGACAGTTTGTCGGAATTGCGGCTGCTGTCGCAGAACCCGCTGCGCTACCGGCGCCAGATTCTGGCGTTGAAGCGCTATCTGGCGACCCGCGAATGCACGGTGCTGCTGCTCGACGACAACACGGCGGAGCCTGGCGATCTGCAATTGCATAGCATCGCGCATGGCGTGATCAGTCTGGACAGCATGGCGCACGACTACGGCGGCAACCGGCGCCGTCTGCGGATCGCCAAGATGCGCGGCATCAAGTTTCGCGAGGGCTATCACGACTTCTCGCTCGATACCGGCGGCATCAAGGTCTATCCGCGTCTGGTCGCGGCCGAGCACCATGCGAAGTTCGATTCGCATGCGCTCAGCACCGGCAGCGAGCGCTTGAACACGCTGCTCGGCGGTGGCCTGATTCCGGGCACCAGCGCGCTCATGATCGGGCCGTCGGGCGTCGGCAAGACCACGACGGTGGTGTCGTGCCTGATCGCGGCGCTCAAGCGCGGCGAGCGTTGTGTCTACTACCTGTTCGACGAGACGCTCAGCACGCTGTTGCTACGCTGCTCGAATCTCGGCATGGACCTGCAACCGCATATCGATGCAGGACTGTTGCACGTGCGCCAGATCGATCCGGCGGAACTCTCGCCAGGAGAATTTGCCGCGGACGTGCGCGACGCTGTCGAGAACCGCAACATGAAGTACGTCGCGATCGACAGTCTCAATGCCTATCTGCAAGCCATGCCAGGCGAGCGCTATCTGCTGCTGCAGATGCACGAGCTGCTCGGTTATCTGAACCAGAAGGGCGCCATCACACTGCTGGTGCTGGGTCAGCACGGCATCATCGGCGAGGTGCAGAACGATATCGACATCAGTTACCTGAGCGATGTCGTGGTGTTGTTCCGCTACTTCGAGCACGGTGGCGAGGTGTTGACCGCGATCGCCGCGGTCAAGAGCCGTGCGAACGCGCACGAACGCTCGATCCGCCAGTTCCGCCTCGGCGCCGACGGCGTCGAGATAGGCGAGGCACTGCGCGACTTCGACGGCGTACTGACCGGCTTGCCTTCCTACAAGGGCGGCACTGCCTTGTTGTCCACTACGGAAAATGTTATCGCTCGTGCCGGCTAATCCATCCATGGAGCGTCGCGTCCTGATTCTGGCCCCGTTCGGCCGCGATGCCGACGTGATTTCCGAGTTGCTTACCCGGGACGGCCGCTCTTGCGTCCAGTGTGCCGACGCGCAGGCGCTGACGGCCGAGTTGGGCAATGGGGCGGCCACGGCGCTGATCACCGAAGAGGCGCTCGGCGGTGAGCAGGCCGCCGCGCTGTTCGACTGGCTGGAAAGCCAGCCCGCATGGTCCGATTTCCCGATCATCCTGCTCGCCAGCAACCGTGTGTCGCGGCGTTCGGCGCAAAGCCTCGAGGTGCTCGAGCGGCTTGGCAACGTGGTCGTGCTGGAGCGGCCCCTGAACTCCGAAACGCTGCGCCGGGCCGTGACTTCGTCGTTGCGTGCGCGTATCCGGCAGTACGATTCCCGCCGGCATCTCGACGAGTCGCGCCAGCATCTTGCACAACGCATCGAAGCCCAGGAAGCCCTGGTTCAGCTCAATGACTCGCTGGAAAGCAGGATTGCGGCGCGCACGCACGAGCTTGCGTCTGCGAACAACCGTCTGATGAAGGAGATTCACGAGCGTGCCAAGGTGCAGGCCGTGCTGGTCCAGTCGCAGAAGATGGAAGCGTTAGGTCAACTGACCGGTGGCATCGCGCACGACTTCAATAACCTGCTCAACGTCATCATGGTGAACGCGGAATTGATCGCGCGCGTGAGCGCCGATGAGCGCGTACGCACCATGGCCGCGACCGCGAAACGTGCCACCGAGCGCGGCGCGAAACTGACGGGCCAGTTGCTGACGTTCTCGCGCACGAGTAACTTCGATCTGAAAGCGGTGGATGTGGTGGCCTTGCTGCATGGCATGCGCGACATCATCACAGTCTCGCTAGGTTCGACGATCCAGTTCACCACTCACTTCGACGCCGAGGAGTTCTGGACCGAAGCGGACGCCAATCAGCTCGAACTGGCCATTCTCAACCTCGCCATCAATGCGCGCGATGCGATGCCGGGCGGCGGCAAACTCGATGTGCAGGTCGGTCTGCGCACGGCGCCGGATCCCACGCTCGCGGACGGGCACTATGTCGTCGCCGAGTTCCGCGATACCGGCATGGGCATTCCGGTAGACGTGATTTCACGCGTGTTCGATCCGTTCTTCACCACCAAGCCGATCGGCAAAGGTACCGGGCTCGGTTTGAGCCAGGTGTATGGGATTGCCCGCCAGGCCGGCGGCACGGCGCGTATCGAGAGCGAACCAGGACGGGGCACGACGGTGCAGCTATGGCTGCCATTGCGCGAGCGTGTCGTGTCGGAGTCCGAAGCAGTCTCTGCGGTCGAGCAGAAAGTGGAGGGCATCAAGCGGATTCTGGTCGTCGAGGACGACAACGAGGTCCGTGGCATGCTCGTCGACTCGCTCAAGATGCTCGGCTATGTGGTTACCGAGGCGCCGGACGGCAGGGCGGGTCTCGGGCGGCTCGCGAGCGACAAGCCCGATCTGCTGATGGTCGACTTTGCGATGCCTGGGATGAATGGCATCGATGTGATTTCCGCGGCGCGCAAGGTGCGAGATGACCTTCCTGTCATTCTCGCGACAGGATACGCCGACGTCGATATTTCGCGGTTGGCGGTAAGGCGCTGCAGTATTTTGCGCAAACCGTTCCAACTCGACGAACTGGCGCGAACGGTGCGGCTCAGTCTGATCGGATAGCGCGGCGCCGGCGGCAACCGTTGCGGCCTTTGTGGTCAGCGCATTAGGGTTTCCTCTGCCTGCTTAATTGTGTGCCGGTGTGCGATTGTGCTGGGTGGCGCCGATCGATGCGGTCGACGCCGGTTGCATCGGGGCGCGCGTTCGGCAAAACAGAATTCCCTTTGCCGGTGCCGATCGGGCGACTACCCTTTGGCTACCTGGGCGGATTGCCGCTCAAGCGTCGGTGATCCGCATCGAGTTTCGTGAAGGGGAGCATTCATGGAGATTGAGACCCGTACTCTGGCGCGCGTGACGGCGCGGCTAGTACCGTTTCTGGTCGTCTGTTATTTCGTCGCTTATCTGGATCGCGTCAACGTCGGTTTTGCCGCGCTTCAAATGAACAAGGATCTGGGCCTGTCCTCAAGCGCATTTGGCTTCGGCGCCGGGATCTTTTTCATTGCCTACTTTTTCTTCGAAGTGCCGTCGAACCTGTTGCTGGAGAAATTCGGTGCGCGGCGCTGGATTGCGCGGATCATGTTCACGTGGGGCATCCTTGCCGGCGCGATGGCGTTCATACCGGACCTTTCCAGATACACCGGCATGTCTCCCGCTCACGTGTTCTACACGCTGCGCGTCCTGCTTGGCATCGCCGAGGCCGGGTTTTTCCCAGGCATCATCTTTTTGCTGACGCTGTGGTTTCCCGCCATGTATCGCGCCCGCGTGGTCGGCTATTTCATGGCGGCAATTCCGCTGTCCACGGTGATTGGATCGCCGATTTCCGGCGCCTTGCTCGGTCTCAATGGCATGGGCGGCATGGCAGGGTGGCAGTGGGTGTATCTGCTCGAGGCGGCGCCCGCTTTGGTGCTGTCGATCGTGGTGTTCTTCTATCTGACCGACCAGCCCGCCAAGGCTACCTGGCTCAAAGACGAGGAGCGCGACTGGCTCGTCACGCGGCTTGCTCAGGAGCGCTCCAAGCGCGAGGCCGTGCGCAGTTTCAGCGTGCGCGAAGCGTTATTCAACCCGCGCGTGCTGGCAATCGCGCTGATCTATTTTGGTGCAAACGCAACCAATTACGGTCTGAGCTTTTTCTTGCCGCAGATCGTCAAGGCGTTTGGCCTCACGAACCTGCAGACGGGCTTTGTGACCTCGCTGCCCTATGTGGTCGGCGTGATCAGCATGATCTTCTGGGGGCGGCGTTCGGATCGCAAACTCGAGCGCAAGTGGCATGTGGCGATTGCGCTGCTGGTGGCCGCGGGCGGGATCGGCGCGGCAGCGGGGCTGGATAACCCGGTGTTGAAGATGGCCGCGCTGTCGATTGCTGGCTTCGGCATTTTTGGTTGCTTGCCGATCATCTGGACGCTGCCGGCGGCGTTTCTGTCCGGCGCAGCGGCTGCGGCTGGCATTGCTACGGTGAACTCGCTGGGCAATCTGGCGGGTTTCTTCGGACCGTATGCGATGGGCTGGATCAAGGATAGTACGGGTGGCTTTGGCGCGGGCCTGCTGTGTCTGTCCGGTGCCGGGCTGGTGGGCGTAGCAGCAGTGCTGCTGCTGCATCACGACACGGCGCTGGAGCACGAGCCGGGAACGCTAGCAACACCTTCGGCTGCCGGGAATGAGGCTGGGCATCACGTCTAGCAGGGTTTGACAAGCGGCTGCGCAGGCACCTCGCTCGGCTCAGGTGCCTGACGCAGACACCTGAACTGGCAGGTCGATGCTTCGATCCGGCGCCTTGATCAGGTGCTTTGGTCCGCGTTACGGCGCGTGCGCTGATAGGTCAGGAACGTATACGCCGGTTCGGCGCTGACTTCCACCCGCTCGATGCATTCGAAGTCGGCCGGCAACTCTGGAAACACCGCGTCGCCGCCCGGCTCCACTGCAACTTCCGTCAGGTAGAGCGTGTCCGCATAGGGCAAGAACAGCTTGTAGATCTGTTCGCCACCCGCGATGAAAATTTCCGTGCGTGCATCGTCCGCGATGATCCTGGCTGCTTCATCGAGCGAGTGGCACGTCGACACGCGCTCTGCCTCGATCACCTGCGAGCCGATCACAAGCACATCGCGCTTCGGAAGCGGCCGGCCGATCGACTCATAGGTGCGCCGGCCCATCACCACCAGATGTCCTTCGGTCAGTTCGCGAAAGCGCCGCTGTTCTCCGGGCGCCTTCCATGGAATATCGTTGGCCGCGCCGATTACCCGATTCATTGCCATTGCCGCCACCATCGAAATTCGCTTTCCGTTGAGCATGGTTATTTTCCGTCATCTGGACAGGGCTTCATTCTAGCGGCCGCGTCGTGCTAAGTTGTGAGCACTATTCATACGGGAGTGCCGATGGAATACCGCGTTGAGCTATTGACCGAGCGTCTGCATCTGCGCCGCGCCAGAAAAGGCGATGCGGCCGTGCTGTTTCGCAACTACACCGGCAGTCAGGCTTGTTCGCGCTTCCTGCAACGCCGCGCCGACCCCGATGCTGCTCGCACCCAGTCCATGCTGAGTAACTGGTGCGATGCGGCCTGGAAGCGGGGCGATGAGGCGTCGTTCGCATGGGTCATCAGCACACGCGCAGAGGAAGAGGCGGTTGGCCTCTTTGTCGTCATTCCGCATGGACACAAGACCGAGATCCATTACGGAATCGGCGAGCGTTTCTGGGGGCAGGGACTGGTGGCCGAGGCGGGGCGTGCTGCGTTGTCCGCGCTCTGGCGGAACCCGGCCACCCAGCGCATCTGGACGGTTTGCGATCCTGAGAACACGGGGTCGAGGCGCGTGCTCGAAAAACTTGGTTTGCAGTGCGAAGGCACTTTGAAGAAATGGCTGCTGCTCCCCGCGTTCGGCGAAGAAGCGAGGGATTGCCTTGTCTTCTCCACGACTTCGCGCCCCGCGGGCGCGCCGGCGTAAGACCACGCATCCGGGCCGGCAGCCGGAAGTCGTCTGAAGCCTGATCTGCGGCGTAAATGCGGTCTGCCTGCGTGTTATGCTTGGATGCGTCCCGCACATGCTACCGGCAATCCCGCGCGATGCGCCATGGCTACGGGGCAGGAGTCGTCTCACGCGCTGCATCGGCCGCGCCACGATCAAAACAAGCACGGCCCACTTTCTCTTCATATGGATTATCGTCATCTGCAACAACGCAAGAGCCTGCATGGCCGCATCGTGCAGGAACTCGGCATCTTTATCGTCAGCGGCAAGGTTCAGCCGGGACAGCGCCTGCCTGCCGAAGCCGAGTTGTGCGAACGCTATGGCGTGAGCCGCCCGGTGCTGCGCGAGGCAACGCGCGTACTGGTGGCCAAGGGACTGGTGGTGTCGAAGCCGCGCGTGGGCAGCGTCGTGAGGCCGCGTGAAGAATGGCACATGCTCGACCCCGACGTGCTGTACTGGACACTGAGCAGCGTGCCCGAAGGCGAGTTCTTCCGCTCACTGCTGACCGTGCGCCGCGTCATCGAGCCGGCCGCGGCCGCACTCGCTGCGACTGCAGCAACCAGCGAAGATCTGGCCCGTATCGCTTCCGCTTACGACAGCATGGAGCACGCGCCAACCGCCAACGCGTTGCTCGAACCGGACCTCGAGTTTCATCGCGCCATCATGGCGGCCACGCACAACGACCTGCTTGCGCATATCGGCAATATGCTGTCGCTCGCGCTCTCGGAGTCGATCAAGCTGACAAGCCGTCATCCGGACACGCATGCGCTGTCATTGCCGCGGCATAAGGCGATTCTCACGGCGATCCAGAGCCGTGATCCGCTCGGCGCGCGGCAGGCGAGCCTCGTTCAGCTCGAGAATGCGAGTGCAGATGCCGAGAGCATCCTCGAAGTGGGACGTGGGCACGCAGCCTGAATCTGCAGACGGCTTTCCCGCTAACACACTTTAGGCTTGCGACGCGGCCGCTCCTGGCGCCGCGCGCATCAGCGCACCTTCGTGCCCACCCGCGTGCATGCTCAATGCGAATGCCGCGGCACTTCCGCACCCCGGCATCCCACCAGGAAGTCGAAGTCGCATCCCTGGTCCGCCTGCAATACGTGTTCGACGTACAGGTTCCGGTAGCCACTTGCATCGGCGGAGACCGGTTGTTTGGCCTGCTTCCATTCGTCGAGGCGCGCCGCCAGTTCTGCGTCGCTCACATCCAGGTGTAGAAGGCCGCCGTGACAGTCCATTTCGATCCAGTCGCCGTCTCGCACCACGGCGAGTGGACCGCCAGCGCGCGCCTCGGGCGCCACGTGCAACACCACCGTGCCGTAGGCCGTCCCGCTCATGCGGGCATCGGACAGACGTACCATGTCCGTGACGCCTTGCGCGAGCAGCTTTGGCGGCAAGCCCATGTTGCCCACTTCGGCCATGCCCGGATAACCCTTCGGCCCGCAATTCTTCATCACGAGCACGGAGTCTGCGGTCACATCGAGATCGGGATCGCCGATGCGTGCCTTGTAGTCTTCGAAATTTTCGAACACAACGGCGCGGCCGCGATGCTTGAGCAGGGCCGGCGTAGCGGCGGACGGCTTCAGCACCGCGCCGTTCGGCGCGAGATTGCCGCGTAGCACGCAGAGTCCGCCGTCGGCGACGAGAGGTTTGTCCAGCGGACGGATCACTTCGTCGTTATAGAGCGGCGCGTCTTTGCAGTTGTCCCACAAGGTCTTGCCGTTGGCGGTTAGCGCGGTGGGATGCGGCAGCAGGTTCGCCTCGCCGAGGCGCCGTATGACCGCGGGCAGGCCGCCTGCGTAATAGAACTCCTCCATCAGGAAGCGACCCGATGGCTGCAGATCGACGAGCGTCGGCGTGCCGCGGCCCATGCGGGTCCAGTCGTCGAGTTCGAGGTTCACACCGATACGCCCGGCAATCGCCTTCAGATGGATCGCCGCATTGGTCGAGCCGCCGATCGCCGCGTTCACTCGAATCGCGTTCTCAAACGCTTCGCGCGTTAGCAGTTTCGACAGACGCAGGTCTTCAAGCGCCATCTCCACGATACGCATGCCCGACATATGGGCGAGCACGTAGCGGCGCGCATCCACGGCAGGAATCGCAGCGTTGTGCGGCAACGTTACACCAAGCGCTTCGGCCATGCACGCCATCGTCGATGCCGTGCCCATCGTATTGCAGGTGCCCGCCGAGCGTGACATGCCGGCTTCCGCAGACATGAATTCATGCAGCGAGATCTTGCCCGCCTTGACCTGCTCGCTCAGTTGCCACACGACGGTGCCGGAGCCGATATCGCGCCCGTGGTGTTTACCGTTGAGCATCGGCCCACCGGTTACCGCAATGGCGGGCACATCGCAACTCGAGGCGCCCATCAGAAGCGCGGGGGTGGTCTTGTCGCAGCCGACCAGCAAAACCACCGCATCGATCGGATTGCCGCGGATCGACTCTTCCACGTCCATGCTCGCGAGGTTGCGCGTAAACATGGCAGTGGGCCGCAGGTTCGACTCGCCGTTCGAGAAGACCGGAAACTCGACGGGGAAGCCGCCCGCTTCGAACACCCCGAGCTTCACATGTTCTGCAAGCTTGCGGAAGTGTGCGTTGCACGGCGTCAGTTCGGACCACGTATTGCAAATGCCGATGATCGGTTTGCCTTGAAACTCGTGATCGGGAATCCCCTGGTTTTTCATCCAGCTGCGGTACATGAAGCCGTTCTTGTCGGCTGTGCCGAACCATTGGGCTGAACGTAGCGTGCGTTTGGCTTCCGTCATGGGGCGTCTCCGTAGTCTTTAATGATAGTAATACTATTCCCGCCGCATGGAGTATCGGTGTCTACCTGGCGTTCAGGATGCGCAAACTTTGGGTTTAAGGCGAGCACGTAGTGCCGGCCATTGTTTAGTACAGCGCATGCCGGGGAATAGTCCGACTAGTTAAGGGTATACATCGATTATGGGGTGCAGGCACGTGATATAGCATTTTCCGTGGACCTTGATGCGGAACCTTAAGCGCTTGAGCAAGCGGGTTTCGTTGTACGTGGTAGTGCCCGGCAAAGGCGCTTTCCCGGCCGGCGTCGTCATGAACAGTGCGTGTTGAACAACTGAGAGACGGGAGACTGATATGGCCGAGGAGCGGGAAGACCAGAAGGGTGAAGCACGGGACGAAGTAATACAGACCACGCGACGTGGTTTGCTGCAAGGCGCGGGGCTGGCAGCAGCGATGGCAATGCTTGGCGGTGTATCGACGCCGGCATTCGCAGCTGAAGGGTCGCCGTTCCCTTCGCACAAGAAGTGGAAGATTGTCTTCGTTAATCACGTTACAACCAATCCGTTCTTCGTACCGACCCAGTACGGTATTGAGGACGCCTGTGGATTGTTGGGAATGGATTATCAGTGGACGGGTTCCGCGAACGCCGACGTCGGCGAGATGGTCAATGCGATGAACGCAGCGATTGCCGCCAAGGCCGATGCTATCGCGGTGCCGATCGTCGATCCGAAGGCGTTCGATGGTCCGATCCAGAAAGCGCTGGATGCCGGCATTCCGGTGTTCGCCTACAACGCGGATGCGCCACGCGGCAGCACCAATCCGCGCCTCGCGTACATTGGTCAGGACCTGTACCTGTCGGGTTATCAGATGGGCGAGCGCATCGCCAGCCTGGTCGACAGCGGCACTGTCGCACTCTTTATCGCCACGCCAGGGCAGCTGAACATCCAGCCCCGGCTGGACGGTGCATCGGACGCGATCAAGAAGTCCGGCAAGAAGATCGACGTGCAGACGATTGCAACGGGCGCTACGGTCAACGAAGAACTCTCGAAGATCAAGTCGTTCTATCTTGGACACCAGGATGTGAAGGGCATGTTCGCGGTCGATGCGGGCAGCACGCAAGGTGTGGCCGAGGTGATGAAGGAATCGAACCTGCCGGCCAAGGGTGTGCATGGCGGTGGCTTCGACCTTTTGCCGCGCACGGTGCAGCTGATTCACGACGGCTTCCTCGACTTCACGATTGATCAGCAGCCCTACGTGCAAGGCTTTTATACCGTGGTGGAAGCGTTTACGTTCCTCGCCTCGGGTGGCCTCGTCGGACCGGCCAACGTCAACTCCGGCCTGAAGTTCGTCACCAAGGGCACGGTCGATCCGTATCTGAACACCGAAACGCGTTACGAAGGCAAGAGCACCAAGCCGCAAATCGTGCCGCATAGCGGCGGGATCAAGTCGTAATGTCATCTGTGACAGACGCGACGAAATCCAGTGGTCGCGCCAGGCGCTGGCCTGGCGCGATAGGACGCTCCAGCGAGATTCGCATTCTGGCGGTCGCGCTGATTCTGGCCGCCTACTTCGAGATCGCGAATCACGACTTTCTGCTGACCAGCGCGAGCCTCGAGAACCTGTCGCAGTTCATCGCGCCGGTGGCGATTATCGCGTGCGGCGAAATCATGTTGATGATTGGCGGCGAGATCGATCTCTCTGCCGGCATGGTGTTCGCCTTTGCACCGTTCATCATGCACTTTGTGCACGAGGCGGGGGCGCCGACCTGGATTGCGTTGATCGTGGGCGTGGCCGCCGCTGGGGTGGTAGGGCTTATCAACGGGGCCGTCACGGTCTATCTGCGCATTCCCTCGTTCGTGACGACGCTTGGCACGCTGTTCTTCATCAACGGTCTCACGCTGACGATCTCGCGCGGCACACCGGTGTCCACGCCGGAGGGCGAAGGCTTCGCCTCCTTCATGGGCGCCTGGGGGTACAGCGAGATCATCTGGACCGTCGGGATCGCGATGATCATGCATGTACTTTTGCGCAATACGCGCTGGGGCTTGCATACGATTGCGTCCGGAGCGAATCCATTAGGTTCGAGCGAAGCGGGTATCAACGTGAAGCGGTTGAAGCTCGGCAACTTCATTATCGCGGCGGTGCTGGCCGGCTTTACCGGGATTCTCGAAGGCTTTCGCATCACCTCGATCGATCCGCAGGCCGGCGGCAACCAGATCATGTTCCTCGCGGTGGCTGCGGCGGTGATCGGCGGGACGCCGCTCGCGGGTGGGTCGGGTACGATCATCGGCGGCCTGATCGGCGCAGCGGTGCTGGGCATTCTGAACGACGGCTTCACGCTGATCGGCATCAACGCCTTCACCTTCAACATGATTCTTGGCGCTGCGATTCTCGGCGCGATGATCTTCAACATCCACGTCGTGCGTCTCGCGCGTAAGTAAGGGAGAGTCGTGATGTCCGAATTGGCGTATGCGCTGCGCGGCGAAGAGATCGTCAAACGCTTCGGTGCGGTTACCGCGCTCGATGGTGTGTCGCTAACGCTCAAGCAGGGAGAAATTCTCGGCGTGCTCGGCGACAACGGCGCCGGCAAATCGACGCTGATCAAGATACTCACCGGCTTTCATCAGCAGACCACCGGCAAGCTGTTTATTGGCGGCGAGGAAACGTTGCTGCGCTCGGTGGATCATGCGCGCGCGCTCGGCATCGAATGCGTCTATCAGGATCTGGCGCTGGCGAATTCGCTGAGCATCTACCACAACATGTTCCTGAACCGCGAGATCATCTATCCCGGTCCATTCCGCCTGTTGAACAACCGCGCGATGCGTAATCGCGCGGCGGAATGTCTCGAGGAGATCGGCGTGCGGATCCCTTCCGTCGACTTGCCGGTCGAGCAGCTTTCCGGCGGACAGCGGCAGGCGATTGCTGTGGCGCGCGCTGTGAACTCCAATGCGAAGATCCTCCTGCTCGACGAGCCGCTCGCCGCAATGGGCGCGCGCGAGGCCGGCCTGATCATCGATCTCGTGTTGCGCCTGAAGGAGAAGGGCGGCCTCTCGATCGTGATGATCATGCACAACTACGCGCAGACGCTCGATATCGCAGACCGCGTCATGCTGATGCAGCGTGGCCGCGTCACGTACGAGAAGGAAGCGGCCAGCACCTCGGTCGCAGAATTGATGGATATCGTGCGGCGGGAGTACCGGGCCATGCGTGCGGCCGAGCAGTGATCCGCGTGGCCGCTTTGCGCTTTTGCCCAAACTTTGTTACCTTAGCTGCGGTCGGCCTGTTCTTCGCACGTGAATCTGGCGCAGGCAAGCCGACATTCGATCCGCCACGTTGACTATTTTTCTCCAGACCATGTGCCGTTTTAGCCGTCTCAGCCTGAATAATAATTTGTCG